>NZ_CP092487.1:2830000-3430000 GCF_022429565.1 Lutibacter sp. A64
ATCTGCCATTTTTAAGAATAGCAAATAGGTAATTTGTTCTAAATAATCTCCATAACCAACACCATCATCACGAAGTACGTTGGCGAGGTTCCATATTTTTGATATAATGCTTGAATCTGTCATTTTATTTCATTTAATATTTTGTTTGCAATCCTATTGGCATCCTTGTAATCATTGTTAAAATGTATTTCGTTTTGAAAAGTAGGCCAATGTTTTGTTCTCTTGCGTATTTCCCAAACCAATTCTCCTTCTATAGCTTCAATTCTATCTCGATAACTATTATAAGAAGCAGGAAATAATACTGCCCAAACTTTAAGTTCTTTTGGAGTATTTTTTTTTGGGTCTAAAAGCTCAATCCACTTATAGCCTTTATAGCCACCTCTTGCTTTGCCTACTCTTATAAAGTGACGATAACTACCAAAACTACGTTGAAACCTAGTTTTTAGTGCTGCTTTTGCTTCACCTACATATAAAAATGTATTGTCATTTAGTACGATATAAAGCAAACGATTAGGATACTTAAGCGCTTCGTTCTTTTTGCTGTTAATAGCTTTTAAATGGAAAGAAACCTCTCCTGATTTTGTTGGCTTATATGACAGCGAGAATTTTTCAATATTTAGGCTTTCTGTCATTTTTATTTTTGTTTCTTTTCTGCTTTAATCTTCTCCAACAACACACTAGCAGGCTCATAATTCTTATCTGCTTTACATTTTGCTATTTCTGCTTCGCTTAATAATGTACCCTCAAAAGCTTTCTTCAAAATACTTTGGCGTAAGGCTTGGGCTTTTTCTAAACTGTCTGCAATATCTTTTTCTACTTTATCACAAACCGATAAACGACTTTCTATCTCGTTAACAATTTGGTGTTGTTCTTGGATTGTTTCTGGTACAATAAAATCAAACCTTTCAATTTTAGTAGAGCTTATGTTTGGTTGCTGTGAAGAAGAAGATTCTTTTAGAACACGTCTTTTAAAAAAATCTGTAAAAATATAGTACTTTAAGAAATTCTTATCTACTTCTCCATTTATTACAAACCTTCCAACGCGTTGGTTTAATAATGCTGGTAAATCAGATTCTTTAACAACAACTGTTTTTATATTATTAAGTGACTTTATAACTGGACGAGTCATAGCTATTAAAACATCTCCTTTGTTTAATGAATAAGAATTAAATTCTTTCATTCTAGAACTTGCAACAAATGTCTTATCGCTCCAATCTATGTCTTGGTAATGTACATTCTTAATTTTTACAATTGGTATTCCAGAATCAGTGAATTCTGCACTTTTAAAAGCAAAACCTCCTTGAAGTTTTGCAATTTCGCCAATTTTGCAAACTTTCCAATTTTGTGGTATTACAGATTGTAATCCGTTTATAACTAGTTCTCCTTTTTTTGCGTTTGGTTGAGTATAACCACCCTCAAAAGCCTTTTTTAAAACCGCTTGTCTATAAATAACCAATTGGTCTTGTGCTTTTTTAAGGTCTGCAATACCACTATCTAAACTGCTAAATAATGCTTCTATTTTTTTGACAATGGCTTTTTGAATTGTTTGGGGCGGAATGTTTAATTTAAGCTTTAAAAATTTACTTTTATTTAAAATTGGAAGAGTTGTAGAATGTGCATTTCGTTTTATTTGTTGTTGAAATACCGTTCCAATAATCTGATAATATAAAAATACATTAGATAGACCTTCAAAAGGAATTAAAGCATTGATTTGTTGATTAAATGCACCATCATTTTTAATTAACCCCGTTTTTCCTATTGTTGCTCCTATACAAGTAACTAAAATGGAATTTTTATCAGCTTTTCTGGAATTTGCATAGCCTAAAGTTGATAAATAATCTTTTGACTTCTTAACGTTAATTCCTGCATTTAAATCTGTTGGTTTGTAAAAAGGGTAATCATCTTGGGAATAAAATTCTGGTTTTTTTTTACTTGGTGTACCTCCGGTTATAACTTGCCCAATATCCTCAGTATTACATTCAATCCAATCTTCTCTCATTATGCTGCTAGTACCTCATTAAGTTCGTTAATAATTTCATTCATTTGGTTACCAAATAATTGGTGCATTTTTCCTTTTCCGCCTTTGGCATCAAAAGGGGTGTAATCTAAATCGTCTATTTCTATATGGTAACTGCTCACTACGTGGTCTTTTATCATTCGTAACCAGTCTAATTGTGCTGTCGTAAAGCGGTTGTGTTGTCCTGCGTTTTGTTTAAAAATCCACGTTTTAAAATTGTTTTCAATGGTTTTATCGTAGGCTCTTAATTCGCTATCTATGCCGCACGCTCTTCTAATTAAAGATACCAACGCAGTTAATTCATCTTTGGGTTGTTTGCTTTTTACGTCTTCTAATTGTGTATAAGCATCCCAAACATAATCGGGTGCTAACAATGGTTTTTCTAATTGTAGTTTCTCCATTACGTCTTTTATCATTTTAAATGTAATGTCTCTACGATTGTATGGTTGATTGTAAAAAATGCTCAACGCTTTTATTTCGTCTTTGTTGGCTTCTAAATATGCTGTAAAATCTTTAACAATTTCGGTTGCTTTATCTACAGACGTGGTTTCCCATTCACTTTTTGTAACCGTATCAATGTTTACGCTATCAATAATTTGTTCGTGTTGTTTGCGTACATTATCTAAATAGTCGTTTAATTCACCATTAAACGTTTTACTGGCTTCTAATATCAATTGTTCTTGTGCTTCATTTCGACTATGCTCAATGACCGCTGGCGTTCTATCTTCAATTGGAATTTTGTCAATGGCTAGTTGTGCTTTGGTATCAATGTCGTCTTGGTCAAAAGCAGTGATTAATTCTTTGGTTATTTGTTTCAAATTCTTACCACCAGAAAACTCCAACAATTTATCTTTTTCTTTTTCGGTGATTTGTTTTTCTAATCTGATTAATCGGTTTGCTAAAGACAAAAACAAATCTTCGTCGGCGTGTCCCATTGTTATTGCTCCCAATAAATCTTTCATTGGTACAGACTTTTGTCGTTCTAAAGGTCGGCTATCTGTTTTTTTAGATTTGGTAGCACCCACAGCATCTACAATTACGAAATGGGTTTTTGTCTTCGCTGTTTTAGTTACTAACTGTAAAGAATCACTATTGATAGTTCGTGTTCCACGACCTTTCATTTGTTCAAAATAGTTGATGCTTTTTACATCTCGCATAAACAATAATACCTCTAAAGGTTTTACGTCTGTTCCAGTGGCAATCATATCTACCGTAACGGCAATTCTTGGATAATATGAATTTCTAAAACGGTTCAATACCGATTTTGGGTCTTCTTCAATTTTGTAAGTTACTTTTTTACAAAAGTCGTTGCCTTCGTCAAATTCTTCACGAATGATTTTTATAATATCGTCTGCGTGACTATCTGTTTTTGCAAATACCAAGGTTTTTGGCACTTCGTATTCGCCATTTTCATCAATACGATTTGGATAAATAGTTGTTTTTAATGCCTTTTTATATTCACGAATAATGTTTCTAATTTGGCTAGGATTGACAACTTTTTTATCTAAATCGTTGCGTTTGTAATCTGTGTCTTCATCTTCTTGTTGCCAACGTTTTTTACGGGTAAGTTTATCTCGTCTATCTACAAACCAACCAGATTCTATCATTGCACCATTTTGCGAAATGTCCGTTTCAATCGTGTACACATCATAGGGCACGTTTACACCATCAGTTACCGATTCTTCATAAGTATATTGGCTTACTACGTTTTCATTAAAAAAACCAAAGGTTCTTTTATCAGGTGTTGCCGTTAAACCAATTAAAAAAGCATCAAAATAATCTAATACTTGTTTCCATAAATTATAAATGGAACGGTGCGCTTCATCAATGACAATAAAATCAAATTGTTCAATAGGTACTTTGGGTGTGTACTCCACAGGAACAGCTTTGTTTTTAGCCATTTTATTTTGAAGCCAAGAGTTTTCGTTTGGATTATCAAGTTCAGCACTTTCGTCTAATTCTTCTCCTTTTAAAATAGAGTAGAGGCGTTGTATGGTAGAAATACAGACTTGACTATCTGAAGCAATATAACTTGAAGATAAACGCTGCACATTGTACAACTCTGTAAATTTTCGGTTATCGTCATTGGGCTGAAAGGTCATAAATTCCTGTTCCGCTTGCTCGCCAAGGTTTTTGGTATCCACCAGAAATAAAATACGTTTTGCATTTGCGTGTTTTAGCAAACGATATACAAATGTTGCAGCTGTAAATGTTTTTCCAGCACCAGTTGCCATTTGAATTAAGGCTTTTGGTCTGTTCTTTTTAAAAGAATGTTCTAGATTATTAACAGCAACAATTTGCGCAGGACGCAATCCTGTTTCATCTAGTGCAGGCATTGACAACAATCTTTCTCTAAGCGGTTGCCCTTTTTTTAACCATTCAGCAATTGTTTCTGGTTTATGAAAACTAAAAACGTTTCTACCTCTTGGTTTTGGGTCTCTGTAATCTGTAAACCGTGTTATGGTTCCTGTGCTTTCATACACGAAAGGCAAAGGGTCGTTATTTAAGTATTTTAATTTAGCGTTGGCGTAGTTCACAGCTTGTTCCTCAACAACTGTCAATCTGTGTCCTTCGTCTTCTCGTTTTGCTTCTATAATTCCGACAGGTTTTCGGTCTACGAACAGCACATAGTCAGCAGGACCAACATCCGTTTGATATTCACGTACTGCAACACCTTTTCCAGCAGATAAATTTACTTTCTTTTTAGACTGAACTAACCATCCAGCTTCTCGTAGCATTTCGTCAATTTTATCACGCGCTATTTGTTCAGGATTTTGGTTAATATTTACAGTCATATAACTTAAGTGTTTTTAGCTAAAAAAATACATATTTATTACCAACAACATTTAAAGAAATACAGCGTATTTACTCTATAATTTTATATTGTATTAGCAATTTTTATACAGGTACTAATTTAATAAAATTCCATAAAACTCATCTAAATTAACAATTAAAATTGAATAAATCATTTTATTAGAAGTTTTGTATTATTTCTATATATTTATCAAGTAATAAATAACACTTTTCAATTGCAATTTCACCTTGTAATTACATATTAAACTGTAAAAACCCTTATTTTATTAGGCTTTCGGTATCTCTACAAATGTAATTGCACCCGCAATTGACAACTGCACTACTAGATACAACTATGTAAGACAACTAGTTAAATTAATATTCTTTTGATTATCTTTTTACCTTTTTACATCAACTAAATTGATGATTATTAAATAACCAGATTTATTAATAATTAATTTTTATAAGTGCTTCTCAATTTCATCACTTTTATTATTTTTTATTAATAAGTAATAACCTATTGTTTCTTCCCAACTTTTAAACATTCCAGTTAAAAAAATATGCCTACAATTTTTGCATATTTCTTCTATTAAATACTTTTTAAAGTATCAAAATTATTTTCTTGTTCTTCTGAAATTTCTTTTATAATTGATTTAATTGCATTTGTGGTATTATTTTGGTCAATAAGGTTATATGTATTTTCAGTAGAAAAATCAGAAAAACGAATATTTTGAAGTAGATTATGAGTAAAATCTGTCCATTTTCTATCAACAATACCCCAGCTTAAATTATTTAAAACACTTATATATAAATTTTCACCTTCATTTGTTTTAAATGTAACTCCTATATTTACATCTTTATTATTGTGGGTTAATTCTGTAACTAATTTAATTCTAGCGTCATTATTCTCAGGATATAAGCAAACGTTTTTATATCCATTAGATTTCAATTCATTTTTTAATTTTATTAAGAAGTCATCTACTGTATGCCATTTAATATCTTTAAAGTTGTCAATGACATATCGTGTAGTTTCTAAATTAGTTGAATATAGATTTCTCAACTCGTTTAATTCCTTTTTTGGTATGTTTGTTTTGGTCATATTTTTAACTAAAATTAAATATTGATTAATAATTTTATTTAAGAAGTTATCATCTTTTGTAACTTCTAAACAGTGTTTTAGCCACTTAATAATTTCATCTTTATAGTATATTTCTCTTACACCTACACTTTCAGGAATATTACCTTTACTTTTAGTGAAAGTATCTTCTTTTGGCTTGTTAAGTGTTAAATAAAAAACATCAATTTTGTTGCTAATATAATCATGAGTTTCAAAGGTGATCTTTTCACTTTTATTAGCGCTTTTTTTTGGTGTTCCTTTAAGAATTGTATTATAATAACGCTCTAATTGACCGATATATCCATCTACTACTTTTTCTTCTTCTTTATGATCGTGATTACTATCTTTTGCATAAATTTTATTTTCAATAACAATTGCATGTTTCAATTTTTTATTGATTAATAGTATGTCAATCTCTTTAAATTCGGTTTTATTAAATTCATTTGGAATAACTACATAATCATCTAAAAAATCTTTGTCTTTTTTTAGAACAATATCAAGAAACAATCTTGCAAATAAATCTCCTTTCATATGTCCAGAGTCTTTTGCTAATAAATAGGAAATAAAACGTGAATGAAGGTTTACTTCATCATGTTCTTTATGTAAAGCATAAAATATGTTAAACCTGTCTTTATTTCTTTTTTCATCATATTTTTGTTTTAGTTTTTTTATATTAGAAAGTAATACTTCTTGTTCTTTTAAGCTTGGAGCGTCTTTCATTATTTAATAATATTTAATTTCTCGTTCAAAGATAGTTTTAGGAATTTCAACGTTATTTTCAATCAGAAACTCTTTTTTTTCTATCCAATTTTTATTTTCATCTAGTTTGTAGTCGTACTTTGTTTTTTTTAAAATATTTTCGTCACTATCATACTCTTTATTTGCTATAACATTTCCAAAAGTATCTGTTAAAGAGATCGTTTTTATTCGTTCAAAGCCATCGAATAAATACCATTCTACCATATTTTTATCAAGAAAGTAATTATACTTTTCTTTCCAATTTAGGCTGCCATCATCAAAATAATTATACTTTTCTATACTATTTTCTTCTAAATTATACTTTATAATATCTTTACCACCACTATCCCATTCCTCTATTGTATTTCCATTCTCTAAATGTTCAAATAAACATCTATCTATTAAGCAATCTTTGTCATCATAATATTTAAAGCTATTAGCATAATTTCTTGAGTCATAAGAAGAAATTAATAAAGTTGTTCTTACTCCACGATTATCAAATGAAACTGCTTTTATTAAATTTCCATTTACATCAAAGTTATCTATACTCTTTTTGTCCATATAATAAAAGTTAACATCTTTTGTAAGCTCATTATTTTTATACATTAAACTATGTTTTACCGTTTTAGTAGATTTAACTTTTCTGTTAAGGTTGTTTTCTTTCCAGTTATATTTTTTAAATATTTCTATTAAATTTTTAAACATTATAACTATAATTTATCAGTTACAGTTCTAAATTTATTATTCTCTAGTACTGATACTTCGATTCTTAGGTTTCCTTCTGAATCTACTATCAACTCATTACAATATTTACATTTGTTAGGTTTTGGTTCAGATTTATTAATAATTTTTAAATTGAAATCATTACAATTTGTACAAGTGTATTGGTAGTAAATTAACTGGTTATTTCCAAAGGCTCCATTTCTATCAAAGAATGTAGTATTATCGTTTTCTGGGGAAAAGTCTATTGAAATAAAATGTATATCACTTACTAACTCAAATATTTGTTGTTTTGATAACTTATTAAAGTTGTTTAAATGTATTATCATTTTTCTTATTTTGTAATTTTTAGAAATGGAGTATATATCTTTATGAAATTTATACTCTTTATAAGCTTGAGTTCTATATAAAGTATTTAATTGATTAGCAATTTGTTTTGATTCTACGAGAATTAGTTTAAAGTTTAAAGATTCAATCTCTTCTATTTTAAATTTATCAGTTTCAATTATGTATAAATCATTTTTATATATAACTTTTTTGTTAGTTGGTCTGCGTGTAATTTGATTATGAAAATAATGATAATTAGAGTTGTTAGTCGGTTTATTTTCAGGAACTTGATCAACAACAAATAATACTTCTTTGTGTGAAGAACTTTGGGTTTCTTTATTCATAGCTATTTTTTTTATCAAAAATAAGGTTAGAAAAAGGATTACGAAACTTGAAAGAAGCCTTTTTTCAATATTGCACTATTTCTTAAACAAAACCAATTTGTTACGCTATTTATAGACAATAACTACACCTAATAATCATTTATTGACTCTACAATATATCTAAGAGTGTATTTATTATGTTTCGATAAATCTAATTCTAAAGCGAAATTTGTAAGTAGATTTTAATATCCATTTATAATAGATTTAAAATCCCTTCAACAAGTTGTTGCAAAATTAGCAACTACTACAATACAGTTGCAACTACAATTAATAATTGCCACAGCTAATTACGATACGTTTTTTAATTGATAATTATAAAAACCCATTAAAATAAAGGTTTTTTACTTGTTAATTACAATTAGCTAGACTTACAATTTGTAATTGCACTTAAAAAGTGTAATTACTATAATAATTAAGTTGACAAAAAAATAAAAAACTCTAAAGCTATCGTCTTGAGGATTGAATCCAACAGCACTACACTTTAGAGTTTATTGTATTTTAAAGAGTTTCCCGAAAAATATTCTACAAAAAGAATTAATAGGTTTTTAAATGTTGTATTGTTGAAATTAAGATATAAACAATTGTAAATAAATAACTTAAACCTTAACAAGTATTCAACATTATGTCAACAATTAAACTTTCACAAAATAACTTTTTTTCAAGGTCTTTAATTGTTGCGCTTTTGTTGTATTAAAGTTGCATTATAAAATACTGATATTTATATAATTACAACTTTAAATCAACAAATCAACAGAATTTTATGTTTTTATAAAATCCTCTTTATTAAAAGTAAAATACCTTCCTTTTTGCTTAACTTCATCTGTAATAAAATCACCACTTATTGTTTGATGCGTTAAAAAATATTTTGGATAAGATCCATTTTTACTCTCCAAACCAAAATGATTTTTTAAAACCTCCGATATTTTTGAAGTTGATGCTCTTATATTACTTTTTGATAAGATTTCTAATAAATCACCCAAGGAATATTTTAACTCATCTACTTCAAACTTAATAAAGCTATCGATTAATATTTCTTCAATTTCTTTATTTAAATAGGTTTTATTTCCTTTAATTAATTTAGATAAGGCAACGGTGTAAATCTGCTCTTTACTAAACCACATTCTGGTTTTTTTAGAAGATTTAATTCTGCGCTGGTTTAAATAATTCATAAAATAAGGAAGCTCTTTTTCAAGGTCTTTTAATAAATCTGGATTTTCATTTACATCAGGCAGCGTTGGAACTGTAAGCACCCAATACCTAATTTCATCCTTATCTACTATAATAAAATTCTCTTCATTATTAGAACACAAAATAAATTTACCAAAGAAAAACCCTTCAGATTTATCTATACCTTTTGATTCGGTTTTAAAACTTTGTGCGGTGGATAAATTTTTAATCCGTTCGCTATCTTCTCTTTTATCCAGTAATACTTCATCAACTGCAATTATTAATTTTGAAGCCCAATCTGAATTAAATCGACTTCTAAAATCTTCATTTTTGTTAATTGTCATATTACCTTGAAACACTAACTTTAACCAATTTAAAAAGGTTGTTTTACCTGTTTTTCGCTTTTCAGAAACTAAACATAAAATTGGCAACACCTGCGTTGGATGCTTCCATAAAATAGTTAAATAATCAATTCCTAAATTGTACTGCTCCCCAAAAATGTGTTTTAAAAATGCTTTGGTTTTTGGAAAATCTCCCATTAAAAAATTGTGTTCAACTTTTTCAAACTCATTATAAAACCCCTTAATTTCTTGGTGGTAATTAGTGTGCGAAGGTATGCAACAAAAACCATCATATTTTTTAATTGTATTTAGTGCTTCTTTACCTTCATCCGTTATAATTTCACTCTTTTTCCATTTTAAAAGTGTATTATACGTATCTCCGCTACAAAGGGGCTTTTGTCCCTTTTTATAGTAATCTGTGCCTATTCTTAAATACTCACTCATTTTTGTCTGATTTAATTGTAAGAGTTACTGGAATTAAACACCTATTTGGTTTTTTACTTTCTTTAAAATCAAACAATATTTTAAAGCCTGTTAAAGAAGTATCTTTTTTAAATGAACTATCCATTTCCTCTTGAATTACTTTCCAGTCGAATCTCGGATCACTATGTACTAGTTTTATAATCATTTTAATTCTGCCAATTGCAATATCTAATGATTTTGAAAGTACAAAGCTTCTATTATTGTCCATTTGTATTCTGAGCAAATCACTTTCTAATTGTTCTAAATGATAAACTATATCACTTAAATAATTTTTGTTTTCGTTTTTTAAAATACCCATAGCCTATCTTCTTTTAGTTAATGAATATTTTGTAGCTTCACGTTGCAACTCATCTCTAGATGATTGTCTATTGCGTAATAACCACTTGTCTAAATCTTCTTTTTTAAAGAATATTAGTTTTCCTTCTGGTTTGTAAAAAGGTATATTATTAGTAGATGTATGTTTATACATTTTACTTTTTGAAATACAACAATACATACAAGCTTCATCAAAGTTGAATACTGTTTTTTGAAGAAATAAGTAATTTTTAATTTCTTCTAGTTTTTGGAAAATTTTTGTTTCCATTTTTTAATTTTTATGAATTAATAAAATGGAACGTGCACGTCCCTTTACTTCCCTTGGGCCACTGCAAATGTGTAGGTTATTTTACTTTTTTTGATTTCAGTCATATGAAAACATCACATACGAGTCATTTGTGACGATTTATCATAATTAATTACGATTTTCTCTCTTTAAAAGTTTCCTTTTTTATTAATTCTATAATATTTTCTGCTCTTAAAAGCATTGTTTTTTGTTTAGCAGATAGACTTAAATTTCTTGATTTCGGGTTAAATGGTGCAACTCTTTTACCGTAATTCGTACTAGTTATTATTTTTCCAGATTTATTTTTAAATACTTTTGATTTCCCAATATTTGTATAGGTTAAATCGGTAAAAAATTCCATCAACTTAAAAAGTAATAATGCAGCTTCTTGAGGTGAGCAGGAAAATGTTATAAATGATTTGTGTTCATTATGATTTTTAAATAAGACATTTTCATAATCCTCAAATGATGTTTTATTTCCATCAATGTAATACTCAATAAAATCTTCATACATAAGTCTGAAATCTTTTTTGTAATACTCAATAAGATTAAAATTCTTTACTTCATCTTTAATACCATCACTGGTACTTTTCTTATTTTGTAAATTTCTTTCAATTTTTTCTTCTATTATATAACTACTAGGGTATATTTGCCTGTGATATTTTTTAAAAATATCGCTGCTTTCTGAATAATTGCAATTCCTAATTATTTTAAACTCTGAAAAATCATTTAACTCAAACATCATTTTATAAACATTATACCAACAACTAAACCAAGAACTTACCCGTTTTGAAGCATCTAAAATAGCTAATTCATTTAATAGGTTTTCATATAGTTCTTCATTCATTTTAATTTTAAACTTTTTACATTCTGGTAAAATATGTTTTATATATAATCTATTTAAATTATTGTTTTGAATCAAAGAATAACGATTTTCAAATTTTCGGTAAATTGAACTTAAAGAGTTTCTTTTTATCTTAAGGTCAATTGTCTTTTCGTTTAGCAATCTCTTACAATCATTATAAGCAAATGTTTCTGCATCACCTTCCTCTTTGCAATTTTTATATAAATCTTCAACCTCTTTTATAAAAGCATCTATATATTTTTTATACAAATCTTCGTAAATTAATTTAAAATCTTTTTCTTTCATTTTAAAAATTTATATCTGGTAAGTTATCAATAGCTTCGTCTTTTAAGTTCTCAATGTAGTTTAAGTACTTAATTGTACTTTTAGTTGAAGTGTGTCCCATTGCATCAGCAACTGTTTTTAAATTTGCTCCATATTGTAGCAATTGACATGCAAAAGTGTGTCGCGCGCAATAAAAAGTTATATGCTTATCAATTTTAGCCCTTTCAACCCAATTTTTAATACACTTATTAATTGCATTTGTAGAAAGCGAGATGCCTTTTTCGTTTTTTAGGTTAAAAATCGGGGTTGATTTAGACTGCTTTTCTCCAATTAATTTAAGCAATCCATCTTTTAACTTAATTTCTACTTTTTGCTTTGTTTTTTCTCGTTTTGTTGTGAGTTTACCATTCGCTACATTTTTCCAAGTAAGTATTTTTATCTCTGCCAAACCAAGGCCTGTATAACACGCAAATAAAAATGCTTTTTTAGTTTCTTCGTTTCCACATTTAGTTTTAACCAGCACACCTAATTCATCCGTAGTTAAAATTTGTTTTTTTAAAACACTATCGCCAATAACTTTTCTAAATTTAATATTTTTTGTTGGGTTGTTAATTAGTAAACCTTTTAGTTCAGCACTTTTTAAGATTTTTTTAAATCTTGTAAAATAATTATGAGGTGTTTCTCCAGATAAATTACAATCATCAATCAAATAATCTTTAAACCCATACATAATTGTAGGTGTAATATGAGTAACTTTTAAATCATTATTATCTAAATAATCTTTAAAATGTTTTAATGATGCGTCAACCATTCTAACATCCTTTTTTTTATAATTAGCTATAAAATCATCGGCAAAATCGAAAAAAGAAACATCTTTTAAATGTTTAGGGACATAATTTGTAGTTTCAGTAAGTATTTCAATTTCTCTATTAGACCTAATTAGCTCGGCTAAATTTTTTTTATCTTTTACAACCTCTTTAGAGTCGCTTTTATATATTTTTATATCTAAAAACTCGTAATACCTTTTTTTACCGTCCTCCTTAATATCAAGAAAAAATTTTTTAGACCCTTTGCTTTGCTTTCTAATTCTTAGATTAACAAACATGTTTTTTTAATTTTAGTACCATATTAGTACCAAATATAAGAAAAAAAAGCATAAAAAAAGGAAAGCAATAAAAACTAATTTTTGTTATATGTCTGTTTTTCAGACTTTTAGTTTTCTCTTGTTTTCCTTTTTTAGTGTATATAGTACCTCGAGTGGGAATCGAACCCACACTCCCGAAAGAACTGGATTTTGAATCCAGCGCGTCTACCAGTTCCGCCATCGAGGCTTTTTAAATGCGTGTGCAAATTTATAATTTTTTTTTATCAAAACCTTAAAAAAATCGCGAAGTTGTTTAATAACTCTATAATTAATTTTAAATTTGCGGCTCAACAAACAACAACACAACTTAAAAATGGGAAACAGTCAACTAGCACCAAAAATATTTGCATGCAGACAAAGTCAAGTTTTAGCACAAAATATTGCCGATTCTTACGGACTAGAACTTGGAAATGTTAAAATTTCAGAATTTAGTGATGGTGAATTTCAGCCAGCATTAGTAGATTCCGTTAGAGGAAGGCGGATTTTTGTAGTAGGATCTACATTTCCAAATTCAGACAATTTAATGGAAATGCTTCTAATCTTAGACGCAGCAAAAAGAGCTTCAGCTAGACATATTACTGCTGTTATTCCATATTTTGGTTGGGCAAGACAAGATAGAAAAGACCAGCCTCGTGTTGCAATTGGAGCTAAGCTTGTAGCTAATTTACTACAAGCAGCAGGAGCAACAAGAATTATGACTATGGATTTACACGCTGATCAAATTCAAGGTTTTTTCGAAAAACCAGTAGATCATTTATATGCTTCAACCATATTTTTACCATACGTAAAAAGTCTTAACCTAGACAATATTACCATTGCATCTCCAGACATGGGAGGTTCAAAACGTGCATATGCATATTCTAAATATCTAGAAAGTGAAGTAGTAATTTGCTACAAACAACGCCTAAAAGCAAATGTAATAGATACTATGGAGCTTATTGGTGAAGTAAAAGATAGAAACGTTATTTTAGTTGATGATATGATTGATACCGGAGGAACCCTTGCCAAAGCTGCTGATTTAATGATGGAAAAAGGAGCTTTAAGTGTTAGAGCAGTTTGTACACATCCGATTTTATCGGGTAATGCTTATGAAAAAATTGAAAACTCTAAACTTTTAGAATTAATTGTTTCTGATACAATTCCTTTAAAAAGAGAGAGTTCTAAAATAAAAGTTGTATCTTGCGCGCCTTTGTTCGCAGGTGTAATGCATAAAGTACAAGAAAACACCTCTATAAGCGGGCAATTTTTAATGTAATTAATTAATATTTAAATAAATGAAATCAATAACAATCTCAGGATCTAAAAGAGAAAGCGTAGGTAAAGTAGCTACTAAAGCCTTACGTAATGCTGGAAAGGTTCCTTGCGTAATATACGGAGGGGATAAACCATTACACTTTTCAGCTGACGAAGTATCGTTCAAAAACTTAGTGTACACGGCTAACGTATATACTGCAATGATTGAATTGGATGGAACTAGTTACCATGCAATTTTACAAGATATTCAATTTCACCCTGTAACAGACAAAATTTTACACGTAGACTTTTACCAATTATTTGATGATAAATTGGTAACAATGAATATTCCTGTAAGATTAGTAGGAACTTCTCCTGGTGTAATTAGTGGTGGTTCTTTACGTTTTGCAATGCGTAAATTAAGTGTAAGAGCTTTACCAGCTAATTTACCAGACTTTATTAATGCTGATATTTCTAAATTAAAAATTGGTCAAAAATTAATTGTTTCTGAATTAACAAATGATGAATATTCAATTTTACACCCAGAAAATACAGTAGTTGTTCAAGTTAGAACTGCACGAAGTGCTGTAATGCCTGAAGACGAAGATGAAGATGAAGACGCTGAAGGTGAAGATGGAGCAACTGAAGAAGCTGCTGAAGAATAAACTAATTATTTTAGTGAATAATATAAAAGCGTTGCATTTGCAACGCTTTTTCTTTTTATTACATTTGTTTTATGAAAATTTTAAAACAACTAAAATTACTTTTCATATCAAAAAAAGAAAAATCTACAGAAAATCTTATGAAAAAATTCTTAATTGTTGGCCTAGGAAATATTGGTGCTAAATACGATGAAACTCGCCATAATATTGGATTTAAAATTTTAGATGCGTTAGCATTATCTGAAAAAATTACTTTTGAAAGTCAGAAATTAGGTGCTATTGCTACATTTAGATTTAAAGGAAGAACATTTATTTTATTAAAGCCATCTACCTATATGAATTTGAGTGGAAAAGCAGTAAAATATTGGATGACAAAAGAAAATATTCCTTTAGAAAATTTACTGGTTATTTGCGATGATTTAAATATAGATTTTGGTGTAATTCGCGTAAAAGGAAAAGGAAGTGATGGTGGTCATAACGGACTAAAAGATATAAATAAAGTACTACAAACCCAACAATATCCACGTTTTAGATTTGGTGTTGGTGATGCATTTTCTAAAGGTAGACAAATAGACTATGTTTTAGGTACTTGGAATAAAGACGAAGACAAACAACTTCCAGAACGCATAGCTAAATCTTGCGATTTAATTAAGTCTTTTGGAACTGCTGGCCTAAACAATACAATGAATACTTTTAACGGTAAATAAACAATATATTTCTCTTTATTAAGAGAATTACCTCGTATTACAAGTTATTTAAAGCGCATTATCACTCGCAAACCATTCTGCGTGAGAACTACCTGTTTCTTGCAGTTTTAATGAGTGTAAACAAATAGTTTCTGGCAATCTATTTTTTATTTTTTCAGCAAAATCAATTAACATCATTTCACTTGTTGGTTGATAATCTACTAAAATAACATCGTGTCCTCTTTTTTCAAGTTCATTAGCTAATTCTACGTGCGGTGTGTTTTTATTAAAAACAGTAGCATGGTCAAATTTATCAACAATTTCAGAAAGTACTATTTTTTTTAAATCACCAAAATCAATCACCATTCCAAATTTTACGTTTGAAGCATCACTAATTGGCGTGCCAATAACTGTTACAGATAATTTATAACTATGTCCGTGTACATTTTTACATTTTCCATCGTAACCATACAAAGCGTGTCCAGTTTCAAAATCGAAATGTTTTGTAATTCTAATTTTACTCATTATTATACTCCTAAATTAATCGTTTAAATCTTTTCTGTTTTTTGCTTTGTAATACACAAAATATGCCAATGCAACAAGTACTACAAAAGGTAAATAAGTACCTATAACTACACCTATTTCATAACTACCATCTGGTGCATTCTTTATTTTTCCCTCAATATCAACTTGTTGAATTAAAAAAAGTAGGGTTGCCAATTTCATTATTTTTTAAATTTTTGAAGTGCTTTTTTAGTAAAATCTGAAAGCACCAACTTACCACTTATTTCGGCACGTTTATCTAATAAAGCATCCCAGTTTTGGGTGCCTTTCCACAATACTTTTTTCATTTCTTTTAAGGCATCTGGATTGTAAGAGGCCATTTTTAACGCTAAATATTCAACTTCTGTATCTAATTCAGAAATGGTTTCAAACACTCTTGCATACAAGCCTTTTGCTTTAGCCCAATAGGCATTTTTCCAACTTGTAGCATCTATTGTTAATTCGCTTAATGCTGCTACCCCAATTTTACGTTCTACGGCTGGGGCAATTACAAACGGACCAATACCAATTGTTAATTCAGATAATTTAATAGCCGCTTGTTCTGTTGCCAAACAATAATCACATGCTGCAGCTAAACCAACACCACCTCCAACAACTTTGCCTTGTATACGTCCAATTATTAATTTAGAACATTTTCTCATAGCATTTAGCACATTTGCAAATCCTAAAAAAAATTGTTTTCCTTCTTCAAAATTAGTGATTGCCACCAATTCATCAAATGAAGCTCCTGCACAAAAAGCTTTTTCTTTTTCGCTTTTTAAAATAATTACATGTACATCTTTATTAACACTTAAGTCATTAAAAGCTTTAGCTAAACGCTCTAATAATTCACTTGGAAATGAATTACTTGCTTCATGAAAAAATTCTATTGTTGCAATATTATTTTGAATATGTGTGTATAAACTTCCATTACTCATAGTATGCAAAGTTACGTGTTTTTATATAAATATTTGCGCCTAAATTTAACAACTAAAATACCAGACCTTAACAGCATCCAAACTGTAAAAGCGATCCAAATGGCATAAAGTTTTAAATCAAAAAAATCTCCTATTAATAAAGTTGGTACAAACCCTAAAAAAGTTGCCACTAAAAGTAAATTTCTAAGTATTACAGCCTCGGCCAACCCTTTAAATATACCATCAAAAACAAAAGCAACAGCATTAATGGGTTGCATTAAGAGCACTATCCAAAAAATGTTATAAAATGCATCTAACACTTCTTGTTCTTTAGAAAATACAATTCCAATTTGTGTATAGAATATACTACAAAAAGCGGTTAATATTAATGCTACTATTATTGAATATTTGCTTAGTCTACCGCTTAATTCCCATAATTTAGGATAGTTTTTTTCACCTAACAATTTTCCAGAAACTATATTACCAACACTTGCATATCCATCAATAAAAAAAGCAAAAAATAGCCAAATTTGAAACGCAATAGTTTGGGCTGCTATATATTGATTTCCATATTTTGTAGCATATGAGTTTGCTAAATACAAAGCAACATTTAAAGCAACAGCTCTAATTATTAAGTTAAAACTGATGGAAAGTAAATTCTTAATTTCTTTATTAAATGGAAATTTTAATTTATAACTAAATGGTGTCTTTTTTAATAATAAAATAATAGCTAATAACGCCATAACAGCTTGTGCAATTACACTTGCCCAGGCAGCCCCTACTACATTCATTGGCTCAATAAAACCTTCAACACCATAAACTAAAATAATATCTAAAACAACATTTAAAACTGCTCCAATTATACTTATTATCATTGGCCAAAAAGTATTCTGTAAGCCTCTAAAAACACCAAAAGCTGAAAATACAAAAAGTGTAAGAGGAAAACCTATTGCTCTTATTTTATAATAATCTACTGCATAATTCAAAATTAAACCTTCTGCATTATACATTTGAAAAATTTGATTAACAAAAAATAGAGTAACAATGTAAATAACAATACTTAAACTTAAATTTATAGCTATAATTTGAGCGGGTAATGTTGTAATTTCATCTAATTTTTTGGCTCCTAAATATTTACTTACAATGGCTGAAATTGCCGATCTGGTTTGTGCTAAAATCCAAACTAATGCAGAAATAAATGAGCCTGCAATACCAACTGCTGCCAATGCTTCTGTTGGATTTAAATTAATGTTTCCTACAATTGCCGTATCTGTTATAGATAATAGCGGTTCTGCAATTCCGGATATTATGGCTGGAATTGCTAATTTATTAATACCCTTAAAGGTAATGTTAGATTCTTTGTACATTTAAAATTTTCTCGTAACAATAAAATGGAAATTCACTCTGATTTGGAAAATAAATTTCCTCTAATTTAATATACCCTTGTTTTTTATAAAATTTTTGATTTCTAGTGTTTTGACTAAATGTATCTAATCTAATTGAATGAAACCCTTTTTTTAAAGCATAATCTTCGGAAAAACGCATTAATTTTTGCGCATAGCCTTTACCTTGAAATTTTGGATCTACAGCTAAGCGATGTACATACAAATTATGCTTATTTTTTGTTAACCACTTTACTGATTTATATTCTATATCTTCAATTTTAGTAAGCACAATTATACCTATAATTATATTATTATCTGTTAACTTCCACAGCTGTTGAAGTTCAATATCGCGGTATAAAGCATCTTTTGAAGGATAGGCTTCATTCCATTGAAAAATGCCGTTTTTAATCATTGTAGCTGCACAGTTTTTTGTAATGAAATAACAAGCTTCTAAATCGTTTTGTATAGCTTTTTCAATATGCATTATTTTGTTAAAATAAATTCTATACTTTTTGCTACAACCTCAGCTAAATGTGTTGGCATTTTAGGTGCCGTATAAGGTTCTGAACAACCTAACGGATGGTTCATTTCATCAATCATAAAAAGTATGCTTTTCGGATTCCAACTATGTAAATTTTCAGCTTCAATAGGTGGAACAACTTCATCTTTTTTACCCTGAATAATTAAATGCGGAATGATTAATTTTTGAACAGCATTTTTTATTGTTAAACGCGCTTCATTTTCTTTAAAGCTTGTATAAAACTGAAAATAATGTGGCATTTGTTGCTTTGTTCTGGAGTTTTCAATATAAGAAACGCCTTCTTTTTCCCAGTGCTGAAGAATTTTTTCATCTTTAGGAAAACGCATTCCAAAATCGGAAACTCCTGCCCAAGAAATTAGTTTAGAAACTCTATTATTTTCTGAAGCTTTTAGAGTTACTATACCTCCACCTCTAGAATGTCCAATTAACGTAATATTGTTTGGGTCAATCTCTTCTTTATAATAAGGATTTGTTACAATCCAATTTATTATATCTTCTAAATCGTCTAATTCGGTAATAAAATTATTGTGCCCAAAGGCTTCTAAATCTGGAAAATTAATTGGATTTTCTACAGTACCACCATTATGTGAAAAATTGAACTTCAGAAAGAATAAATTAGCATTTACAAATTCAGGAGCTGCTAAATTCCAGCCCCCCCAATCTTTAAAACCTTTATAGCCGTGGCAAAAAATTACAATTGGTTTTTTTATGTTATCTTTTTTGTAAAATACATCTGTTAAAATTGGTTTATTATGTTGTGTACTTTTAACTTGTATATTTGTTTTTGTAATCATTTTGTATGTTTTAAAATGGTAAATCTTGGTTTTGAATAAATGGTATTTCAGAATTTAAAATTTCTCTAATAATATTTTTAGTTTCATCCATAAACTCTTGTATTCTTTCTTCTGAAACAAGCGTATCTGCACCTCTAGATTTTTCAGAAAAATTCATTTTTAAAAACCCTGCATTTAAATTTTTAAATGAAATTATACCACTTTCTAATTCGGCTAAATTTGTTTGTAAATTAGAAGTGTACATATATGAATATAGCATTACTTGCATAGCTTTTGTGTATTTATAGTCTTCACTTATTACACTAAAATCGTGCATTTTTAATTGCCTTGCTTCTACTTTTCCTGTTTTATAGTCTATAATTCTTGTACAACCATTTAGCTCATCAATTCTATCTACAATTCCTCTTAAATTTATAGGAAAATCAATTCCTTCAATTGGAATTTCACAGTTTAATTTAGCTTCTAATGCAATAATTTTTAATCGGTTACCTTTAGTTACAAGTTGTAGTTCTTGCTTTAAAAATCGGTTGATATGGTTTTTACAAACTTCAAATATTAATTTATTTTTTCCTGTTTCTATATTTCCTTTTTTATAATGTTTTTCAAAGAATTTAATTAACAAGGTTTCAATTTTTTGTTGCATTTGAACTATGTTTTCCTTCAAAACAAAAGCACCTATAAATGGTGTGTACAATTGTTCTAAAACATCATGAATTACAGATCCCATAGTATTTGCAGCAATGGTTTCTTCAACTTCATCATCATCTCTAATTTCCAATACTTTTTGTTCGTAAAAACTAATTGGGTTGTAAATATAAGTTGCTAAAGCCGAAGGTGAAATTCCTTTTTCAAAAACAGTTTTTAACTTCTCTATTACTTCTGGCGTTTTTTCAACTTGAAGCAAAATTTCTTCATTTTTTTGAACTTTCGGATTTATTATTGTGTTTTTAATTGTTGGATTGTTAATTTCTAATTGCGTTAAAAATCTACTTTTTTCTCCAGCTCCATAACCATCAGTTTCTGTATTATAAATTAAATATACATTCTTTGCACGTTGTAATAAATGTTGAAAATGGTACGAGAAAATGGCATCTTTTTCTTGATAAGTTGGCATTTTAAAATACTTTTTCACATCAAAAGGCAAAAAAGAATTTTCGTTTTTGCTACCCGGTAAAACCCCTTCATTAACTGAAGTAACAATAATGGTTTCAAAATCTAAAGCTCTAGTTTCTAACATTCCCATTAATTGCAAACCTTTTAAAGGTTCTCCTTGAAAAGATAACTTTTCGTTGCTTAATAATTGATTGTAAAACTGTGTAAGCGTTTTTAAATTTGAAATATGATTATACGACTTATTTAAGGTTTCTAATTGCTTAAAAACAGTGTAAAAACGGTATAAATACTCTTTATCTACTCCATCTACATAATTTTTAAGCACAGTAGTTAAATTACTACATTGTTTAATTACGGTATTTACGTCAGTAGATAAATCAAACAATAATAAAACTTCTTTTAATTGCTCTTTTTCGGCTGTAGAAACACAATTTTCTATCATTTTTTTTGATAAAAATATAGTATTCTCACTTTTTAGCTTTGCAATTATTTTTTGAAGTAGCTCACCATGTAATTTGTTTAAAAACGGGTCATTTAAGAAGTTTAAGACGTCTTTATAGTAAAACTGTAATTGTGCTTGTTTGTTAAATTTTTGTTGATTTAAATAAAGTTTAAATAGCTTTTCAAATAAATTAGAAAATGGAATGTCTTTTAACGGATATCCCATAGTTATATTTATATTTTTAACACTGTTTGGTAAAGAATTTAGTGCCAATGCTAATAAATTTTCATCTGCTAAAACCAACGCAGTATTTTTATGATTTTCTAATTTAGATAATAATTCTCCTGCATACTTTATTTGAGTAATATTTTTGGGAGCTCCAATAAATTCAATGTTTTTCTCTTCTAAAACAGTATCATCTATCCATAAAAAAGGCGCTGTTTTATAATAAGCCCATTCTTTTTTATATTTTCTTAAAAAAACACCAGCTTCATTGGTATTTTCGAATAAACTCGGATTTGAATCCCAATAAATTGAAGCCAACTTATTATTTAGCAGTTCTTGAAATATTATTTCTTCAGCTTTATTTAGCGCATTAAAACCAATAAGAACAACATGCTTATCCTTATTATTTACTATATAACGTTCTAAATTAGCTACAGCTTCTCTATAAATTAAACCTTGATAGCCGAACTTATTTTTTTTTAATTTTTTATACAACGAATTGTATAATGTATTTAAATGTTCAAAAAACTGAAGGTAGTTTACAGCTAATTTACTTGGTGTTTTATCTTGAAACCAATACTCAATTTTTTTTACGTCTTTTAAATTTGAAAAAAGGTCTTTTGAATTTACTAAATAACTATCAATCTCATTAAAATCGTGCAATGCAATTGTTGCCCATTGAGAGAATGTTTCAAAGGGTTCTATTAAATCTTGCTTTAAATTTTCTTTATAAATACTATAAAATTCAAAAAGTAATTGTGTTGTATCTATTAAATTAACTTCGGCAAGTTCTTGAATATAGTTTTCAATACTAATAATTTTAGGCAAAAATGTACTTGAAACTGTACTATCTACAAGTTCTTTTTTTAAAAATACACAAGCACGCTGACTTGGCAATACAAATACACAATTTTTAATTGTAGTATTTTTACTTATAACGTCTTTAACGACTTTTGAAATAAAAGAATCCATAATTTTTTATAAACTATAAAAGTACAAATGCCATTTTAATTGAAATGCATTTTAAGCAATTAATGTAAAAGTATTTTTAAATAAAAAAGACTATCTAAAAGTTTAAAACTTTCAAATAGCCTTTTATTTTATGCATTAAATAGAAATATTTTTTATTAAAAATTACTCAATTTAAAGTTAATTGACTTTAAAAAGCCAATGTAAACTAATTATTTTATTAGTTTAATATCTACCCTTCTATTTGCAGCTCTACCCGCATTATACATATTACTTTCTACAGGTTGTGTTTCTCCATAACCTTTTGCAGTTAAATTACTAGATGAAACTCCTTTAGATACTAAATAATTTTTTACAGCTTGTGCTCTTTCTTCTGATAATTTTAAATTGTACGCATCGTTACCAATACTATCTGTATGACCAGAAATTGCAAATTTTGCAGTAGGGTATTTTACTATAATTGCAATAGCTTCATTTAATTTTGCAATAGTTTCAGATTTAAAGCTTGCTTTATTAGTTTCAAAATACACTGTTTTAAACAATTCTTCTAACTTAGCAATATCTTTAACACTAACTTCTGGACAACCTTTATTAGATGCAGAACCTGCAACTTTAGGACAATCATCATCTTTATCTAATACACCGTCACCATCAGTATCTGGCCAAGGACATCCATTATTAGCAGCTGGCCCAGCTACATTAGGACATTTATCTTTAGAGTCTATAATACCATCATTATCTGTATCAGGACAACCATTATTTGCTTTTGTTCCTTTTACATTAGGACAATCATCATCTTTATCAGCGATACCATCACCATCAGTATCAGGACAACCGTTTAGAGACTCTAAACCAGCTACATTAGGACAATCATCTTTTGAATCTATAACTCCATCGTTATCAGAATCTGGACATCCATTATATTCAATTAATCCAAATACTTCTGGACAAGCATCAACGTCATCAAAAACACCGTCGTTATCAGAATCTGTACCACCAAACTTAATAACTAAACCTAATGAATGTTGGAAATGTTGTACAATTTTACTTTCAAAAGCATGTTTGTATTTAGATTCTAAATTAAGACCTAAATTATCGTTAAACCAAATGTTAAATCCTAGTGCTCCATTAAAAGTTCCTGTGTCATGGTCACCCATCCAAATATAACCACCACCTAAAGATGCATACGGATCAAACCATCCTGTTTGCCCAAACGCATTATTTAAATCGTACTTAACAGCACCATCTAAAGCTAAGTAAGAAGTGCTACTGATACTATTATCACCAACTTTTTTAATTCTATTTAAAGATCCGGCAGCTTCTACACTAAAACCATCAGTTAAATATCTACTAACCGTTATTTTTGAAATAGATGGAATTATATTATAATGATCATCAACATTTACAAATTCCTCAAACCATGAACCATGTCCAGTTAATCCAGGATTGGTAGGGTAAAAATCAACGGCATTAATTCCAAATCCTATTGAATAAGGATTATTTTTGTCTTGAGCATGTATAGATGCTAATCCAATAATTAACAACAATGTTGTTAAAACAATTTTTCTTTTTCTCATGTTACTTTTTATTTTAATTTATACTTTTTCTTAATTATTACAAATTTATAAATATTAATTTATAACGCACCAAAAAGCCACCCTTAAAGGGTGGCTTTTTATATTATATTTAAAATAAATTTATTTTATTTGGTTGATTTCAACTCTTCTGTTATTAAATCTTCCTTCACGAGTAGCATTAGAATCTATAGGTGCTGTTTGACCAAAACCTTGAGTAGATAATCTATTAGCGCTTACTCCTTTATTTACTAAGTATGCTTTTACTGCATTAGCTCTATCTGCAGATAAAGTCATGTTTCTAGCAGCAGAACCTGTACTATCTGTATGACCTTCTACTGAAAATCTAAATTGTAAATTTTGATTTTGGTTTAAAATTGTAGCAACATTATCTAAAATAGCAGCTGCATCTGGTCTGATTACAGATTTTCCAGTATCAAAGTTAATACCTCTTGCAGCTTGATTTACAGTTTCTTGATCTACAAATACTTCTGGACAACCTTCGTTAGAAGCAGGACCAGGAACCTCAACACATCTGTCAATAATGTCTATAACACCATCTTCATCAGTATCTTTATAAGGACAACCTGAGTTACCTTTTGGACCAGGAACTTCTGGACAAGCATCATCTCCATCTGCAACACCATCTCCATCTTTATCTGGACAACCGTGTAAAGCTTTTAAACCAGCAACTGTAGGACATTTATCTTTAGCATCTGGAATTCCATCTCCGTCAGTATCAGGGCAACCATCAAATTCTGGTAAACCAGGAACATCTGGACATTTATCACAACAATCAGAAACACCATCTTTATCAGCATCTGTATCTGGACAACCACCAAACTCAGCTAAACCAGCTTCATTAGGACATTTATCTTCTTTATTGCTTACACCGTCACCATCAGTATCTTTATTTCCTAATTTCCAAACAATACCAACAGAATGTTGATACATATCAAAATCAATAGGAGTATTTACTTTTTTGTAACCTGAAGTAAAGTTAATACCTACATTATCACTAATCCAAGCATTAAAACCAGCTCCAACATTTAAGCTTACACCGTTTTCAGTACCAACCCAATTTTCACCAACACCAACATATAAGAATGGATCAAACCAACCTGTTTGTCCAAATAAATTATTTAAATCGTATTTTGCATTTAAGTCTAAACCAAAAAATGTTACATTAGCAGATGACCCCCAAGGTTTATCAACTTTATTTAATGATCCAGCAAGTTCTGCGCTAAAACCACTTCCTATGTATCTTGTTACAGCAAATTTGCTTAACCATGGAACAGCATTAACATCGTTTCCATTAAAATCATAAGATCCAAAATATCCAGATGTTGCATCAGAAGAAGTGCTAATATCAATAGCATTTACTCCTAAAGAGAAGCCCCAAGGATTTTCTTTGTCCTGAGCATTAGCATTGCCAAGGGACGTAATTAATAACAAAGCCAATACGGCAATTTTTAAATGTTTCATTTTCAGTGAATTAAATTAAATGTTCTTTTTATTTTTTAAGTAAAATAAGCTACCTTTACATAACTATTGAAGCAAATTTACAAAATATTCTTAAATAGAGAGCAATAATACAATAAATCTAAATAATTTTCAACAATTTACCAACATTTATAAAGGCTTGTATGGCTTTATCTAAATGTTTTTTATCATGAGCTGCAGATAGTTGAACTCTAATTCTTGCTTTTCCTTTTGGTACAACAGGAAAAAAGAATCCAATTACATAAATTCCTTCTTCTAGTAACATATTTGCCATATCTTGAGATAATTTCGCATCATATAACATTACTGGAACAATTGCAGAATCACCTTTTACAATATCAAAACCTGCTTTAATCATTCCTTCTTTAAAATAATTAGTATTCCACTCTAACTTATCTCGTAAAGTGGTGTCTTCTGAAATCATTTCAAAAACTTTTAATGAGGCTCCTACAATTGCTGGTGCTAAAGAATTTGAAAATAAATAAGGTCTAGATCTTTGACGTAATAATTCAATAATTTCCTTTTTACCAGTGGTGTAACCACCCATTGCGCCTCCAAGTGCTTTCCCTAAAGTTCCGGTAATAATATCTACGCGCCCCATTACGTTTTTTAACTCAAGAGTTCCTCGTCCAGTTTTTCCTATAAAGCCTGCAGCATGGCATTCATCAACCATTACTAAAGCGTCATATTTATCGGCTAAATCACAAATTTTATCTAAGCTTGCTACAACGCCATCCATTGAAAAAACACCATCTGTTACTATAATTTTAAAACGGTAATTTTGTTTATTTGCTTCAATTAATTGTGCTTCTAAATCTGCCATATCATTATTTTGATACCTGTATCTTGCAGCTTTACATAAACGAACTCCATCAATTATTGATGCATGGTTTAAAGAATCTGAAATTATAGCATCTTCTTGAGATAATAATGGTTCAAAAATACCACCGTTTGCATCAAATGCTGCTGCATATAAAATGGTATCTTCAGTTTTATAAAAATGAGCTATCGTTTGTTCTAATTCTTTATGAATATCTTGTGTTCCACAAATAAAACGCACAGATGACATTCCAAAACCATGTGAATCTAACGTGTTTTTTGCTGCTTTTATAACTTCAGGATTGTTAGACAAGCCCAAATAATTATTAGCGCAAAAATTCACAACTTCTTTTCCTGTGTTTAACTTTATAACCGCATCTTGAGATGATGCTATAATACGTTCAGATTTATACAAACCTGCTTCTTTAATTTCTTGAAGTTCTTTTTGTAAATGTTGTTGTATTTTACCGTACATAATAATTTCCTTTTTTACAAATTTATAATTTTTTAGACTTCTGAAATAGTAATTTCAGTATTAATATAAACAAGAATTTTTTTAACAATTATATAATTTAAATTTTCTAAGGTAGCAGCATATTTTAAAAGCTGTTGCCTATGTGTTTTTTCAGGATTTCCAGTTTTATAATCTATAATGGTAGCCTTATTATTATCTAAAATTAATCTATCTAAAATAATACTTTTTTTATCTGAAGTAATAATTTCTTGTTCATTATAAACCTCATAGCTATCATTATAATAGGTCTTTAATTGTGGGTGATTTACAATAGAATTTAACACTTCTATAATTTTATGTTCATCGTTTTTAGAAATTGTACCATTAAAAACATATTGTTTTATAACATCGTCAATATCGTTTTTAGTTATTATTTTTGATAAAATTTCATGAATTAAATTTCCGTAACCTATTGCTTTTCCTTGTTCTGTATCCCATAATAACGATGAGTTTGCTACAATAGAAATATTATGGTTTTTCCAAGAGTTTGAAATAAAAGCTGTTTGTGTAATTGTATTGCTCTTTTCTTTTACCGGAATAGCTGTTCGTTCTGGGTTTCCAAAATTATATTCTAAAGTTTCAGAATTCCATAAACTTTGTTGTTTCAAATAATTTATAAACAAACTTGACGTATATCTAATTTCACTTTTTGTACTGTTTTTATTTTCTGAAACTATATACAATTGCTCTACAGGTCTTGTTAAAGCAACATATAAGATATTAAAATTATCTAACTCTAAAGCTTCTTTACGTTCTTGAAACAAATGCTCTCCTTGTTTACCTATAAAATTTAATTTTGAACTATAATTTACCAAAAAAGTGTCTATTTCACTTATTTCTGGTTGTTTATACCAAACTTTTGGTTTAATCTGATTGTAAATATCAATATCATACGGATAAATTACAACTGGAAATTCTAAGCCTTTTGCTTTATGAATTGTCATAATTCTAACTGCATTTTCAGCTTCAGGAGCAACAATACTTAATTTATCTTTTTTTAATTCCCACAGTGCTAAAAAATCATCTATTGAAGGTTGCTTTTTTTGTTGATATTCAAATACAAAATCTAAAAAAAATTGCATATCTGAATCGGATTCTGGAGTTAAATTAAAGCTTCTAATTATGTATTCAAAACTCTCATAAAATGGAATTTGTAAATATTCTTGATAACTAAAAAAGAAATTATAATCTTTTAAACCTTCAAAAAAACTGTTAGTATCTAAATCTATAAAACTACTTAAAAACTCATGTTTTGGCGTTTTTAATTGTAAATAATTGTATAAAAAATAGAGTACTTTAGCTTTGTATTCTTTGTTTAAAGGGTTGTTTATTATATTTAAAATTGAAATTATAAAATTTACCCTTTCGTTGTTTTTTAACAACAAGGTTTCCGAAGATATAATCTCTATATTATTTTCAGACAAATAATTTGCAATGGCAATACCTTGTACTTTTGTTCTAACCAATACACACACTTCATTTTTTTGAAAAGCTGTATCTAAATTTTGAATAATTTCTAGTACCTTTTTAGGATATACCAAATCCTTTTCTTCATCATCTTTGTCTTTTTCTACAAATGCTAATTGTACAAAACCTCCAATACTATCTGTGGTTTTTTGTGAATTTCCTTCAACATATAAATTACTATAACTTTTATTGACTAAAAACTGAGAAATAAATTTAAAAAAACCATTATTGAATTCTATTATTTCTGAATAACTTCTATAATTAGTATCTAAATTAGAGAGTTGTTTTTCTACATAAAACGGATTGTTTTCTTTCTGACCTTCATTTAAAGAAAGTGCAATAAATTGTTCTGGATTTCCACCACGCCATCTGTAAATAGATTGTTTTGCATCACCAACTAACAATAGTTGTCCGGTTTCTCCCAATTCGTTTTCAGATGTTAATGCATTTTCAATTAACGGAATTAAATTATTCCATTGTAATTGCGAGGTGTCTTGCATTTCATCTAAAAAATAATAACGAAATTTCTCACCTAATCTTTCATAAATAAATGGAGCTGGTTCGTCTTTAATTGTGTCGCTTATTAGCTGATTAAATTCGGCGTTTAACAGAATATTATTTTCTTGTTTTATTTCTTGAAGTGCTGTATTTATATAATTTAAAACCGCTAACGGAATTAAACTTTCAACCAAAATACTATTTAAAATATAGGTTCCGTAAACGGCTTCAAACAGTTTTTTTGAAGTGTAATAAAGTGCTACTAATTGTGGTTTTATTTCATCTATTAACTGTTTTGAAGCAGCATCACATTTAGCGGCATATAAATTTTTATTTTCTTCAATAGTTTTATTTAATCTACCATCGAATTTTATAACTCCAGGTTTTTGTTGTTTAAATTTTTGAAGTTTTGTAAAGTGATTTGGAACATCTCCAGAATTACCAAAATCCTTAATATTTATTCCATATTGTTTAATAATTTCAAGTGCTTCAGTTCCAATATCATTAAATTGTTTTTCAATTTTTTTATTTGCTGTTTGAAGCTTCGTTTTTAGACTTTTAAATTCTTCAATAGAAATATTATTTAAAGATTTTAAATGACTAGTATGATTTTCATTCAAAATAATTTTCGCAAAATCTTTTAGTTCCATTGCAATGTCCCAAGATTTATCATCGTCTAATTTTTGAACTGCATAATTTACAAGTAACGTTGTAAGCTCTTTGTTTTCACCAATTTTAGAAATTACAATATCAACCGCTTCATTTAATAAACTTTCGGCATCCATTTCCACATCAAAATTCATTGGTAATTTTAAATCGTGTGCAAAAGTTCTAATTATTTTATGGGTAAAACTATCTATTGTAGTAATATTAAAGGCTCCATAATTCTGTAAAATAGCATTTAATATTGTTTTAGATTTTTTTATAATAATGCCTTCATCTAAATTTGTTTCTTCACAAATTATGGTGCGCATATTGTTGTTTTCTACATTTGAAAAACTTTTTAAATTTTGAATAACACGCTCTTTCATTTCACCAGCAGCTTTATTGGTAAATGTAACGGCTAAAATTTGTTGAAATTTAAACGGATTATCGCTAAGTAAAAGAATTTTTAAATACTCTTTTACCAGTGTAAATGTTTTTCCACTTCCAGCAGAAGCACTGTATATTTGGAAATTTTTTGGGTGTTGCATTTATAAAAATTATAAACGCAAGTTAACAAATTTAAAAAGTTTTATAACAGTTATTATTGAATTTACACTAAAAGAAAATATGTATAAAAACTATCTTCCGTTACGCCAATTAAATCTTTTTCTACTATTCCATTTATACCTTCTTTGTGCATTTAATTTCATAACTACACTAAATGAATAGAACATATGTGGTTTTAATTGATAATCTGGCGAATTGTATTTGTAACCACCTTGAGCATTGAGGCCAAAAGAATCAGAAAACCAGTAATTTGCACCTATTCCGGCATTTACTGTACCTCCACTTCTATCAGCAAAAGTATAACCTCCCCCTGCATAAATAAAAGGAGTAAAATAATTTTCTGGATTAACAAGACTATATTGTAGGTTTCCATCTATAGCATAGTAAGATATTGCATCTATTTCAATATCTCCATATCTGGTTATTTCATTTACCGAAAAAGAAACATCTAAAGAAATTCTGTTTTTCCAATAACGTGTTACATTAATCCTTGGAGCAAAAACATTCCAATGATCTTCTGCATTCCAAATCTCATTAAAAAATCCATCTTGATTTCCTGTGGAAGGATCTAATCCCGGAAAATGTGTAGGATTCAATACTGGAAAGTAATCTACGGCATTTATACCTATACCAATAACCCACTTATTAAATTGATCTTGTGAATATGCAGTTTTCACAAAAACTATGTTAATAAAGATTACTAGTAATATATATTTTAACAATCCATTTTTCATAATAATTATAAAGGGGGTTTGTTGATTACTAATGTTTTATAACGAAAATAATTATAATAAATTGTATTTATTATAGGGGTAATTATTTTACATTACCATTTATAATCTAAAATTATTGCTTGTTAACTTGTTTTATTGCTTCAGTAAAATCTTCTAAATTATTATCTTTTAAAATTAAATGTATAGCTTCATCTGCAATTTTTTCGGCATTATTTATTGGAAATCCTAAACCAACACATATTTTTATTAAAACACTTGCCTCTTCTTTAGATACAGACCCATCAGCATAAATCATTTTTGCCAAATCGTATAAATGCTCTATTCTATCGTTGTAATTATGAAGCCCTTTTACTGAATATTTTTCAGGATTTTTAATTATACTATTGTATAATTCTTCAGAAATAATCAATTTATCAGCTAATTTTTTTAACAATTTTTCTTCTCCCTCCGTAATAATATTATCAGCTAATGCTAATTTTACAATACTTGAAAAATGACCTATTCTTCGTTCCTCATCACCACTAAATTTGTAATTTAATACAGACATAAATAATATTTTTTAGAAGGCAAATATAAATAAACCAATATAACAATCGCAATTTATAAAATAAATATATCATTAATACTTTATTAGAATTACTTTTTTATTAAATTTTTAATTACGTTACTACTGCTTACGGAAAAATTAGTATTCTTTTTTTGATTTTCTATAAAATGCTACCTTTGACCAAAATTTGTAATAATTGAGCACCCAAAATATTATAAAAACCTACGAACAAATTGTTGAAAATAAACAATTAGTTCAACTGCTTTTAAAAGAAAAACAACAAATCCAAATCTCGAATTTGGTTGGATCATCGTTGTCTTTTATTATCTCAGAAAGTTTTAAAGAAACCGATAAACAGTTCTTATTAATTTTTAATGATAAAGAAGAAGCTGCTTATTATTTAAACGATTTAGAACACTTATTAAACGATAAAGATGTACTTTTTTATCCAGGTTCTTACCGTAGGCCTTACCAAATTGAAGAAGTTGACAATGCCAATGTTTTATTGCGTTCTGAAGTTTTAAACCGTTTAAATTCTAGAAAAAAACCAGCTTTAATTGTTACCTATCCAGATGCCTTGTTTGAACAAGTTGTTACAAAAGCCGAATTAAATAGAAACACTCTTAAAATTGGTGTAAACGACAATTTAACCCTCGATTTTGTAAATGAAGTCTTGTTTGAATACCATTTTAACCGTGTAGATTTTGTTACCGAACCTGGTGAATTTTCTGTACGTGGTGGTATTATTGATGTATTTTCGTTTTCTAACGACGAACCTTACAGAATAGAATTTTTTGGAGACGAAGTAGATAGTATTAGAACTTTTGATGTAGAAACCCAACTCTCTACCGAAAAGCTAACAAAAGTTAGCATAATGCCAAATGTTGAAAATAAAACCTTAGATGAAAAACGCGATAGTTTTTTAAAGTACATTTCTCCTAAAACCGTTGTTTTTACTAAAAATGTAACACTTTTTACCGATAGATTAACCAAACTTTTTACAAAAGCCGAAGAAGCTTTTGAACAACTAACAACCGCTATTAACCACGCAAAACCAAGTGAACTTTTTTGTAATGGCGAACTTATAAAAAAACAATTACAAGATTTTACAACAGTAGAAATTGTAAACGCACTTCAAACAGGAGTTAATACAAAAACACAACAAAAAATACTTAAAAACAATGAAAATAATGTTGTAATTTTCAATACAAAACCTCAACCTGCATTTAATAAACAATTTGATTTATTAATTGAAAATTTTCATCAAAATTCTGAAAAAGGATATACCAATTACCTGTTTTGCGATTCTCAAAAACAAGCCGATCGTTTTCATGATATTTTTAAAGACCATGATACAGAAATTGAATACAAAACCATTGTTTTTCCATTATACCAAGGTTTTATAGATGTTGATAATAAATTAGCTTGTTATACCGATCATCAAATTTTTGAACGTTATCATAAATTTAGATTAAAAAATGGCTACGCTAAAAAACAATCTATAAGCTTAAAAGAACTAACAAATCTAGAAATTGGAGATTTTGTTACGCATATAGATCACGGAATTGGAAAATTTGGTGGACTTCAAAAAATAGATGTTGAAGGGAAAAAACAAGAAGCTATTAAACTTATTTATGGAGAACGCGATATTTTATACATTAGCATTCACTCGCTTCATAAAATTTCAAAATACAACGGAAAAGATGGTAAAGCGCCTAAATTACACAAATTAGGCTCTAAAGTTTGGAAAAATCTTAAACAAAAAACCAAATCTCGTATTCGCCATGTTGCTTATAATTTAATTGAATTGTATGCTAAACGAAAGTTTCAAAAAGGCTTTCAATACAGTCCAGATAGCTATTTACAACACGAACTAGAAGCTAGTTTTTTATACGAAGACACACCAGATCAATCTACTTCTACACAAGATGTAAAAAACGATATGGAAAGTGAACAGCCAATGGACAGATTGGTGTGTGGAGACGTTGGTTTTGGAAAAACTGAAGTTGCTATTAGAGCTGCTTTTAAAGCTGTAGACAACGGAAAGCAAGTCGCTATCTTAGTACCAACTACTATTTTAGCTTTTCAACATTTTAAAACTTTTAGCGAACGTTTAAAAGATTTTCCAGTAACTGTAGATTATTTAAACCGTTTTAGAACTGCAAAACAACGAAAAGGTGTATTAGAAGGCTTAGAAAAAGGCTCGGTTGATATTGTTATTGGTACGCATCAACTAACAAATGCTTCTATAAAATATAAAGATTTAGGACTTTTAATTGTTGATGAAGAGCAAAAATTTGGTGTTGCTGTAAAAGACAAACTAAAAACCATTAAAGAAAATATAGATACGTTAACATTAACCGCAACTCCAATACCTAGAACCTTGCAATTTAGTTTAATGGCTGCACGTGATTTATCGGTTATAAGCACACCGCCACCAAACCGTGTTCCAATTGAAAGTAATGTAATCCGTTTAAATGAAGAAATTATTCGTGATGCTATTCGCTATGAAATACAACGTGGTGGACAAGTATATTTTATTCATAATAGAATTGAAAATATTAAAGAAGTTGCTGGTTTATTACAACGCTTAATTCCAGATGCTAAAATTGGTATTGGCCACGGACAAATGGAAGGTAAAAAGTTAGAACAATTAATGCTCTCTTTTATCAATAATGAATTTGATGTATTGGTTTCAACAACCATTATAGAAAGTGGTTTAGACGTGCCAAATGCCAACACCATTTTTATAAATAATGCCAATAATTTTGGACTTTCAGATTTACATCAAATGCGCGGTAGAGTTGGACGTTCAAACAAAAAGGCTTTTTGTTATTTTATTACGCCGCCATACCATATGATGACAGACGATGCCAGAAAACGTATTGAAGCAATTTCAATGTTTACCGATTTAGGAAGTGGAATTAATATTGCAATGAAAGATCTAGAAATACGTGGTGCTGGAGATTTATTAGGTGGTGAACAAAGTGGTTTTATTAACGATATTGGTTTTGATACCTATCAGAAAATTTTAACTGAAACCATAGAAGAATTAAAAGAAAATGAGTTTAAAGACTTATATAAAGACGATTTAGACAAGCCAAAAGAATATGTAAAAGAAATTCAAATTGATACAGATTTTGAAATTCTATTTCCCGATGATTATATCAATGTAATTTCAGAAAGATTGAGCTTATATAATAAATTAGGAGAACTTAAGACCGAAGAAAAATTAAAACAATTTGAAGTAGAATTAATCGATAGATTTGGAGAACTTCCAACGCAAGTGGTAGATTTATTAAATAGCGTTCGTATAAAATGGATTGCCAAAAAATTAGGTATAGAACGTTTAATTTTGAAGAAAAATAGAATGTTGTGCTATTTTATTTCAGACCAACAAAGTTCTTATTACCAAACACCAACTTTTACAAGCGTGTTACAATATTTACAAAAAAACCCTACAACCTGTGTAATGAAAGAAAAAGAAACCAAAGCAGGTTTACGATTATTACTTACTTTTATAAAAATTACATCTATTAAAAAAGCTTTAGAAACACTTCAAAAAATTTAAATGAAAAAGCAGCAATTAAAAAATATATTCGATCTTAATATTGCTGTTATTTTAATGAGTACTTCTGGCGTTTTAGGAAAGTCTATTTTATTTCCACCAGAAATTACAATTTGGTGGAGATGTCTTTTTACCGCTTTTATTATTGGATTATTTTGTTGGTATAAAAAATACAATTTAAAAATAAAAAGTAAAAAAGACGCTGTTTCATTACTTTTAAGTGGTTTTTTATTAGGAGGCCATTGGGTTACTTATTTTTATGCTTTACATCTATCAAACGTTGCTATTGGTATGCTCTCATTATTTACATACCCAATAATAACAACGCTTTTAGAACCGCTCTTTTTTAAAACAAAATTAAGTAAATACCAATTAGTATTAGGAGCAATAATTATTGTTGGAATCTATTTTTTAACTCCAGAAATGAATTTTGATAACAACGATACTAAAGGTGTTTTAATGGGAATTCTTTCTGCTTGTTTTTATGCGGTTAGAAATATTATTACCAAAAGAAATGTACATCATTACAATGCTTCTATAGTAATGCTTTATCAATTAATTGTAGTTGTTTTAATTTTATGGCCTTTTAGCATTACTTACAATTATGTAGATACTTCAAACTGGATTAAGATTGCTTCTCTAGCATTAATTACAACCGCATTAGGACATACTTTATTTGTAAATAGTTTTAAAAATTTTACTATTAGTACCGCAAGTATTATGGGAAGTATGAGCCCTATTTATGGAATTATTTTAGGAGTTATTTTCTTATCTGAAATTCCTTCAACAACCACATTATTTGGTGGCGCACTTATATTGGCTACCGTTTTTATAGAAAGCATTAAATCAACCAAAAAGTAAGTTTTAAACTACAGCAATAACTTATTTAAAATAGCAGTAACTTTGCGTATCATAAATTATTTAATATTTTGGAATCAAAACTATATTTAGTACCAACACCTATTGGAAATTTAGAAGATATAACTTTTAGAGCTATAAAAGTTTTAAAAGAAGTAGATTTAATTTTAGCTGAAGACACACGTACCAGCGGAAAATTATTAAAACATTTTGAAATTTCTACGCATATGCACAGTCACCATATGCATAACGAGCATAAAACAGTAGATAACATAGTAAAACGTATTAAAAGTGGTGAAGCTATTGCCTTAATTTCTGATGCAGGTACTCCAGCAATTTCAGATCCAGGGTTTTTATTAACACGCGCTTGTATAGAAAACGACATTGAAATTGAGTGTTTACCAGGTGCAACAGCTTTTGTTCCTGCATTGGTAAATAGCGGTTTACCAAACGATAAATTTGTTTTTGAAGGCTTTTTACCTGTAAAAAAAGGACGACAAACGCGTTTCACTTTTTTAGCTGAAGAAACCCGAACTATTATTTTTTATGAATCGCCTCATAAATTGATAAAAACACTCACTAATTTTGTTGAATATTTTGGAGCAGACCGTCCAGTTTCAGTTTCTCGAGAACTTACTAAATTATACGAAGAAACAGTAAGAGGAACCGTTGCAGAAGTGCTTGAACATTTTACAAAAACTGCTCCAAAAGGTGAATTTGTTATTGTTTTAGGAGGAAAAAATACTAAGTAATTTTTTTATTCTAATGTTAAACTTATAAAAATAGGAAAATGATCTGATGGATATTTTAAATCTATTGAATTAGACAATACACCATACTTTTTAACTTTAATTTTTGAAGATTTAGAAAGCATAATATAATCTATTCTTCTTGTAACTAATTCATTAAATTTAAAATTATTAAATGTTCCGTTAGGTCCAAAAATAGTTTTTGCTTTTTCTTTAGAATCTACTAAGGTTTGTTTAATATTTTTTATCACTTCACTATTTGGTTCTACATTAAAATCACCCATAACAATAACTGGTAAATCATCAGTATTTAAATCTGATATTTTTTTTAAAATTAATTGTATACCATTTAATCGAGCCTGATTTCCAATATGATCTAAATGTGTATTAAATACCCATATTTTTCTATTTGTTTCATGTATTGTAAAAAGTCCATATGTACAAATTCTAGGATAAGCAGCATCCCAACCTTTTGAAATTTCAGTTGGTGTTTCTGAAAGCCAAAATGTATTCTCTTGTTCAACGCTTACTTTGTCTGCATTGTAAAAAATTGCTGAAAATTCGCCTTTATTTTCTCCATCTCTCCCCTTACCAATAGCTTTATAATTTTTTAAAGCATCTTTTAAATCTGTCATTTGGTTAGGCCTAGCTTCTTGTACACCAAATATATCTGGACTATAAAATAATATTTGTGAACTCAAAAAATCTTTTCGATTTTTCCAAGCATTTTCTCCATCAGAAGCAACATCTAATCTAATGTTGTAAGTCATTATATCAAGATTGTGCTCTATTGCTGGTTTATCGGATTTACAACCAAAAAAACTCATACATAAAACCACAATAGAAACTAAATAATATTTCATAAATATCTATTCTTTTATTTGAAAAACACGTACATAATCTACCACCATTTTCTGTGGAAAAATAGTATCATCTATACCTTCTCTTCCTCCCCAACTACCACCAACAGCAACATGGACTTGCAACAAAACATTGGACAATTAATTGCGAGATTTAAGCGGCTACATTTTGATTATACATTTCTGTTTCAAATTCATTAATAGTTTTATAACCTAAAGTTGAGTGTATCCTTCTTTTATTATACCAAGTTTCTATCCAACTAAAGATTGATAGTTCTGCCTGAGATCTATAATTGTATTTGTGTTTATAAACCCATTCTGTTTTTAAGCTTTTGAAAAAGGATTCTGCAACCGCATTATCCCAACAATTCCCTTTTCTACTCATAGATTGTGTTACTAGCCCCTTGTAATTTTTAATAATATCTGTAAAACGACTACTAGCATACTGAACTCCCCTGTCAGAATGAAAAATGAGTTCTTCTTTAATTACAGTCGATTTAACAGCCATATTCCAAGCAGAGATTATAGTGTCTTTAGTTGTTAAATTATCACTCATAGACCACCCAATTATTTTTCTGTTAAACAAATCTATAACGACCGTTAAATACATCCATCCTTGTTTAGTTTCTATATAAGTGATATCCGACACCCATACTTGATTTTTTCTAGAGACTTCAAAGTTTTGATTTAAAATATTTGCTGCTACAGAATATTTATGATTGCTATCTGTAGTTACTTTAAATTTTCGTATTCTTCTAGCAAATAACCCGTTAACCCTCATAATTCTAGCTACTCTTGGTTTAGAAATATAATGACCTAGCTTTTCTAATGCGGCTTTTATTCTTGGAGCTCCATAGCTTTCAAAACTATCATTAAAGATAGTAACAATCATTGCTGACAGCTTCTGATTATATAACCAAAGATCTGACGCCTTAGCCTTTAACCAATTATAATAACCGCTAGTACTTACTTTTAATACTTTACACATCTTCTCAACTGAAAATTTAAATTTATGGTGTTTTATAAACCTGAATTTCTCTTGTCGCTCTTGGAGAAGATGCTCACCGCCTTTTTTAATATCTCATTTTCTTCTGAAACATCTTTTAACTGACGCTTTAATAACGCTAGTTCTTTTTGCTCATCTGTTAATTTTGGCTTCCCTCGACCTAGAAAACTGTTCTTCCCATAATCTTGTGACTCACGCCGCCAACGATGTAATACCGAATATGGGATATCCAATTCCTCACATATTTGCTTAACACTACCTCGTGCATAGCTTAATTCTAAGGCCTTTTGTTTAAATGATGTACTGTAATTTCTGTGTTGTCTTTTCATAATTCAAAGTTAATTTAAGTAACTCTAAATCTCGCATCTTTATGTCCAGTCTAATGTAGTAATTCCAAATTTAGTTTTCTTCAATATTAATCTTGTTTAAAAAGAGTTTTAAAACAGTACATTTGAAAATTACACTAAACTTATTCTTTTAGATTTATATATGACAAGGTATAAGGCTTACTGTGTTTCGTGTTTTTCATTCCTTTAGCAACCATTAAATCAAAATTCGAAATAATTAATTTATCTCCGTAAACAATTAAATCTGCTGGTTGATCTAATGCCCCATTTTCACCATCATTATCAGGATATTGAGCAAGAATTGTTACTTTTTTATTAGTATCAACCTTAAATATTTGGTTTTGTGCAAAACCTGCTACATATAAATTCCCTTTTAAATCAATATTAATTCCATCAGGAGCAACAGTTATAGGTAATTTTACGTAAACCTCATCATTACTTACTGTACCTTCAGGTGTTAATGTTAGTTTATAAATAGTTGCATCACCCAAGTTTCCAACCAATAAATTACCTTCTTTATTAAAAACCAAACCATCTAAACCTACTTGTCTATTTGGGTTTTGCGTTATAGAAGTGTAAATTAAATTTTTATCTGAATTATCATTATTAATTGTAATATTTCTATCTGAAATTTTAAAGCAATACACACCGCTAACAACTTTATCTTTTTTAAGTTTTGGTAAATTGGTTTGAGTAACATAAACGGCTCCATTATAATATCTAATTCCGTTTATTGAATTAAATCCTGAAGCAATAATTTCTGTATTAATCAACGTATTTTCATTAAAAGTCATTCTTAAAAGTCGCCCTTTATTACCTTGATTGTCACAAACATAAAGCACACCCTTATCGTCATAAGCAATTCCCATTGGTTTAGACATTCCTGTTTCTTGTAAAACAGGTACATCTACTAATTTTGAAACTTCTCCTTCTTTGGTAATACGCATTAAAACCCCAGGTTTAGACCTGTCTGCATAATTTGGACAAGAGAGTGTTAAACTTCCGTCGGGTGCAATATCAAACGCATCTGGAGTTGGACAATAATCTGGTAATTCAACAAATAATTTTGCCGATAATATATCTGTTTCATCAACTTGACCAAACGAGTTAAAAGAAGTAAATATGAAACAATAAAAAAGTAAAAAGCGGTTTTTGAATAAATTCATAATGATTTTAGTTATTAGTTGTCTCAAAAATAGAGAACCTATAACTACAAAAATTTCTTAAGATTAACTTAAAGCAACTAAATTTTACCCCTTTGTCTTAATTCAATTCTAAAAAAGTTAATTTTCTTCAGCATCAATCATTTTTTCAAAAAGAATTCCACCTTTAAACATTCCCTTCAAATACGGATGAATTTCTTTTCCTAAATCGGTTAAACTATATTCAACTCTTGGTGGAACTTCAGGAAAAACTTTTCTATTAATTAAGTTATCTGCCTCTAACTCTTTCAACTGTTTGGTAACCATTCGCTCACTAATATCTGGCAAAAGTTTTACCAATTCATTATACCTTTTGTCACCTTGAAAAAGGTGCAAAATAATAGTGCTTTTTCGCTTTCCTTTTACAACATTTATAAACGTATCAATTGGACAGTAACTTTTTTTCATTTTTTTTTCAGCGTTTAGACTTATATTTTAAACAATACAGCACAAAATGTTCGTTAGTGCATTAATTGTAAGCTCTTGTTTACTAGTGTTTATTGATCGAAATTTGTTGCTAAATTAACAAAAAGAAATTATGATGAATGATAAATTAACCTTTAAAGCTTTTAGAGTTGAAGAAGAAAATAATACATTTAGTTCAACAATAAAAGAAATGCCTTTTGAAGAATTAGCATCAGGAGAATTATTGATAAAAGTTCATTATAGTTCGTTAAACTATAAAGATGCATTATCAGCAAATGGAAATAAAGGCGTAACCAAAAATTATCCACATACTCCTGGAATTGATGCTGTTGGAACCGTAGTTTCTTCAACTTCAGAAAAATTTAAAAGAGACGAAAAAGTACTTGTTACAAGCTATGATTTAGGAATGAACACCAATGGAGGTTTTGCTGAATATGTAAAAGTTCCAGAAAATTGGGTGGTAAAATTACCCAAAAATATTTCTATGAAAGAAGCAATGATTTTTGGAACCGCAGGTTTAACAGCTGGAATGTCAGTTTTAAAATTAATTGAAACCGTAAAACCAGAAAACGGAAACGTTGTTGTTTCTGGAGCTACAGGCGGCGTTGGTTCTTTAAGCGTATTAATTTTAAATAAATTGGGCTATAATGTAACTGCAATCACCGGAAAAGAAACCGAAAAACAATATTTTGAAAACTTAGGTGTTGAAGTAATTTCTCGAAAAGATTTTGAAGAAATGCAAAAAAGACCGCTTTTAAAACCGCTGTTTTCTGGGGGAATTGATACCGTTGGTGGTGTTATTTTAGAAAATATTATAAAAACAGTAAAACCTTTAGGCCTAGTAACTTGTTGTGGAAATGTAGCGTCTCCAAAACTAGATTTAACAGTATTTCCGTTTATTTTAAGAGGAATTTCTTTAATTGGAATAGATTCTCAAAACTACCCAATGAAATACAGAGAACAAGTTTGGAATAAATTGGCTAACGAATGGAAAATTAATGATTTAAACGCTAATTGTACTACCATAACTTTAGAGCAATTAAGTGAAAAATTAAACTTAATGTTAGCAGGAAAATTAAAAGGAAGAACCGTTTTAGAACTCGCATAAAATTAAATTTGAATTTAAATGTTTAAAAGACTGAAGAAATTAAATCCTTCGGTCTTTTATATTTTTAGTACCTTGTAATTAACTTATTTTTTTTCGACTAACAATTAAGTACTAATGTTATAAAAGATGCTATACAACGGACCAACAAACGAATATTTAAAAGTTGAATTAATTGACGCTAAAAATTGTTCAATTTTAAAAGAAAATGTTGAAAGCAGCTTAACATTAATTTGGTGTTTAGACGATACTACTGTATTAACAATTGATAATAAAAAACATCATTTCAAAAAAAATGAAATTGTTTGCTTTACAGAGTTTCATAAAATTGAAACCACTGCCATTGGTAAGCTGCAAATGATACGTTTTAATAGAGCTTTTTATTGCATTATTGATCACGATTCTGAAATTAGTTGTAAAGGAATCTTGTTTTTTGGAGCTTCACAATTACCCATTTTAAAACTTTTAAATAAAGATATAGAACCTTTTGAAACCTTGTTTAAAGTATTTAAACATGAAATGGATTCTAACGATAAATTGCAACTAGAAATGTTGCAAATGTTGTTAAAAAGATTACTTATTTTATGCACACGAATTTATAAAGAGCAACACAATTATAGTGCGCTTACCAATGCCAGTTCAGACATAGTGCGTGAATATAATTTTTTAGTTGAAATGCATTTCAAAACAAAACATTCCGTTGCTGAATATGCAGAAATTTTAAACAAATCACCTAAAACACTTTCTAATTTGTTTTCAAAATTAGAAACAAAAACACCGCTACAGTTTATTCAAGATAGAATTATGTTAGAAACGCGAAGATTATTGCGTTATACAGACAACTCTATTAAAGAAATTGCCTACCAAGTAGGTTACGAAGATATCCAGTCTTTTAGTCGTTTTTTTAAGAAAAATGAAGGAATTTCTCCTTCAGAATACAAAAAAATGAGCTTTTAGGAAGAATTGACAACTCCTAAGGTAATCTTGCCTAACAACAACCTGTTCTTTCGTCGCATCTTTGCACTATCAAAACGAAAAAACAGTAATTATGAAACATTTAAATACAGTAAAAGACAGCGTTTCTCTTTTAAAAGAAAACTTTACTAACAAAGCAGTTATTAATAACAATCTTAATTCAAAAGATGCTTATTGTGAAAAACATGCAATAGCAGATTATTACTGTGAAACAGAATAAACTTTAGAATTCTAAAAAATAATATTTAACTAAAAAAATAAAAATCATGAGTAAATTTAGTATACCAACAAAAAACGAAGTATCAGAAAACAATCAAATAATTTTTGGAAACCTTGAAAAAGCATTAGGATTTGTACCTAACTTATATGCTTATTTTGCAAAAAATGAAACAGCATTAGGCGATTATTTAATTTTACAAAACCGCACATCTACTTTAAAAGCAAAAGAACGAGAAATTATTAATTTAGTAACAAGTCAAATTAACGGATGTCGTTATTGCCAATCTGCGCATACACAACTTGGAAAATTAAATGGTTTTTCAGAAGATGAAATTTTAGAATTAAGAGCTGGAACGGCTTCATTTAATTCAAAATATGACGCTTTAGCAAAGTTTACAGCTTCTGTTGTTGAAAACAAAGGAAAAGCTTCACAAACGGCTAAAAACGCCTTTTTTGAAGCAGGTTATACCGAAGCTAATTTAATAGATGTTGTGTTTGTAGTTGGCGATAAAATAATTAGTAATTACATACATAATTTAGCCGACTTTGCAATTGATTTTCCAATAGCAGCAGAGTTAGAAACTGCAACTGTTTAAATTGTAATTTTTACCCAATAAAAAAGCCAAAGAATAATTCTTTGGCTTTTTTTTGTGTTTTAAAATTTGAAAGTATTAAAATAAATAACCCAAAAAATAATCTAGTGCTCTAAAAACTATAGCAATAGCAAAAACAATTAATAAAAATCCAAGACAACCATTTTTTGGAGATTCAATAATTGGTTTTTCATTTTTATAAAGGTCAACTACAACTCCACTAAATCCAAAACCTATCACCATTTTACATTCAACTTCTTGCTCATTTTCTTTAATCTTAAATGTATGTGTTGCTCCAAAGATTGAATATATTTCCGAAACAATTTCACCATTAACTTTAACGGTTTCCTTCCCTAAAAAAGAATTAAATACTTCAATTTTGTTATCATCTAAATATACAGTGGTAAATTTCATTTTGTTTTTATTGGTTAAATAATAATTAATCTTCTTCTTCAATATCAAATAAATATTCAACGGTAACTTTAAAAAAACGAGCCATTTTTATGGCCAATGTTACTGACGGATTGAATTTATTTTTTTCAATGGCGTGAATTGTTTGTCTTGAAACACCCAATTCATCAGCCAATTGCGCTTGTGTTAAATCGTGTCGAGCACGTTCTACTTTAATTAGGTTTTTCATTTTTTAGAGTTGTTTCAGTTATAAAAATAATTAATAAAGCTATGAACAGAACGGTAATTAAAAATGTTAAGTTTAATTTTAATAAAACTAACATAACTAATAAATTCTTTTTTTAATGAAGAACGTGATTAAGTAAAAATACATAAACAAGGTTACAAAATAATCGATAGTTAGTTTAATTTCCTCTGAAAATGCATACAATAAAATTGAAATTAGTATTCCAACAATGGCTGTTAGCTGATACGATTCCAATCTTAACTGATTGATATAATCATCCTCCACTTTTTCTTTTGAAAGCATATACATTAAAATACCCAAAATTGAAAGTGCATCTAAATAACGCAATGTTTTTGCTCCAAAAAAATCTTTAAAAGTAGTAATATGTTCAATTTGTGAAACAACGTGTTCTTTATTAGCTATTTTCTCATCAATGGGTTGAAAAGAGTTATAACCATCACAAAAACCATTTACAAAATCATCTCCAGCAGCAATAAATGAAAAGACAATAAAAACTGTCAACCCTAATTTTTTACACCAATTTGGTAGTATTTGTAGTTTCATAATCTATTATTTTTATACAAATGTAAATAATACTTTACATTATGCAATAAAAAATAGATTAATATTTAGTTTTGGAGTTTTTAGTAAATAAAAAAACCGAAGAATAATTCTTCGGCTTTTTCTGTTTTTTATCAACCTGAATCATCAAACAATTAGATTATCAGAATAATGTAATACTGAAATAAATTCAGCATAATGTCAGGTTATTTTAATAACTCATTTCAACAATTTTTTCAACCATTGTTGGTGTTACTTTTCCGTGTTCGCCTAAACCTTTCCAACCACGTTCTTCAAATCGTTTTGAAATTATTTCAGCAGTTCCTTTGTAATCTTCGGTATATTCAGAAAGTTTTGTTTCAATTCCTAATGAATGGAAAAACGCTGTTGTTTTTTCAATTCCCGCTGTTGCTTTTTCTTCTAAAGTTCCTTCCGTAACATTCCAAACACGTGTTGCATACTGCGCTAGTTTTTCTTTTTTATCTTCTAAATTTACTGAGTAATGACTTTCAGTAATAATTGCCAATGTACGTGCGTGATCAATACCAAATAAAGCTGTTAATTCGTGTCCAATTGCGTGAATAGCCCAGTCACTTGGAACTCCTTGTTGAATTAATCCATTCAACGCCATAGTACAACTCCACATAAAGTTAGAAGCCGTATTATAATCAAACTCTTCTTTTAACATTGTTGGAGCAATTTCAACAATAGTTTGTAGAATACTCTCTGCAAAACGATCTTGTAATTTTGCATCAACAGGATACGTCATATATTGTTCTAAAACATGCGTAAAAGAATCCGCTAATCCATTTGCAATTTGACGTTTTGGAATAGATTTTACAACTTCAGGATCTAAAATTGAAAACTGAGGAAATAATCCTGGTCCGCCCATGGCGAATTTTTCTTTGATTTCAGCTCTTGTAATTACCGCACCCGAATTCATTTCTGATCCTGTTGCAGGTAAGGTAAGTACTGTTCCAAAAGGCATTCCTTCTAATGTACGAATGTTTTTAGATAAAATATCCCAAGGCTCTTCACCTTCATATAAGGCTGCTGCGGATAAAAATTTGGTTCCATCAATTACAGAACCTCCACCTACAGCTAATAAATACGTGATTTTTTCAGCTTTAATAATAGTTAAAGCTTCCATTAAAACATCGTATTCTGGATTTGCTGGAATTCCACCAAATTCAATCACTTCAAATTTAGAAAGTGCTTTGGAAACTTGTTCGTAAACACCATTCTTTTTAATACTACCTCCTCCGAAAAGCATTAATACTTTTGCATTTTCTGGAATTTCAGTAGCAAGATTTTCTATTTGATTTTTACCAAATAAAATTTTTGTCGGATTTTTATATTGAAAATTATTCATAATAAATATTTTAATAGATTATTTATATTTTAACTAGCATTTTACCACTATTTTTTCCATCAAAAAGATCTAAAAACGCCTGAGGAATTGTATCGAAACCTTCAACAACAGTTTCTGCATACGTTAATTTACCTTCAGCTAGCCATTGTGATAATTGTTGTAAGGCTTTAGGAAATTGTTTAGCATAATTAGAAACAATAAAACCTTGCATTAAAGCACTATTTTTCACTAAAAATGGTTGTACGCTAATGCTTGTTGGTAATTCTGTAGTATTGTAAACAGATATGGCACCGCAAATAATAATACGCGCAAATTTGTTGATATTAAATAAAACAGCATCAGAAATTGGACCACCAACATTATCAAAATAAATATCTACACCATTTGGAGCTGCTTTTTTAATGGCTTCTGCCATATTTTTAGTTGTGTTGTAATTAATTGCTTCATTAAAACCAAGTGATGATTTTAGCATATCTACCTTTTCGTCAGTTCCTGCAATACCAATTACTTTACAGCCTAACAATTTAGCAACTTGACCAACTACACTTCCTACAGCGCCAGCGGCACCAGAAATAACAATAGTTTCCCCTTTTTTAGGTTTTCCTATTTCTGTTAAACCTAAATACGCTGTTAAACCAGTCATTCCTAATACACCTAAATATGTTGAAAGTGGTGCTTTTGAAGCATCTACTTTTAATAATCCTTCACCTGTAGACTTTTGAAATTCTTTCCAAGCTAATAATCCACTTACAAAATCACCTTTTTTAAAATTCTCATTTTTAGAATCTACAACCTCAGCAACAATACCTGATGAAATTGGTTTATGTAATTCAAATGGCGGTACATAAGATTTTGCATCGCTCATTCTTCCTCTTAAATAAGGATCTACAGATACATAGTTTGTTTTTAAAAGGATTTCTCCTGCTGCTATTGTTTCTATTTCATTTGAAACAAATTTAAAGTCCGATAATTGCGGTTTCCCAACAGGTCTTTTATCTAATAAAATTGTTTTGTTCATTATACTTAGTTTAAAGTTGAATAATTTCAACATTAATATTTCCTTTTGTAGCTTTAGAATATGGACAGACTCTATGTGCAGCCGAAATAATTTTTTTAGATTCTTGTGCAGATAAATTAGCTATTTTTACTTTAATAATTGCTGAAAGTCCAACACTTCCACCTTCTTGAGCACCTAAAGTAACCTCAACAGTTGTTGTAGAATCAACTTCTATGTTTTTATTTTTAGCAACCATAATAATGGCATTGTCAAAACATGCAGCCCAACCAGCTGCAAATAATTGTTCTGGATTGGTATATCCATTTTCTTGTCCGCCAAATTCTACAGGTACAGATACTTTTAAATCTAATACACCATCATTGGTTTTTACCTCACCACTTCTACCACCTTTTGCGGTAGCAATAGCAGTATAATTATTTTCTTTTGTAGACATTTTAAATTTATTCAATAACAGTTACTAAATCTTCAGTACTTTTTCTAACTTTTACCAAATTAACTAACCAGTCTTTATCTGCATCTCTATAACCGATTGGTAATATTACTGCACTGCGTAAACCTTTTTCACGTAAACCTAAAATTTTATCTACAGCTTCAGGTTCAAAACCTTCAATTGGTGTTGCATCTACACCTTCATAAGCAGCGGCAATTATAGCTGCGCTAAATGCAATGTAAGCTTGTTTTGCAGCGTGATTAAAGTTGATTTCAGTATCTTGTTTTGGGTAAGAACTTAGTAACATTTGACGGTAATTTTCCCAACCTTCATTTTTAAATCCACGAATTTCATTTGTAAGATCAAACATTTTGTTAATTCTGTCTTCGGTATACGTATCCCAAGCGGCAAACACTAACAAGTGAGAACAGTCTGTAATTACACTTTGGTTCCAAGCTACTGGTTTAATTGCTTCTTTAATAGCTTGATTTTTAACTACAATTATTTCAAAAGGTTGCAATCCGCTTGATGTTGGTGCTAAACGCGCTGCTTCAATGATGTTTGCAATTTTTTCTTCTGACACCTTTTCTCCATTCATTGCTTTTGCTGCGTATCTCCAGTTTAATTTATCTAATAATTCCATTTATTTTTATTTTTTTAATTACTAATTGCTTTATTTTTAATTTGATATGAGCTTATTATTTTTTCTTTTGAAGTTGAATTTGCTAAGTTTAGCATTGCTTGTGCAATATGTTCAGCTTCAGTAATCTTATATTTTTTTAATTTTCCAACGAAAAAAGGTTGCAGAACTTTAAAAATAGCCAATCCAATTTTTTCTCCAATTCTATTTTCTTTTCTATCTCCACCAATAATTGAAGGTTGTAAAATGTAGGTGTTTTTTATTTTTTCTGAAAGTACAGCTTCTTCCATTTCACCTTTTGTTCTATTGTAAAAAATGCTACTTTTTGCATTTGCTCCTATTGCCGAAACCACTAAAAAAGTATGAATTCCATTTTCTTTTGAAAGCTTTGCTGCTTTTACTGGAATGCCATAATCTATAGATTTATAAATAGTTTTATCGGGTGTTTTTTTAGCAGTGGTTCCAATACAACAAAAAACTTCATCGCCTATAAATTCTTTCTTAAAATTTTCTAGAGCAATAGTATCTCCAATAAATTGTTCTACTTTTGAAGGTAAATTTTCAATCTTTTTTCTTGAAAATAATTTAATAGTTTTATAACGCTGATCTTTCAATAATTTGTCTAAAAGTATTGAACCTGTAAGACCAGTTGCTCCTAAAATAATTGCTGTTTTTTTCATAATTACGCTTTAATGCTATTCCAAGCTGCTTCAAAAGCATCTTCTAAATTATTTTCAGAAAGAATAAGTAATTCCTTTTGTTTCATATTAGATAAAAAAGCCAACGGATAAATTGTATATGCATATAATAAATAAGGCGATACTAATTTTATAACACCTTTTTGTTGTCCGCGTTCCCATAAGTCTAACAAGGGTTGTAAATGTTTTAAGCCTTTTAACCTACTTTCTTCATCAATAATTGGTGCATTGTCTATTTGCGATAAAAAATTAGATTCAGGAATTTGGTTCAATTTAAAATCGGCAATATTCATCCACACTTGTCTAAAACTATCTTTAATACTTTCTTCTTCATTATAATTTTTAAAGGCATAAGCACTAAAAGCCGCTTTTATTTCTAAATACAACTGATTGATTAAATCTTGCTTATTTTCAAAATAAATATAAATTGTAGCAGGAGAAACAGCTGCCATTTTTGCAATTTTACTCATTGGAGCAGCATGAAAACCATTGTTATTTACCAAAGTAAGCGTTGCATCTAAAAGTGCTTTTCTTTTTTTATCACATTTTTGTCGTATAGCCATAATTATACGGTTTTATTATTTTTAAAAATTGAATTTTTTATTTTCCATACTACAAAAATTAATAGAAATTGTATTGGCAATCTAATTAAAGCAGCTTGCTTACTACCTATAGCAGGAGCGCTAGAAAACACATCCCAAATATGAATTGGTAGAAAAAGTATTAATAAAATTAATATTCCCAAGGCTCCTAATTTTGAATACTTTTTAAAAAATAACATTGCTCCTACTATAATTTCAACAGCTCCAGAAATATAAATTATTGCTAATTTAAAAGTTAAAAATGCCGGAACAAATGGCATAAAAAAGCTTGGTTTTATAAAATGTTGTGCTCCTGCATATATCATAAATACTGCAATTACAATTTTTAAAACATTCCAAATTTTTAAAGAATTCATTTTCATAATAGTGTTTTGTGAGTACAAATGTATAAAAAATAATTTACAAAACGAACGTTCATTCATTTTGTAAATATAAAATTATGTTAAAACTTAAAATGACTACTTTTGTAGCCTAATTTAGAATATGAAACCAACTAAAAAAAATAGCGGAAAATTACACGTAAATAACAAACACAAAGAAGGTTATAACTTTAAAGATTTATGTGAAGTTTATCCAGACTTAAAACCGTTTGTATTTATAAACGAATACGGAACAGAAACATTAGATTTTTCGAATCCAAAAGCTGTAAAAGCAATAAATACCGCGTTATTATTTAAATATTATAATATTACTTTTTGGGATTTTCCAGACGATAATTTATGTCCGCCAATTCCTGGACGTGTAGATTATATTCATTATTTAGCAGACTTGTTAGAAGCTTCAAAAATTTGTAAAGATGCTAGTATTATTGATGTTGGTGTTGGCGCAAATTGCATTTACCCACTTTTAGGAAATTCGGTTTATGGTTGGAATTTCTTAGGAACAGATATCGATAAAAAATCTATAGATAGAGCTGAAAAAATTATCAAAAAGAATAAACTTTCTAATGCTATAAAGTTGGTTCAACAAAAAGATGCCTCTCAAATATTTAAAGGTATTTTAAATGAAAATGCTAAATTTTCGGCCACTATTTGCAATCCTCCTTTTTACAAATCGCAAGAAGATGCAATGCAAGCTAATGCAAGAAAATTAGAAGGTTTAGGAAAACAATCTGACGAAGCCAGAAATTTTAGTGGAAAACAACAAGAATTATGGTATAAAGGTGGTGAAAAAGCATTTTTACACACCTTTTTGTATGAAAGTTCTATGTTTAAAACTCAGTGTTTTTGGTACACTACATTGGTTTCTAAAAAAGAAAATGCTGAAAGTATGCTACCTTCATTAAAAAAATTAGGCGCAACCGAAATTAAAACAATTCCAATGCATCAAGGTAATAAAGTAACACGTATTGTTTCTTGGACTTTTCTTACAAAAGAAGAACAGCTTAATTGGTAATTTATTTACTAAGTTAGCGCTCGTTTGCAACGAGTGCATATACTTAATTTCATTCGTAAAAACTAGCTAATTTTAAACGTTGAGATTCTGAAATAAATTCAGAATGACGAATTTCTACATTTTTAAACACCCTTTTGGTTGAATCTATTAAACAAATCAACAAAAGTTAATTTTGATGAAAAGCATCTGAAACAAATTTTAAAACTTCAGGTAATGATGCTCTCCAGTAAGTCCAAGAGTGTCTACCATCTCTAACTCTATATTCGTGCGGAACATTTTTTTTACGCATTGCAATATGCACTAAACTATTTCCTTCATATAAAAAATCATCGTCACCACAATCTATAAACCAACGGACAGATTTTAATTGTTCGAGTGATAAATTATTAATTAAAGAAACTGCATTATGCGCTTCTAGATAGGCTTGTATTTTATCTTCATTTGTAATTTTATTTCCTAAACGACCTTGCCAATCTTTATATTCTTTAACTGTACGTGGACCAATAAAAGCGCTTAGCGGACACGCCGAAGAAAACAAATCTGGACGGTGTAATGCATATATAAAAGAGCCTCCACCTCCCATAGATAAACCAGCAATAGCTCTAAAACGTTTGGTACTTTTAATTCTGTACATTTTTTCTACAGTAGGCATTAATTCTTCAAAAAAGAAGTCTTCATAATTCCAATCTCCATCAATAGTATTAAAATAACCAATTTTCTCGGTATTTGCATCGGGCATAATTATAATCATAGGAGTTGCTGAACCATCTTTAATTGCTGCATCTGTTATACGAAGTACTTCTCCAAATTGAATCCAACCAGTTTGGTCATCTCCTAAACCGTGTAACAAGTATAAAACAGGATAACTTCTTTTAGAAGTTTCATAATCTGGTGGTAAATAAACTGCAAATTTTCGTTCACTTTTTAAAATGGAACTCTTAATTGATAGGTTGTCGAAAACCTTACCCGTTTGTGCAAAACTTGTTATTATAAAACAAAAACTTAAAATTAGTGTAACTATATTTTTCATTGATTTCTACTATTTTGTGTTGTGATATTCACATTTTATAAAAATGAACTTTAAATTATAAAATTAATGATTTCTTTTCTTATAAAAGAAAAAAAACAATTTTTAAAAAATTAATTTAAACAAAGCTATTAACTAAAATTATGCATTAAAAATCAACTAAAATACATGCATAATAAAGTCATTTTAAAATAGCTTTTAAATGTAATATTACATTGTTAAGTATGGAGTACTTCACTTACTAAATTGAATTAGAGTTTTTACTTATACTTAACTTTATAGTAGATAAAAATCAGATTAAATTTAAATTGGAATCTACTATGGAAGATTTAAAATTTAGAGTTGTTGCTCAAAGTGAAAACCCAACAAAAACTGTTGTAAAAGCTAGAGGTTTTGAAATTGTAATTGATGAACCTGAAAGTCTTGGCGGTACAAATGATGGTGCAAATCCTGTTGAATTTATACTTGCTGCACTTTGCGGATGTATAAATGTTATGGGACATGTAATTGCAAAGGAAATGGATTTTGAATTACGTGGTTTAAAAATTAAAATGTGTGGTAATTTAAATCCACAACGCTTGTTTGGTGCTTCTTTTGAAGACCGTTCAGGTTATAAAAGAATTGATGTTTCTTTAGAGCCAGATTGCGATGTTTCTATAGAAGTATTAGAAGAATGGATTGCTAAAATTGAAGATAGATGTCCTGTTTCTGACAATCTAACCAATAAAACGCCTGTTAACCTTTTACTAAAAGGCAAGTTTCATTCTCTTGAAAGTACAAGTCAGTTTACATAATGACTGATTTTGTTTGTTTGTTTTAAATCGCTGTTACAAGTAAAATTGAAGCTTTTTGAGTTTATAGTTATAATATTTTTCAACTTCTAACTTGTAATGGCGATTATTAATACCATCGTTTTTTATTCTTTTTTGAAGCAGCAGATTTTCTTCTTGATTTGTATTTACTTTTTCCAGGTGTTCTGTGTATTTCTCGCTTTGCCTTAGGGTCTAACACATAAGGATGCTCATCCATTACAGGTATTGCAGTATTAATTAGTTGTTGAATATCTTTTATGTATGTTTTCTCATCTGCAGAACAAAACGAATACGCTTCTCCTGTATTTCCGGCTCTACCCGTTCTACCAATTCTATGCACATAGGTTTCAGAAACATTTGGAATGTCAAAATTAATAACAGCATCTAAATTATCAATATCAATTCCACGTGCAGCAACATCTGTTGCAATTAAAATATTTATAGCACCTTCTTTAAAATTATTTAAGGCTTTTTCTCTATCATTTTGAGTTTTGTCTCCGTGAATACTATCTACTTTATAACCATTTCCTTTTAGCATTTTTTCAAGTTTAGCAATACCCATTTTGGTACGTCTAAAAATTAAAATATTACCTTTAATATTATTTCTTAATAAATATAAACACAACTCCATTTTATATTGTTTATGCACATAAAATAACAACTGATTTACACTTTTTGCGGCAGAGGAAGTTGGTGTTACATCTACAGTTTCAGGCTCTTTTAAAATAGTATTTGCCAACTGTACAACTTTTGCTGGCATTGTAGCCGAAAACAATAATATTTGCTTTTCAGCAGGACATAAACGCTCTATTTTACGAACATCGTCTATAAAACCCATATCTAACATTAAATCTGCTTCATCTAACACTAAGGTTTCAATAAAATCTAAATTTAAACAATCTTGTTTGTGTAAATCTAACAATCTACCTGGCGTAGCAACCAAAATATCTATTCCTTTTTTAAGTACATCTTTTTGTGGTTCTATAGATGTTCCACCGTAAACAACCGTGGTTCTTAAATTGGTAAATTTACTGTATATTTTAAAGTTTTCTTCAATTTGAATTGCCAACTCTCTGGTTGGACTAATAACCAAGGCTTTTACTTTTTTTCCTTTTTTACCAGCATCTTGCTTATCAAAAAGCAATTGTAAAATTGGTAAGGCAAAAGCAGCTGTTTTACCTGTTCCAGTTTGTGCCGATGCAATTACATCTTTTTTAGCTAAAACCAACGGAATGGTTTGTGCTTGTATTGGTGTTGCAGATGTATAATTTTTTGCTTCTATGGCTTTTAAAATAGGTTTATTTAGCTTTAAGTCTTTAAATTGCATACGTATTGTTTAAAACAAGATTTCTGCAAAGATACAGTAAATTAAGTGAGTTCTTTTTAATTTATTGAAGAGTTGAATTACAATGTTGTACTGGTAAGTGCTCATTTATAACAAGTGCTTATAAATATTTAAAAACAATTTTTTGATTGCACTCTTTACAAACGAGCGCTAGCGACTAATTGTGAATATTAAAACTACAAAACCAACAAACCATAATTTCTTAGATTTTTTATAGGTTTAGAATACCAAAACAATTCAAAATCATTAAAAGAGCTTTCAAAATCTCGCTTTATTTGTGCAAATGTTTTTGAAGTTCCTTGGCTAACAACAATTTGTTCTAATAGATCTAATAACCATTCTCCTTTATCTTTTTCTAATGAAGTTTCAAAAAGTTCATTTTTAGTATGAAATGCTAATTGAATAAACTCACGTGTTTTTCCTCTTTTGGTTTTTGAAGTATAAGAAACTAGCGGGTTCCCTCCTATCCAAACAATTTTAGCAGAAGATTTTGTGGTTAAACTTTCTTCAGAAACTAAACAATCTTCAATAAAATAAGGATTAATGGTTGTTTGTGGAATTTTAAAATCGAACCATTCTTGTAAATCAACATCAAAACCAATTCCGTGCATAAAATTAAAAATTGATTTTTTTAATCCATAACTAAATTTTGAATGATTTATTCCAGTTTTATCCTTAAAATCAACATCGTTATTCGCAAATGTAATTTCTTTATAATTTGGAATAACACCATAATCATCTGGATTTAAACCAATTGGACTGTGTGCTGTTAACGAAAATTGATGCCAAAAACCAGAGTTAATAATACCTAAGGCAAATAACTGACGCACCATTTCTAAACTATCAACAGTTTCTTGTACCGTTTGCGTTGGAAAACCATACATTAAATATGCGTGTACCAAAATATCAGATTCCGTAAAATTAAGGTTTACCTGCGCTACTTGTTCAATAGTTACACCTTTATCTATTAATTTTAATAAACGCTCTGAGGCGACTTCTAATCCGCCAGAAACGGCAATTAAACCCGATGCTTTTAAAAGAATACATAAATCTTTGGTAAAACTTTTTTCAAATCTAATATTTGCCCACCAAGTAACCGTTAAATCTCGTTTTAAAATTTCTAAAGCTAACGCCCGCATTAAAGCCGGTGGCGCAGCTTCATCAACAAAATGAAATCCGCGTTCTCCAGTGGTTTCAATAATTGTTTCCATCCTGTCTACCAACAGTTTAGCTGCAATAGGTTCGTAAATTTTTATATAATCTAAAGAAATATCGCAAAAAGTACATTTTCCCCAATAACAACCGTGCGCCATTGTTAATTTATTCCAACGGCCATCGCTCCACAAACTGTGCATTGGATTTGCAATTTCAATTACAGAAAGGTAGGTATCTAATAGTAAATCGGTATAATCTGGAGTTCCTAATTCGCTTTGTTTATAATCGTTTTTAGTTGATGAATTGTTATAAACTACTTTATTATTTTCTTTTAAAAATGTTCTTTTAAAGTTGTCATTTTCTTTGGAAGGATTTTTAACATAATTCCATACTATTTCAACAGGTAATTCACCATCATCTAAAGTAATAAAATCTAAAAATTCGAAAACACGCACATCTGAAAGACTACGCAATTCGGTATTTGGAAATCCACCACCCATTGAAATTTTAATTTCTGGATATTTATTTTTAATAAATTGCGCACAACGAAATCCACTATATAAATTCCCTGGAAAAGGCACAGAAATACACACTAATTTTGGCTGAATTAATTGTAATTTTTCATCTAAAATTTCCAATGTAATTACATCTATATGCGTTGGATTATTTTGAAGATTATTATATAACTCATCAAAACTATTGGCGCTTTGCCCTAAACGTTCTGCATAGCGGCTAAATCCAAAATTTTCATCTACACATTCTTTAATAAAATCGGAAATATCTTCTAAATAAAGTGTTGCTAAATGCTTTGCTTTATCTTGAATTCCCATAGAACCAAATGCCCACTCTAAATCGTCTAATTGATCAAATCTTGAAGCCTTTGGAAGATAAGAAGTAGTACAAATTTGTCGTGCCAAGGTTTCATTTTTTCCTTGAAGAAAAGAAATAACAGGATTAATAGTTGAAAGATAACTATTTTTTAACGCATAAATACGCTGCGAATTTTGTGATGTAATTGCATTATTTTCTAAGGCAACTTCGAACAAATTCTCTAAACTTTTTTTTGAAAACAGTGCTGTAATTACTTCAATACCTAAATCCATTTGAAATGAACTTATTTGCTTGGTATTTAAAAAACCTTTTAAATAAACTGTTGCCGGATAAGGTGTGTTTAATTGTGTAAAAGGAGGCGTAATAAGCAGTATATCTTTAGCCATTTTAAAGTTTATTTGGTTAAAAAACGCTTTTTATTGAATAGTTTTTAAGTATAATTTTTCTACTTTCTCTCTTGCCCAAGGTGTTTTTCGTAAAAATTTTAAACTAGATTTTATGGTAGGATTACTTCTAAAACAGTTAATTTTTATAAGCAAACCTAATTCTTCCCAACCATATTCTGAAACTAAATATTGTAAAATTTCAGCCAATTTTACACCGTGTAATGGATTGTTAGGTTGTGCTGCATCACTAATTTTATTTTTCATAATTAGCCTTTTTTTAATTCGTTTGCAATTACTTCTACCATAGTATTAAATTCTCTTTCTTCATACAAACGAGAAAGAAAAATTATTTTTCCATTTTTATCTAGCACAATATTTCTGGTTACACCTGCATTTGGTAGTGTAAAACTTTCAAACATAGCACCGTCTGCATCAATAGTAAAAGGATAGGTTACTTGCATTTGAGCAATAAATCGTTTTACTTTTTTTAGATCTTCTTTAAGGTCAACTCCTATTAAAATAAAGTCATCATTTTTAAATTTTTGCCAAACTTTTTTTTCTAAATGTGGCATTTCTTTTCTGCAAACAGAACACCAAGATGCAGTAAATTGTAATACAACAACTTTTCCTTTTAAACTTTGGTTTGTATATTTTGTACCGTCTAATAACGTAAAGTCTAACTTTGGAGCTTGTTCTCCAACTTTTACTTTGTAACCTCTTGTGGAATCTTCTTGTGCAAAGTTTACTTGAAATACTAAAAATAAAGCTATAAATAATAGGTTTTTCATTGAATAAAATTAATTTTTTGTAAATATACTTCAATAATAGTAAACCTAATAGGTTTTAAAAACCAGTTAGGTTTTTAAATTTTAATGAATATATTTATTCTAATTAATGATTTAAACTAATATTTAATGTCAATTGTAGCTAAAAAAAAGGTTTTGCGAAAAGAAATGCTATTAAAACGTGCAAAAATATCAAAACTAGCAAAGAAAAATTACGATGCTTGGATTTGTGGTTCCATGTGGAACATTATTAAAAAATACAATTTTAAAACGGTACATTGTTATTTACCAATGGGAACAGAAATTAACATTAATCAACTGATTGATAAAATGTTACAAGAAAATATTACAGTTGTAACTCCCAAAACATTACCAAATAGAAAATTAGAAAATTTGATTTTAAATTCTTTAAACGAATTAGAAAAAGGAGTGTTTGGAACCAGTTATCCAGCAAATTCAATTGAATTTTTAGGTACATATGACTTGATTATTGTACCTGGCTTATCTTTTAATACAAAAAATTATAGATTAGGTTATGGTGGTGGTTATTACGATAACTTTATGGCACAACATCCAACTTCAAAGAAAATTGGAATTTGCTACCCCTTTCAATTGATAGATGAAATTCCTGTAGAAGTGCACGATTTACAATTAGATGATGTACTGGTAGATAATACTTTTTTAGGCTTATAATTTAAAATGCAACATACATAATGTGATTAGGATTAGAATGCGTTTTAGAAATTTGAAAATCGTATTTGCCTACAATTTTAAATCCAGCTTTTTGGTAAAAATTTATAGCCCTTTTATTCTCTACCCATACAGCTAGCCACATTCCTTTTTGTTTATGTTTTTTTGAGATTTCTAAATTAAATTGGAATAATTTTAATCCTAATTTTTGTCCATAAAACTCTTTTAAAAGATAAAAACGATCTAATTTACTTACATTTTTAGCTTCTATATTTGTATTTGAACAATTTAATTCAAGATTAGTAAATCCGGCAAGTTTATTATTGTAATAAATTAAATGGTAATTGTTTTTACTGTTTTCTAATTGCTTTACCAATGCCTCTTTTGTATATTTTTCAGATACAAAAGCGTTAATATCTGCTTTAGAAGCACTTATACCGTGCGACTCACAAAACGTTTTTTTACCAATCTCGGCTATTAATTTGGCATCTTTAACGTTGGCTTTAATTATTTTTATCATTTGTTAAAATTAACCTGTTAATTAAAATAACTTAGAGTTAAAAAAGAAAAGCCATAATTCTATCTAAATATAGAATTATGACTTTTTAAATTATATAAAATTTTGAATATCAGATATTTAATATTATTCTTTAGAAAAATCTTCGTTAAGCATTTCTAAAATAGCATTTGTTACATCTAAATTATCATCTCCATACATTACAGTTCCATTTCCAGAAGTACCTAGTACTAAATTTAAACCATTTGCTTTTGAATATACTGCCACAAAACTATCTACTTTTTTTGTAATAGCTTCACTTAAAAGTTGATTTTCTTGTTGTAAAGCTTGACTAGCTTGTTGTTGTCTTCCTTGTAAAATTTGTTGCTCTTGTTGTAATTGTTGTTCTGTTTGAGCTCTTTTAGTAGCAGACATTTTTTGAGCATTTTGATAATACTCTTGCACTTTTTCTTGAAAAGGAGCAGAAATACTATCCAATTCTTTTGACATTGCCTCTTGTTTTTCTTTTAAAGTTTCTTCTAAGGCTTTTGTTCCTTCATAATCTTTCATTAAATCTTCAACATTAATGTAAGCAATTTTTGTTTGGTTACAAGATGCAAATACAATTACAAAAGCAACTAATAGTAATTTTTTCATGTTTTAAAATTTTGTTTTTAGAATTCCTTATTGTTTAAAATTCTTGCGAATATATAAACAAAATAAATAGTTTATATTATAATTTTAAATTATTAGAATAATTTATAATAAAAATAAACACTATAATAAAACCTTATTAAAAATGACTTCATTAGCTTAAATAAGCGCTAATTTTAAAAAAAATTAAACCAAGTAGTCGTTTTTAAAATAAAAAGAGCTTAAATACGCTTAAAATGGATTTTAACTGTTTTTTATGACATAAATTAGCGAAGAATGCTCTTTTGAAGTGCTTGCTTTTAAATTTGATTTAAAACCAATGTAAAACGCTTTTATAAAATTAGATTTTGAAGTTTTATACTTTTCGCTCAGTAGTGAAACATAAAACGAATCAAATTTCATTGGAAGAATTTTAACAACATTCATTTTTTGTTTTGAAAAAAGTTGTTGAATTGCAGTTTTTGAAAAATGCCACAAATGACGCGGTACATCAAAAGCAGCCCAATATTGTTTATAATACAACGCATCAAAACTTTTAAAATTAGGAACTGCTACAACCAAAACACCATTAGGTTTTAATAAACTTTTTAATTTTAAAATATATGTTTCTAAATTCGGTACATGTTCTAACACGTGCCAAAGGGTTATAACATCAAACTTTTCTGAAGTTAATTGTTCAATATCAGAAAAAATTGTTGAAGTACTTTGTTTATTTAATTTTGATTCTGCTAAATCTCTTGCATTTTTATTTGGCTCTACTCCTACTACATTCCATCCATTATTTTTACAAGTAACTAAAAAATCACCTGTACCACATCCAATATCTAATAAATTTTGTTCAGAAGTTTTAAAAGAATTGATCAATTTCAACTTCGTGTTTAAAGCATATTTTTTTACAATTTGATATACTTTATCAAGGAAAGATTTTTTAGCATCTGTATGCGAAATATAATCTGAACTTTGATAATACAAATCTAACTCTTCAACTTTTGGTTGCGGATACGTTTCTAACATATCTAATTTAGCATTGTATATTAAATCAAATTTTTTATTTGAAACAGTATAATCTATACAACTTAAATATGGCTTTTTATTTGAATTCATTTAAACAATAATTAAAAAACAATTTAAAAAATAATTAATTTATAACTTTTAGACGTTTATGTTACTTCGTTCAAAATAAAACTTGGTAACAAATTTTAGCATTTCACATTAGAGAACGAAAACATTTAGTACTAATTTACACTTTTACAAAAAACAAAAATTAGATTTAAAACAGCTAAAAATTATAATTAACACAAAAAATATTAATAAAAATTAATCGGATTATAACTTATAAATAGCTTCATTTTATATTTTACACATTAAAATTAAATAGTTCAATTAACCGTTTTACATTCTAAAACAACTTAACATTTCCTAAAAAAACATTTTAATTTAATATGCTTTACATTCAAACACCAACTACAAATTATTAAAACAACCTTCTTTTTTATTCAAAAACCCACTAAAATTACTCTTAGATTTGGCAATAAAAAATCGTTAAAAAGAACAATTAATATTAAAATATTCCAGCTTTTACACTTTTAGAACTTATAAAAAATAAATACGTTCCACGTGGAACGTATAAAATTACCTTCCCATATAAACTAATAAAACAGAAATATCACTAGGTGAAACTCCACTTATTCTACTTGCTTGAGATATAGTAATCGGTTTAATTTTAGTTAACTTTTGACGGGCTTCAATAGATAAAGATTTTACTTTAGAATAATCGAAATTTGAAGGAATAACAACATTCTCTAACCTATTTAATTTATCAGCCTGATTCTTTTCTTTCTCTATATAACCAGCATATTTTACATGAACTTCAGTCTGTTCTATTATCTCATTATCTATATTATTCTCAGAAATAAAAGTAGCTACATCTGGTATTTTTTGAATATCCTGAAAGTCTAATTGAGGGCGTGCAGCAATTTTAAACATCTTCATAGATTGTGAAATTGGAGCAGTTTTATTAGCTTCTAAAATAGGATTTATAACATCAGGTTTAATACTTGTTTCAATTAAAAACTTAACAAACAAATCTGTTTTATGTTGCTTCTCTTTAACTCTTTTCATACGCGCTTCAGAAGCTAAACCTAATTCAAAAGCCAAAGGTGTTAAACGTAAATCAGCATTATCTTGTCTTAACAAAGTTCTATATTCAGCTCTAGAAGTAAACATTCTATAAGGCTCTTCTGTACCTTTGGTAATTAAATCATCAATTAAAACTCCAATATATGCTTCATTTCTCTTTAAAATAAATGGCGCTCTATCTTGAACATTTAAAGCAGCATTTACACCAGCCATCAATCCTTGCGCTGCAGCTTCTTCATAACCTGTAGTACCATTAATTTGACCAGCAAAATATAAGTTCTTAATCAACTTGGTTTCTAAAGTATGTTTTAATTGAGTAGGTTGAAAAAAATCATACTCTATAGCATATCCATATCTAAAGAATTTTACATTTTCGAAACCAGCAACTTTACGCAAAGCTTTATCTTGAACATCTTCAGGTAAAGAAGTTGAAAAACCATTTACATAAACTTCTACAGTATTCCAACCTTCAGGCTCAACAAAAATTTGATGACGCTCTTTAGTAGCAAAACGATCTATTTTATCTTCTATAGAAGGACAATATCTCGGACCAATACTTTTAATTCTACCATTAAACATTGGAGAACGATCGAATCCTGTTCTTAGCAAATCATGCACTTCTAAAGAAGTATAACTCATATAACAAGATCGCTGTTTTTCTAAAGGTTTTGTAATTGGTAAATACGAGAATTTTTCTGGGTTATCGTCACCTGGCTGCTCAATCATTTTAGAATAATCTAAAGACCTTCCATCTACTCTTGGAGGAGTTCCAGTTTTCATTCTTCCAGCCTCAAAACCTACTTTAACTAAATCTTCTGTTATACCAACCGAAGCACTTTCGCCAGCTCTACCTCCACCAAAAGTTTTATCACCAATATGAATTAAACCATTTAAAAAAGTACCCGCAGTTATAATTACAGTTTTTGATTTTATTTCAACACCTAATGAAGTTTTTACACCAATAATTTTATCACCATCAAATAACAAACCTTTTACCATATCCTGGAAAAAATCTAACTTTTCAGTTTGTTCTAACATATTTCTCCAAGTTTCAGCAAAACGCATTCTATCACTTTGTGCTCTTGGACTCCACATAGCAGGACCTTTTGATTTATTCAACATTTTAAATTGAATAGCAGTTTTATCTGTAACAATTGCACTATACCCTCCCAAAGCATCAATCTCTCTAACAATTTGTCCTTTTGCAATTCCACCCATAGCAGGATTACAGCTCATTTGCGCAATGTTTTGCAAACTCATTGTAATAAGCAATGTTTGTGCCCCCATGTTTGCGGCCGCAGCTGCAGCTTCACCACCGGCATGTCCTCCCCCAACAACTATAACATCATACTCTGTATTAAACATAAATTTTATATTGTGTTCCACGTGGAACGTTATTTTAAGATTGTAATTTACTTAAACACTTATCTTCTTCACTGCGCATTTGCAAACTAGCGGCTTCAGTTTTGTCTTTAAAGCCTAAATAATGTAAAATACCGTGAATTATAACTCTATTAAGTTCATTTTCAAATGATTGATCTAAATTTACAGCATTATCTTGCACTCTTTCAACCGAAATAAAAATATCACCACTAATTAATTTACCTAAAGTGTAATCGAAACTAATAATATCGGTTAAAGTATCATGATCTAAAAATTCAACATTTAATTTATGAAGATATTCATCGTCACAAAAAATATAATTTAGTTCACCTTCTGTAAAACCGTAACTTTTAATACAAGCTGAAATCCAATTTTGAATTTTAGTTTCATCTTCTAATTTAAAATTTGTTTCGTAATTAAATTGAATCATTTTTTTGAAGTGTTTTAAAATACTCTTGTACTTTAATTTTATAAATTTTGCGCAAAGGTAATGATTGTCTATTTAATATTTCGTTATAATTAAAATACTGATTTTGTAATTTTAATTTATCAATATTTCTTTTTTGAAAGGATTGCAAATTAGTTTCAGATTTACGTTGTTCATCTTCACCTTGCTCCTTCCTAGCCGTCTCTAATTTTAATAATTGATGCGTAAGATTTTTCATTTTTTCTAGAACAGAGTTAGTAAAACCTTTTTCTAAAAGTTCTTGTTCTAGAACTTCCATTTCTTTAACAACAGCATCAGAACCTTGTCCAGGTTTTTCACCTTCAGAACCCATCATTTCTTTAAGCATCTCTTTTAATTTTGCCTGCTCTTTATAAATTTCATAAAGTTCTTCATTCATTTGCTCACTATTTCCATCCTCATTATTTCCTTCACCTTCTCCATTTTTTTTATTACCGTCTTCTCCTTCATTTTTATCTCCAGGCTTATCCCCTTTTTTCATTCCTTCTTCTAATTTTTCAGAAAGTTCACCTTGTTTTTTTATAATGTCTGGCAAACTGAATCCTTGAGAACTACCTTTTCCTTTGCCCATACTTGCAGAAGCATTCATTAAATTTTCTAATAAATCGCTTAATTTATTAGCTAGATTATTAACAGAAGTTATGGTGAATTGTTGGTTAGAAATTCCTTCTCTAAATCTATTATCAGAAAAATTTACAAGTGATTGATCAATATTATACTGTGCATCACTAACATCTTTTTGTATATCTGCACCCATTTTAACCATACGCAAAGAAAGCATATAAATACTATCATCAATATGGTCAAAATATTCTTTTAATACATATTGTTCTTTTAGGTTATTTGCATAAGTAGGATGACTTGCATCTGTATTATAAAATTCAGAAAGTAAATCTTCTTGCTGAAATGAAAACTCAATTAAATTCTCAACTATTTTTCGTAAATCTTCTATATTCTCGTCAATGGATTCTCCTTCCATAGCTTCCATAGATTGTTCCATAGATTTACTTAACTGCTTCATTTTTTTAGCAGCTGATTTCTGACTTTTCTTAGCTTTAGATTTTGAATTTAGGGATTCTGAATTTTCTTCAGAATTTTCTTCTTCTTTTAATTCATCAAAAGCCTGTTGTAATTTATTATTAATATCTTCCAAAATATCTGGATCATTTGGAAGTTTCATAGGTCTTTTTAAATTTTGATTTTCTTTATGTAGTAGATCAATATCTTTTTTTACTTGAGTAAATTCTTTATTAATTTCTTCCTGTTTTTCAGAAGTATTTTCTTCGTAGTTTTTTTTAGAAAGCTCCTCTTCTTTATCAGCTAAATTTTGCAATTTTTCAGAAATCTGATTTGCTTTTTGTTCAACATAAAAACGTTTTGTTAATTCTAAAATACGTTCTAAACTTTGTTGGTTTTGTTTATTCTTTTTTGCAATTTCTTCTAATTTATCAACTAGATCTTCTTTTTCAATTTTTTTAGATAATTCTTCAAGTTGTTTTAATATATCTTTTTGTTCAGCTAACTTTTTAGTTTCTTCTATACGTTTTTTTAATTCTTCTTTCTTTTCACTTAAAGAAGGTTCAGCTGGTTGTTCGTTTAAATTTTGTTCTAATTGCTCAGTTTGTTCTTTAAACATTTCTTGATATTGAGCTTGACGTTTAATAAATTGTTCTAATTTTTTAGAATCGTTCCAATTAATATCAGCTTTCTTTTTTAAATCGTCTTTAAACTTATCTACTTCAGAATTTGATTCTTTAGATTTTTCAATAGTTTTAGAAATTTTATTTAAATTATCTGCTTGTTCTTTTAACAAAACATCTTTTAATTCTTCATCAGTTTTATTATAAAAAGTAAAAGTTCTACTCTTTGTTTTTTTGCTTCCGTTAATTTTATCGTTGTCAAAAACTTCAAAATAAAGTTCATAATTTAAACCTTGATCAATAGAAATTCCATCTGGAAAAACATAATAGAAATCAGAAAAAGATGATTTTGAAATCTTAATTTGATGAGTTTTAAGGCTCTCTGGATTGTTTTTATCATAATATACTAACTGAAGTTTGTTAACAGCGTAATCATCGCTTATTTGCCCTATAAATTGAACTGGTCCTCTACTAATTGAATCTATATCAGACTTTACTATAATTTTTGGAAATTCATCAGAAATTACATCTATTTCAAAATTTAAAGATTCATGATTTTTTAATTGAGTGTTTGAAGTGGTAATCTTATAATTTGTAGTAGTTGTTAATTTTTTTGAAAAACTAAAAAGGTCTTTAGAAATTTGTTTAAAGTTGTTAATTGAATTTTTATCAAAAATAAATGAAACAGTATCTGTTTGATGCGTTTCTACCTGCCAAGAAACTTTAGTTCCCTGTGGAACAATGGCATTTCCGGTATTTTCAACTATTTCTTTACTTTTACCAGTATAACTTGGAAAATCTAATACCATTTTTAAATTGGTAATTACTGGTGTAGCTTTTAAACTAAGGGCATATTCTTTAGAAACAACATTTGCAGCTTCAATATAAAAATTAATGGGTTCTTTTACACTTGTGAAATTGTATTGAAATTTACCAAGTCCAATAGATTCTAAAAAATAATTTTGATTGTAAAAATGGATGCTAGCATTTTCTGGAATGGTATTTCCAACAACTTCTATCTGTAAATTAAAATCTGATCCTTCAATAACATTTAAAGAAGAATTTAAAATTTTAAATTGAAAAGGTGATGGTGGCTGATAGGCAGTTTTATAGTGTACAACGCGTGTAAAACTATTGTTAAAAATAGAGCTATTTCCAGTAAAATAAACCAAGAACCAAATTACAATAGGCAATAAAGCATATTTAATGTATTTTTTATTTTCTGAGAAATTAACAGCCTTATTAAAAGGAACAAGTTTAAACTCGCTAGATTTTTGTTGAATACTAGCTTCAATCAAGTCTGAATGGTATTGAATTTCTTTTAACTGCAACATATTCAGTAACTTATCTTTAATTTCTGGAAAATGTTTACCTATTATTTCTGAAGCTTCTTTAGTTGAAATCCCTTTTTTTATTCCGTAGATTTTAAAAATTGGAATTGCAATATAATTAAAAATTAAGGCGAGTTCAACTATAACAAATACCCAAAATAAAAGTGTTCTAAACGTTGGTTTTAGCCATAAAAAATGCTCAATAATTAAAGTGAAAATAAAATACAATAATCCTAAAGAAAAAAACAGTAAAATTCCTTTAATTAGTTCGTTTGTATAATACTTTTTTATAAACTGTTGAAGTTTTTGTACTATGTAATTATAATTGCTCAATTCTTTGGTTATAAACTATTAAAACGGCTAAAAATAACGAAAATTACCTTAAAACAACAGTAGCAAATAAAGTTTATGATTTTTTAAACATTAGAAAAAAATAAAAAATGAGGTAAAAAAACAAATTATAAAATTACAATCTTTTCTTTTATAGCGTAAATTACAAGTCCGATACGTGACTTAACTTCTAGTTTTTCGAACAAAGCTTCTCTGTAATTTTCAACAGTTTTTGGACTTAAACACATAGCTTCAGCAATTTGTTTGTATGTTTTTTCTGAGACCGTTAATTTTAAAAATTCTAATTCGCGTTCTTTTAAAGTAATGTTCTTAGGTTTTTCGGGTTTTTGTATTGAATTAAGTAAAGTATTTGTAATACTGTCTGTATAATAATAGCCGTTTAAATGAACTTCGTTAAGAGCATGTTGTAAAATATCTGGATGAATATCTTTTAATAAATATCCTTTAGCTCCGGCACGAAGCATTGTTAAAATAGTAGATTCATCACATTCCATAGATAGAGCCAAAACTTTAATTTCAGGTTTATTATCTTTTAGCCAACTGGTAGCTTCTATACCATTCATAATTGGCATTTGAATATCCATTAAAATAATTTCTGGTAATGTGTTTTCTGAAGAAATAAATTCTATAAGTTCTTTACCATTTTTTAAAACTGCTAGTACATTAAATTCCTTAAAATTAGAAACTAATCCGTTTAGCGCTTTTCCAAAAAGTAAATGATCATCTACTATAATTATGTTAATCGGTTTCATTGAGGGTTTATTTAGGGCAACTAATATATAATTTTGTTCCTATATTTTCTGTAGAAGTTAAATCTATTTTTGCTCCTATCAGTTTTCCACGACTTCTAATGTTTAATAAACCAATGCCGTGTTGTTTAGAAGAATCGTTAATATTAAAGCCAATTCCATTATCTTCTGCGGTGATTTCAAGGTTATTTTTATTAAAATTCAAATGTATGGTTAATTTATGGGCTTTGGCATATTTTAGAGTATTGTTACAAAATTCTTGTAGAATTCTAAATAAAATTATTTCTTTTTCATTACTTAAATTATATAAATTTCCAGTAACATTTAATGAAGCATCTATAACTTTTAAACGATTAAAACGTTCCATTTCTAATTCTAAAGAATCAATTAAACCTTTGTTTTTTATTGTTTCAGGATTTAAAGATTTAGCCAAACCACGTAATTCTTCTAAACTTTTACTTACAATAGTTCCTGTTTCATAAACTTGCTGTTTTTCGGCTTCTGGTAAAGTCATTTGAACAATATTTAACTGCATTTTTGCAACAGAAAGCAATTGTCCAATATTATCATGTATTTCCCAACTAATATTTTTTAAAGCTTGTTCTTGAATTTCTAATTTAGATTTATTAATCTCTTCTTGAAAACGTTTTTGTGTTTCGCGTTGTTCAATTAAAAGAGCTGTTTTTTTTTGTTGAAAAAAAGAAAAGAAAAGCACCAAAGCAACTACTAAAACCAAAATAACAATTGTTACTACAAAAACTAATATTTGAATTTCAGTTTGATCCATAATTTATTTATTATACACTTTTTCACTTAAAATAAAACCAATAACAAAACAACCCACCATTAGTAAATTTAAAAATAGTGCAACTATATTATAAATACCACCAAAAGAAATAAACTCTGCAATAATATATACTGGTATAAAACCAATATTAAATAGTAAAACACCTAAACTAATCCAAAAAAACATTGATTTTTTTATACTTAAAATTTCATCACTTTGTAATAATCCAGAAAAATAAATTAATACAGCAATTACAATTAAAATACTACCAATAACGATATTTAGATATAAAAATTTGTTTATAAAATCGTAATAAAAGGCAATTACAATAATGGTAAATAAGGCATAACTACCTATAATAAATTTTATTAAATTCTTTTTAAATCTATTTTTTAATAGATGTAAAAAAAAGAATAAATAGAAAAAATGATTGATTAAATTCCAGGTATTAAACAAAGGAAATGTATTAATTTTAAGCATTACTCCAAAAATAAATCCGGAAATTTCTGTTAGTAATGAATATGCATTAAAAGCTAAAAATAGTTTTAAATATAAACTATTTTTAATTTTAGAATAGTTTATAAAACCTGTAATAAGAACTATTGAATATAATATTGGGTATATTAAAAAAAGATATTTAAACATTTATTGAGGATATTCATTTGAAGGTGGATTTCCTAAAGTTCCATTATTTAAAGCATCTATATTTGTAATATCTGAACCTCCTTCATCAAAATCTGCATCATCATTTTTAGATTGGGTAGGTACAATAAAAACAGTAGATAAATTCTTTTGTTTAGATTTATTTTGAGCATTAGAATAGCTTCCAAAATAAACTCTTAAACCATTTACATTCTTATTTTTACTTTCTACATAGTTAATATAATTTTTAATTTCTTCAATAGAAAACCAGGTAGATAAAGCATCTTTCTCAGTTGGATTATTATCTAATTTTTGAACTATTTTATTTAATTCACCTGAACGTGTTTTAATAAATTGTTGGTTTAACTCTTTTGCTTGCTTTGGTGAAATAAGTCCTTTTGGTAAATCCATATCCATACTTTTTTTAATGAAGTGCTAAAGTTAACTAATTTATTCAATAAAAAAGGGGAAAAATCTCCATTTAAAAAAGGGGTATTTCACCCTTTAAATTAACTACTATTAATACTAAATTTATAGTGTTATAGTTTACCGATATGTTTTATAAAAAAAAGCTTTCTGAAAAATATATAAAGTACACAATTTTCATTGGTATTTTAATTTTAAACTTTATTCTATTAAGTAAAGTAACTACAAATACTAAAAACGAATATGTTTTTGAAAAACATATTAGAAAATAGATTAATAAAAAATAGTTATTAATCCCCACATTAAAACATTCTTTGATTAATTCAAAGGGTTTCTAAAATCATTTATTGGGCTGATTTTAAAGGTTGCTTTTATAGCAGCCTTTTTTTTGCAATATAAATGCTTGAATTTATATCTATAAATTATCTTTGCACTTTAAAACTAAAAAAAATGAACAACGTTAGAGTACGATTTGCACCTAGTCCAACTGGACCACTACATATTGGTGGAGTTAGAACAGCCCTTTTTAATTATTTATTTGCTAAAAAACACAACGGAACTTTTATTTTACGTATTGAAGATACTGATCAAACACGTTATGTTGCTAACGCAGAACAATATATTATTGATGCATTGAATTGGTTGCATATCCCTTATGAAGAAGGACCAGATAAAAACGAAAAATTTGGACCTTATCGTCAATCTGAACGTAAAGAAATTTATAAAAAATATGCTTTAGAATTAATAGCAAAAGGAAAAGCTTATTATTGTTTTGATACTGCAGAAGAATTAGACGTTTGTAGAAAAGATCACGAAGGAAAAGGAAAAACTTTTATATACAACCACCACAATAGAGCAAAACTAACAAACTCTATTTCACTTACTGAAGATGAAGTGAACCAACGAATTGCAAATGGAGAAAAATATGTAATCCGTTTTAAAATGTACGATCCAAAAAGTGAAGGTGAACAAACTACAATAGCAACTACAGATATAGTTCGCGGTGAAGTATCATTTAAAAAAGAAATTTTAGATGATAAAATTTTATTTAAAAGCGATGGAATGCCAACCTATCATTTAGCAAATATTGTTGATGATCATTTAATGGAAATAAGTCATGTAATTCGTGGTGAAGAATGGTTACCTTCCCTCCCACTACATATTGCGTTGTATGAAGCTTTTGATTGGAAAACTCCAGAATTTGCACATTTACCATTAATTTTAAAACCTGTAGGAAAAGGAAAATTAAGCAAACGTGATGGCGATAAATTAGGATTTCCAGTGTTTCCTTTAGCCTATAAAAATAATGAAACTGGAGATGTTTCACGTGGATATAAAGAAGATGGCTATTTTTCTGAAACCGTTATTAACTTTTTAGCTTTATTAGGTTGGAATCCAGGTACAGAACAAGAATTATTTAGTTTAGAAACATTAGAAAAAACATTTGATTTAAGTCGCGTAAATAAATCTGGAGCACGTTTTGATCCAGATAAAACTAAGTGGTTTAATCAACAATATATGCACATAAAATCCGATGAGGAATTAGCTGAATTATTTACACCAATCTTAACTGAAAAAGGTATTTCTAAAAAAACTGATTTTATTGTAAAAGTAGTTTCTTTAATAAAAGAAAGAGCAACATTTATTGCTGATTTTTGGGAATTAAGTAATTTCTTTTTTGAAGATCCTAAAGAATATGATGGAAAAGCTTCAAGAAAAAATTGGAAAGAAGGTACTTCAGAATTAATGCAAGAACTAATTACTATATTAACTTCAATTGAAGATTTTAATTCTAAAAATATTGAAACCATTGTTAAAGAATGGATTACTAGTAAAGAAATTGGTTTTGGAAAAATAATGCAACCGTTTAGACTTAGTTTAGTTGGTGCAATGAAAGGTCCTCACCTATTTGATATTGCTGAAATGATTGGAAAAGAAGCAACAATTAATAGAATTAAAAAAGCTATTGATACATTATAAGTTATTGATAAAAAAAGGAGACTGCCTAAAAAATTAAATTTTCTTCAACCTGAATTTATTTACTCATCTATTTCACATTTTATAATATGGAATTCGTGAGTAAACAAGTTCAGAATGACGGGTTCCTAGACTTTTTAGACAGTCTCTTTTTTACAATTCTATTTTAACATTATACCCCTCTAAGGCATCTTTATATTTTTCTGGTTCAAAACTTTCTGCACTAAATTCAATTTTACGTTCGTGCCTCATTTTAATATGTTTTATAGATCGTAAAAATCTACGCATATCTGTTTCACTAGAAATAATTAAACCTGGAACCTGTACTCCTTTACCTGTTTCATCTTTAGCAACCATAGAAAAATAAGATGAATTACAATGTTTAATTTTACCATTTGTAATGTTTTGAGATTCAACTCTAATACCAACAACCATAGAAGATCTACCAACAAAATTAACTTGTGCATGCAATGTTAATAAGTCTCCTACTTCTACAGGATTTAAAAAATCTACCCTATTAACTGAGGCAGTTACACAATATTGACCCGAAAATTTAGAAGCTGAAGCGAATGCTGCTTTATCCATTAAAGATAAAATAAATCCTCCATGAATTTTTCCACTAAAATTTGAATATGAAGGCAACATTAATTCTGTTAATATAATTTCTGACTCTTTTGGACTTTTATAAATTTTTTCCATTCACGTTTATTTTTTATCAAAGTTACAAATCTATATCAAATAATAGCATTATTTATGTATAAGCAAGTAATTGCTATTTAACTTTATTTTATGACTAAAAAATAAAACTAAAATCATAAACTGTAGTAATTTCGCAGATTATATATGACAATAAAACAGAAATATACACTACTTTTTATACTTGGTGCTTTATCTGCAATAGGTCCGTTTAGTATAGATATGTATTTACCTGCTTTTCCTAGTATTGCAGAAGATTTACATACAGATATTTCAAACGTTTCTTTATCCATTACAAGTTATTTTATTGGTATTAGCATTGGTCAATTAATTTATGGACCTATATCAGATAAATATGGAAGAAAAAAACCTTTATTAATTGGTTTAACACTATTTTGTGTTACTGCTTTGGCCTGTGTGTTTTCACCAGGTATTAATTGGTTAATTGGCATGCGTTTTTTATTGGCTTTGGGTGGTTGTGCAGGATTAGTAACAAGTAAAGCTGTTGTACGAGATGCTTTTCCTATAAATGAAACGGCTAAAATTTTTTCAATTTTAATGTTAATTTCAGGTGTTGCTCCTATAATTGCGCCAACTATTGGAGGGTGGTTATTAACAGTATTTAATTGGAAATCTATATTTTATTTTCTAAGTTTTTTTAGTTCTATATTAATTCTTGCTGTACATTTCTATTTACCAGAAGGTAATTCAACAAATAAAGAACGCTCACTAAAACCAAAAAATGTTTATAAAGATTATAAAACCGTTTTTAGCAATCCTATTTTTTTATATTATACCCTGGCTAGCAGTATAGCAATGGCAGGTATGTTTGCATATATTAGCGGATCTGCCTTTGTTTTTATAAACCATTTTGGTATTTCAGAATCTAATTTTGGATTAATATTTGGCTTAAATGCCTGTGGTTTTATATTTGGTAGCCAGGTAAACAGACTCTTATTAAAAAAATATTCATCGCAAAAAGTAATTACATTTTCAGCAGCAACATTAGTTAGTTTATCGCTTTTAATTCTATTATTATTTACACTAAACTCTATTACAAGTACTATTCTAATAGCTTTTATTTTTACATTTTTATTTTCACTTGGATTGTTAATTCCAAATGCTACAGCTTTAGCTTTAGCACCTTTTTCAACTAATGCTGGAAGTGCATCTGCATTAATTGGATTTATGCAAATGTTTTTTGGAGCATCACTTTCTGCAATGGTTAGTTTATTACATAACGAAACTATTTTTCCATTAGTTTTTGGTATGTTTTTATGTGGAATTACTACGTTTGGAATTATTATGATACTAAATACAAAAATTAAAAAAAATAGATTTTACAAAAAATGTATTTCTTAAAAAAACTAATCTGTTTGCTTAACATCGGTTATAAAATATTTTGAATCACCTAACCAAGGAAATGTTCCAAAACGTTCTTTGTAAGTTAATTTTATATCTTTCCCTTGTAAATCTTGTAATTTTTGGATCACTTCTTTTTCATTATCTTCAACTGAAAAATGAAAGGTTTGTGCTTCAGAAACACCTTGACTTATTTCACCTTCCCAAGTTTTAAAAAGCAAGCCTTTATGTGTAAATTTTACCAACTCCCCTGCTCTATAACCTTCACTATAAGTAACATAATAAATTGATAAAACATATAAAGTAATTCCTAAAACTATAATTCCTAATATACTAAATAGTAGCTTTTTCATATAAATATATTTGATGTTAAATATAGTAATTCAAATAAAATAGAACGCTTAAAAATACATTCTTTTTTAGTAAGCCTTTTTTTTAATGTAACATTTTAATATTTGTTACTACTTATTAGTAAAGATAGTTTTGATTTAGAAATTGAAACGTTGTATCTTTAAAATATTAATTTTTAATTTTTTAGAAATGGTTGGAACATATATTATTATTTTTATTCTTGTTGTTATAATTGTAACAGGATTATTTACCGTTAAACAACAAACAAATGCTGTAATAGAACGCTTTGGAAAATTTCAAAGTATTAGAGGTGCAGGTTTACAACTTAAAATACCAATTATAGATAAAATTGCAGGACGTGTAAGTTTACGTGTACAACAATTAGATGTAATTGTTGAAACAAAAACAAAAGATGATGTATTTGTACACCTAAAAATATCTGTTCAGTTTTTAATACAAAAAGGCCATGTTTATGATGCTTTTTACAAACTTCAAAACCCACATGAACAAATAACAGCCTTTATTTTCGACGTTGTAAGAGCAGAAGTTCCAAAAATGATATTAGATGATGTATTTGAAAAGAAAGAAGAAATTGCACTTGCAATTAAGCGTGATTTAAAAGAAGCAATGCTAGAATATGGTTACGATATAATTAAAGCCTTAGTTACAGATATTGATCCAGATGAAAAGGTTAAAATAGCTATGAACCGTATTAATGCAGCTGATAGAGAAAAAATTGCTGCACAACACGAAGGTGATGCTCAACGTATTTTAATTGTGGAACGTGCAAAAGCCGAAGCTGAAAGTAAACGATTACAAGGAAAAGGTATTGCAGATCAACGTAGAGAAATTGCTCGTGGTTTAGAAGAAAGTGTTGATGTTTTAAACAGAGCCGGTATTAACAGTCAAGAAGCATCTGCATTAATTGTAATTACACAACATTATGATACTTTACAAAGTATTGGTTCAGATACTAAATCTAATTTAATTTTATTACCAAATAACCCAAATGCCGCAAGTTCTATGCTTAACGATATGGTTACTAGTTTAGTTGCAGCAAATAAAGTTCAAGAATCTTCTAAAGAAGGTGAAACTAAAAAAACTAAAAAATAATGATTTTAACAACAACAAATACTATTGAAAAACAACCTGTTAAAGCATATTTAGGTATTGTATCTGGTGAAACCATTATAGGTGCAAATATTTTTAAAGATTTTTTTGCCGGTATTAGAGATATAGTTGGTGGTAGATCTGGTTCTTATGAAAAAGTGCTAAGAAAAGCCAAAGAAACCGCTTTAAAAGAAATGGAAGAAGAAGCTTCTAAATTAGGTGCAACAGCTGTAATTGGTATTGATTTAGATTACGAAACTGTTGGTAAAAATGGAGGAATGTTAATGGTAACAGCTTCTGGTACAGCTGTAAAAATTTAAAATAAATTAAAAATAACACGTTTTTAAAACAAAAAAACCTGTACAAATTGTACAGGTTTTTTTAATATTTATAAGTAATTTAATTACTTTTTATCATCAACTTTTTTAGTTTCTTCCTTATCATCTTCTTGAGTAGCTTTTTTAAATTCTTTAATTCCGCCACCTAGACCTTTCATTAATTCTGGAATTTTCTTACCTCCAAATAATAATAAAACTAAAACAACAATTACTGCAACTTGCCAAGGTCCAACCATTCCTAAAAGTATATAAAGTGAATTCATATTATTTAATTTTGAGTTACAAATATAGTAATAAAATCAAAACTTAACTTATTAAGTCTAAATTTAGTTTTTATCTTTAATTACGCCACCAATAACTTTTTTAGTTTTTAATACTTCGGGTGTTCCAATATAATAGATATTACCTCCAAAACGAACTTTAGCATCTAAAATTTCACTTGCATTTACTTCAGCAGTTGCACCAGAAGCTGAAACAACTATGGTTTGTTTGCTTTGTAAATTATAAGCTTCATAAATTCCTCCTGTTGTAGCTTCAACATTTTGATTGTCAGCAGTTCCTGTTAATTCAATAATACCTCCAGTAACTGATTTTACAGTTAAATGTTTGGTATCTACATCTAAATAAATTTTTGCTCCTTCTTGAACTTTTACTTCTAAATGTTGTTGATCTATAGTTTCATCAGAAATAATAGTTCCTCCTTCATTTGCATCTAAAACCTCAATATCTTTGGTATAATACAGTACAATTTTTACATCTTCGGCAGTAAAACTATCTGGAAAATGCAAACGAATTTTAAGTACACCATCTGAATTTTTTATAGAAACATCTTTAGATTGTGAACCAGAAATTTCAACTTTTGAAGTAGTTCCTTTTTGTAATTCAACAGTTAAACCATTGTATACTTTTAAAGTATTAAACTCTCCTAATTTAGTAATAATTTTTTCTTGTGAAAAAGTAATTGTACTTATAAACACAAGTAATAATGTTAATTTTTTCATGATATTTTAATTTAGTTTTTGTTTAAAAAATGTATTTAAACTCTAAAATATAGCACAATTTTAAAGTAATAGACACAGTTCTATTAGTAGTTTACTTTCATTAATTTATAATTTAATGAACTTTGTATTTGTTTACCATCCATATCTAGTTGTTCAACAAAACAGGTTCCAATTTTATACATAGATGGTGCATTTTTTATTGATAGTATTATGTGTTTATTGTCAACTTTAAAAGTTCCTTCTTCAGTAAAAGATTGGTCATCTCCTTTTCCTTTGTAAATACTTTCTATACTAAAAGTATTATCTTTTTTAAGTGTAAGTTTTTTAGTTATACCATCACAGTCTGCACACGGAATTTCACCAATATAAGTTCCAAATATTGATTCATTTTCTTTTGAAATAGGTGATTCAATAGCTGTTTTTTTAATAGTATTACTTTCAATTTTTTTATGCTCTTTGCAAGAAATTAAAAGTAATACTCCAAGACATATAATTATTAAATTATTTTTTATCATTTAGTTTAAAGTTATAACATAGTAACAACCAAATTAAACAATAATTGTGCCTTTATAGTAATTTTTATTTTTCTATTTTTTCAAGTAAAGTAAAATCTAGATGTTTGCGTTCTAAATCTGTATTTTTTACTTTTATTAAAACCTGATCTCCAAGTTGATATAAATTTTTAGTTGCTTGTCCTACTAAAGCATATTGTTTTTCATCGTATAGGTAATAATCATCTTTTATATCGCGAATACGAATCATTCCTTCACATTTATTTTCAATAATTTCTACATAAATTCCCCATTCTGTAACACCAGAAATAACACCTTCAAACTCTTGATCTTTATGATCTTCCATATACTTAACTTGCATATATTTTATAGAATCTCGTTCGGCTTTTGAAGCCATATATTCTCGTTCAGATGCATGCTTACATTTTTCTTCGTAAGGTGCTGCTTTTGGAGATTTTCCTCCTTCTAAATAATGCTGTAACAACCTGTGTGTCATAACATCTGGATAACGACGAATTGGCGATGTAAAATGACTGTAATAATCAAATGCTAATCCGTAATGCCCAATATTATCGGTTGTATAAACGGCTTTACTCATAGATCTAACAGCAAGTGTTTCAATCATATTTGCTTCACCTTTTCCGTGTACATCTTGTAATAATTGATTGATTGATGAAGATGTAGTTTTATTATTTTTTAGGTCAATTTTATTTTTATAACCAAACTTACTTACAATACTTTGAAGCGATAGTAATTTTTCTTCGTCTGGTTCGTCATGTATTCTATAAATAAACGTATTTTTACTTGGAGCTCCTTTTTTAGTTCCAACAAATTCAGCAACTTTTCGGTTTGCTAACAACATAAATTCTTCAATTAGTTTGTTAGCATCTTTAGATTCTTTAAAAAACACACCTATTGGCTCTGCTTTTTCATTTAAATTAAATTTAACCTCTACCCTATCAAAAGTTATTGCACCTTGCTGTAAACGCTTTTTACGGATTTTTTTAGCCAATTTATCTAAGGTTAAAATTGCAGTAGCAATTTCTGGTTTTACTGTATAAGCTTCACCCGTTATAGAAATTTCTGAAGAGACTTTACAATTTAAAGAAGCCGTATCAATTGCACCCGAAGTAATAGTATTATTTTCTATAATTTCTTGTGCTTCTTCGTATGCAAAACGCTTATCGGAATAAGTGATAGTTCTACCAAACCATTGGTTTAAAACATGTCCTTTATCATTCATTTCAAAAACTGCAGAAAATGTTAATTTTTCTTCATTTGGACGTAAAGAACACACTCCATTTGATAATACTTCAGGTAACATTGGTACTACCCTATCTACCAAATATACCGAAGTTGCTCTTTGATAAGCTTCATCTTCTAAAATTGTATTTTCTTGAACATAATGTGAAACGTCTGCAATATGAATACCTATTTCATAATTTCCATTTTCTAATACTTCAAAAGATAAGGCATCATCAAAATCTTTAGCATCTTTTGGATCTATGGTAAAGGTTAAATCTTTACGCATATCTCTACGTTTTGCAATATCTTCTTCTGTTATTTTAAATGAAATTTTTTCTGCTTCTGCTTCAACTTTATCAGGAAATTTATAAGGCAAACCGTATTCTAATAAAATAGAATGCATTTCTGTTTCGTGATCACCTGGTTTTCCTAAAATTTCTATAATTTCTCCAAAAGGATTTTTAGAATTTCCAGGCCAATCGGTCATTTTAGCCAATACTTTTACACCATCTTCGGCTCCTTTTAATTTATCTTTTGGAATAAATAAATCTGCATACATTTTTAAATCGTCTGCAATTAAAAATCCGAAGTTTTTATTCAATTGTAAAACACCTACAAATTCAGTTTTTGCGCGTTTTATAATTTCAACAACATCACCTTCTTCTTTTTTACTATTTCTACGGTTATATAAATAAATTTTAACGGTGTCTTTGTCTAAACCTTTGTTTAGATTACGCGATGGTATGTAAATATCCTTTTCTAATTCGTCACAAATAAAATAAGCGTTTCCGTTTGAAGTAACGTCTAAAACACCAATATAATATTTATCTTTTGGTACAACTTTAAATTTTCCTCTTTCAACTTCTTCAACCTTTTGTTGACCTTTTAATTCTTCTAATTTTTGAATAATTTGATTGCGTCCATTAGCATCTGATATGGCTAATTTAGCGGCAATTTGTTTGTAATTTAAAGGATTACCATCGCGATTTAATAACTGTAAAATTTTTCTAGTTAAATCTTTAATGATATTTCCTTTTTTTTTGTAATTCGATTTTCTTTTCGACATTGATTATTATTTAATTGATATCAAAAGTACAAATAATTACACTTCAACTACGTTAATAATTAGTTATTTAAATTAGTATTTGTATTTTGCTACGCTATTTAAACGTGTATTAAATGAATACAAAATGGTTTGTTATTGTAAATCCAACTTCTGGAAATGGTGCTTCTAAAAAGAAATGGCCTTTAATTTTTAATGAATTAAAACAACAACAATTTACTTTTAAATTTGCTTTAACAACTCATAAATTTCACGCAGAAAAATTAGTACAAAACGCTATTAATAAAGGATTTATAAAATTTATTAGTGTTGGTGGAGATGGTACTTTACATGCAATTGTAAATGGTATTTTAACTTTAAATAATAATACAGCAACTGCAATTCTATCTGAAATTAAAATAGGAATCATTCCTATTGGAACAGGTAACGATTGGGTAAAAACATATAAAATTTCTAAAAATTATAAAGAAGCTATAAAAACTATTAAAACTGAAAATACAATTCAACAAGATATTGGTAAAATTACTTTAAAACCTGAAAATAAGGTAATTTACTTTAATAATTTAGCAGGAATTGGATTTGACGGTTTTGTTGTTAATAAAGTTCATAATTATAAAAATTTAGGCTCTTTAGCATATTTAATCGGTGGTTTAATAGGTTTATTTAGTTATAAAAAACCATTATTAGAAATAACATTTAATACTACTGTTTTAAAAAGTACTACATTATTATTAATAATTGGTATTTGTAAATATTCTGGTGGCGGAATGCAATTAACTAAAAATAAGAGTACTACAAATGGGAGTTTTGATATAACCTTTGTAAAGAATATTACTTTCTTTCAACTTTTGGCTAATATTTTAGGCTTATTTAATGGTAAAATAACCGATAAAAACTTTGTAGAAAATTACAAAACAAATCATCTAAATATTAAAGTTTTAGATACTAAAGAAACTTATATTCAAGCGGATGGAGAATTGATTGGATCAGGAAATTTTAAAGTAGCATTATTACCTAAAACATTGTCTTTTATTGTACCTAAAAGTAACAAAACAGTAAAAAGTTAAATTTTTCTTAATTTTATTGTAATAAATGTTAAATTAATTCGTCTATAAGATAGAACACCTAATTAATGAAACCATTATATAAAATAATAATTTTATTTCTACTTATATTTTTTATAGGTATTTATTTTACAGTAAATAGTATTAATACTTATTTTGCTTCACAAGACTGTATTGAAATTGTTACCCTACCTACTCAAGTTTTAAAACTATAATTATAACTTTTACTATTAATTTTTAAAATCATTTTACATTTTAAAGTAAAATTATATTTTAATAGATGTTATTAACATATATATATATTATAAAAAGAATTTTAAAAATTTTAAAAAATATTTTTTGTTATTATAGAGTGTTAATATGTACAATAACTAACAGGTTTTAAATTTTGATTTATCACTTATTAAAAATAACTAACAAGTTATATTTTTTTAAAAGCTTAAAAATCAACTAAATTATATAGGTTATCAACATTATGTTAATAGTGTTAACTAACCAATTTTTTGAATAACATTTTACTTAAAAAATGTTTATAACGATTTAAAAAATGTTTATAACTTGAAATTAAAAATCAATAAATAAATTTGGATATTTAAAGTGCGTTTTTGCATTAATCTTTTTAATCTATATATCAAAAAAAAGTTTTCTTTTTTAAGCGTAAACTTATTCACATTGTTTATAAAATTTAAAGAACTTGTAAATCAATCTATTAAAAAATACTATTAACAATTACTTTTTTTACTGTTAATAAGCGTGAATTTGTACTTTTGCAATCTAATCTTATTAACAAAACAACTATTATGGTAATTGCAATTGGTAACGATCACGCTGGAACTCAGTATAAATTCGAAATTATTAAACTTTTAGAAAGTAAAGGTATAAAAGTTTTAAACTTTGGAACCGATTTAAACGAAAGTATGGATTATCCAGATGCTATTCATCCGGTAGCAAATGCTGTAGAAAGCGGAGAAGCAACTTTTGGTATAATATTATGCGGAAGTGGAAACGGAGCTCAAATGACCGCTAATAAGCATCAAGGAGTGCGTGCTGCACTTTGTTGGAATAATGAATTGGTTGAACTTACTCGTTTACATAACAATGCAAATATTTTAGCAATACCTGCACGTTTTGTTTCTTTACAACAAGCTTTAGGTTTTGTTGAAGTATTTTTAAATACTCCTTTTGAAGGTGGAAGACATAAAAATAGAATTGAAAAAATACCAACAAAATGTTGCTAAATTTTAAGTGATAATAATTAACGTAGGTTATTTAAATTCATTAATTTTCAATTTGTAATTCATAATTTGTAATTAAAAAAATGGGACATAACCATGGGCATCATCACCCAACAATAACAGGTAAAAATTTATTAATTTCAATTGTATTAAATATAGCTATAACAATTGCACAATTAATAGGTGGTTTTATTTCTGGAAGTTTAGCTTTAATTTCAGATGCTGTTCATAATTTTTCAGATGTTATTTCTCTAATTATTAGTTATGTAGCAAATTTATTAGCCAATAAAAAAAAGCGTACTAAAAGATATACTTTTGGTTATAAACGCGCAGAAATTATTGCTGCTTTTATAAATGCCACTACCTTAATTATTGTTGGTTTATTTTTAGGATATGAAGCTATAATAAGGTTTAATACTCCTACAGAAATTCAGTCTAATTTAGTTATTTGGTTAGCACTTTTAGGAATTTTAGCAAATGGTTTTAGCGTAATTTTACTTAAAAGAGATGCAGATCATAATCTTAATATGAAATCGGCATACACACATTTATTTGTTGATATGCTTACTTCTATTGCTGTTCTTATTGGAGGTTTATTAATGAAATATTATCATATTTATTGGATAGATGCTTTATTAACTTTAATAATTGCTGTTTATTTAATTTATATGAGTTGGGATATTTTAATAAAATCAATTAGAATATTAATGTTATTTGTTCCTGAACATATTAAAATTGATGATGTTGTAAATGAAGTTTTAAAAGCTAAAGGAATTAAAAATATTCATCACGTACATATTTGGCAATTAAACGATGAAGGAAGCCATTTAGAAGCACATTTAGAGTTTACAAATGATATAAAACTTTCTGAATTTGATATTATTTGTGAAAAAATAGAAAAGACCTTATTCGAAAAATTTCAAATCAATCATTGTAACTTTCAACCAGAATTTATTAGAGATGATAAAAAGGATTTAATAAATCAAAGTTAAATATGCTTAAAATTAAAGCTAAATCATTTAATGAATTAACTACTATAGAATTGTATAATTTATTACAATTACGAAGTAAAGTTTTTGTAGTTGAACAAAATTGTGTGTATCAAGATATTGATGCTAAAGATCAAAAAGCACTACATATTTTAGGTTTTAAAAATAATAAAATAGTTGCATATACCAGAATTTTTAAACCTGGCGATTATTTTGATAAAGCTAGTATTGGCAGGGTAGTAGTAGCTGAAAATGAACGAAAATATGGCTACGGACATTTAATTATGGAATATTCTATTAAAGCTATTGATAATTTTTTTAATGAAAAAATAATTAAAATTTCTGCTCAAAAATATTTAAAAGAATTTTATAAATCTCATAATTTTATACAAATAGGCGAGGAGTATTTAGAAGATAATATTCCACATATTGCAATGGTTAAAAGCAATTAATGTCGGGCAGTACTTTGTTTAATTTTAGAGATAATTTCACTTGCTTCATCAGAAAGTAAAAAGGCTTTTGTTACTTCTGGTAAAAAATTTAGAATTTCGTTTAATTTACCTTCTTTAATCGCTTTTCTTACTTTTGAAGCACTTATATAATTTTTATCTGAAGTAGTTGCTTTATCATTTACAGAAATACGTTCACATTCAATAACTTCAATACCATTTTCTGGTAAAATCTTATGCATTGCAGTATTGTAAGCTTTAGTAGTTAAGCAATAATTTTCAGTTCCAATATACCTTTTTTTAATGTTTAAAATTGGCGCAATATAGGTTGTAAATATGTTTACATCAATTTCAGCTTGTTTTTGAGAAACTAAATTCCAAGATTCATTTTTTAAAAAATAATTAGGAAAAATTGCTCCAGAAACAATATACGGACCAGTAGCTAACATTACTACATTTTTTAAATCTGAGATGCCTTCTTCAATTAATTTAAAACGAATTTCAAAAGGAAAAGCAGATAAATTTTCACTAACTACAAATAAATAAACAAGTTCATTTTCTTTGGAAGCTTTTTCAATTAAATAGCGATGTCCAATAGTAAACGGATTGCAATTTACCACTACTGCAGCAACATTTTCAGATACTGTTTCTACTTTTATTTTTGCTAATTTTTTTTGATAATCTTTAATGGTTTTATAACCAAATTCTAATACAGCAAAAATAGGTTCTGCAGTTGTAATTAACGAAAATCCTAATGCTTTAAATAATTTTGAAGTTGCTGGTTTTGTATATACAAAACACTGTTTATGGTTTTCTAAACATTTGTCTGTTAAATAGGTAACTACCAAAGAAAAAGCTGTAGTTTCTCTAAAATCTGGTGCAATCACTACATATTTTAGCGTGTTTTTATGTAAAGATCCAGTACCAATTATATCATCGTTTAAGTTGTAAACAATCATGGTAAAATCTACTTCACTTGGATTAAAATCGAAATCATATTTTTTTAAAAATGATTGAAGTAATTTAACATCTAAAGGATTATCAGTATCTAATAATTCTTGTCTAAAATCGGTATCTTCAAAAATCATAACTGTGCGTTTTTAACAAAATGAATTAATAATGAAACTGATAATAAATCAGCAGATCCGCCAGGTGAAATATTATTTTCTTTGCAATAATTACACAATTCAATATAATCTTTTTTAGAATTAATTGCTTTTTTGGCTAGTTGTTTAACCTGTGTAAGTGCTTTAAAATTAGTTCTATATAAAATATTACTGTCGTTATTTTGTGTCATAATATGCAATAAGGTTGTTTGTAATATTTTCTGAATTTCTGCTTCATTTATTTCAAGGTGATTTTTAAAATTCTCATCTAAAAAAGGTACTGCATTTTTAAAAATACTTGGAAAACCTTCAGCAACTTCTTTGCGAATACCAGCACCTATTTTACCATAAGTTTTATACATTAATTCGCCGTGCGTTGTTACTTTATTTAATGTTACTTCCAATTCATTTTCTACAATTCCATTGGTTATTTTAATCACTAAATTTCTAAATAATGTATCTGAATATTTTGTGTTTTCAGAAATAATTTTGGCTAATGAAAAAAGTGAAATTCCGAATAAAAATACAATACCTTTATGTGTATTTACATTTCCGGTAGCTTTAAACATTTCCTGTTCCGCTTTTAGTCCAATATGTCTAATTTTAGGTAAAACAGTGGCTATTTTTCCTGTATAATTATAACCAAGTTCACAAAATTCTTTAAAAAAAGGTGTGAGTGAAACGGCAGAATTTAAAAACGTAAAAAAATGCATATCTGTATGCGAACCAGTATCTTTAAACGAAACTAAACCTGGTTTTGGACTTACAGAAATTTCATATAAAATAGCCTTTGAAGCAAATGCAGATAAGGTATTAATACAATTATTTTTAGTTGTAATTGCTGAATATTTTTCGATATCAGAAAAAATTAAATCTCTAATTTCTTGTTTTGTATGTCGCTTATTACGCATACACGAAATAGCGGAATGAGCTCCACAAAAATAACAAGCTTTCTTTTTTCCAGAGCTTATTGGTACACCTAAATCGTTAAAAATATCAACATCAATTAAACGACCTAAAGTGTGATTTGTTTCAAAATTTTCGGTTAAATTTTTTAAAGCTTTTAATTCAATTTTAGCATTTTTAGAAATAGGAACTATAAAAAAATCACCTGCTTCATCTAAAATTAAAGTTTCTTTTTTAGTTATTAATTCAATACGATTGGCTTGTAAATAGTTTATTAAATCCTTTTTTACTTCCGTAAAAAAAGAAGAAATTAAATTAGTACTTTTTGGATAACCAGGAATATTTAAAGATAAACTTAAAGTATTTAATTGCTGTTTTAAAAATTGCGCGCGCAGTTGCGCTCTATGTTCTCTAGCATTTAATATGTTCTCTAAAATTTTGTTATTATCCATGGTGTTTTACTTGCCTAATAACATCTATAATGGTTCCGTCTCTATATTCTATTAAACCAACTATTTTATCTGTAAATTCTATTTCTTGTACTTCACCTACAATAGAAGCTATTTCTTCTTGTAAATCTTCTATTTTACGAACATTTAAACCAGCTTTTATTAAATTTTCTTCCAATTCTGGTTTTAAAGGATTTACACAAATACCTCTTTCTGTTACTAAAACATCTATAGATTCTCCAGGAGTAACCACCGTATGAATTGATTTTTTAACAATAGGAATTCTACCTCTAAAAGACGGACAAACAACAATGGTTAATGTTGCACCAGAAGCGGTATCGCAATGTCCACCAGAAGCGCCTCTAATAGTTCCATCGGAACCAGTTATAACATTTACGTTAAAATTAGTATCAATTTCTAGCGCGCCTAATACAACTATATCTAATTTATTTGTCATACAACCACAATTAAATGGATTGGCATATAAAGCCGCCGGAATTTCTATATGATTGCTGTTATTTATTAAAGATGAGCATACAGCAGCATCAAAAGATTGTACATCAAAAATGGTATTAAATAAGCCTTCATTTAGCATATCAACTCCGTAAGAAGTTACACCACCTAAAATAAAACTACCTTTTATTTCGGCTTTTTTCATTTTTTCCCGAATGTATTTTGCAACGGCTAACGATGCACCACCTGCACCAACTTGAAATGAAAATCCGTTTTTAAAAGAACCAGAATGTTCAATTACATTTGCGGCTAATTTTGCAATTCTTAAATCTATAGGCGATTTTGTAATACGTGTACTTCCTGTGGCAATTTTTGAAGCATCTCCAATAGAATCTATTTTAACCACATAATCAACAAAATTTTGAGTAATTGAAATAGGAATACAAGGGTAATCAACAATATTATCTGAAACCACAATTACTTGTTTTGCGTAGCGGGTATCAATACTTGCATAACCCATAGAACCAAAGGCAGATTTACCTTTACAACCTGTTGCATTTCCTTCATTATCTGCGGCAGAAGCAGCAATAATAGCTAAATCTACATTAATTTTTCCTGTATGAATTGCTCTAACTCTACCACCATGAGAATGTATAGTTACGGGTAAATCTAAAACACCTTCAGAAATAGCTTTACCAATTTCACCTCTAATTCCAGAAGACCATATTTTAGTAATGGTTCCATCTTTTAAATATTTTAAAATTGGGTTATGGACCTCGTTTAATGAGGAAGAAGCTAAAGTGATGTTTTTTATACCCATTTTAGCTAAAATTTCTATTGAATTAACTAAAATATTATCACCATTTCTTAAATGATGATGGAAAGAAACCGTCATTCCATCTTTAGGAGAAGTTTTAATAATAGCTTCTTCTAAAGTTTTACAAATTTTACTTTGATGCGGTAATTTAGCTTTATTTGGAGGTGGAATTGTAACTTCATCCATCCATCCTTTTTTAAGTTTTTCCCAAGCACCAACAAACATGTCTATTTTTCCAACACCTTCAATATATTCTGGAATTTCACGACCTATAACATTTTTCATAATTTAAAACTTTTAAATGGTATTGAAATCTATTTGAGCAAGTTCTAACACGTGCGTTGCTCTGGTAACTATTGGAGCATCAATCATTTTACCATCAATAGCAAAAACACCAATGCCTAATTTTTTATTTTTCTTAAATTCTTTAATAATTCTATATGCTTTTCTAATTTCTTGATCTGTTGGCATATAAACTTCGTGAATAATATCAATTTGTCTTGGATTAATTACTGCTTTACCAGTAAAACCAATTTGTTTGGCATATTCTGTTTCTAAACGCAAGCCTTCTTCATCGTTTACATCAACAAAAACAGTATCAATTACATCAATTTTATTTGCTTTTGCCGCCATTACAATCATTTTTCTGGCAAAATCAATTCCAGATCCATCTTTGGTACTTTTAATATTCATATCGGCAGTTAAATCTTGTCCGCCAATGGTTATTGCATCAACACGTTTAGAAAATTTAGCAATATCAAAAACGTTTTGAACACCCAAAGCGGTTTCAATCATTAAATGCAGCGTCATTTTATCATGCGGCAAACCGTGCTTATCTTCAATGTCTTCAATAATCTTAATAATTTTTGCTAATTCTTCAACAGATTCGGTTTTAGGAAAACGAATAGCATCTGGTTGAAGTGGTACAATTTCTTCTAAATCTTCCAATCCAAAAGGTGTGTCGATATGGTTTACTCTTACACAAATTTCAGCATTGTAATAATCTATAGATTGAATCATATTTCTAACTAAAATACGCGCCGCATCTTTCTGATTTAATGCTACAGCATCTTCTAAGTCTAGTAATAAACTATCGGCGCCGTAAATTCCTCCTTGTTGCAACATAGCCGGATTGTTTCCAGGTATGTAAAGCATGGTTCTCCTTTTTTTCTTCACAAGTTATTTATTTTAAAATTACGTTGTTTTTAACAAATTAATTAGGCCATTGTAGCCTTTTGAATATTACAAGCTCGTTTAATAGCTGTTTCTAGGCGTGCATTAATTGTTAGTTCTAAGGCTCCCTTATCTTTAGCAATTAAGTGAATGTCAGATATATTGTAACTATCTAATTTAGATATTATTAATTCTTTTATTGTGGTACCATATTCTAACATAACAGAAGAATCAATATCTATATTTCTACCAGAATTTGGTTCTACAGGTTCAATTAAAATAATAATATCACTCGATTCAAAAGAACCAGATTGCGACTTTCTAATTATTTCCATTTTAATTAAATTTTACTAAAAAAATTAATACTTATTTAACAAAATTAGACAGTTGTTTTTTCTCTTACAAGTTAAAAACCAATAATTAAATTGGTAGTTTTTACCTTTTTATTGAACATAATTTATTAGAAATACAAGATTTATAAGTAGGCAAATAAGTAACGCTATTTTTATTAAGATAAATGAGTCTATTTAGTCTTTTTTTTAAATTTAAAATAATAATTTTTAAAGAATATAAAACGTATTTTTGATGAAGTTTTTATCAATAAAAAAGTGTTTTAAATTTTATGAAGAATTCAAGAGTTAAAATAAATACAGTAAAAAATTTAGCGAACGATTATTACAAGTTAGACAAAGTAAATTTTGATTATAAAACAAAAGATGGAATTTGGCAAAATCAGAGCAGAGAATGTTACGATAGAGGAGATGGTGCTTGTATTTTATTATATAATCCATTAAAAAAAACAGTTATTTTAACCAAGCAATTTAGAATGCCAAGTTATTTAAATGAAAATGAAGATGGAATGATGCTTGAAGTTTGCGCAGGTTTATTAGATAAAGACGATCCGTTTACGTGTATAAAAAAAGAAGCAGAAGAAGAAACGGGTTATAAAATTAACAATCCTACAAAAGTATTTGAATTGTACTCTACACCAGGAGCAGTAACAGAAAAAATACATTATTTTATTGCAGAATATAATGATGCTATGAAAATTTCTGAAGGAGGAGGTTTAGAAGAAGAAACAGAAGAAATAGAAGTGATTGAATTTAATTTTGAAGAAACTCTTAACTTAATTAAAACAGGTGAAATTTGCGATGCTAAAACAGTAATTTTACTGCAATATGCTAAAATTAATAACTTGGTTTAATGATTGATTAAATTAGAATGATAAGCTTAAAAGCTCTAACAAAAATTACTAAAAATATTCTTTAATTGCTTTTGCAACACCATCGTTTTTATTGGTGTCTGTAACGGCATCTGCTACTTTTAGCACTTCATAATTTGCGTTTGCAACCGCTACACCTAAGCCTACGGCTTTTAGCATTTCTATATCGTTATAATTATCGCCAAAAGCAACTACATTATCCATTGAAAGTGTTGGAAAACATTGATCTAAAATAATATCAATAGCGGTTTTTTTAGAAATATCTTTATGTGAAATTTCAATATAAGTATCTTTAGAACGGTACAACATTATTTCATTTGAAAACGTACTTTCTAACGATTTATACAAAGTATCTATTTCAGAAGCATCTCCCATACACATTATTTTATGAGCGCCTTTTCCTTCAGAATTCCAAGTTGCTAAAACTTCAGTATTTGGTTTTACAGTTGGTGTAACTTTTGTATTATTTTCTTCTCTTTTAGCCCAATAATCCATTGAAGGTACATACCATTCATCTGCATGAAACAAGCTTAAATGTATAGAAGTATTTGTACATTGGTTTATGATTTCTTCTAATACATTATTTTTAATAAAAGTAGAATGTAAAACTTTATTGTTAGTTAAAATTAAACCACCGTTATAAGCAACCAAAGGTGTGTTTTCATTTTTAAATTCTTGTTGTAAATGACGCATTCCTTTAGGCATTCTAGATGAAATTAGCACTAATGGAATTGGCGCTACCCTTTGCACTTGTTCAATAGTAGTTTTAGATAATTCTCTGTCTTTATTTAACAATGTACCATCTATATCAGTACAAATTAATTGATAACTCATATATAGTTTTATAAATACGTGGCAAACTTAATAATTAATGTTATTTAATTTTGTTGATTGTTAAAGAATTAACGAAATCGATAGAATTGCTATTTTTTATAGGGATTATTAGTTAAAAGTAATAGTGTACCTTTGCAAACTTATAAATAAATATATGACATTTAAAGATTTAGCAATTATAGAGCCGATATTAAAAGCGCTCCAAGAAGAAGGTTATACACACCCAACACCAATTCAAGAACAAGCAATACCAATTTTATTAAATAGAAAAGATTTACTAGGCTGTGCACAAACAGGTACTGGTAAAACTGCAGCATTTACAATACCAATTTTACAACATTTATATAATAGCAAAGGAGATACTAAAGGAAAACGAAAAATAAAATCGCTTATAGTTACACCAACTAGAGAATTAGCCATACAAATTAATGAGAATATTACCAATTATGGTAAATATACAGGACTTAAAAATGTAGTTATTTTTGGAGGTGTGAAACAAGGCGGACAAACAGATGCTTTAAGACGTGGAACTGATATTTTGGTTGCCACACCAGGAAGATTATTAGATTTAATTTCTCAAGGGTTTATTAGTTTACAAGACATTAAATATTTTGTATTAGATGAAGCTGACCAAATGTTGGATATGGGTTTTATTCATGATATTAAAAAAATTATTGCAAAATTACCTTTTAAAAGACAATCGCTTTTCTTTTCAGCTACTATGCCACCTGCCATTGCAGAACTTTCTAGTAAAATTTTAAATAATTATGAAAGAGTTACTATAAAACCAAAACAAGCAACTGCAGAAAAAGTAGAACAAGCCGTTTATTTTGTTAGTAAACCAAATAAAACAAAACTATTAATTCATTTAATTGAAGAAAATCCAGAAGCATCTATCTTAGTATTTTCTAGAACAAAACATGGAGCCGACAAAATTGTACGTGTTTTAGGAAAAGCGCATATTAAATCTGCTGCAATACACGGAAATAAATCTCAAGGAGCACGACAAAGAGCTTTAGGAAACTTTAAAAAAGGAGAATTAAATATTTTAATAGCAACAGATATTGCTGCAAGAGGTATAGATGTTGAAGAATTAAGTTTGGTAATTAATTACGATTTACCAAATATTCCAGAAACGTATGTACATAGAATTGGTAGAACAGGACGAGCAAAAGCAAGTGGAATTGCTTTGTCTTTTTGCAATCAAGAAGAAAAAGCATATTTAAAAGATATTCAAAAACTAATAAATCAACAAATACCTTTAATTGAAGATCATCCTTTTCCTTTAGATGAAAATGAAGAAATTCCATTAGCTACAAAGCCTTCAAAAAACCAACGTAAAAAGGCAAAACGAAGAGCAGAACACAATCCAAAAGAAGGAGGAAATTCTAATAAATCGAAACGTAAAAAATACTATCCTAGAAAAAGAGCATAGTTTAAAAAAAGCTGTTTCAAATTTTTGAAACAGCCTTTTTTTTACACTTATTTTATGGTGAATTTTATAAACTTTTAGAATTAGTTTATTTCATACGTTCTGCATTTTTAGATTGCCAATCGGCTAAATAAGCTTCTAATTCTTTAACTATTTCAGGCTCTTTATCTGCAAGATTAACTTTTTCTCCTATATCATCTTTTAAATTGTACAATTCTATTTTTTGTTTTTTCACATATTTTAAAAGTTTCCAATCGCCTTTACGTACAGCAGCATTATTTCGTTGCCAAAAAAGAATTTCATGAGGTTCACTTGTTTTTTCACCTTTTAAAAACGGAATTAAATCAACCCCATCTAATGGTTTTGGATTATTTGCTGGATTACCACCTGCTAAATTTAAAAATGTTGGAAATAAGTCTAACGAAATAACTGGAGCATTATATTCTGTGTTTTCAGCCAGTGTACCAGGCATACTTAATAAAAATGGCACACGATTACCACCTTCTAGTTCAGAGCCTTTAAAACCTCTAAGAGGCCAATTATTGGTATGCATTTGTGTACTTTGTCCTCCGTTATCATTAACCCACACAACAAGCGTGTTTTTACGTAGTCCTTTTTCTTCAAGATAATTTAAAAGTTTTCCAAAATTACGGTCTAAAGAATTTGTCATTCCACCAGTAATACGTCGTACTGGATCTTTAAGATTTTGGTATGGTAACATATCTTCTGGCTCCGTTTCTAGCGGATGGTGTATTGCATTGTACGAAAGATATAAAAAGAAAGGTTTGTTTTCTTTTTCACTAACATTCATAAATTCAATAGCTTTATCTGTAAATAAATCTGTTGTATAAAAATCCATTTCAGACTCATTTAATAAAGTGCGGTTATGGCGAAGATTGTTTCTGTAAACTGCTGCACTATCTTTAACTTGCGTTTGAGGATAATAACTTCTACTTCCTGAAAGAAATCCATAAAAATAATCGAAACCTCGATCGTTAGGATGAAAATTTTCTTGATAGCCCATATGCCATTTTCCTATAATACCTGTGCTATATCCTTCTTTTTGCATAGCATCTGCAATAGTTGTTTCGCTTTTAGGTAAATTTTGATATTGTTTAGGATTCATAAAAAATCCAAAGCGTTGTTGGTAACGTCCTGTAAGAAGTCCAGCTCTTGAAGGACCGCATACAGAAGCACTTACATAGCCGTTGGTACAAAATATACCAGTAGCTGCAAGTCTATCTATTTGAGGTGTTTTAAAATCTTCGGAACCTTGAAAACCATAATCGTGATAACCAGCATCGTCTGTTAGAATAAATAAAATATTTGGTTTTGAAGTATTTTTATGCTGTGCATTGCTATTAAAAAAAAATCCTAAAAAAAACAGTAAAATTGTTTTAAATAGGATCCTTTTTTTTGAGTTTTTAAATATATAATTTTTCATATTATAGTTATTTCAGGCTTTAATTATTTATTAAAACAAACTGTGTTTTTAATATTTTAATTCACTGTGATTGCAAAATCACAGTGAATTAAAAGAATATTTAAAAAAATTACTGTATTGGTTTTATGGTATAACTGTACGATAAATTTGAAGGTTTTATTTGGTATTGTTTATGAGCTGTTCTACCCCAACTAGTATCACCACCAACACCCATTTGCTTATAATCGATATTAATATTTACCAAATCTCTTTTTACAATATCTGTAGTATGACGTTGTTTTTTAGAGTCTCCAGCATCAAAATCATCATTATATTGATGGTGTGTATTAAAGCTTATTTTATCTAGACCAGTAATTTTAATTCCTTTTCCTTCATTATTTATAAATGAAACCCATCTTGTTTCGGTTCTATAACCGTTTTCTTGTGGACGGATGTATGGATAGTATAATTCTTCAACACTAGATTGATATTGACCAACTAATGCAGCAGTATTTCTATCTTGATAATTTTCAAAAGGACCTTTACCAAACCATTTTACTTGGTTAAATTCATTTTTAATAATTAAATTATTTCCAAATCTTGGCAACATAGGAAGTTTAGCATCTACATCATTTAAATTAGTAGTTACTAGTATTTCTCCTAAACTATTAATGGTATAATTTATAGTTACATTTGCTTTTACTGCGGTTAATTCAAAAACAGTTTTAATAGAAACTAGACCTTTACTATCTTGTTTTTCTTCAATAGAAATTAGTTTTTGTTGTTTAGAAGCTTCTTTCCAAACACCTAATTTTTTAGGCATTTTAAAACCAAAATCATTATCTGTTGTAGGTCTCCAAAAATTAGCTTTTACACCTTCTAAAATTATATTTCCTTGTCCATAATCTAAAGTACTTATAGCTCCTGTTTCTTTGCTAAAAGCAATATTAAAAGCATCTGCAGTAACTGAAATTGATGTATCGTCGTTACTAATTTTTATATCGTTATTACTCTCAGTTAAAAATTCAGGCGTTTTAGCGTCTGTTAATTCAAATTGTTCGTAAGCAATTTCGTGTCCTTCAGGAACTAAATCTGTAGCTTTTTTAGTTTTAGCATATATGTTTAAATGATATTCTGCAGTACTATTTTCTAAAGCTGGTAAATCTATATTTACTTTTTTTGAAGCATAAGGAGCTATGTCTAATTGAGGGACATTTCCTTTAGAAATTTCAACACCATTTTCTAATAATTTCCATTCAAAATCAAATTCATTTAAGTTGGTAAAATCGTAGATGTTTTTAATTTCTATTTCTCCATTTTTTAAGTTTGAAGCTTTAAATTTTATGTATTGATATACTTTTTTTACTTCATACAGTGAAGGATGAGGTGTTCTATCAGGGTTTACAACTCCGTTTAAACAAAAGTTTTTATCGTGTTGTAAATCTTGGCCTCCTAAATCTCCTCCGTATGCCCAATAAGATTCTCCTTTATCATTTGTAGTTAAAATACCTTGGTCTACCCAATCCCAAATAAAACCACCTTGCATAATGTCATATTTTTCAATGACATCCCAGTAATCTTGTAAGTTACCAACACTATTACCCATTGCGTGCGCATATTCACATTGAATTAGTGGACGTGTAGGGTTGTTTTCGGCATATTTTATCATAGATTCTATAGACCAATACATTGGTGGTTGAATGTCTGTATTATCATATTTTGTAGCACCTTCATATTGTGTTGGTCTAGTTGTATCATTTTCTTTTAACCAATTGTAAGTAGCTACAAAATTATCGCCGTTTCCAGCTTCATTACCAAGAGACCAAGTTATAATTGATGCGTGGTTTTTATCGCGCTCAAACATACGTATTGTTCTATCTAAATGCATTTCTTTCCATTCAGGTAAATATGCTGGATGTACTGCTTGTTTTTTCTTATTATTGTCTAAACCTTGGTTGGTAGCACCCATACCATGAGTTTCAATATTGGCTTCATCAATTACATAAAAACCATATTCATCACATAATCTATAAAAGTGTGTATTTTTAGGGTAATGGCTACAACGAATAGCGTTTACGTTATGTTGTTTCATAACTTCTAAATCTTTTAAAGTTAATGCTTCTGAAACAACGTGTCCTTCAGTATCACTGTGGTCGTGTAGATTTACACCTTTTAATAAAACAGGTTTTCCGTTTACTAAAAATTGATTGTTTTTTATAGTAATATTTCTAAATCCTACTTTTACGCTTGTACTTTCGTTATTAACACTTAAAAGTAATGTATATAAATTTGGATGTTCTGCATTCCAAGTTTTAATATTTGCAATTTTTTTTGCGAATTCTATTGTATTTTGTCCTGTTTTTAGGTTAACTTCTTTAGTTTCATTATAAACAACTTTATCGCCATCTAAAAGTTTTACAACCACTTCTTTTTTAGAAGTTTTTGGAGTGTTATTATTAACCTTTAAAGAAAGATTAAAAACACCATCTTTATAGTTGTTTTCTAAATCTGCTGTTACTCTAAAATCTCTTAAAGTAATTTTATTTGTTGCATATAAATACACATCTCTTTCAATTCCGCTAAGTCTCCAAAAGTCTTGATCTTCCATATAACTTGCATCAGACCAACGTAAAACTTGTACGGCTAATTTGTTAGTACCTTTTTTAATAAGGTCTGTAACTTTAAATTCTGCAGGAGTTTTACTTCCTTCATTATAACCAACCATTTCGCCGTTTAGCCAAACATACATAGCTCCACTAACACCAGCAAAATGTAAATAAACATCTTTTCCGTCCCAATCTTCAGAAATTTCAAATTCTTTTAAATAACTACCATTATTATTTATATTGTGTGGAATGTATGGTGGATTTGCAGGAAACATATATTTTACATTTGTATAAACAGGTATTCCAAAACCTTTTAATTCCCAATTTGAAGGAACAGTAATAGTATCCCAACCTGCTATATCAAAACCATCTTTATAAAAATCTGTTGGTCTTGCTTGTACGCTATCTGCGTAATAGAAATTCCAAGTTCCGTTTAAAGATTTATACAAAGAAGAGTTTTCCCAGCTTTCATTTTCTAAAGCTAATTCAGAATTTCCATATCTATAAAAAGCAGCTGTTGGTTGCTCTCTATTAATTTGAAATACTTCAGGATTTTCCCATTCAGGATTTTCCCATTTTTCAGCTGTGTACATAGGCCTTTCTTTTTTATTTTCTACACAAGAAAAAAGAGTTACAACTACCGATATTAGTAGTAGTAAGTTTAATTGAGTTGCATACTTTGTCATTGATATATATTTAAATTGATTAATCTTTTGTTACTTTACTATCCCACCAGGTTTTATTAGGTGAAAAATCTTTTGAAAGGAAATTTTTTCGTTGTTTTTCTAAATTTGGAAGTTTTTTATTTTTCACATCATCTTCGTATTTAGCTCTTTTTATAGGATTAAATTGCTTGTCTTTAGTTGGAAATTTAGCATTTACTTCTACCAACCAATTTTTTAATTTTTGACTTAATTTAGCTGTGATTTCTGAAAATTCTTCGGCAACATTATGTTGTTCATAAGGGTCAGTTTCTAAATTATATAACTCATTAATTTCATCTTCGTAATAATGAATTAATTTCCATTTACCTTCTCTAATAATAGAGTTTGGGTCTCCACCCTGATTTCCATAATGTGGGTAATGCCAATATAATGGACGCTCTGGAAGTTGTAAATTTTCGTTTATTATAGGTTTTAAACTAAGGCCATCTACATGTTGTTCTGGCATTAATTTAATGTTTGCATAATCTAAAATAGTTGGATAAAAATCGGCGCCAGTTACTGGATATTCAATTTTTTTACCATTTGAATTTTCTCCAGGAACGTAAATTAAATAAGGTTCTTTTATACCGCCTTCCCATTGGTATCCCTTACCGCCTTTATAAGGTAAGTTTGAAGTTGAAAAAGAGTCTCCAGAAGCAACACCGCCATTATCTGAAGTAAAAATTATAATGGTATTGTCTTCGATTCCTAATTTTTTAATTCCTTCTAATACTACTCCAACGGCATCATCCATAGTTTCTACCAAACCAGCATATACAGGATTGTCTTGTACAATTCTAATCGGTAGTTTTTTTTCCATTTCAAACCCTTTTTCTCGAACACCTTGTTTAGAAGCTTTATTTCTGTATTTATCCCACTTTTCTTGTGTGGTTTCTATAGGACCGTGAACAGCGTAAAACGATAAAAATGCAAAAAAGCTACTATCTTTATTTTTTGAAATAAAATCTACAGTTTCATTTGCCAAACGCATAGTTAAATTTTCTCCATCGGCACCTTTTTCTAATTTCGGATTTGTATACGGCGCATAATATCCATTTTTTGGACTTCCACTAGACCAACCACCTTTATTAATTTCAAATCCGTGGTCTTCAGGGTACGAACCTTCATCTCCTAAATGCCATTTTCCTGCAAAAAATGTTTTATACCCATTGGCTTTTAAAACTTCAGCAATGGTGCTGTCTCTTTTGGGTAAGTTATGTTTGTATTCTGCAGGCAATAATTTATCGAATCGATTTTTTTCTCTCCAACGTTCACCAGATCTTGCACCAATCCAATCTGTAATTCCGTGCCTTGCAGTAAATTTACCTGTCATAATAGTAGCTCTTGATGGGCTACAAACAGAACCTCCTGCATAACCATTGGTAAAAATCATACCTTTAGAAGCTAATAAATCTATGTTTGGTGTTTCATAAAATTTGCTTCCAGCAAAACTCATGTCTTGTACACCATAATCATCAACCAAAATAAAAACAATGTTTGGTTTTTTTTGTTCTTTAGAAGTTGTTACGCTTTCTACTTTAGTACCACAAGAAGCCAATAGAAATGCGACTATGCAATAAGTATAAATTTTATTCATATTATAAATTTATTATTCTTTAAATTTTAGTTAACGTTTTTTAATTATAACCCCTCATTTTGTAAAAAAATGAAGGATTATAAACATTTATTAAACTCAAACAAAATTTCATTAATCTAGATATTATTATTTTTCATATCCAAAGCTAAATTCTTTAGAAAACGAATGTTCATTGTTCATAATTTCAGAAATCTTTTTAACAATTTCTGGATTTTCATTTGCAATATTATGTTCTTCACCAATATCATTAGCTAAATTATAAAGCTCTATAGGTGCATTAGAATTAGTATTCATTTTTAAGCGAATTCCTTTCCAATTACCTAATCTAACAGCTTGTTTTCCTCCTTGTTCATGAAATTCCCAATATAAATAGCTATGTTCTTCTTGTTTTTTTCCGATTAATTCAGGTAAAAATGAAATACCATTAATAGTTTCGGGTGTATTAACTTGTGCAATTTCACAAAATGTTGGCATTACATCCCAAAAAGCAGAAATATGATTAGATGTTGAATTTGCATTTATTTTTTCTGGCCAATACGCAATCATTGGAACACGAATTCCGCCTTCATACAAATCGCGTTTCACGCCTTTTAATTCGCCATTGCTGTTAAAATATTTTGGATCAGCACCACCTTCTTGGTGAGGACCATTATCTGAAGTAAAAATAATAATGGTATTTTCAGCAATGCCAGCTTTTTCTAATTTATTTCTAATTTCGCCAACATGTGTATCTAAAAGATGAACCATAGCAGCAAAAGCAGCGTGCGCCTCTCTTTGAGTACCATAACCTCCGTTTTTGTAAGCTTTTCCATCATCAACTCCATTAAAAGTTTTTTCAGGTAAAAGTTTACCTCTATATTTTGTGATATATTTTTCTGGTAATAACAGTTCTGCATGTGGTATTATAGTTGGGTAATACATAAAAAAGGTAGTATCTTTATTTTTTTCTATAAATGAAAGTGCTTGTTCATGAATTAGTTCTGGAGCATAGGTCTCAGTTTTTTTTCCGCTATTGCCTTCAAGCATTATTTTTGTTTGATTGTGCCATAGATGGTATGGATAATAATTATGTGCAATTCTTTGACAATTATATCCGTAAAACTCATCAAAACCTTGATTGTTCGGATCTCCTTCAGAACCGGGATATCCTAATCCCCATTTACCAAAAGCACCTGTAACATAACCAGCAGATTTTAATAGTTCTGGAACAGTTACTATAGAAGATTTTATTGGTAACTGCCCTTCATCTGTTACTCTTTTATTTCCACGAATAAATGTATTTCCAGTATGTTGTCCTGTCATTAAAGTAGAACGAGAAGGTGCACATACTGTAGAACCTGCGTAATGATCTGTAAAAAACATACCATCTTTTGCTAATTTATCTATGTTTGGCGTAGCAAATTTTTCTTGACCATTAAAACTGATATCACCATAGCCTAAATCGTCTGCCAATATGTAGATAATATTAGGTTTTTTAGTTTCAGTAGTTTTTGTGTTTTGTTTTTTAATAGTACAACCGCCTATTGAAAACAATAGAGAAATTGAGCATATTATTTTTATTGTAGAGTTCATATCACTTTAATTAGTTCAATCTAATTATTACTTTAAAATTTTATCGACATTTTAATGTCGATAAAATAGATTTTAACAAAAATATTGAACATATAATGAAAAATGGAGGTTAAATAGTGAAATTAGTGGGTGCATTTAGTGCAAATAGATAAATTTTACTTAAAATAACACTATTTATACAAGTTTTTAAAATCACCATTTTTCACATAAAATTCAAATTTTCATAAAAAAATGCTTCTTCAGATGATATTTTTGAGTTTACATTAATTCATTATAAAATGTGGTAAAAGCTTATAAAGCTAATTCAATAACTAACATTTGAGCAAATAGTACCTCCTTTTTGAGCAAATATTAAGCCCAATAAAGTATAAGATATAACTAATTTTATCCTTTTAAAATTTCTAAACCAATTTTTAAAAAAATGATGAGTAAACTATTTTTATCAGTAATTACTTTTTAAATATAACCATGAAAAAAGTGTAGTTTATTGCTATCATTATTAATTTAATAAATAACAAAAATTATATATAATGAATATTAAAAAACTCTTAGTAGTAACTTTTATGTTCTCTTGTTTATCTGCCTTTAGTCAGGTATCATTTGGAGATGCTCAAAAAATTAATGATAACTGGAATTTTATTCTTGAAGATATTCCTGAAGCTAAAAACGCGTCATACAATAGCATTAGTTGGCAAACTGTTGATGTACCGCATGATTGGAGTGTAAGAGAACAATTAAGTCCTACTTTATCAAGTTGTACAGGTTTTTTACCAGGTGGAATTGGTTGGTATAGAAAAACAATAAATATTCCAGAAAGTAAACAAGGTGAAAAAGTATTTTTATATTTTGAAGGCGTATATAATAGGAGTGAGGTTTTTATTAACGGTAATTCTTTAGGAAAACGACCAAATGGATATATTTCTTTTGCTTATGATGCTACTTCTTTTGTAAAATATGGAGAAGAAAACACTATTGCAGTTCGTGTAGATCATAGTAAAAGTGCAGATTCTCGTTGGTACACCGGATCAGGAATTTATAGAGATGTTTGGTTGGTTTATTCCAATCCGGTACACATTGCACAATGGGGAGTTTATGCGTATCCAGAAGTAAATAAATCTACAGGAATTTTAAATATTGAGGTTGCTTTAGAAAATGAAACAGCTTCAAAAGTAAATTTAGAGGTGAAAAACGAATTATTGGATTCAAATGGTAAAGTAGTATCAAAAAACTCGAAAAAAGTAGCAATTATACCTAATAATAACAATACAATTACTACTAAAATAAAGTTGAGAAATGCTAAGTTATGGGATTTAGAAAATCCAAATCTTTATAATTTAAGAACAACAGTTTATAAAAACGGTATTCAAATAGATCAAACAATTACTCAAACAGGTTTTCGCAGTTTTACTTTTGATCCAAATAAAGGATTTGCGCTTAATGGTAAATGGATGAAAATGAAAGGCGTTTGTTTACATCACGATTCTGGTGTATTAGGAGCAGCAATGTATAAAGACGTTTGGAAAAAAAGGTTAAAAACACTTAAAGAGATAGGTGTAAATGCAATACGTACAAGCCATAATCCACAAGCTACAGATTTTTATGAACTATGTGATGAGTTAGGTTTACTTGTTTTAAATGAAGCTTATGATGAATGGGAATTTCCTAAACGTAAATGGTTAGTGGGATGGAACAAAGGAACACCAGGGTTTGAAGGTAGTTATGATTATTTTGAAGAATGGGCAGAGAAAGATTTAGAAGATTTTGTGCGTCGTGATAGAAATCATGTTTCTGTTTTTGCTTGGAGTATTGGTAATGAAGTAGATTATCCAAACGATCCATATTCTCATCCAGTGTTAGATGGAGGTGGAGATACTGGTTTTTCACAAGCAACTTACGGAGGTTATCAAAAAGATGCTCCAGATGCTATGCGCCTTGGTGCTATAGCAAAACGTTTAGTAGCTGCTGTTGAAAAGTATGATACATCTAGACCTACAACTGCTGGTCTTGCAGGAGTTGCAATGTCTAATAAAACTGAATATCCAGGTGCTTTAGGTATTGCAGGTTATAATTATACAGAAAGTAAATACCATTCAGATCATAAAAAATACCCTAATAGAGTAATTTACGGAAGTGAAAATCGTCATGATATTGATGCTTGGTTAGCCGTAAAAAATAATGAACATATTTTCGGACAGTTTTTATGGACTGGTTTCGATTATTTGGGTGAATCTGGAAGATGGCCTTCAAGAGGATTCTATTCAGGACTAGTTGATTTTTCTGGAGAAATTAAACCAAAAGGTTATTTTCGTCAGTCACTTTGGTCTGCAGAACCTATGATATATATTGGAACTTATACTCCAAGAAATGAAAATCATATTTCTATGGATGCTTGGCCTTTATGGAATTATAAGGAAGGAAAAATGATTAGAGTTGCTTGTTACACTAATGCAGCAAAAGCACGTTTAGAATTAAATGGAAAAATTGTTGGTGAAGTGAAAGATTATGATGAAGAAACGGGGATCATTTATTGGGATATCCCTTTTGCTAAAGGAAAATTAGAAGCTGTAGGTTTAGACGCTAATAATAATGAAGAAAGTCGTTATGCCATTACAGAATCTCAACAACCTTACGCTCTTAAAATTGACCAAAAGAATATAACTATAGATTCAGAAAATGGAGTTGCCCAAATTAATGTTCGTGTGGTAGATAAAGAAGGAATACCAGTTATGTTAAGTGACAATGAAGTAAAATGTACTATTGAGGGTGTAGCAACACTTTTAGGTCTTGAAGCTGGAAATAATTCAGATATGACAGATTATACAGATAATGTACAACGTGTTTTTCACGGACATATTTCAGCATATATTAAAGCAAATGGAGAAAAAGGTACGGTTAAAGTTAGTTTTAAAAGTCCTTGGTTACAGTCAGTTTCAACAACAATTACTATTGAATAAAAAACACTTCAATAACATTATACTTGTTGAAAATTAACTATAAACTATAATTAATAATTTTATATGAAAAAATATTTTAATAAATTAGAAACAAAACTTATATATGTTGTGTTACTTTCAGTTGTTTTAGGTTGTGGTAACAAACAAAAAACGATAAGTGAAGAAATTCAAACAGAAAAAAAACCTAATATTATTTACATATTAGCAGACGATTTAGGTTATGGTGATATCAGTTTTAATGGTCAAGAAAAATTTTCTACACCAAACATAGATAAATTGGCAAAAGATGGTATGTTTTTTACAGATCATTATGCAGGTTCAACAGTTTGTGCGCCTTCTCGTTCTGCTTTAATGACAGGGCAACATACTGGAAACACCTTTATACGTGGTAATAAAGGAACTAATCATGAAGGCGATTTTCCTTTAGAATCTTCAGAAGTAACAGTTGCAGAACTTTTAAAATCTACTGGTTATGTTACAGGTGCATTTGGTAAATGGGGATTAGGTTATCCAGGTTCCGAAGGTGATCCAAACAATCAAGGTTTTGATGAGTTTTACGGATATAATTGGCAATTGATTGGGCATAATTATCATCCATATTATTTATGGCATAACCAAACAAAAGTAATGTTAGAAGGTAATAGTGGAGATAAAACGGAAGATTATGGTCCTGAAATTATTCATAAACAAGCACTTTCATTTATAGAAAAAAATAAGGATACTACTTTTTTTATGTATTATCCAACTATAATTCCGCATGCAGAACTTGTTGCTCCTGAAGTTTATATGGAAAAGTTTAGAGGTAAGTTTTTACCTGAAAAAAAATATAAGGGTAAAGATTTTGGCGATAAAAATTATAAAATGGGAGGTTATGCTTCTCAAGATGAGCCACGTACGGCTTTTGCAGCAATGGTTCATCTTTTAGATTTACATGTTGGTGAGATAAGAAAAAAAATTGAAGACCTTGGTATTGCAGATAATACCATAATAATATTTACTTCAGATAATGGACCTCATAAAGAAGGTGGAGCCGACCCAGAATATTTTAATAGTAATGGTGATTTAAAAGGTTTTAAACGTGATTTGTATGAAGGTGGTATTCGTGTTCCAATGATTGCGAATTGGCCAGGTAAAATTAAGCCAAATTCTACATCAAACCATATCTCAGCATTTTGGGATTTTTTACCAACAGCTTGTGAAATTGCACAAGTTAATACACCTGAAAATATTGATGGTATTTCATTTTTACCAGAATTATTAGAAAAAGAACAAGAAAGCCATGATTATTTATATTGGGAATTTTTAGAACGTGGAGGTAGACAGGCAGTTAGGTTAGGTAATTGGAAAGGTGTTCGATTAAAAATGAGCGATAATCCAAATGCATCAATAGAGCTTTACGATTTAGCAAATGATATTGGAGAAGCACACAATATTGCAAATGAAAACCCAGAAATTGTTAAAAAGATTTCTGAAATTATGGAAAAAGAACACACCTATTCTAAAGAGTATAGCTTTAAGTTTGAAAAGAATAAGTAGTTTTTAAAAGAGTATAAATAATTTTTTAAGTAGTTTTATATCAGCTGTTTATACCTTACTTTTACCGAAAAACAATATTTAGCATTGGTATTGTTTTTCGGGTTTTTTTAGTTATAATCTCTTTTAAGATTAATATAACTATTTTAGTTTAAAAAAATTGTAGAATAGAATTTTTGTTAAGTTTAAATTTTTAGATATAAGTATAACCTATTAAAGCTTTAAGTTTGTATTAAACTAGAAATATTGTAATTTTAATTATTATTTTAAAACAATTATTTGAAAAACATACCTAATATATCATTTAAAAGTTTAGAAAATAAAATTGATTTTGAGTTTCTAAATCTGTCTAAATTATTTAAAAGATTAGATACAATTAATGATCATGACCCAACGGAACCACATAGAATTTCTTTTTTTGCGTTGCTTATTGTTACTAAAGGAACAGGTAAACATCAAATAGATTTAAATGAATATAATTTGTCTGAAGGAACTGTATTAAAAATTGCAAAAGGACAGGTTCATGCGTTTCAAAAAAACGCAAAATACAAAGGATTTTTAATATTATTTACAGAGAGTTTTGTACTTAATCACTTTTCAAAATCTTCAATAAATGTAATTTCACATTTATACAATTACCATATAACTTCACCTATCTTTAACGATAAAACCGATAATGAATCTTTTCTAAATCAACTTATTGCAGAGCTTAATACCGAAAATGATTATGCTCAAAAAAATATTGTAGCTGCATTGTTAAATTTGTATTTATTAAGGTTAGAACGCAAATCAAATAACAATAAATTACAGAACAATAATTTTAATCTTTATACTGTATTTATTCAATTTAAAAATTATGTAGAAGTTAATTATACAACTACAAGAAACGTAAAAGATTACGCTAAAATGTTATTTATTTCTACAAAATTTTTAAATCAAGTGGTAAAAGAATTTACATTAGATACTGCTAAAACGTTTATAGATAATTATGTAGTTTTAGAAATTAAAAGATCTATTGTAAGTAGTAATAATAGTTTTAAAGAAATTGCCTTTGAAAAAGGTTTTGATGAGGTTACCAATTTTACCAAATTTTTTAAAAAGCACACGGGTACAACTCCTAAACAGTTTAAAGCTAAGCTGTAATTTTTAATATTCGCATATTTACCATTATTTTATAAAGATTAACCTTTTCAACTATTAAGCATTAGTTCAACTTTGTGGCTAACTTTAAATTCAAAAAAAATGAAAATAAAATTAGTTATACTACTGTGTTTAATACTAGTAACAGGAGCAGTTAGTTTTGCACAAAATCAAATTTTTGAAGATAATAATTTTCAATTTGGACAACCTCAACACTTACTAGATGGCTACTCATTAAATTTTCAATATCAAAATGGTACTGGGTTGCATATGGAATTTAATAATGGCAAAGCACAATACCAATGGGTTGCAGGACCGAATAAAGGAAAAGGAAATAAAGAAATTCCTTATCGTTCAAGTAAAATAGGTCACAATCTTTATTTAGTTAATTGGCACGAAGAAGGTTTAAAAGATTACTTAACAATTGTTTTTGATTTTAATAATATGATAATGCATAGCTCTATAATTGTCGGCTACCAAAATAATCCAGAAAGAACTTTAAAAACAGTGTTTTTAAGAGGTGTAATTGACCATTTAAAGAGTGTTAATTAATATGTTAAATACACAATTTAATAAGATAGAGTCAACTTTAAATCAATTATTTAACGAGTCTAAGAATGATCGTTATAAAATAATGAAAAGTTTAGCAAAAAGTGCTTTAAGATCTATTAAACCAATTGATTTTAAAGATGTTTATCTTTCAATTACAAAAAAACAAGGGATAGATTTGGTACAACTTGTTAAAGAAAATAATTTTAAAAATATAGTTGAGTTTGGAACTTCATTTGGAATATCTACACTTTTTTTAGCGCAAGGTGTACTAGAAACAAAAGGGAAAATAATTACTACAGAATTATTGGAATCTAAAGCAAAAATAGCCATAGAAAACTTTAAAACTGCAGAAGTAAATAAGTTGATTGAAGTTAGAATTGGTGATGCTATGGAAACTTTAAAAGGTTATAATAAACCTATAGATTTATTGTTTTTAGATGGTTGGAAAGACTTGTATTTATCATTATTTTTAATGCTAGAATCTAATTTTAATAGCAATACTATTATTTATGTAGATAATGCAAATATGGAAGAATCACAACTTTTTTTAAAAAAGATAAGCAAAAATACTGATTATTTTTTTACTTCAAAATATAAAGGTAAAGTGGTTTTAATTAAGAAAATACATTAACTAAGGGACAATAATTATTAGTTAATAATTCACATATTTACCATTTTTAATAGAAGATTTACCTTTTAAATTATTGTAATAAATATCATTTTTGACTAAAAAAAAAGCTTTTAAAAAAGCTGAAAGTTGGTAATTAGAATCGAAAATTAATAGAAATGAAAATAAGAAAGAATAAAACGTTAAATATTTACGTATCAGTCAATAAAAAATTTAATAGAGTTCTAAAATTTAGTATATTAATAATGGCAGTTATCATTTTGCAAGGATGTGAAAATACATCAGAAAAAAATATTACTCAAGAACAAAAATTAGAGCAAGAGCATCCAAATATTACTAAATTAAAAGGTCAAAGTACTGAATTTACTCCAGAAATTATCAAATTAAACGAAAATGTATATGTTGCCGTTGGTTATGATGGTTCAAATACATCAATGGTTATTGGTGAAGACGGAGTTGTAATTATTGATGCGCTTCGTGCACTAGGTGCTGCAGAAATTGTAGCAAATAAATTTAGAGAAATAACTAGTAAACCTGTTAAGGCAGTAATTTATACACACGGACATGACGATCATACCGGTGGAACTTCTGCTTTTATAGGTGATAGTAAAAATGTAAAAATTATTGCGAGAGCTGGATTTAAAGAGGAATTACAAGGTAAATCTCCTGTAGAACCTATTTTAAAAAAACGTAATGGACGACAGTTTGGACGCGATTTACCTGCTAAAGATATTATTAATAGAGGTGTTGCTCCTGGAAGTACGTCAAAAGATAGAGTTGGCAAGGGATATATTGAGCCAAATATTACACTTAATGACTCTTTGTTTGTTAATTTAGCAGGTATAGATTTTCAACTTTTTGCAGCTAATGGAGAAACAAATGATGAACTTTTTGTTTGGATACCAAGCGAAGAATCTTTGTTTACAGGAGATAATTATTACAAATCATTTCCTAACCTTTATGCAATTAGAGGTTCTCAATATAGAGATGTTAAATCTTGGGGAGAATCAATTCAAAAAATGAGCACTTTTCCAGTAGAACATATTATACCAGGGCATACACGCCCAGTATCTGGAAAAACAATTGCTTATAAAAATCTTAAAAATTATTCAACAGCTATTTTAAGTGTTTACCAACAAACAATAGATGCTTTAAATAAAGGTTATACACTTCAGCAAACGGTAGAAAGCGTTAAATTGGCAGATTCTCTAAGAAATCAACCTAATTTACAAGAGTTTTATGGTTCAGTTTCCTGGGGAGTTCGTTCTATATTTCTTCATTATGTAGGTTGGTTTGATGGAAACCCAACAAACCTTTATCCGTTATCTTCAGCAAAAGAAGCAAAGCATATAGTTGAACTTGCAGGTGGTAAAGAAAAAGTTTTAGAGCATTTAAATAATACGGTTAAAAATGGTGATTACCAATGGGGTTTACAATTAGCAGATTATCTACTTCAAACAGATTATAAAATAACAAAAATCACAGAAATTAAAATTCAATTGTTAAGAAGTATAGCTGCACAACAAATAAATGCGCCTGCTAGAAATTATTACCTTTCTTATGCATACGAATTGGAAAAAAATAATGTAAAGTAGCATTATGGTATCATAAAAATTAAAGCATTATGTAATTTAAAATTCTCATATTTACCATTTTTAATAGAAGATTTACCTTTTACAGATTAGTTATAAATATGACTTTTGAAAAAGTAATAATTTAATTATAACTATGAGTTTACTTGAAAATATATTAAAAAAGGTTGTTTTAGATAAAGCAATCATAGAAAAAAAAGAACAAATTTCAGCATTAGTTTATAAAATTCGGCTTAAAAGCGAAAGTATAAAAACTGCAGAATTTACACCTGGTTATTTTTTAAGGTTAGGTATTGGAATTGGTAATGACACTATTTCTTTTAAAGATAAAGTTAGAAGTTATAGTGTTTGGAATATTAATAAAACAGAAGGGTACTTAGATATAGCTATTGCAACAGAAAGTAAAGGGATTGGGGCGCAATGGGTTACAAACTGTAAAGAAGGAGATAGTGTGTATTTTAAATGGAAAAAAGGAAATTTTTTAGTAGATGAAACCGCAACAAGTTATTTAATGATTGGAGATTTATCTGCCTTATCTCATTTATATATTTTAAATAGAAATTTATCAAAAAATAAACAAATAGAAAGCTTAATTTATAGTGAAAAAGCTACTAATCTATTTAAAGATATAGATAACTCTACACCATTTAACTTCTATAGCTTAGAACAGAATACTACTACCGAAATATTGAATTTAGTTAAAGATATTATACCTAAAATGAAGGGAAATAAAAAGGTTTATATTGCTGGCGATAGTAGAGTTTGTATTGCGCTAAATCAATACTTTAAAAAAGAATTAAATTGGAGTACCAAACAAATTAAAACCAAGCCATTTTGGAATCCAAATAAAAAAGGATTAGAATAAAATGAATATAAATCAAAAATACAAACAAATACGGCAAGAAACGACTGAGTTTTGTAGTCATTTACATATTGAAGACTATGCCATACAGGTTGTTAAATTTGCTAGTCCACCAAAATGGCATTTGGCGCATACCACTTGGTTTTTTGAAACTTTTATTTTGAAAAATTATATAGAAAATTATACCGAATTTAATTCTAATTTTAACTTTCTTTTTAATAGTTATTATAACAATGCTGGTGATAGAATTTTACAAGCTAACAGAGGTAATATGTCTAGACCAACTACTGATGAAATTTTTGAATATAGAGCATATGTAGATACTAAAATACAAGAATTTTTACAAAATGTTTCTGATAAAAAAATTATTGATTTAGTAACTCTTGGTCTAAATCACGAGCAGCAACATCAAGAATTATTAATTACTGATGTAAAATATATGTTTGGACACAATCCTATTTTTCCTATGTTTAATAATAAATTTAATTTGGTAAAAGATAAAAATAAATCTTTCGAAAACATAAAAATAAAAGAGGGAGTTTATGAAATTGGACATAAAGGAAACGACTTTTGTTATGATAATGAATTGGGAGTTCACAAAGTTTATGTAGCAGATTTTGAAATAAATAATTACTTAGTTACCAATGGAGATTTTATAGATTTTATAGAATCTGGTGCTTATGCCGATTTTAATCTTTGGTTAGATGAGGGGTGGACTTGGGTAAATATTAACAACATAAATTCACCAATGTATTGGCATAAAATTAAAGGAGAATGGCATTATTATACTCTTGCAGGATTGCAAAAAGTAGATAAAAAAGCAATTTTAAGTCATATTAATTATTATGAAGCGAATGCTTTTGCCGAATGGAAAGGTATGCGATTACCTACTGAGTTTGAATGGGAAATTGCTTCTAAACAGTTAAATTGGGGAAAACGTTGGGAATGGACAAACAGTGCTTATTTACCATACCCAAATTTTAAAAAAGAAAATGGAGCGGTTGGAGAATACAATGGTAAATTTATGAGTAATAAAATTGTGTTAAAAGGAGCTTCAGTAGCAACTTCAAAAAAACATAGTAGGTCTACATATCGTAACTTTTTTGGACCAACAGAAAGATGGCAATATACAGGAATACGATTAGCTAAATAAGTATGACTGAAATTTTTAAGAAAGAAATAAAAGAAGGTTTAGAAGCAAGTCCTAAAACGCTTCCATCTAAATACTTTTATGATAAAACGGGAGATGCACTATTTGTAGAAATAATGAATTTACCAGAATATTATTTAACACGAAGTGAGTTAGATATATTTAAAAATAAAACGCAACAATTAATAGATTCTTTTAACTTAAAAACAGATACATATTTTGAATTAATAGAACTTGGTGCAGGTGATGGATTAAAAACTAAAGAGCTACTAAAAGAACTAGATGCACAGAATTTTAAATTCGATTTTTTTCCTATTGATATTTCTAAAAACGCGTTAGATCTTCTAGAAAAAGATTTAAAAAAAGAGATTCCAAATTTATCTGTAAAAACCCAACAAGGTGATTATTTTGAAATTTTACATTCTTTAAAAAAGAGTAAAAACCCAAAAATAGTTCTTTTTTTAGGTTCTAATATTGGAAATATGACAGATGTACAGGCTTCAAAATTTATTTACAATCTTAGTGAAAATTTACAAGAAGATGATAAATTGTTGTTAGGAGTTGATTTAATAAAACCTAAAGAAATTGTATTACCTGCATATAATGATAGCAAAGGAATTACAGCAAAATTTAATCTTAATTTATTGCATAGAATTAATCGAGAATTAAGAGGTAATTTTAATTTAAATAACTTTAAACACTTACCTGAATATACTGATAAAGAAGGAATTGCAAAAAGTTTTATAATTAGTACAACAAATCAAACAGTAGAAATAAAAGCAATAAATAAATCTTTTAATTTTAGTGAAGGAGAAAAAATTCATACTGAAATTTCAAGAAAATATAACAATATTATTATTCAAGAAATTATTTCAAATACCAACTTTATAATTGATACTAAAATAATGGATAGTAAAAAATACTTTGCAGATTATATTTTTACACGAACATCAAAATTTAAACACTAAAATAAAAGCAGCTCATTTTCACCATTTTTTTACTAAGATGTATCTATAAATTAATAAGTATCATTCGCACATTTGTAACTATAAAATAACATTTAATAAAATAGTATGAAAATAGCAGTAACATCAACCAGTGGAAAATTAGGAGCTTCAATTGTAAGACACTTAATTGATGAAATAGGAAAAGAGCAAGTTATAGGTATTGCCCGCACACCTGAAAAAGCAACATATTTAGGAGTAGAAATTATAAAAGGAGATTATAATAATAAACAAGATTTTGATGTAGCCTTAAAGGGTGTTGATGCAGTTCTTTTGGTTTCTGGAATGGATGAACCACAAAAGAGAATTATACAACATAGAAATGTAATTGAAGCAGCGAAAAATAATGGTGTTAAAAAAATAGTATACACTAGCATAATTGGAGCAGAAGAAAATAATGCTTTTAGTCCAATTGTACAAACCAATAGGCAAACTGAAAAAGACATTAGAAATTCCGGTTTAAAATGGGTTATTGGTAGAAATGGAATTTACATTGAACCAGATTTAGAATATTTAGATACCTATATAAAAGAAGGTGAAATTAGAAATTGTGCTTCTGACGGAAAATGTACATACACAAGCAGAGAAGAACTTGGTTATGCTTATGCAAAGATGCTTTTAGAAGATAAACATAATGGGAATACTTATAATTTAGTTGGAGAAGGAATAAGTCAAACTGAGTTAGCAGAAAGCATTAATAAAGTTTATACTACTAATTTAGTTTATAATTCGGTTTCAGTTAAAGATTATGCAATAGAAAGAAAGTCAGATTTAGGAGAATTTATGGGAACTATTATTGCTGGAATTTATGAAGGAATAAAAAATGGAGCAAATGATGTTCCTTCCGATTTTGAAAAAGCAGCTGGAAGATCACATAAATCTGCTTTAGAAATGGTAAAAACATTTAAAAGTATGAATACACTTTTTTAAAAGTAAGTAATTTAAAAAACAGAGGATTTAATTATTTATAGTTTTGTCCTGTGTTTTAATAGCTAAAATTAAAAATAGTAGGCTAATTTTCTGCAAACAATAAAATAAAAAAGGCCTTCAATTTATTGAACGCCTTACTGTTGTTGGTGGAGAAGATGGGAGTCGAACCCACTACCTCTTGACTGCCAGTCAAGCGCTCTAGCCAGATGAGCTACATCCCCACTATGTTTAACAAAAATGTATATTTATTTTATAAATAATGCTAATTTCTCTTTTTATTTCTAACATAAATAAGTTTAAAACGTCCGCTAGTTTTTTCACGCTGTTCAATTTCAAATTGAGGTAAAGATTTAAACAAAGGCGTTAGCTTTTCAAAACCAAAATTACGCGCATCAAAATTGGGTTGTTTTTTTATAATAAGTGAACCAACATCACCCATAAAAGCCCAACCATCATCATCAGCTGTGTCATCTACAGAGTTTCTTAAAAGCCTAATTATTTTTGGTGTAATTTTATCGATACTCGCTTTTTTCTGTGTTGTTTTACCGTTTTCGGTTTCGTCTTCACTTGTATCTAATATTTCTAAATAAATAAATTTATCACAAGCAACAATAAACGGATCTGGTGTTTTCTTTTCGCCAATACCATAAACAACAAGGCCTTCTTCTCTTAATCTGGTCGCTAATTTAGTAAAATCGCTATCTGAAGAAACCAAGCAAAAACCATCTACTTTTTCTGAATATAAAATATCCATTGCATCAATAATCATTGCAGAATCTGTAGCATTTTTACCTGTAGTATAGCCATATTGTTGAATTGGAGTTATTGCATTTTCTAATAAAATAACTTTCCATTTAGCAAGTTGAGGTTTGGTCCAATCGCCATAAATACGTTTTACGGTGGGTGTACCATATTTGGTAATTTCCTGCATCATTTCTTTAATATATTTTGAAGGAATATTATCACCATCAATTAGTACGGCTAGTTTTGTGTCTTTTATCATAATTGTTAAATATACGGAATTTATTCATTAATATTTTATACTTTTAAATCCAATTCAATTTTATAAATAAATTGAATTATTTTTTAATTAATTGAGAATAAAATTCAATGTTTAGTGCTACTAATTAAACAATAAAAATACCTATTTTTCTTAAATTAATTCAATAGAAACCAAACAAAAATTAAATTAAAAAATGGATTATAATAACATTATATTCAAAATATATAATAATTTAGATAAGTTAAAAAAGGAAGGAGAAGTAGCTTCTTATATTCCTGAACTTGCCAAAGTAGATCCTAATAAATTTGGTGTACATATTACCACTACAGACAATCAACATTTTAGTATTGGAGATTCGAATGAAAAATTTTCTATACAAAGTATTGCAAAAGTATTGGCCTTAACAATAGCTTATGATAAAATAGGTGAAAAGATTTGGAAGCGTTTAGGAGTTGAGCCTTCGGGAACTGCATTTAACTCTTTAGTGCAGTTAGAGTTGGATAAAGGCATACCTCGAAATCCATTAATAAATGCTGGAGCAATAGTAATTTGCGATATTTTAATCAGTCATTTTAAAGACCCAAAAATAGAATTTTTAAATTTTATAAGAGCACTATCAGGAAATCCATTAATAGATTTTTGTTCTAGAATTGTTGAGTCTGAAAAGCAAACAGGTTATAAAAATGTTGCACTTGTAAACTTAATGAAATCTTTTAACAATATTAAAAATGATATTGATGTAGTTATGGATTTTTATTATAATTTATGCTCTATTGAAATGACTTGTAAAGAGCTTTCGCGCACATTTTTATTTTTAACTACAGATGGTATAGATCCAATTACAAATAAAAAAATAATTTCAGAAAGTAAGTCTAAACGTATAAATGCTATTATGCAATTGTGTGGTTTTTACGATGAAGCTGGTGAGTTTGCTTTTAAAGTAGGTTTACCAGGTAAAAGTGGTGTTGGAGGTGGAATTGTTGCCATTCATCCAAATCAATATAGTATTGCGGTTTGGAGTCCTAGGTTAAATAAAAAAGGAAATTCTAAAAAAGGAATGAAATTTTTAGAACAATTTACAACTAAAACACAATTATCTATTTTTTAAAAATAAATATTATGGAAAATAATGAAGCATTTATAGATTTTTATACAGGCTCAGAAATTATGATAATGGGTCTAAAAAAACGCTTAGAATCAATTGATGTATTTGGAATAGTTCAAAACGATTTTAATTCTGGAAACCTTGCCGGATTTGTTGGTGGAACTACTAGCGCAGTTAGATTTAAAATTCGTGCAATGGATTTTGAAAAAGCACAACCAATATTAGAAGCATATTTAAAAGAAGATAACTAGTTAAATAATTAAGTTTAAAATAATGAATAAATATAGAGTTTTAGGAATTGTATTATTAATTATAGGAATAGTAATAATGAAAACAGTTAATAACGATTTAGGTTCTTTTATCTCAGGAATTTTGATAGGTATTGGTGCTGTAATTGCTGTAACTGGAAAGACAGTTTTTCAAAAAAAGAATATCAAATAAACTAAAATAATTTCGCCAATTAAGTTACCTATAAGTTAATGAAAACCAAGTTGCATATTTTTAAAGTTGTTGCCAATCATTTAAGTTTTACAAAAGCTTCGGAACAGTTATTTTTATCGCAACCTGCAGTTTCTAAAACAATACGAAATTTAGAAGAAACCTATAAAATTACCTTATTTTTAAGAAAAAGAAACTCCATAGAATTAACTAGTGAAGGAAAAGCATTTTTAATTTATGTGAATAAAATTTTAGAGATTTATGCAGCTATGAAACATCAGTTTTTGCATCAAAATAAAACCTTTCCAAACATAATAAATTTTGGTGTAAGTACAACAGTAGCAAACTATATTATTCCAAAGGTAATTGCAAAATTTAGAACGCAATTTCCAAAAATTAAATTTGAAATTACCAGTGGAAATTCTGATGATGTTGAAGACCTAATTTTAAATCAAAAATTAAACTTTGGAATAATTGAAGGTAAAAACACCAACCGTAAACTGCAATTTAAAGAGTTTATTAAAGATGAAATTGTATTGGTTACAAATGTTAAAAATAATGCTTTTAAAAAAGATGTTATTAGTTTAAAAGAACTGCAAGAAATTCCTATTATTTTGCGCGAAATGGGTTCTGGAACAAAAGAAATTATTTTCGAATATTTGAACAAGCATCAAATTAAAAAACTGAATACCGTTGTAACCTTAAATAGTACCGAAGCTATTAAAAATTACCTTTTTAATTCGGATAATTATGCATTTATGTCAATTCATGCCATCTCAGAAGAGTTAATAAATAACAAGCTTAAAATTATAGATGTTAAAGATTTAAATATTGAACGATGGTTTTATTTTGTTTCTAGAACCGGGTATCAATCTAATTTAATGGATTATTTTGAAAAGTATACGTTAAATATCTATAACTTTTAGTTATATCAAACAATAAATTAATTTGCTAAAAAGTTATTCTATGTAGCTAGTTTTGTATCGATAAATATTACCGATATGAAAGTTAGATTAACAAAAATTATTTTCTTATTAACAGCAATTTTTATTCTATTTGGAACAATTAATAGTCCTACAGCATTACTACTTGGATTTTTATTTGCGCTTATTTTTAAGAATCCTTTTATATCAAAGAGTCATAAAGCAATTCATCATTTTTTAAAAATTGCAGTTGTGGGTTTAGGTTTTGGAATGTTAATAAAAGAAACACTTGCAACCAGTAAACAAGGTTTTAGTCTAACTTTTTTTTCAATTATTTTAACGGTAAGTTTAGGTTTGTTACTTACTAAAGTATTTAAATTAGATAAAAAATTAGGACATTTAATTACCTCTGGAACTTCTATTTGTGGCGGAAGTGCTATTGCTGCAATTTCACCAGTAATAAAAGCAAATAGCAAATCTATTAGTATTGCTTTAGGAATTGTATTTTTATTAAATTCTATTGCGTTGTTTGTTTTTCCTGCAATTGGACACTTATTAAATCTATCTCAAGAGCAGTTTGGTTTATGGTGTGCCATTGCTATACACGATACCAGTTCGGTTGTTGGTGCAGCAATGGGTTATGGAGAAGAGGCTTTAAGAATTGCTACAACCGTAAAACTATCTAGAACATTATGGATTATACCCTTGTCTATTGTTTCAATGTTTATTTTTAAAACTAAAGGCGAAAAAATTAAAATTCCATATTTTATTTTGTTATTTATACTTGCTATTTTTATAAATAGTTACCAGTTACTTCCAATTTTAATAACAAGTGAAATTGTGTTTTTTTCTAAAAGATTATTGGTATTAACGTTGTTTCTTGTAGGTTCAACAATTTCAATAACAGACTTAAAATCCACAGGACTAAAACCAATAGTATTAGCCTTAAGCTTGTGGATCTTTATTTCAATATTTTCACTGGTTTATATCACCTATTAAAAAAAGGTTTACTATTTACTTTTAGCTCCAGAAAACTGATGTTCTTTTATTTTAAATAACACATTAAAAGTGGTTAAACTTCCATAAACACGAGTAATATATTGTTGTAAATCAACTTTTTCTTGATCGTCTAATAATTTGCTAGAATTTATTTTTTGCTCCATTACTCTAACGCGATCTCTAACCATTACAATTTTATGAAAAAAGGTATCAATCGGAATTTCTTTACTTGCTAAATTGGTGTCTTTTGGTTCTAAAATTAGCTTTCCACCTTTCCAACGGTCTGCAATTGGAACAATTTCAGAAATATCTGACCATTGTTTTAGCATATTTCTAAGTGTGTTTTCAACTTCGTAAAAACTGATAGTATCCACTTCATCTTCAACACTTTCAATAACTTCAAAATCGCTATTTAAATCAATAGTTTCCAATCCGTTTTCTATAAAAGTAACCCAATAATGTTTTGAGGTTACGTTGGTAACTACTCCTAAACCAAATTCGGTATGTTTAATACGAGAACCTATTCCTAATAATTTCATAATCAATAATTTAAGTTAATAAAAAAATTCCAATAATAGTTAAAATAAAGTACACTGTTATGTTCATAGCGCCTGCATAATCTTTAGCCAAACGTTGTCCTATTAAAAATTGTAACAATATAATAGCAGAAACTTCCAAACTAATTTTAGCAATAGCAATAGTGTCTTCTAAAACTAAAAAATAAAGTCCAATACACAATAAAATAACTGCAGCAATTTCAAATATTAAAACCTGAATCATTACTACAGGAATCATTTTATAAAGTATGGTATTTTTAAAATGATTGGTATAATAAGCAATAGTATTTTTCCAATCAGCTATTTTTTCAATAACCGATAAAAAAAAGGTTATTATAAAGAATAACAACACTAAAATTACAGCTGAATTAGCATTAAAAATAGACATAATTAAGTGGTTTCTTTAGTATGTAAAAGGCGTGTTAGTTTTATTGATAAATCTAACAATATAATTTTAGCGTTTCCATTACGCTCTATATGGTAAATGGCATCATTTAATTCATTGGTAATATCTAAAATATTTCCACTGTGAATAAAAGGTGCAAAATTTTCTAATTTAAAACCGGGAGTTTTTGGTTCTAAAAAGACCAAAGTATCTGCGCTATAATTTAATAACATGGCTTGTCTAAAAAACTGCAAACAATAATTTAAAAATCGTTTTTGGGTTTCTCTACCGCTTTTTGCAATGGTTTCGCTCCAACTAATTAAATTTTGAATTACGGCAGCATTTCCTTTTGCTTTAAAGGCAGCTCTAATCCAAGTTATAAACCATTGTTCAAACTGCTCGTCTGCATTATCGTTATGTAATAAATGCAAGGCTTTATTAAAATTACCATCAGATTGGTAGGCAATTTGTGCAGCTAGAGATGGTTCTACACCTTCTTTTTCTATCAATCCTTTTTCAATGGCTTCATTAGGTAATAATGGAAAATGCAATATTTGACAACGCGATTTTATGGTTGTAATTATTTGTTGTTCATCTTCAGCAACTAATAAAAAAACTGTTTTTTCTGGTGGTTCTTCTAATAATTTTAACAATTTATTAGAGGCAGAAGTATTCATTTTTTCAGCCATCCAAATAATCATTACTTTATAACCACCTTCATAACTTTTTAAGGTTAATGATTTTACAATTTGTTCGGCTTCATCAACACCAATTTGGCCTTGTTTGTTTTCTACACCAATAGATTGTAACCATTCAAATAAATTTCCGTAGGGTTTCTGTTTAACAAACTCGCGCCATTCTTCTAAAAAATCATTACTTATTGGTTTACTTTTAATGCGATCGTTTGTAGCAACCGGAAAAGCAAAATGCAAATCGGGATGCATTAATTTTTCACATTTAACAGTTGTAGTTTCTGGGTTTGTGCTAGAAGAAACTAAAATATATTGTGCATAAGCAATGGCTATTGCTAAAACACCTGTGCCTTCTTTACCTACAAATAATTGTGCATGAGAAATCCTACCATTATCAGTAGATTTTACTAAATGGTTTTTTAAATGTTCTTGACCTAATATTTCAGAAAAATTCATTAGAGCGAAAGTAAAACTTTTTTTTAATTTTTAAATTAATTAAGTATTGCAATCTTTCAAACTTAAATCTTTTAATTAAAAAAAATGAAATCGGTTTCGTAAAAAAGTGCAATCTTTAGTCTAAATTGAGTTATATTTGTACAACTAATAATTTATATAAAAATTAACCGAGCAGGCTAAAAGGCTTATCACGCAACAAAATTATAAATAGCGAACAGCAGGTGACCGTTAAAAAAATAAAAAATACACATGAAAACAATACAAGATATTAATTTTGAAGGAAAAAAAGCGTTAATACGTGTTGACTTTAATGTACCGTTAGATGAAGATTTTAACGTAACAGATGCAACAAGAATTGAAGCGGCAAAACCAACTATTATAAAAGTTTTAGAAGATGGTGGAGCGGTAGTTTTAATGTCGCATTTAGGACGTCCAAAAGGAGTTGAAGACAAATTTTCTTTAAAGCATATTGTAGATAAAGTTTCTGAAATTATTGGAGTTCAAATAAAATTTGCTTCAAATTGTGTAGGTGAAGTTGCTGAAAAAGCAGCAGCTGAATTAAATATGGGTGAAGTTTTGTTGTTAGAAAATTTACGTTTTCATAATGAAGAAAAGGCTGGTGATGTCGATTTTGCTAAACAACTTTCTAAATTAGGAGATGTTTACGTAAACGATGCTTTTGGAACAGCACACAGAGCTCACGCTTCTACAACAATAGTTGCTCAGTTTTTTCCTGAAGCAAAATGCTTTGGAGCTTTATTAGCACAAGAAATTATAAGTCTTAAAAAAATATTAGAAGAAGGTGAAAAACCAGTTTTAGCTATTTTAGGAGGTGCAAAAGTGTCTTCAAAAATTACAGTTATTGAAAATATTTTAGATAAAGTAGACCACTTAATTATAGGTGGTGGTATGGGCTTTACTTTTATTAAAGCACAAGGAGGTAAAATTGGAGATTCTATTTGTGAAGATGATAAACAAGAATTAGCACTTGAAATTTTAGCACAAGCTAAAGCAAAAGGTGTACAAGTTCATATTCCAGTTGATGTAATTGTTGCTGATGACTTTAGCAACGACGCAAATACACAAGTTTGTGATATTTATAACATTCCTGATGGTTGGGAAGGTGTAGATGCTGGTCCAAAAACAAGAGAAATTTTTGACAAAATTGTAAAAGAATCTAAAACAATCCTTTGGAATGGTCCATTAGGTGTTTTTGAAATGGAAAGTTTTGCTGGTGGAACAATTGCACTTGGAAACTCTATTGCAGAAGCAACTAAAAACGGAACATTCTCACTTGTAGGTGGGGGAGATTCTGTGGCAGCTGTAAAACAATTTGGTTTTGCAGATAAAGTAAGTTATGTTTCTACAGGTGGTGGAGCAATGTTAGAAAGCCTTGAAGGAAAAACATTACCAGGTATTGAAGCAATATTAAAATAAATAAACCGCCATGCTGAACTTGTTTCAGCATCTCACAATACTTAAAAAACCATTTTCTATTTTGAAAGTGGTTTTTTTATTTCGTTATTTTTCTCTATTTCACCAATCAACTTTTACACACTTAAACCATTTAAAATTATTATTTTCTTTAAGTTTGAAACCAACTTTTGAACTTTTAACTCTTTAAACTAAAAACATGAAATACACCAAAATTCCAAATACCGATATAAAAGTTAGTAAAATTTGTTTGGGAACTATGACTTTCGGTCAGCAAAACACCGAAAAACAAGCTCATGAACAACTAAATTATGCAGTAGAACAAGGTGTAAATTTTATTGATACTGCAGAAATGTATTCGGTACCTGCGCAAGCTGTAACACAAGGAAATACAGAACGGTATATTGGAGCGTGGTTAAAAAATCAAAAGAGAGAAGATTTAGTAGTTGCTTCTAAAGTTGTTGGACCCAATGATTCTTTTAATTATATAAGAGAAAACCTTGGTTTTTCTAAAAATGCCATTGAAGATGCTCTAACAAAAAGTTTAAAAAGATTACAAACCGATTATATAGATTTGTATCAATTGCATTGGCCCGAACGCAATGCAAATTTTTTTGGAAAAAGAAATTATGTTCACAAAACCGATGAAAAATGGGAAGATAATTTTAAAGAAGTTATTGAAACTTTAAATAAATATGTGAAAGAAGGAAAAATACGTCATTACGGTGTTTCTAATGAGACCTCTTGGGGTGTTATGCGTCAGATAACCGAAAGTAACAATAATAATTTAACACGTTGTAAAACCATTCAAAATCCATATTCTTTATTAAATAGGTTATTTGAAATTAATTTAGCTGAGGTTGCAATGCGAGAAAATATTGGTTTATTAGCGTATTCTCCATTAGGTTTTGGAACACTTTCAGGGAAATATTTAAACGGAAAAATGCCCAATAATTCTCGTATAAAATTATTTCCACAATACAATAGATATAGTAGTAAACAATCTATTTTTTTGACTGAAAAATATGCAGAATTAGCTAAAGAATTAGAGATTAGTTTAACACAACTTTCTTTAGCATTTGTAAATCAGCGTGAATTTTTAACAGCTAATATTATTGGAGCCACAACATTAGAGCAATTAAAAGAAAATATTTCAAGTATTCACATAGAACTTTCTTCTGAAACTTTAAATAAAATAGATGCAATTCAAGAATTACAGCCTAATCCAGCTCCTTAAAAACAACTAAAAAAATCGAATTTTTCAATCAAAATTTCTTGTAATTTTTTCTTTTTTTAGAAATTAAAATAGTATTTGTTGCCTTATATTTTGTTTAAATAACCCGTTGTGCATTTTGATTATTTACTCGTGTATTAGCATCAGTTCGAGTTATTTTTGATAAAAATCGTATCGAGAACCATTATAGTTCTATAAAAATACCATTTTAGATACTAATTTTAAGCCTAAGAAGGCTAAAATTCACTCGAATTGACGAAGTTTTATCAAAATGCACAATAGGTTTAAATAGTTAATTGGTATTTAAGTAAATATTTCTATTTAGTAAACTAATAAAGTTTGTAAATAGTTATAAGATAATGAGTTAAAATATTATTTAAAGTTGTAATTATTTTCATATATTTTTTATTTCTATGATTTAAATCATAGTTTAAACTTAAAATTTTTACAAAATTTGTATAAACAAGAAATAAAAGAGATTTTTTTGTCTTAAAATCCTTTTTTGAATTTTTCAAAAATTATATTTATATGAAAAGGCTATTTAAATTTTTTATTCCACCAAAACAATGGCGTATACCGGTAATTATTTTACTGGGTGCTATTTGTGGGTTAGGTTTGTACGCAATGGTTGAATCAAAGGCCATATCTTATTTGTCTGATGACCCAAAAACGTGTGCTAATTGTCATGTAATGACTCCACAATATACAACTTGGCAAAATAGCTCTCACCGGGAATGGGCTTCTTGTAATGATTGCCATGTACCTCATGATAATATTTTTAACACATATTATTTTAAAGCCAAAGACGGTTTATACCATGCTTCAGTTTTTACAACTCGTGGAGAACCAGAAGTGATTAAAATGAAAGAAGCTGGTAATGAAGTGGTTCAAAATAACTGTATTCGTTGTCATCAAGATCAAGTTACCGATGCGCGCTTAAATGGAATGATAGCAACGCATTTTGAAGATAGAACAGAACGTAAATGTTGGACCTGTCATCAAGAAGTTCCACACGGAAGTATACATAGTTTGTCTTCAGTAAAATACTACGGAAAAATTTCAGATGAACATCAAGAAACAGTACCAAATTGGCTTAGTAAATTTTTAAATAAATCAGAAAAACAAAAAGATAAAAAAGATGAGTAATAAAAGAAAACCTTGGATGAACTGGATGCTTTTTTTAGCATCGTTAGTAATTGTGTTTTTGTTAGGACTTTTAGTGTCTTCAATAACAGAACGCAAAATGGAGGCTAAATTTGCATATACTCCAATGACTGAAATTAATAAATTGGAACCTAGAAATGAAGTTTGGGGAGAAAATTTTCCTCGAGAATTTCAATCGTATTACAAAACGGCAGATACTACTTTCCGTTCAAAATATAATGGAAATGCAATGATTGATATGCTTGAAGAAGATCCTCGTTTAGTGGTACTTTGGGCAGGTTATGGATTTTCAAAAGATTACAATCAAGGACGTGGACACGTGTACGCAATTGAAGATGTAAGAAATACTTTAAGAACAGGCGCTCCAACTGGACCAGAAGACGGACCTATGCCTTCTACTTGTTGGACGTGTAAATCGCCAGATGTACCACGTTTAATAAACGAAATAGGAGTGGATGCTTATTATAGTGGTAAATGGGCAAGTAAAGGTACAGAAATTGTGAATCCAATTGGTTGTGCAAACTGTCATGATGAAGAATCAATGCGACTTACTATTACGCAACCAGCTTTAATTGAAGCCTTTGAACGTCAAGGAAAAGACATTACAAAAGTTTCACATAACGAAATGCGTTCGTTGGTGTGTGCGCAATGTCACGTAGAATATTATTTCAACAAAAATTTACCTGGAAAAGAAGGAATCCCTTACTTAGTTTTCCCTTGGGATGATGGTCAAACTGTTGAAGATATGGAAAAATATTATGACAATATTGAATTTAGCGATTGGACACACGCCATTAGTAAAGCACCAATGTTAAAGGCACAACATCCAGGTTACGAAACCTACAATATGGGTATTCACGGCCAAAGAGGAGTTTCATGTGCCGACTGCCATATGCCCTATAAAACTGAGGGTGGACAAAAATTTACCGATCATCATATTCAATCTCCTTTAAATAATGTGGCGAATTCTTGTCAAGTTTGTCATAGAGAAGAAAAAGATGAATTAATTGCAAATGTTTTCAGTAATCAAGATCGTATTATAGAAAATCGTGACCAATTAGAACGTTTATTAGTACGTGCACACGTTGAAGCAGGTAAATGTTGGGAATTAGGAGCTACTGAAGCTCAAATGAAAGATATTTTACAAGGTATTCGTATTGGACAATGGCGTTGGGATTATGTTGCAGCATCGCACGGTGGTTCTTTTCACGCCCCAGTTGAGTTAGGTAGAGTTCTTGGTAAAGGAATTGATATTACACAAGAAACTAGAATTAAATTAGCAAAATTGTTAATGAAATTAGGGTTTGAAGGTGAAGTTCCTTATCCAAATATTGAAACAAAAGACGATGCTCAAAAGTTTATTGGATTACCAATAGACGAATTAAAAGCTGAAAAGAAAGTTTTCTTAAAAGAATTAGCTACAGAGTGGGATAAAGAAGCTGCTGAAAGAGAGGCTAAATATTAATTTTGAAAAGATTTAGAGTATAAGACAATAGGCGCTAAAAATGCTTCTGAAAAATTAATCGGAAGCATTTTTAGTATATTTGAAAGTATCTAAAATTAAATAAATTTTTATGAACAGTTTCAAAATAAGTGCACCTTTATTTTTGTTAGTAGTAATGGTTTTATTTACCACTTCAGCTTTTTCTCAAAACTCTAATTTTCATGTTTATTTGTGTTTCGGGCAATCAAATATGGAAGGGCAAGGAGTTATTGAAGAACAAGATAAAACCGTAGACAATCGCTTTTTAATGATGCAAAGTACAGATTGCCCTAATTTAGAAAAAACCTTAGGAAGTTGGTATCCAGCAATTCCACCTTTAAGTCAATGTTATACAGGACTTTCACCTGCCGATTATTTTGGTAGAACTATGGTTGAAAAATTACCAGATAGCATAAAAGTAGGAGTTATTAATGTGTCCGTTGGAGGTTGCGATATACGCTTATTTGACAAAGATTTATACTTAGAGTACGATGATACTTATCCTGAAGCTTGGTTTACAGATAAAGTTGCAGGCTATGGCGGTAATCCGTATCAACGTATAATTAAACTTGCCAAATTAGCGCAAAAAGATGGTGTAATTAAAGGTATTTTATTACATCAAGGTGAAACAAATACAGGAGATGAAAATTGGCCGTTGTATGTAGCAACTGTTTACAATAATATGCTAGAAGATCTTTCTTTAAATGCAGCCGATGTGCCTTTGTTAGTTGGTGAAGTTGTTCATGAAAATCAACAAGGTAAATGTGCAAGTATGAATGCAATTATTGCAACTGTACCAAAAGTGATTCCAACAGCACATGTAATTTCATCAGATGGTTGTTCGGTAAAATCAGATAATGTTCATTTTAATGCTCAAGGTTACCGTGAATTAGGAAAACGTTATGCAATTGAAATGTTAAAAATAGTAGAAAACTAAAATTCTTAATTGAATTTATTCGATAAAAATATGAGTGAAAATACCATAAAATTTCAACGCAAACTTTGGGAAAACCCTTGGGGTTACGCTGAATCTTTTTTTATAGGTTTTGGATTAATGCTAACAGGCTTTTTTTTAGAAGTTTTTGCAGGTTCAGAACATATAGTTACAGTTTCGTATCCGTACAATATTTTTATATTGTTTGGTTATATTTTAGTGTTATTTGTACTGTATAAAAAATTTGCAGATAAGCAGTTGATTCGGTGGCTTACCAAAGTTCCAGCTTCTATTTCAAGCATTGTACTTATTACTATTTTGGTAATGTTCATGGGAATAATTCCACAGGTTCCTTCAACAAATAACTTGATCAATAATTTAGGTTTAAATCGCATTACTACAAACTGGGCATTTTTATTAATTTTATTTCAATTTTTAACCTGTTTAGGTCTTATTTCAATCAAAAGAATTTTACAATTTAAGTGGAGTAATTTTGGGTTTATTTTAAATCACGTAGGCTTATTTTTAGCACTAACAGCAGGTATGTTAGGTACTGGAGATTTACAGCGGTTATCTATAAATTTATATGAAGAAAAACCAAGTTGGATAGCAACGGATGCACAAAATAACCAACTTGAATTGCCTTTTGCTTTTTATTTAAAAGATTTTGTAATTGAAGAATATGCACCAAAATTAGCATTAATAGACAATAGTACCGGGAGTATTTCGCAAAATAAAGGCAATAATTTATATTTAGTTGAAAAAGATGAAACCTATTTTTTTAACAATTTTGAAGTAACGGTTGAAGATTATTTACCAAATGCCATTCGCTTTGGAATGCGATATGAACCTGTTAATGAAATTGGCGCACCACCAGCGGCATTTATTTCAGTAAAAAATATTGAAAATGATTCCATTCAAAAAGGGTGGATTAGTAGCGGAAGTTTCCGATATTCATATGAATCATTAAAAATTAATGATGCCTATTCTATGGTAATGACCATTCCTGAAGCAAAAAAATTTAGTTCAGACATAGATATTTTAACTAAAGAAGGAGAACGTATAAGTACAGTTTTAGAAGTAAATAAGCCTTTTAAATTTAGAGGTTATAAAATTTATCAATTAAGTTACGATGATAAAATGGGTAAATGGAGTAATTTAAGCGTTTTAGAACTTGTAAAAGACCCTTGGCTTCCTTTAATATATTTGGGTATATTTATGATGATTGCTGGTGCTATTTATATGTTTTGGATGGGAAATAAAATAACTAAAAACGAATAATATGACTTGGATAGATTTTCCTTTTTATAGTTCAATAACGGGTTTTTTATGGGTTTTAGGACTTATTTTTTTAGTAGTTTCCTATAAAAAACAAACACTCATAAAAATAGCATATTTGTTATTTTTGTTGGGCTGGGCAATGTTGATAACCTTTGTAGTAAAATTGTGGATAGAACTCGACCGTCCGCCAATGCGAACCTTGGGTGAAACTCGCTTATGGTATGCTACATTTTTACCTTTAATTGGTTTTATAACTTATATACGTTGGAAATATAAGTGGTTTTTAGCATACAGTATTTTAATGGCAGCAATGTTTTTAGCTATTAATTATTTAAACCCAGAAACATACTCTAAAACATTAATGCCAGCGTTACAAAGTCCGTGGTTTATACCACATGTATTGGTATACTTATTTTCTTATGCCGTGTTAGCAGCTTCAAGTATAGTTGCCATAAAAGGTTGGTACGATAGTTACAAAGGAAATTTTAATATAGAAACCTTAAAATTAGCCGACAACCTAGTGTACATCGGTTTTGCTTTTTTAACCTTAGGATTGCTTTTTGGAGCTTTATGGGCAAAAGAAGCTTGGGGACATTATTGGACTTGGGATCCAAAAGAAGTTTGGGCATTTTTAACTTGGATGGGTTATTTAATTTACATTCATTACCGTCATTTTCATAATCATAAAACAAAACAAGCGCTAACTATTTTAGCACTTGCTTTTGTTGTTTTATTAGTATGTTGGTTTGGTGTAAATTATTTGCCAGTTGCAAACACCAGTGTACATACATATACAAATTAGTTTAAAAGATAATTAATGTTATTTTAATTCCATTTAAAATCTCCTTTATCGATAGACCAATCATTTCCAAAAAAACCTGCACATTTTACAGCTTTATCTCCATTGGAAATTACTGTATTGTCGAATAATAGTACATCTGGAAACGTTGTACCATTTACTAAATAGTTATTAGCATACGTAGCTTTCATACCATTAGTTCCGGTTGCAGTTACTATACCAATACTTGCAAAATCGCTATCGGTTCTTGGTACTGTAAAATATAATCCCCATTGGTTTCCAGTTAATTTTTTAGTACCAATAGTTACTAAATTATCTTCTACTTGGATAGGGCTATTTTTAAGTAATTTATTCCAAGCAGCATTATTGCTTTTATTTCCGTAAATAATTACGTTTCTATCTGTGTATTTTTTAGCATTAAAGTCGGTATCTTTTATAACTTCAATTGTACCATTTGCTCTATACCAGAATGTTTCTGCATCAAATTTTGCTTTATTATAATACCATTCGTTTTCAAGAGTTGACCCTTTTGTTGCGTACACAAATACAACATTATGTCTAAAAGCATCTTTAAAACCACCATTTCTATGTGGTCCTTTTTCTTGTAATGAAGGTTTATTTACAATGTTCCATTCATTGTTTTTAGCTGTTAAAAACACTTTTGAATTGGAGTTTACATTAAAAGTTGTTCCATCTACAGAAATGTTGGTAATAGTATCGCTTAATTTAGTTAAATCAACTTCTAATAATTCAACATTATCAGTATCAATTTTAAATGAATTTTCTTTTGAGAAATTAAAAGAACTTACTTCAAAAGGCTTTTTTTGTTGATGGATAGTAATAAAATTAGATGTTGCAGAAACTCCAGGAGAACCTGTATAAAATTCTAGGTTTTTAATTTCGTTTGGATTTTTTAGTGTACGTTCTTTAAAAAAGTTAAATATTTTATACCAATCTAAACTGTGATTTCCGTACCAATGCGTTCCATCAGGATATTCATAATAAGTAAAATCGTTATGAAATTTACCTAAACGTTCTCTCATATCACGTGCAATAAAAGTTGGTACAACATTGTCTTTTTCTCCGTGTAAAACATATACACCATAATGTAAGTAGTTACGAATTAATTTTAATGTTCGGCTTGGAGTACCAGCTCTTTTCATTAATATTTCAACTTCTGTTGGTATGTAGGGAGTTTTTATTTTGGCAACAACTTCAGGAGTCATTCCTCTTTTAGTTAACTCCTCTTGCGGTAATTCTAAGGTTTTCTTTAAAAAACTATCGCGGTACAATAATAAGTCTGGATAACCAGCACACGGAGCAATAGACGCAAATTTATCTGGATATGTAGCACCTAAATACCAAGTTCCGTGTCCACCCATTGAGTGACCTGTTAAATAAATTTTTGAAGGATCTGGTTGATAAATATTTTTAGCATCAGCTAAAACTTCTAAAGCATCTAATCTTCCCCAATCTTCCCAAGCAAAACCAAAAGGTCTACGGTTGGTTGGTGCAACTACATTTCCCCAGTCTTTTTTCTGGTAAGCATTCGCTTGGTTTACAGCTTCTACAGAAGCACCGTGTACTGAAAGAAATAACGCTTGTTTTTCTGAATTTTTATCGGTTGAAGGTGCAACACTATAATATTGAACACTTCCATCTATATTACTTATAAATGTTTTTTTATGATGTTTGTGTTTTGTTTTAATTTCTACTTTAACTATTTGATTAGAAACAATTTGACTTTTATTATCTTTAAGTTCTAATTGTAAATTTACTTGTTCTAAAGGTGTTTCTTTTGATACTGAAGCAATAGAAAAAGGAACTTTAAGCACACTCATTGGAGGAATTGCTATTACTTTTGATTCTTTTTGAGTTCCTAATAAATTAGATGATATTGTATAATTTTCAACCCAGTTATTAGATGCGTTTATTACTCTAATTGCTCCTTTATAATCTTTGGTTTCCTCTACTAAAATATCTGGCATTGTAAGATCTCTTGATGTAAATTGAACAGGTTTTTGAGGTTCAATTAAACGCGCTCTAATACGAGGAAAACGACCAACTTTTAAAATAAAAGTATTGGTTCCTTTTTTTAGTTTAAGAGGAATTAAATTCCAACCAAAATCGTAATGATCACCTTCGTGTGGCAATCCATTTATTAATAGCATTGTATGTCCAGAAGCTTCAAAAAGAACAGTTTTTTCTGAGTTAGATTTATAGGTTAAATAAACATAACTAGATTTTAAATCTTTATTACTAAATGTATTTGTTTCATCTGTTGAAATGGCTTTCCATTTTAATTCATTTCCTAGATAATCAATATCAAAAACTTCATTTTCTGAAACTTTTAAAGTAGGATTCATTAAAAATTTATCAAAAACAGGTTCTTTTGGAAAAGAAGAAGAATTAAAAGTGAAATCTTGAATTTTTAAGGAAAGTCCGTTTTTAAATACGTGTAGTAATTTTCCCTCACTAATTTCATTTACTTTTTCTTTGCCAAAATATTCTACAATATTTCCTGTTTTTTGTTGGGCAAATTGTACGGTGGTAATTAAAAGAATCAAAATAAAGCTTGAAACTTTTTTGTAATTTTTTAGTTGCATTTTTAAAGTTTACGATTTTATTAGAAAACTTAAATATGCAATTATTACGTAGAATTTTAAAAAAATATAGACAAATAGCGTTAAATTTTGGCTAAAGGAAGCTTTTTAACGCTAATAATTGTAAAATAAATTTTTAAAAAGGGACTTATTCTTTATACATTTTATCAATAAGCTGTTTGTATTTTTTCTGAATTACTTTACGTTTTAATTTTAAAGTTGCTGTAATTTCACCAGCTTCTATACTAAACTCTTTAGGTAGTAAAGTTATTTTTTTAATTTTTTCAAAAACAGAAAATTCTTTTTGTAACTCTTCAACACGTTTATCAATCATATCTTTTATTTGATTATGATTAATTAATTCTTCTATGTCTTTAAAGGTAATTTTATGCTCTAATGCATATTTTTTTAAGTTTTCGAAACTTGGTACGGCTAAAGCAGTAACATATTTTTGTTCATCACCAATAACTGCAATTTGTTCAATAAAAGAATCGTTTATTAGTGCAGTTTCTAGTTTTTGAGGAGCAATATATTTTCCTCCAGAAGTTTTCATTAGATCCTTTATTCTATCTGTAATTGTAAGATTTCCTTCGGCATCCATTTTACCAGCATCACCAGTTTTAAACCATCCGTCTTTGGTAAAAACTTCGGCAGTTGCTTCTGGTTTTTTGTAATAACCACGCATAACACCAGGTCCTTTTACTAAAATTTCATTGTTTTCACCAATTTTAATTTGAGTACCTTTAATTGGTTTTCCTGCAGAATTAAATTTGTAATTTTTATAACCGAATAAAGAAACAGTTGCGGTAGTTTCTGTTAAACCATATCCACATTTAATATTTAAACCAAAAGAATAGAAAAAAGAAACTAAATCAGCTGCTAAAGGCGCACCTCCACTTGGCATAAATTTTATACGTCCACCAAAAACATCTCTAAGTTTACTTAAAACTAATTTATCGGCTATTTTAAATTTTAATTTTAGGGCTAATGGTATTTTTTTATCATACCGTCTGTATTTATTGTGGTATGTATTTCCAATACCCAAAGCCCAACTAGCTAATTTCATTTTTGTTGGCGAGGCTTCTTTTCTTTTTTCTTGAATAGCAGCAAATATTTTTTCAAAAATACGAGGTACAGTACACATTACTGTAGGTTTCACTTCTTTTAAAACATCTGCTATTTTTTTAGGATCTTGGTTAAAATAAACTTCCATACCAATGTGTAAGCAGAAAAATAACCAACTACGTTCATAAACATGACTTAATGGTAAAAAGCTTAAAGAAATGTCTGTATCATCAACATCTACCAATTCATAGGCATGTGCTTTTAATGAGTTTGAAAAATTGTTATGATCTAGCATAACACCTTTAGGTTCTCCAGTAGTACCAGAAGTGTATATTATACTTGCCAAGTCATTTAAATCTAACTCATATTCTCTTTTTTGACGCTCAATTTCAACTGCTTTTGTAAAGTTTTGCTGAGTAAAATCTTTAAAATAAACAGCGTTATCTGTACTTTTAAATTTAACAGTTGGAGTTAAAGCAACAATTAATTTTAAGTACTTGTTGGTTTTAGAAATTTCATAAGCTTTATTGTATTCCTCTTGATCTCCAACAAAAATTAAAGGTATTTCGGCGTCATTTATTATGTATTCTGTTTCTTTTTTAGAATTGGTAGCATAAATAGGAATTGTAATTGCTCTAATACTCATAATACCTAAATCAGAAATAACCCATTCTGGCATATTTTGAGAAAAAATTGCAATGTGTTCTTGTTCTTTAATTCCGTAATTTATTAGTGCTTTGGAAACTTGTTGAATTTGATTTTCAAAGCTTTCCCAAGAAATTCCTATCCATTTCTTACTAATTGCATCTTTATAACGTATTGCATTTTTTGCACCATATTTTTGTGCATTATTTTTAATTTCAATACTCAGATGTTTGTAACTCATAATTTATTAATTTTCTTTGCCGTAATTTATTAAATTACTTATTAAAGGCGTGCAAATTTAATAATATTTTAATTGTTGTAACATGTTTAAGGTTACATAAGCTGTTATTTAACGTTATTTAACACTCATTTTCAAGGTGTTTTGCTTATTAAAATATAAGTGTTGAGTGCTTAAAATCAATTTAATACATATTAATTTAGAGTTGATTTTTACATTTTTAAAGCTAGAATTAAATTTTAACACTTCTAAAAGTAAACGGAGTGCTTAAAAAAAATATGATTACTTATAAAACTAGTTGCTAAATCACTAAATTTGCACAGTCTTTTAAAAAAAATTAAAATGTATAGAACACATTCAAACGGAGAATTAAGATTAGAAAATGTTGGTCAAGAAGTTACTTTGGCCGGATGGGTACAAAAAACCCGAGATAAAGGATTTATGATTTGGGTTGATTTACGTGACCGTTATGGAATTACACAGTTAATTTTTGATGCTGACCGTACTTCAAAAGAAATGGTTGAAGAAGCTAAAACACTAGGACGTGAATTTGTAATTCAAGTTAAAGGTGAGGTAATTGAACGTGTTTCAAAAAATAAAAATATACCTACTGGTGAAATTGAAATTTTAGTAAAAGAACTAACAATTTTAAATAAATCAAAAGTTCCTCCTTTTACTATTGAAGATGAAACTGATGGTGGTGATGAGTTAAGAATGCAATATCGTTACCTTGATATTAGAAGAAACCCGGTAAAAAATAACTTAATTTTTAGAAGTAAAATTGCCATTGAAACTAGAAAATATTTATCCGATGAAGGTTTTATTGAAGTTGAAACTCCAGTTTTAATTAAATCTACTCCAGAAGGAGCACGTGATTTTGTAGTGCCAAGTAGAATGAATGAAGGTCAGTTTTATGCATTGCCACAATCTCCTCAAACTTTTAAGCAATTGCTAATGGTTGGTGGTCTAGATAAGTATTTTCAAATTGTAAAATGCTTTAGAGATGAAGATTTACGAGCAGACAGACAACCAGAATTTACACAAATAGACTGTGAAATGGCGTTTGTAGAACAAGAAGATATTTTAAATACGTTTGAAGGACTTACTCGTTATTTATTAAAAGAAGTAAATGGTGTTGAAGTTGATAAATTTCCTAGAATGACCTATGAAGAGGCTATGAAAAAATATGGAAATGATAAACCAGATATTCGTTTTGGAATGGAATTTGGCGAATTAAATGAAGTAGCACAACATAAAGAATTTGGTGTTTTTAACAATGCAGAATTAGTTGTTGGTATTGCCGTTCCTGGTGCAGCAAGTTATACACGTAAAGAAATAGATAAATTAATTGAATGGGTAAAAAGACCTCAAGTAGGAGCCCTAGGTATGGTTTATGCCAAATATAATGAAGATGGAACGTTTAAATCTTCTGTAGATAAATTTTACGACCAAGAAGATTTAGCAAAATGGGCAGAGGTTACCGGTGCAAAACCAGGAGATTTAATTTGTGTTTTAAGTGGTGTTGCAGATAAAGTAAGAACACAATTAAGTGCCTTACGTATGGAATTGGCAGAGCGTTTAGGTTTACGTAAACCAAATGAATTTGCTCCGCTATGGGTAGTTGATTTTCCTTTATTAGAATGGGATGAAGAAACAAATCGTTACCATGCAATGCACCATCCGTTTACTTCACCAAAACCTGAAGATTTACACTTATTAGATACAGATCCAGGAAAAGTAAGAGCAAATGCTTATGATATGGTATTAAATGGAAATGAAATTGGTGGAGGTTCAATTCGTATTCACGATAAAAATACCCAAGCTTTAATGTTTGATCATTTAGGCTTTACACCAGAACAAGCAAAAGAACAATTTGGCTTTTTAATGAATGCTTTTGAATATGGAGCACCTCCTCACGGTGGTTTAGCTTTTGGATTGGATAGATTGGTTGCTATTTTAGGCGGACAAGAAACTATTAGAGATTTTATTGCATTCCCTAAAAACAATAGCGGACGAGATATAATGATAGACGCTCCATCTAAAATTGATGATGAACAACTTAAAGAGTTATGTTTAAAATTAGATTTAAAATAATCTATTAAAAATAAAACCAAAAAAAGTCACTACTTCATATTTTAAAAATTGAAAAGTGACTTTTTTTGGTTTTAGCCATTTCAGTGGTTAATCATATAAAATAATTTAATAATTAAAAAAATTGAAAGCGCATCTTAAAAGTTTTTTGTCCTTAAAATTATTGTACAAAGTTGCTTTTTATTTAACACTTTTAGGAATATTTGTTTTAATTTTTGATTTTGGTTTCGATCAAACAATTAGAGTGCAAAGAGTAATAAATGCGTTGTATTTAATAATTTTAAGCATAGGAATATTAACCACTACTATACGATATTTAACACAAAGAAAAACAATACAAACTAAAGTTTGGCTTTTTGATTTTATAAGTATTTTAATTACTGTTTTTGTAATTTATATTCATTTTTTTTCTCAAGAAGCGCATCGTCATATTACATTTTTATATAATGATAATTGGATTAAATTAACTATTATTTTAACCTTTATTAGGGAGTTTTCAGAGCAAAACATTAATTATAAACGTACGTTATTAAATCCTGCACAGTTATTTATTGTAAGTTTTTTAGCAATTATTCTTTTAGGAGCATTTTTATTAATGCTTCCTAATGCAACTTATTCAGGTATTTCTTTTATAAATGCGTTATTTACATCAACTAGTGCAGTTTGTGTAACTGGACTTATAGTTGTTGATACTAGTAGTTATTTTACCCAATTTGGACAAATAATATTGCTTATTTTAATACAAGCTGGTGGAATTGGTATTTTAACATTTGCAAGTTATTTTAGTTACTTCTTTAGAGGCGTTTCATCGTATGAAAATCAATTGATTTTAAGCGATATGACAAATTCAGATAAAATTGGAGAAGTTTTTAATACCTTAAGAAGAATTATTGTAATTACTTTTACAATTGAAATAATTGGAGCACTATTAATTTTCTTTAGTTTAAATTCTGAATTGTTTAATGGGGTTGTTGATCAGGTGTTTTTTGCATTTTTCCACGCTATTTCTGCGTTTTGTAATGCCGGATTTTCAACCTTGCAAAATGGTTTGTATGAAAGCAGCTTTAGATTTAACTACCTGTTACAATTTTTACTTATTCTACTTCTAATTCTAGGAGGTTTAGGATTTCCTATTTTGGTAAATATTTTAAAATATTCTAAATATTATTTAACCAGAAAAATATTTGGTGTAAAACATTGGGAAAAACAATATAAGCCTTGGGTGTTAAGTTTAAATAGTAGAATTACATTAATTACAGCATTTTCATTATTGGCTTTCGGAACAATATCATTCTACATTACTGAATATAATAATTCACTTGTAGAACATCATGGAATAGGAAAATTTATAACAGCTTTATTTGGATCTGCAACACCAAGAACTGCGGGTTTTAATACTGTAGATATGGCTACATTAAGTTTGCCAACAATTTTAGTCACAATGTTTTTAATGTGGGTTGGAGCTTCACCTGCATCAACAGGTGGAGGTATAAAAACTAGTACTTTTGCCATTGCAACACTTAATTTTATAAGTTTAGCAAAGGGTAAATCAAGAATTGAGATTTATAGAAGAGAAATTTCAGATTCTTCGGTAAGAAGAGCTTTTGCTATAATTTCTTTATCGTTAATTGTTATTGGAATAGGTATTATCGCTATTTTAATTTTTGATTCAGAAATAAGCCCCTTAAATGTTGCTTTTGAATGCTTTTCAGCATATAGCACTGTTGGTTTAAGTTTAGGAATTACGGCAGCATTAAGCGATCCAAGTAAACTTGTTTTAATTACAATAATGTTTATAGGTAGAGTAAGTATGTTGTCAATTTTAATTGCTGTATTTAAAAAAGTAAAACATAAAAATTATCGGTATCCAACCGAAGAAATTACAATTAACTAATTAAAAAATATAGATATGAAATTTTTAATAGTCGGTTTAGGAAATTTTGGTGCTTCGTTAGCAGAAAAATTAACAAATCAAGGTAATGAAGTTATTGGAATAGACTCTAGTATGGCAAGAGTAGATGCTTTAAAAGAAAAAATTTCACATACTATCTGTATGAATGCAACTGATGAATATACAGTTTCTGGTTTACCATTAAAAGACACCGATGTTGTAATTGTTGCAATAGGAGAAGATCAAGGAGCAAATGTAATGGCTACAGCGTTATTTAAAAACTTAAATGTTAAAAGGCTTATAAGTAGAGCCATTAACCCTTTACATGAAATGGTTTTAAAAGCCTTAGGTGTTGATGAAATTTTACACCCAGAGGAAGAAACTGCAGAACGATGGGCAAAAAAATTATGTTTAATAGGTGTTATAGATTCTTTTGAACTTAGTGAAGATTATAGTTTGGTAGAAGCAAATGTACCAACAATGTATGCAGGTAAAAAAATTAAAGATTTAGACTTTAGAAATAAATTTAATATTTTAATACTAACTACTATTAAAAAAACTGAAATTCAAGGTAACTTAGGGAAAACCGAAATTATTAATAAAGTGCAAGGTGTAGCTTCTGCTGAGCTTGTTTTAGAAGAAGAAGATATTTTAGTACTTTACGGTTCTAATATGGATATTAAAAAGTTTTTAAACAATTACTAATTACCCCATGTTTAACAAATTATTTTTTTAAGTATTGCTTTTAAAGCTATATTTGCTTATAACCATTCTAAATAAGAAATTGTGCTACATAAAAAGCCAAAAAGTATTTTTAACTACGATTTTGATTGGGATTCAATAAAAAAAGAATCTACAAAAGATAGTTGTTGTAAAAAATATAAAAAAAAAGGTGAAAAGAAATGCAAAAATTGTCCAAAAAAAAGGTAAAATAATCTTATTTTGGTATTTTTGAGAAAATGATTGTTAAAAAATATAATGGCAGAAAAGTCTAAAAAATTTTTAAAAAGATTTCTAATCTGGAAATACCAACATATTTCCGATAAACAATTTGTTAGAATTGCTAGTGCCATAATAGGTTTATTAGCAGGCTTAGGTGCTGTAATTTTAAAAAATCTAACGCATTTTATTCAGCATTTGCTAGAGAGCGAATTTATTAAAGATATTCACGTAGCTTTTTATTTTATTTTTCCGCTTTTTGGATTGTTTTTAGTTCGTATGATTAAAAGGTACGTTATTAAAAAAAAAGTGGGTCATGGTATTCCTTCTACCTTATTTACAATCTCAAAATTAAAAGGAATAATGCCTCGTCATCAAATGTGGTCGTCAATATTAACGGCGCCATTAACTGTTGGTTTTGGAGGTTCAGTAGGTTTGGAAGGACCAACAGTTGCAACAGGTGCAGCCTTAGGTTCTAATTTTGCCCGTTTAATGCATGTAAACCAAACTACAAGAACATTGCTTATTGGTGCAGCCGCAGCAGGAGCTATGTCATCTATTTTTAAAGCGCCTATTGCAGCAATTGTTTTTGCCGTTGAAATTTTTAGTTTGGAGTTAACAATGGTTTCTATGATTCCGTTATTATTAGCCTCTATAACAGCTGTTTTAACCTCTTATTTCTTTTTTGGAGATGACGTGTTGCTTCACTTTAGTATTGAAGATAAATTTCATTTATATGATGTAATTTTTTATATTTTACTAGGGGTTTCTTCAGCAGCAGTATCAATTTATTTTAGTAAAATTTATTTTAAAATAGGAGCTTTTTTTAGAGATTTTAAGGGAGCGCATAAACGCTTAATTTTTGGTGGAATATCCTTAGGTATTATGGTTTTTTTAATTCCTCCTTTATTTGGTGAAGGATATTCAATTATTAATAATGTTTTAAAAGGAAACATAACTCCTATTGTTTCTAATAACATTTTTCAAATTGAACCTGATAATTTTTTAATAGTTATAGTGTTATTAATTGGCTTAGTTCTTTTTAAAGTAATTGCTACTTCGTTAACATTTGGTGCTGGTGGTGTAGGTGGTATTTTTGCACCTACTCTTTTTACAGGTAGTATTACAGGTTACGTATTTGCTTCAATTATTAATCATAGTAATATTTTCAGTCATCAATTATCTTCTTCTAATTTTGCAATGGTTGGTATGGCAGGTTTAATGGCAGGAATTCTTCAAGCTCCATTAACGGCTATTTTCTTAATTGCTGAACTTACGGGTGGTTATGAATTATTTGTACCATTAATGATTGTTTCTTCTATTTCATACTTAATTGCCAAACGCTATATTCCATATAATATTTACGCTTCAGAATTGGCTGAAAAAGGGCAGTTATTAACACATGATAAAGATAAAAACGTGTTAATGTTAATGGATATTGATAAGGTTATTGAAACTAATTTTATTGTTTTAAAACCACAAATGACTTTGGGTGAAATAGTAAATAATGCTGTTGCAAAATCTTCTAGAAATCACTTTCCTGTTGTAAGTAGTGAAAATGAATTTTTAGGAGTTATAACGCTTGATGATATTAGGAGTATTATGTTCAATACAAAATTATATGGTAAAGAACGGGTTTTAGACCTAATGCATAGTGTACCCGATATTATTAATTATGAAACCGATTCTATGGAAGTAATTATGAATAAATTTAAAACAACAGTTGCTTGGAACTTGCCCGTAATTAAAAATGGAAAATATTATGGTTTTATTTCAAAATCTAGACTTTTAACCGCCTATAGAAGAAAACTAATAAATGTAACTACTTAAGTAACCTAAAAAGGTTTAATTTTTCTTTATTTATAATAAATAGCTGTTTAATTACCATTAAAAAATATCCTTTTAAAAAAAGCAAAAATCTAAAATGTTAAGTACTATTTTTTGTATTTTTGCAATTCTTTTTTTTAAATATACTCGTAATGTCAGAAGGATTTAAAAAAGTTCTTAAAAAATTTTTAATTTGGAGATTTCAACATATTTCTGATAAACAGTTTATAAACATTTCAAGTGCCGTAATTGGCTTATTAGCTGGTGTTTCTGCTGTAGTTTTAAAAAATTCTACTCACTTTATTCAAGAGAGATTAGAAGATGGAATTATTAAAGATATTCATCACGCGTTCTATTTTATTTTTCCGCTTATTGGATTAATAGTTGTTTATATTATAAAAAAATACTTTATCAGAAAGAAATTAGGGCATGGTATCCCTGTAATTCTTTTTTCAATTTCAAAATTAAAAGGTGTTATACCTCGTTATCAAATGTGGGCATCTTTAATAACTGCACCTTTTACTGTTGGTTTTGGTGGTTCTGCAGGTTTAGAAGGTCCAATTGTTGCTACAGGTGCTGCAATGGGTTCAAATTTTGCACGTTTAATGCACTTAAATCAATCTACTAAAACACTTTTAATTGGTGCTGCAGTAGCTGGTGTGTTTTCTTCAATTTTTCAAGCTCCAATTGCTGCCATTGTTTTTACTGTAGAAGTATTTAGTTTAGAGTTAACAATGGTTTCCATGATTCCAATTTTATTAGCTTCAATTACAGCAGTTTTAACTTCATATTTCTTTTTTGGAGATGATATATTACTTCATTTTGAAGTAATTGATAAGTTTCAATTAGAAGATGTTATTTTTTATGTGCTTCTTGGTGTTTTTTCTGCAATGGCATCTATATATTTTAGTAAAATTTATTTTAGAATTGGTGGCTTTTTTAGGGATTTTAAAGGCTTTCATAAAAGACTCTTGTTTGGAGGAATCTTATTAGGTGTTATGGTATATTTGGTGCCACCATTATTTGGTGAAGGTTATTCTACTATTAATAATATTTTAAGAGGAGATATTTATAAGGTAGTTTCTAATAATATTTTTCATGTTCAAGCTGATAATGTATTAATTATTATTTTATTTTTATTGGGCTTAATCTTATTTAAAGTAGTTGCTACATCTCTAACTTTTGGAGCTGGTGGTGTTGGTGGTGTTTTTGCTCCTACACTTTTTACAGGAAGCGTTACCGGGTATGTTTTTGCCTTAATAATTAACAATAGTAATATTTTTAGTCATCAATTATCTTCTGCAAATTTTGCAATGGTTGGTATGGCAGGTTTAATGGCGGGTATATTACAAGCTCCTTTAACGGCTATTTTTTTAATAGCCGAAATTACAGGAGGTTATCAACTTTTTGTTCCTTTAATGATTGTTTCTGCAATTAGTTATTTAATTACAAAACAGTATATTCCACATAATATTTACAGTGCAGAATTAGCCAAAAAAGGTCAGTTGATTACGCATGATAAAGATAAAAAAGTGCTGTTACTTATGGATGTTGATAAGGTAATTGAAACTAATTTTATTATCATTCATCCTAATATGAATTTAGGAGATATTGTTAATAAAGCTGTAATTAAATCAACTAGAAATCATTTTCCTGTTGTAAATGATGCTAACGAATTTTTGGGTATTTTAATGTTAGATGACATAAGAAGTATTATGTTTGAACAAAAGTTATATACAAAACTAAAAGCCAAAAATTTAATGCAAATGGCACCTGCAATTATTAATTATGACAAAGATTCTATGGAAGTAATTATGGATAAATTTAAAGATACCGTTGCTTGGAATTTACCTGTTTTAAAAGACGGGAAATATTATGGGTTTATATCTAAATCTAGGTTATTAACAGCTTATCGAAGAAAATTAATTAATGTAACTGCTTAATTATGAAACAGATTTTAATTATTATATTATTAGTTATTTTAGGAGCCTTAGTATATGGTTTTTACATTAAAAATAATGGTGATGCCAATGGAGAAATAATAATTGGTATTAGCGTTTTGGTAATTGCATTTGTTTTTATGCCATTGTTTATTTATTACCGTTATAAAAATAAAAACATTAAAGATTTTACTTTTGATAAATACAAAAAAGATTTAGAAGAGCATATTAAAAAAGAGGATAAAGATTTATAACCTCTTAATTTAAATTTCGTTTTTCAATAAAAAATCTGGTTAATAATTTGGCACAGTCCTCTTTTAAAACACCACCAACAACCTTAGTTTTTGGATGTAATGTTGTATTTAGTTTTAAAAATCCCCTTTTTTCTTCTGAAGCGCCATATACAATTTTACCAATTTGTGTCCAATAACTTGCTCCAGCACACATTTGGCAAGGTTCTAAAGTAACGTAAAGTGTGCATTCTTTTAAATATTTTCCACCTAAAAAATCTGCAGCCGCTGTAAAAGCTTGCATTTCTGCATGTGCTGTAACATCATTTAAAGTCTCAGTTAAATTATGGGCACGTGCAATTATTTGATTGTTCATTACAATTACTGCACCAACAGGAATCTCATTTTTATCAAAGGCAAGCTGCGCTTCTTGTAAAGCGCGCTTCATAAAATAGCTGTCATCAAAAGGATTTATCATATTTCAAAAGTAATTTTTTTTATTTCAAACAACAATTTAAATAGTGTAGTTTTGTACTAATGAATTTAAGTTTATTAGCACATATTAATAATCCAAAAGATTTACGAAAGTTGTCTAAAGGACAGCTGCCGCAAGTTGCAAAAGAATTGCGCGATTTTATTATTGATATTGTAGCAACTAAAGAAGGACATCTAGGTGCCAGTTTAGGAGTTGTTGAGCTTACAATTGCATTACATTATGTGTTCGATACACCAAATGATTTGCTTATTTGGGATGTTGGACACCAAGCATACGGACATAAAATTTTAACAGAACGAAGAGCTATTTTTGATACTAATAGGCAGTTTAGAGGTATTTCTGGATTTCCAAAAAGAAGTGAAAGTAAGTACGATGCTTTTGGAACAGGACATTCTTCAACTTCTATTTCTGCGGCGTTAGGAATGGCAATTGCTTCTAAATTAAAAGGAGATTTTAACAAACAGCATATTGCAATAATTGGAGATGCTTCTATTGCTAGTGGAATGGCATTTGAAGGCTTAAACCATGCAGGTGTAACCGATGCAAATTTATTAATAATTTTAAATGACAATACTATGGGAATTGATCCTAGTGTTGGAGCATTAAAAAATTATTTTACCAATGTAAAAGCAGGTAAAAAAGTTAGAAAAAACAATATAATTGAAGCTTTAAATTTTAATTATTCTGGTCCAATTGATGGTCATAATATAGAAGCTGTAATTTTAGAATTAGAACGCTTAAAATCAATTAAAGGCCCTAAATTTTTACATATAATTACTACCAAAGGAAAAGGTTTAGAAAAAGCAGAACAAGATCAAGTTAGATACCATGCTCCTGGAAAATTTAATAAACTTACAGGCGAATTAATTCCGGGTACTAATAAAATAGTACCTCCCAAATTTCAAGATGTTTTTGGTGAAACTATTGTAGAATTAGCAAAAGAGAATAAAAATATTGTTGGTATTACGCCAGCGATGCCAACGGGATCTTCATTAAAATTAATGATTGACCAGTTACCAGAAAGAGCTTTTGATGTTGGTATAGCAGAACAGCACGCTGTTACTTTAGCTGCTGGAATGGCAACGCAAGGTTTAATTCCGTTTTGTACAATTTACTCTACATTTTTACAACGTGCTTACGATCAAATAATACATGATGTAGCTTTGCAAAATTTACCTGTTATTTTTTGTATAGATAGAGCCGGACTTGTTGGTGAAGATGGAGCAACACATCACGGTGTTTTTGATATTGCTTATTTACGTTGTATTCCAAATTTAAAGGTATTTGTTCCATTAAATGAGGTGGAATTACGCAATATGCTTTATACGGTACAATTAGGAATAAATTCCCCACTTACAATTAGATACCCAAGAGGAAGAGGTACTTTAATAGATTGGAAACAACCTTTTTCAAAAATAGAAATAGGAAAAGGAGTTTGTATTACAGAAGGTAATGAAATAGCTGTTTTAACAATTGGAACAATTGGAAATAGTATTATTGAGATTCAACAAGAATTGCCTAAAAATAAGATTGCACATTACAATATGCGTTTTGTAAAACCTTTAGATGTTGACTTACTTCATACAATATTTAAAAAATTTAAAACTATTGTTACTATTGAAGATGGGACTGTTGTTGGTGGATTTGGAAGTGCTATTTTAGAGTTTGCGTCCGAAAACAACTACACGGAAACCACAGTTAAAACTCTTGGGATTCCAGATGTTTTTATAGAACATGGCAATACTGAAATGTTATTTAAAGCAGTTAATTTATCGAAAGAACAATTAAAACAATTTTTATTGAAACTGTAATTTTCACCTTTTTTATGCTACAAAAATTTACAATTTCTGTTGGTATTTTAAAAAGTGATAGCTAGTAAAAATTAAAAATATCCTTAATTATTTTTTTATTTCTAAACGATTGCTTAGTTTTGCGCTGTAATTAAAACTAATGGCTAGAAAAAAACAATATAACGAAGAAGAAGTAATAGAAAAAGCAATGCATTTGTTTTGGAAAAATGGTTACGAAAATACTTCAGTTCGTATGTTGGAAAAAGAAATGGGTATTAACCAATTTTCTATGTATTCTAGTTTTGGAAGTAAACATGGTGTTTTTTTAGAGAGTTTAAAATCTTATAAAAAAATCATAAATAGTATTTTTGAAAAATTAAAAACTTCAAAAAATGGTATTGAAGACATTAAAGAATTTTTTTATAATTCTATTCAGGTGTCAAACATTAATGGAAATCAAAAAGGTTGTTTAGTTACAAATACATATAACGAATTTGCTGAAAGTGAAGACGAATTGATAAGAGAGCAAATGAATGATTTTATGCTTGGTTTGAAAGAAATATTTATTGAAAAATTAAGTATAGATAGTTCAAAAGACGAGCAAACAATTATAAAACAAGCTAATTATTTATTGTTAGCAAAACATGGATTGGCTGCAGCAAGCAGAGTTAATAATCAACAAGAAATAGAAGATTATATAGAAATGGTCTTTAAAAATTTATAACATTTTTTTTAACCTAAAACTAAGCAATTGCTTAGATATTAATAATTAATAAAACACAAAAAGTATGAACAAAGTATTATTTACCACTAACATATTAATGGGAATTGTATTATCTCGATTTGCCATTTCAAAATTAACAGGGTGGGAAATTTCAGTTAAAGCCTTTATAGAAATGGCAAAACCTTTAGGTATAGATCCTACCTTTTTTAGAATATTTACAGGAATAGTTATTTCTGCAGTAGTAATTGGTTATTTATCAACAGCCATCTTAAGTTTAATAAAAAATAAACAACGTTTTACATTTAAAGTACCATTTACAACTTGGGCAATTTTTAGCAATCTTTTTGGCTTACTTACTATGGTTGGTGCATTAATAGCTGAATTTTCACTAAGAGTTCAACCAAAATGGTTGTTGGTTTATATAGCTATAGGCGTTATTCTATTTTCAGCATTAAACCTTTTTATTTTAAACAAGCAAAAACAAATTAGTAACTAAAAATTAAAAATAAAATTATGAGCACATTTAAAATTCACAACTTAGAAACTGCCCCAGAAGCAAGTAAACCATTTTTAGAACAATCTTTTAAATCAAATGGTATGATACCTGGATTACACGGTGTATTAGCTGAATCTCCTCAATTATTTGAAGCCTATCAAACACTTCATAAATTGTTTACACAATCTAGCTTTAATGCTGAAGAGTTAACCGTAGTTTGGCAAACTATTAATGTAGAACACGAATGTCATTATTGTGTGCCAGCACATACTGGTATTGCGCATATGATGAAAGTTGATGCAGCATTAACTAAAGCATTGAGAAATGGAGAACCAATGCCAACTGAAAAATTACAAGCTTTACAAGACACTACCTTAGAAATTGTTAGAGAGCGTGGTCATCTTTCAGAAACTCAAAAAGAAAAGTTTTTTGCAGCAGGTTATGGAAACCGTCAATTATTAGAAATTGTTTTAGGATTATCTCAAAAAGTAATTAGTAATTATACAAATCATTTAGCAGAAACTCCTATAGATAAACCTTTTGAAAAGTTTGCTTGGGAGAAAAACGCCTCAAATTCTTAAAAAAAGGAGCTAAAAACTTTAATTTTTTAATTAAACAAGGTTTTAATATTTAATTAAATACTAAAGATAACGTAAAAAAGACAATGTTAAAACCAAAAGTTATTACTTTTGGTGTAAATAAAAACAATGAAATACACTTTAGCTTTTGATGTATACGGAACATTAATAAACATTTCGGGAGTTTTTAATTCTCTAGAAAAAATGATTGGTGATAAGGCAAAACCAGTAATGGATACCTGGAGAAATAAGCAATTAGAATATTCTTTTAGAAGGGGTTTAATGAATAGTTTTGTCGATTTTTCTGTATGCACAAAAGAAGCTTTAGAATTTAGTTGTTTAACGTTTAAGGTGAATTTATCAGAAGCTCAAAAGGCGGCTTTAATGGATGAATATAAAGTGTTACGGAGTTTTCCAGATGTAAAACAAGGACTTCAAAAATTAAAAAATGATGGACATAAACTCTATGCTTTTTCTAACGGAAGTGCCAATACAGTTTCAAATTTGTTAATAAATGCAGGAATTAGTGAGTTATTTGATGGAGTAATAAGTGTTGAGGCTGTTCAGGTTTTTAAACCAAGTCCAAAAGTTTATCAATATTTCAATAAAAAAACAGCTTCTACAAAATTAGATTCTTGGTTAATATCTAGCAATCCGTTTGATGTTACTGGAGCTGCAATTTATGGAATGAAAACAGCTTGGGTGCAACGTACTCAAGATTCAATTTTTGATCCTTGGGAAATAAAGCCAACAACAATTATTAACAATATTATAGAATTGTCTTCAAAACTTAAATAGTAACTTTGCGCAATAAATAGTCAATTCTAAATTTAGAAATAGAAAAATATTAATTTTTACATCACTATAAAAATATTAAAAAATGAAATTAAATAAGAAAAAAGCCATTATTACCGGCGGAAGTAGAGGTTTAGGAAAAGCTACAGCATTGGCGTTTGCAAAAGAAGGAATAGATGTTGCTATAACTGGTAGAAATGAAGAAAGATTAAAAGCAACTGTTTCAGAAATAAAAGCATTGGGTGTAAATGCTACGTATGAAGTTTTTGATATTTCTAATTATGAAGCTGTAAAAATTGGAATTAAAAATATAATATCAAATTTAGGAACTGTTGATATTTTAGTGAATAATGCAGGAATTGCCGCTTTTGGAACTTTAAACGATATGGATTCGAAACTTTGGGAAGATATTATTAAAACCAACGTTTTAGGAATGTATTATGTAACTAAAGAAGTACTTCCGTATTTAATTGAAAAAAATGAAGGAGATATTATTAATGTTTCTTCAACAGCTGGTTTAAACGGAAACCCAACAACTTCAGCTTATTCTGCTTCAAAATTTGCAGTAATTGGTTTATCTCAATCTTTAATGAAAGAAGTTAGAAAAAATAATATTAGAGTAAACACTTTAACACCAAGTACTATTGCTTCAGATATGTCTATAGAATTAGGTATTGCTAATAAAGATTCTGAAGACAGCGTTTTACAACCAGAAGATTTTGCAGCGTTAATTGTGGCTAGTTTAAAATTACCTAGAAGAGCTATGATGGCAAATGCATCATTATGGTCTACAAATCCATAAAAGAAAAATATTTTTAATAAATTTAAACCTAACAGGTTTTCAAAACCTGTTAGGTTTTTTTGTGTTTAAAAATGGATTTTTTCCTGTTAAGGAATAACAAATAAGGCTATTAATTTTCAGTAACTTTAATAACTCTATCTACAGTATCTAATTTAGATAAAGTTAAGCGAACAATACTAGCTGTTTTTGCAACTAAATCGTGTGGTACATTTCCTTCTAAAGCAACTAAATCGCCTTTTACTAAATTATAAATTGTACCATCTACACCAAAATCAATAGCTCCTTCAAAAATTTCAACACTAATAGGAAAGGCTGTTTTATGCTCTTTCATAAGTTGATTTTCTTTAAAAACAATTCTAATTTCTTTGGTTGTTTCTGTTTCAAATAAAACAGAAATTGCAGGTTTCGTATCGTTGTAAATTATATTTTCTAAGAGCGATGATTTTTTCATAATAAATAAAGTTACAATTTGTAATTGATTATTGTTACCAACCTGTATATTTTGGAGGTTTAATTTCATTTAAATTTAAGTAAACTATTAATTGTCCGCGGTGATGTGTTACGTGATCTTGCAATAAATTTAGTATTTGTAATTTACTTTTTGGGCCAGCAAAAAAGTTGACCTCTGTATCTAAATCTTCTAACTTAGTTTTTTTTATTATTTCAGAAACTTTATCAAACGCTAATGTTAGTTCATTAATAATTTCACTTTTTGTAGTGGAGTTTATTTTTTCAGATTTTTTAAAATCATCAGTAATAAAATAATTCTCACTCAACGAAACCATATTACCTTTTATGTGTAGCAATTGTTCTTTAAAAGTCATTTGTCTTTCTGTAGGCGCAAAATTGTAATTAGCTTCAGGCATTGCTTCAGCCATTTCTAATAAATAATTTTTAGAGTTTTCCCACTTTAATAAAAAAGCAGAAATAACATCATTTTGTGCTGATAAATTGTTGTTAACCATAATAATGAATAAGATTAGTAGAGGAGTTTTCTTCATGTTGATAATGTTTATAGAATTATTTTTAAAGGCTAAATATACTCAATACTTTTTTATATTTTAGCAACAAACTATTTTAACTCATTTTAATAAAGATTATGGCAGAAGATAAAGAAAAAGCAGCAAAATTAAAAGCATTACAGCTTACGTTAGATAAATTAGATAAGGCTTATGGAAAAGGAACGGTAATGAAAATGGGAGATGTTGCAATAGATGATATTGAGGCAATTTCTTCAGGATCGTTAGGGTTAGATTTAGCTTTAGGTGTTGGTGGTTATCCAAGAGGTAGAGTTATTGAAATATATGGCCCAGAATCATCGGGTAAAACAACATTAACATTGCATGCAATTGCCGAAGCACAAAAAGCAGGTGGTATTGCTGCCTTTATTGATGCAGAGCATGCTTTTGACCGTTTTTACGCACAAAATTTAGGAATAGATGTAGATAATTTAATTATTTCTCAACCAGATCACGGTGAGCAAGCATTAGAAATTGCAGATAATTTAATTAGTTCTGGAGCTATAGATATTGTAGTAGTAGATTCAGTTGCAGCACTTACACCAAAAAGTGAAATTGAAGGTGAAATGGGAGATTCTAAAATGGGATTACACGCTCGTTTAATGTCGCAAGCACTTAGAAAATTAACAGGTACAATTCATAAAACAAACTGTACAGTTATATTTATTAACCAGTTACGTGAAAAAATTGGAGTTATGTTTGGTAACCCAGAAACAACTACTGGTGGTAACGCTTTAAAGTTTTATGCGTCTGTTCGTTTAGATATTAGAAGAAGAACTCAAATTAAAGATGGTGATCGTGTTATAGGAAATAGTACAAAAGTTAAAGTTGTAAAAAATAAAGTTGCACCACCTTTTCAAGTTGCAGAATTTGATATTATGTACGGAAAAGGAATTTCTAAAACAGGTGAAATTTTAGATTTAGCTGTTGAATTTGGTATTGTAAAGAAAAGCGGTTCTTGGTTTAGTTACGGTGAAACAAAATTAGGACAAGGTAGAGATGCCGTTAAAGGACTGATATTTGACAACCCAGAATTAGCAGAAGAATTAGAAATAAAAATTAAAGATTTTATTAATAATCAAGATGAAGATTAATAAAGTATTGATTTTATAGAGTAGGTTGTAAAAAAAGTGAAATTTACGTCAACCTGAACTTGATTCAGGTTCTCATAATGATTGGTAATCAGTATGATGGATTTCTAATTTTTTTTACAACCTATTTTCATTTATAATAACTTTTTAAACAATAACTTTTTCAATTAAAATAATAGTCTATTTTTGGTAGATAATTTTTATATTAAAAAGCAGGCTTTAAAACTTTGAAAACACCTAATACAAAAACACTTATAGGAAGAACTGATATTGTTGATTTTCCAAAATTAGAATTGTTTGGAATCGCTATAAAAGTAGATTCAGGTGCATATACTTCAAGCTTTCATTGCCATCATATTGAAGTTGAAAATGAGGTTTTAAAATGTCAGTTTCTAGATCCAGAACACGAAAAATACCACCAAAAATATTTTTACTTTAAAGAATTTATTCAAAAAAATGTAAAAAGTTCTAATGGAATTATAGAAAGTAGATTTATAATAACTACTGAAATTCTTATTTTTAATAAAATTCATAACATAGAATTATCATTAACAGAAAGAGGATCAATGATGTATCCAGTACTTTTAGGAAGAAAATTTTTATCTAAAAAATTTATTATAGATACTGCAAAAAAAAATCTTTCCCTTAAAAAAATAAACTCTTAAAACTACTAACATGAAAATTGTTGTTTTATCACGCAATCCAAATTTATATTCTACAAGAAGACTTGTTGAAGCAGGAAAGGAAAGAAAACATGAAATGGTAATAATAGACCATACTAAATGCGATATTATTATAGAACGGAAAAAACCAGCCATACGCTATAAACAAGAACTAATTACAGATGTAGATGCTGTAATACCTAGAATTGGAGCTTCTGTAACATTTTTTGGAACCGCAGTTGTACGTCAGTTTGAAATGATGAAAGTTTTTACTGCAGTAGAATCTCAGGCTTTAATGCGTTCTCGCGATAAATTGCGAAGTTTACAAGTACTCTCTAGAGCTGGTTTGGGTTTACCAAAAACGGTTTTTACAAATTATTCTAAAAACGTAGATGATGTAATTAAAAGTGTTGGAGGTGCTCCTTTAGTTATTAAATTATTAGAAGGAACACAAGGTTTAGGTGTTGTTTTGGCTGAAACACACACAGCCGCAGAGTCGGTTTTAGAAGCGTTTAATGGGTTGAAAGCTAGAGTAATTGCACAAGAATTTATTAAAGAAGCAAAAGGTGCCGATATTCGTGTTTTTGTAGTTGATGGTGTTGTTGTTGGCGCTATGAAAAGACAAGGAAAGGAAGGAGAATTTCGCTCTAATTTGCATAGAGGAGGTACAGCTGAAATTTTTGAATTGTCTGTTGATGAGGAAAATGCAGCGTTAAAAGCGGCACGTGTAATGGGATTAGGTGTTGCAGGTGTAGATTTATTGCAATCGGAGCGAGGACCACTTATTTTAGAAGTTAATTCTTCACCTGGTTTAGAGGGTATAGAATCTGCTACAGGAAAAGATATTGCTAAAAAGATAATTCATTATATAGAACGTCATGCCGAATGATTTTAAAATATTAAATCAGAAAATTAGTTTAGGAGAAACCGTTCAATTAAAAATGGACATTGCTCAATTAAGTATTGGAATAAAAATAGAAGTACCTATAATTGTTTCAAGAGGATTGATAGATGGTCCATGTTTATTGTTAATTGGTGGTATTCATGGAGATGAAACTAATGGAATAGAAATTGTGCGACAAATTGTTGCATCTGGATTAAATAAACCAGAAAAGGGTACTGTAATTTGTATTCCAGTATTAAATGTTTTTGGGTTTTTAAATAAATCTAGAGAATTTCCAGATGGGCGCGATTTAAATCGTCAGTTTCCAGGTTCAGCAAAAGGCTCTTTAGCAAGTAGGTTTGCATACCATTTAATGACCAAAGTTATTCCTAAAGTAAACTATTGTATAGATTACCATACGGGTGGTGCACAGCGCTTTAATTACTCGCAAGTAAGAATTGATGCTAAAGATGAAGAAACCTTAAAATTGGCTAAAATCTTTGGTTCGCCTTATATTGTTTATAGTAAAAGTAAAGAAAAAACTTTTAGAAGATCTATGGCAGATTTAGGTAAAAAAGTGTTGCTGTTTGAAGGTGGAAAATCTTTTAATCTTGATAAAATTGTTACTAAATCAGGTATTCAAGGTGCTGTAAATGTAATGCATTATCTAGAAATGCGAGATTTTTCTTCAATAATTTCAAAGGAAGACCCCAAAAATCCACCAATAATAATTAAAACTTCTAAATGGATTAGAGCAAAGCGTTCTGGTATGTACAGATCATATATTCATGTTGGTCAAAAAGTAGAAAAAGGTGTTAAATTAGGTAGTATTTCAGATCCTTTTGGTGCGTATGAAAATGTTTTTAAAAACCCTCAAGAAGGGTATATTTTAAATTCTAACCATGCGCCAGTTGTTAATCAAGGAGATGCATTATTACATATTGGATTTGAATAAGTTATGTTAAAAGTTACAGATATATCATTTGGTTATACTTCAAAAGAAGTTTTAAAAAATGTTAGTTTTACCGCTAGCAAAGGAGATTATATTGCTATAATTGGCGAAAGTGGTTGTGGAAAAAGTACTTTATTAGAAATTATTTATGGTTTATTACATATTGAAAAAGGCGCTGTTTATTGGAATGAAGAGAAGCTTTTAGGACCTAATTTTTATCTAATTCCAGGTGAGGATTTTATGAAATATTTACCTCAAGATTTTGATTTAATGCCATATATAACAGTTGAAGAAAATATTGGTAAAAATATTTCAAGTCTAGACCCAAATAAGCTAAATAGAATTAAAGAATTGCTAGAAGTTGTAGATATGAGCAACTTTTTAAATACCAAAGTAAAAAATTTAAGTGGAGGTCAAAAACAACGTGTAGCTATAGCGAAAGTTTTGGCAGATGAACCAGAAGTTTTATTGTTAGATGAACCTTTTAGTCATATAGATAATTTTAGAAAAAATAATTTAAGAAGAAGTATTTTTAGGTATTTAAAATCAAAAAATATTTTATGTATTGTTGCTACACATGATACAACCGATGCGCTTTCGTTTGCCGATGAAATTTTAGTGATTAGAGATGGAAAATTAGTAGCAAAAAACACACCAGAAACCTTATATAATAATCCAGAAAGTAAATATGTAGCTTCTTTTTTTAATGAAATAAATGAAATTCCATTACATATAATAGAAGCAAAAAACACTTCGAAAGAAACAGTTTTATTATACCCGAATCAGTTAAAAGTAGTTGAAAAATCCGAATTAAAAGCAACAGTTATTGCATCTTATTTTAAAGGAAGTTATTATTTAATTGAGGCCGATTTAAAGAATGAAACTATATTTTTTGAGCACCCAACCAAATTAGAGATTAATCAAAAAGTGGATATAGAGGTAAATAAGAACTGAAAAATTAGTTGTTTTCTAATGGAAGAGAAATAGAAACCTTAGTTCCTTCTTGTAAATTACTATTAATATTAATTTTTCCTTTGTTTATGGTTAAAAACTCCTTGCAAAGTTTTAACCCTAAACCAGTTCCTTTTTCATTATCTGTTCCAAAAGTAGAAATAAAGGTATTAATTTCAAAAATTTTATGCAGTGTTTCTTTATTAATACCAACACCGCTATCAGCTATTGAAATTCTACATATATTTAGGTTTGGGTTAATTTCTTCCAAAATAATTTCAATTTTACCATTGGTTTTGGTAAATTTTATAGCATTAGAAATTAGGTTTCTAATTATTGTATCAATCATATCATAATCAGCATAAACAAATAAATCTTGTTTAAAATTGCAAGTCAGACTAATGTTTTTTAATTTAACTTGAGAGTTAAAAAGGTTTATATTATTATGTATTATTTTATAGAGATTAAGTTTATTAGGTTTGTAAATAATTAATCCGGCATTGGTATTTGCCCATTTTAATAAATTATCTAATAGATTAAAGGTGTTTTTACTATTTTGATAAAGTGATTTGGTTAGCTTTTCTCTTTTTTCATCGCTAATATCATTAAGCCATAGGAGCTCTCCAATTTGTTGTAAACCACCTAAAGGGCCTTTTAAATCGTGAGCAATAATTGAAAAAAAGTTATCTTTGCTTTTTATTAGTTCATTTAATTTTTGATTGTCCTTTTCCTTTAAAATAAAAATTAAAAGTAGAGGAATAATTAAATTAAGGATTAAGAAAAATATGAGAGGTAGAACAAGTATATAGTTTGTTGAAAACATACTTATTTTAGTTTCTAAATAGGCGCCTAATGCACGAAATGATAGAAATACAGCAGCAAGTGTAAAAATAAAGCCGGTTAGGTGCTGTATTTTAGTTTTTCTTCTGTTTATTAAAAGTATATAAGAAGCATAAGCATATATTAACGCAACACTTAAGGATGTTGCAATAATTCTAATGTTAGTTGATGATGTACTAAAATAAATTAATATTACAGAAAAAACAACGGGTATAAACAAGCATTGTTTAAAATGTTTTAAATTAAATTTTTTTTCAATAAAGGAAATACAATAAACTTCATAAAATACTATAAATAAATTTATTGTAGTATTTAAAAAAATATTTATTGGGCTTGGAATACTATCTCGTGTTGAAAGCATTATTAAGAAAAATATACCTAGTATTCTAGAAAGAATAAAAATACTAATAATTGGATTTTTTACTTTATATAATTTAATATAAGTAACAAATAAAGCAATAATAAATATATTAGCGGCAGCTGAGAAAAGAAATAAAGTTTTTACATCTATTGGAATCATATTTATTATTTACGGTAAATATATGTATTAAATTCCAGTACTTCCAAAACCACCTTCACCGCGTTCAGTTTCACTTAAAACTTCAACTACATCCCATTCGGCACGTTCGTGTTTTGCAATTACTAATTGAGCAATGCGTTCACCATCATTTATAATAAAATCTTCGTTAGAAATATTCACTAAAATCACGCCAATTTCTCCTCTATAGTCTGCATCAATAGTTCCAGGAGCGTTTAAAACCGTAATTCCTTTTTTTGCTGCTAGACCACTTCTTGGACGTACTTGTGCTTCAGTTCCAATAGGTAAAGCAATAAATAAACCTGTTTTAATAATGGCTCTTTCTAAAGGTTTTAATGTAATTGCAGCATCTATATTTGCACGTAAATCCATTCCGGAAGAAGCAATTGTTTCGTAACTTGGTAATTCGTGTTTAGATTTGTTTATGATTTGTATTTTCATAAGTATTTAGTTTTTTATGGTGTTATATTTTGCGATTTAAAACGCTGCTTTTTACGTTTTTAATTTCGTTTTAAAATAGCTAAAATTTCCTTTTTTTCATTAAAATAAATTAAAAATCCGAAAATGATTACTAAGCCAACAGAAACAAAGTAGTTTTCTCTAAAATAGTTAAAAGAAACATAAGAAAGTAGCGTGGCTGAAAATAAATAACTTATTATTTTTTTAATATTATAGGGTACTGGATAGTATTTTTTTCCAATAAAATAAGATAAAAGCATCATAACTCCATAAGCTGTTAGCGTTGCCCAAGCAGAAGCCATAAAGCCAATTTTAGGAATCATAATTACATTTAAAACAATTGTAATTATAGCTCCAATAATTGAAAAATACATTCCAAACCTGGTTTTATCGGTTAATTTATACCAGATTGCTAAATTGTGGTAAACACCTAATAAAAGGTTTGCTAATAAAATTATTGGAACAATCATTAAAGCTTCAAAATATTCGTCGCTACCCAATAAAATTGATGCGAAAATATCTATAAAAGCAACAATAAATATCATAAAAAATGCACCTGCTATAATAAACCAATTTAATATTTTAGCGTAGGTTTGTGTAGCATTTTTTTCTTCGGAATGATTGAAAAAGAACGGTTCTGCGCCCAATCTAAATGCCATTATAAAGAGCGTCATAAAAACCCCTAATTTGTAACAAGCAGCATAGATTCCCATTTGTTGTTCCCCAATCATATCTCCCAATAATAATTTATCTAAATTTTCATTGGTTACATATGCTAAACCAGCAATTAAGATAGGAAAAGCATAGCGTAGCATTTTTTTTAATAATTCAAAATCGAACTGAATTTTAAACTTAAAAAGTGTTGGTAGTAATAATAAAAATGTGGTGGCACTAGCTATGGTTCCGGCAATAAAAATAAATATTACGGCTGGGTTGTTTTGGTAACTTGAAATTATCCAAGCAGGTAATGCTATGTGTTTTTGCATTGCGTATGGTACAAACCATAAAAAAAATAGGTTAAAAAATGCAAAAATTAAGATGTTTAATACTTTATATAATGTAAACCTAATAGGTCTGTTAGTCACGCGTAAATAGGCATAAGGTATTACTACCATGGTGTCTAAAACAGTTGTCCAAATTAATAACTTAAAGAATAATGGGTTTTTGAAACCAAAAAAACCTGAAATTTCAGCACTAAAAATTACCATGGCAACTAAAAATAAAAAAGTAGTAGTTGCTAAACTTAAAAACGACGTTGAAACAACCTTTCCTTTATCTTTTTCTTTTGAGAAAAATCGAAAAAAAGCAGTTTCCATTCCGTAGGTTAGTAAGGCATTAAAATAAGCGGCATACACATAATAATCTGTGTTTACTGCATATTTTTCGGCAGTTAATTTAGAGGTGTGTAATTTTACTAAAATAATATTAATAGCTCTCGGTAAAACTGCAGCAATTCCGTAAATTATAGTGTCTTTAAAAAATTGTTTAAGTGCGCTCAAAGTGTTTTTGTAAATTTGTTATCAAAAGTAAAATTTTTTACTTCAAATTAGAGTGAAATCGGATTTAAATAAACATATAGAAAAGCAAATTAATAAAACATTGAATTTAAATGCTGTTTTTACTTGGAAAAAAGTAGGAGGTGGCTCTATAAATAATGCGTATAAATTGACTTCTAAAGCACAATCTTTTTTTGTAAAAACAAATACAATTTCAATTTTTAAAAATGGTTTTAAAGAAGAAGTTCATGGCCTTAATTTTTTAAAAACAAACGGAGTAAGCATTCCTCAAATAATTGTTGAAGGAACTTTTAATACAGAAATTTATTTAGTTTTAAGCTGGGTTGAAAACTACTATGAAACTAATAAGTTTTGGCAAAATTTTGCTGTTCAATTAGCCGATTTACATAAAAATAAGAGTGTGCAATTTGGGCTAAACCATAATAACTTTATGGGACAATTGTTTCAAAAAAATACTTTTTTTAATGATTTTCCTTCATTTTTTATAGAAAACAGACTAAAACCTCAAGTAAAAATAGCTTTTGATAACGGATTACTTCAAACAAAAGAAGTGCAGTTATTTGAAAGTTTGTATAAACAATTAGGAACTATAATTCCAGCAGAAAAACCAAGCGCAATTCACGGTGATTTATGGAGCGGAAATTTTATTGCTGCAATAAATAATAAAGCAGTTTTTATTGATCCGGCAGTGTGTTATGGACATAGAGAGGTTGATTTGGCAATGAGTTTATTGTTTGGTGGATTTTCTAATGAATTTTATACAACTTATAATGAAGTAGTTCCACTAGAAAAAGGCTTCAATACTAGAAAAGATATTTATAATTTATATCCGTTATTAATTCATTTAAATTTGTTTGGAACATCCTATCTAAAAAGTATTAAAACTATAGTTTCTCAGTTTTAAGAGTGCAATTAATTTAGTTTTTTTACTTTTGAAAAACTAAACCTATTAAAATGAATACAAACCCTAAAATAGCCGTTTTTGGAGGAGGAAGTTGGGCTACAGCAATTGTAAAAATGCTGTGCGAAAATTTAGATCAAGTTGGCTGGTATATGAGAAATCAGAGTGCTATAGATTATATAAAAGAAAACGAGCACAATCCAAATTATATAAGTTCTGCAACTTTTAATGTAGATCAATTATTTTTATCTAGTGATATTAATGAGATGGTAAAATATGCAGATATTTTAATTTTCTCTATTCCATCTGCATTTGTAAAAGCAGAATTAGATACAATAACCGAACCGTACACTTCAAAAACAGTGTTTTCAGCAATTAAAGGAATTATTCCAGAAAGTGGTTTAATTGTAGGAGAACACTTTAATAAAATATTAAATGTTCCAATTGAAAATATTGGAGTAATAACAGGCCCTTGTCATGCAGAAGAGGTTGCAATGGAACGCTTATCTTATTTAACAGTTGCTTGTAAAGATGAAGAAAAAGCTAAACTTGTAAGTAAATATATTTCTAGCCATTATATAAAAACAAAAACATCTGACGATATTATTGGAGCAGAATATGCTGCAATGCTAAAAAATATATATGCAATAGCAGCTGGTATTGCACACGGATTGGGCTATGGAGATAATTTTCAAGCTGTTTTAATGTCTAATTCAATTAGAGAAATAAAACGCTTTATTAAAAAGGTTCATAAAATGAAACGCAATATTAATAATTCGGCTTATTTAGGTGATTTATTAGTGACAGGTTATTCTGTTTTTAGTAGAAATAGAATGTTTGGTAATATGATTGGTAAAGGCTATACAGTTAAAAGCGCTATGATGGAAATGAGTATGATTGCTGAAGGATACTACGCAACAAAAAGTGCCTATTTATTAATTAAAAAAAATAAAACAAATACCCCAATTATTGATGCCGTTTATCAGATTTTATACGAAAATAAAAATCCGAAAAAAGTATTTAATAAATTAACAGAACTGCTAGATTAACAATAGGTTACAAATATTATGTTTTTGATAAATTTTATAAAAAATTATTAAAAACAAAGAAATATTAGTAACTTAGTTACCTAATTTATTTTTTAACAATGAAAAAAGGTACAGTAAAATTTTTTAATGAATCTAAAGGTTTTGGATTTATTACAGAAGCAGGTTCTAATACAGATTATTTTGTTCACATTTCTGGATTGATTGATGAAATTAAAGAAGGAGATGAAGTAGAATTTGAACTGAAAGAAGGGAAAAAAGGTTTAAATGCAGTTAATGTAAAAGTTATCTAAGTATAAAATTCTTTTAAAAAACGCTTAAAACTCATTCTTCTTGGATGGGTTTTTTGTTTTAGCACCTTTCAATTAGCATTAGGGTATTGATAAATATCATACAAAAAATACTGTTTTTTAGTTAACTTTAACCCCTAATGAAACCATTGTAATGAGTGAACGAATTGGTGTTTTATATGCAACAGTAGACGGACATACAACAAAAATATGTAATGAAATTGTTAAAACTATACAAGAAAAAAATATTGATGTTCAGTTATTTACTATAGATAATTTTACAAAAAATATTACTGATTTTGATAAGTTTGTAATTGCGTCAAGTATAAGATATGGTGTGCATAACAAAGAAATAATTGCATTTATCAATAAAAATAAAGCAGTATTAGATACTGTAAAAACAGCTTTTTTTTCTGTGAATTTGGTGGCTCGAAAACCAGAAAAAAACACACCAGAAACCAATCCCTATGTAGTTAAGTTTTTTAAAAAAATAGATTGGAAACCAACAATTACTGAAGTTTTTGCTGGAATGTTAGATTATAAAAGATATAAACCTTTTGATAGAATAATGATTCAGTTTATTATGTGGATGACAAAAGGACCTACCAATAAAAATATTAAAATAGAGTATACAGATTGGAAAAAAGTTGAAGCATTTGCTATGCGTGTAATTAATTTTTGATTTAAAATATATCGTTTTTAATTATAATTATTTGTAAAACATCTATTTAACAGTGTTTTATAAAATTAAGCCTCCATTTTACTAAAAAACGTATATTTGAAGCGTTCATAATTTATATAAGAATAAACTTAATTATCTAAGCATTATTTTAATTATAATTTAGAACTTAATTGAATTGCTTAAAATACCTATTATTTAATTAAACTTTAAAAGTATTAGATATAGAGTTATTTAAAAAAAAGATTCTATAGTGTAATTTTATTTTAAAGAAGGCGCATAACAATTCACCATAATGAATAAATTAAATAAATTATTTAAAAATAGGTATTTAATATTTTTAATTACAATCATAATTTTATTAGCTCTAATGCTTTTGCTTGTTCAGAATAGTATTAGTTTACAAAAATCTGACGCACATATTATTAACGTTTCTGGTAAACAACGTATGTTAAGTCAGCGTATTACTAAACTTAATAATATTATAAAAACAACAAATAATATTAATTCAAAAATAGATGTTAACAAACTAAAATTACTGATTAAAGAATGGGAAGAAGCTACTAATTATTTGATTTTAAAGAATGAAAAGGATGGTAATAAAACTATCGATTCGTTATTTAAAGAAATTAAGCCTTATCAAAATAAAATACTAGAATACAGTAAAAGTATAATAAATACTATTGAATCTGATAAAAGTGTTAAAGACTTAAAAGATCTTGAAGCTTTAGATTTGGCTTTTTTAACTACAATGGATACAATTGTAAATGAATACCAGAAAAATGCAGAAAGAAAGCTTCAAAAGTTAGAAAATATACTGTATTTATTAGCTTTTATAGTTGTATTAATTTTAATTTTTCAGTTTATTTATATCATTAAACCCGTTTACAAATTATATTTTCAAAAGAATCTAGATCTCCAAAAAACAAATCGTGCGTTAGTGCGTTCTCAAGAAAAAGTTCGCAATAATTTAAAAGAATTGAAACAGCTCAAAAATAAAATTGAAAAAGGAGCAGAATTAGGTAAAATTTTTATTGAACAAGCACCAAATGCTATTGCAATGTTTGATAAGGACATGAAATATATAGCAGCTTCACATCGTTGGAAAGAAGATTATAAATTAACAGGTCAAGAAATTATAGGGAGATCTCATTATGAAATTTTCCCTGAAATAGGAGATGATTGGAAGGAGCACCATAAAGCGTGTTTAAAAGGAGCAATTAATAAATGCGATGAAGCACCATTTAAAAGAGCAGATGGCACTACACAGTGGCTTACTTGGGATGTGAGACCTTGGTATATTTCTAAAGGAAAAATAGGTGGATTATTAATGTATACTGCAGATATAACAACTATTAAAGAAAAAGATCAAGAAAGGTTAAGAATTGAAAAAATACTTGACAAAACCAATCAAATTGCACGTATTGGAACATGGGAAGTAAATCTAATTGAAAATAAAGTTAATTGGAGTAAAGTAACTCGTGAAATCCATGACGTACCAGACGATTTTATACCTAATTTAAATACTGCAATTGAATTTTATAAAGAAGGAGAGAGTAGAATAAAAATTAAAAAGGCTATTAATACAGCTATTGAAAAAGGAAAACCATTTGATATTGAATTAGAACTTGTAACAGCAAAAGGAAATGTTGTTTGGACTCGTGCTATTGGTCAAGCTGAATTTGAAAATGGAAAATGTATTTTACTTAATGGTGTTTTTCAAGATATTAACAAAGTAAAATTAGCAAAAGCAACATTAAATTCGGTAAATGAAGAGTTAAATGCAATATTAAATTCTGGTCCTATTTCTATAATTGGAACAGATAAAAATGGTTTAATAACCCATTTTAATAAAGGTGCCGAAAGCATGTTACATTATTCATCTAATGAAATGGTTGGATTAAAAACACCTGAAATAATTCATTTAAAAGAAGAAACTCTTAAAAGAGGAGAAGCATTATCTAAAAAATATAATAAAGAAATAATAGGTTTTGATGTTCTTGTAGCAAATGCTAAACAAGGAGAATCAGAATCTAGAGAATGTACATATGTTAGAAAAGATGGAACTACGTTTCCTGTGCTTTCAGTTACAACAGCAATTAAAAATAACAAAGATGAAATTACGGGTTTTATTAAAATGGCAACAGATATTAGTGAGAGTGTGAAAAATCAAAAAATAATTATTGATGCAAAAAATAATCTCGAAATTCTTACAAGAAAATTAACCAGTCAAAATAATCAGTTGGCTAGTTTTGCTCATATTACATCTCATAATTTGCGAGCGCCAGTGAGTAACCTTAATTCTTTACTTCAAATTTATAAAATGGCTGAAAGTGACGAAGAAAGAAGTATGTTGTTTGAAAAATTTGAAAAAGTAATTGATCATTTAACTTCAACATTAAACACATTAGTTGATGCCATAAGAATTAGAGACGATAGTTCTAAAAATATTGAAAAAATATTATTTAAAGATATTTTAAATAAAACAATGGAAATATTAACTGGTCAAATAATAGAGACTGAAACAAATATAACCAGTAATTTTACCAATGCGCCTAGTATTAGCTATAATAAAACCTATTTAGAAAGTATCTTTTTAAATTTAATTACAAACTCTATTAAATATAGATCTATAGAGCGTGCACCAAAAATTACAATTGAAACAACTAATTTAAATGGCAGGATCCAGTTATCAATTACGGATAACGGTTTAGGGATAGATTTAAATAAACATGGCCATAAATTATTTGGATTAAATAAAACTTTTCATAGGCATGCAGAAGCAAAAGGAGTTGGCTTGTACCTTACCAAAATTCAAATTGAATCTATGGGTGGAACAATTTCAGCATCAAGTAAGGTTAATGAGGGAACAACATTTACAATAACATTTTAATATTTATTATGAAAAAGCCTTTTATTATATGTATAATTGATGATGATGAGATTTATCAATTTACAATTACTAAAACTATAGAGACACATAAATTATCTAGAAAAGTACTTATATTTTCAGATGGAGAAGAAGCCTTGGATTTTATGGTAGACAATGTTGGAAACATTAAAGATTTACCAGATGTTATTTTTTTAGATATAAATATGCCAATAATGGATGGCTTTCAATTTATGGAAGAGTATGTTAAGATAGCTCCAAGAGTTGGCAAAAAAATAACTATTTATATGGTTTCTTCATCAGTAGATCCTATTGATATTGAAAGAGCTAAAAAAATTAGTGAGATATCCGATTATATAATTAAACCTATTAATTCAGACGATCTTAAAAAAATTATTACCTCTTTAGAAAAAGCTAAGAAAATTTAGACTGTTTTAATTAAGATTAAAGAACTTTTTTTCTTATTAGTTTATTGTATATTAGTAAAATCTTATTTTTAAAAAAAAGATATTAAATAGTTGTAACCCCTAACTATATAAAATGAATGCAATTGCTGTTAAAAAAAAGATGAAAAAGATTACCCCAAAAACTATAAAATCATTAGTAATTGCTGTTTGCGTTTTTACTTTCGTAATTAGTTTGTTTGTAATTGTATTTTGGCTATTAAATAAACAAGAAATGTTAAGTTTAATTTTTGGTAGAGTAACCATGAAATTTAATACAGCATTATCCTTTTTGTTACATAGCATTTGTGTATTAGTTTATATAAAACAAAGTAGATTTTGTAAAATTATAAATTTAACCTTAATTAGTATAGTTACAGTAATAGCCATAGTAACTTTAATTAATTATTTTTTTGAAATTGAAAATTTTTATGTTATTGATAAGTCTGCAATTAATTCGCCAACAACCGCTATTGGTCTTTTATTTTTAGGGTTTGCTATTTTAGGAATGCAATCTAAAAAGGAGCGTATTAAAAAAAGAACTCAGTTTGTTTTTATAGCTATATTGTTGGTTTCCTTTATTGTAATATTAAGTTACATTTTACAGATTCCTATTGCAAAAGAATCTAGTTTTATTAATTCAATGTCCTTGCATACATCATTAATGTTTTTATTATTTTCAAGTATACTTTCTGTAAAAAATTCACCAAAAGAATTTTACAGTCTAATTTTAAGTAAATATGCAGGAAGTAAATTAATTAGATTAGTTGCGCCATATAATTTTATAATGATATTGTTAATGAGTTTAGCGCTATTATATGCTGTAAACCATAACATTATTGGCTTTAATTTTGGTTTTATTATTTTTACTATTGTTGCACTATTTGTTTCTATTCTTTATATTTTTGGTATCGCCGTTGGAATAAATAAAAGAGACGTAGAGAAAGAAAATCTTAAAAATTCACTATACCAAGCTAATTTAGAATTAAGTCAACTTAAACAAGCTTTAGACGATAGCTCTATTGTTGCAGCTACTGATGTGAATGGAGTCATTACTTCAGTAAATGATAAGTTTTGTGAAATTTCTAAATATAGTAGAGAAGAGCTTGTTGGTAAAACACATAAAGTTATTAATTCTGGACATCATTCAAGAGCATTTTTTAAAGAGCTTTGGGGAACAATTAAAAGTGGTGAAGTTTGGATTGGAGGCGTAAAAAATAAGGCAAAAGATGGTAGTTTTTATTGGGTACACACTTCAATTATTCCATTTAAAAATGAAAAAGGTGAAATTTATCAATTTCTTACAATAAGACAAGATATTACAAGGCTTACAATGCTTTCATCTCAATATGAAAACTTACAACTTAAAAATAAGGAAATAGAACAATTTACATATATTGCTTCACATGATTTGCAAGAACCGTTAAGATCTATACGGGGAATGGTAAATATTTTAAAGCAAAAACAAATAGATGAGATAGATGTAGTAACAAATAACTGTATCTCTTTTATTGAGCGGTCTACAGATAGAATGAGTAGTTTAATAAAAGGTCTTTTAGATTACTCGCGTATTGGAGTAAATAAAGAGTTAGAAACTGTTTATATTAAAGAACTAGTAGATTCTATAAAAATGGAGCTTTCAGATACTATAAAAAATACTAATGCAAAAATTATTTTTGATAATTTACCAGCTTTAAAAGTTTATAAAAAAGAACTTCACCTTTTGTTCTTTAACCTAATTACAAATGCTATTAAATTTCATAAAAAAGATGTTGATCCTATTATTAAAGTATCTGCAATTAGAAGTGGGCAATATTGGAGATTTTCAGTTTCAGACAATGGTATTGGCATTGAAAATCTAAATAATCGTAATATTTTTGGAATGTTTCAAAAGTTAAATAGAAGAGGTAATTTTGATGGAACTGGAATTGGATTAGCGCATTGTGATAAAATTATACATTTGCATGGTGGCGAAATTTGGGTAGATTCAAAATTAGGGGAAGGATCAACTTTTCACTTTACAATTCCTATAAATTTAAACTAAATAAAAGATGAAGAAAAAATTAAATTGTATTCTGTTAATTGATGATGATGATGCCATCAATTTTATTCATGAATGGGTAATTAATAAGGTTGACTGTACTGAAAAAATAGAAATGGCAGAAAATGGAATGGAAGCGCTAGAGTACCTTAAATCAACTAACGCTGGTAAACACCCTCAGCCAGATCTTATATTTTTAGATATTAATATGCCTAGAATGAATGGATGGGAATTTCTTGAGGAATATAATAAACTTGATAAAAGCAAAAAAGGAAAAATTATATTAGTAATGCTATCTTCTTCATTAAACCCAGATGATTTGGCTAAATCTAAAACTATTTCAAGTGTTAGCGGTTATCAAAATAAACCATTAACTATAGAATTAATGCAAGATATTCTAAAAGAATATTTTGAAGATTATTTGTAATAAACTATAAATTAAATTTACATACATTATTTTTGTTTTAGATATTATATCAATTTAAAAAGTAGTTGATTTAAGCTATTTAAAACATTACCCTTATGAGAAATAGAATATTTATAATTGTACTTTTACTTATAAATTATGCTATAGCGCAAGAAAAGTTACTTATTAGTGAAAATAATGATTTGAGATTATTTGAAACCTATCTTTCATTAAATTCAGGAGGAAATATTTTTCCTACTATTTATAACGAAGGTCTAATTTATGCATCAAATCACGAAAATAATAATTATAAGCTTTTATATTCAGATTTAAAATCTGAATCTCAGAAAATTAAAATCGGTTCAAAGTATAGTTTAGGAGCAGTTACTATTTTTAAAAATGAAATTTATTTTACTGGAATTACAAGAAAATTAAGTACTTCTGGCACTAATAATTTTACAATTTATAAAGGAATAATTGAAGATTTTAAGGTTAAAAAAATTAAACGATTACCTGTTTGCAGCTTAAATTTTTCATACACCTATCCAACAATTTCAAAAGATGGTAGTAAAATGTTAGTTGTTACTAACGAAAGAGGACGTTTACATTTGTTAGAATTTATTAGAAATAAAGACAATCAATGGGAAAAAGGCGAAGTTGTCTATATTTCTCATCCAGAATTTGAGATTATTAATCCAACTTTTTATAATGAAAACACTATTTATTTTGCCTCAAATACTTATGAAGGAGAAATAACAGGCGTTGTTTATACTTCCGATAATGAAGGAAATAATAAAATATCAGAAGTTATTAGAGAGCAAGGGAGTTTTAATATTTATAAAATAGAAAGAAACAATTTAGCTTGGGGAATACCTATAAAACAAGACATGTTTAATTCAGATTTTGATGAGTTAGGAGTTGTGTTTATTAATGAAAATTCGGGATACTTAAATTCGTTTAGATACAGTAATACAGATAATATTTATTATTTTGAATTAAAAGAGTAAACAAACAGGTGTTGGTGCTTTAATGCTGTGTGAAAACGATAATTTACCAGTTTTTTTATTCACATTGTAAATGCTAATATTTTTACTTTTTTTATTAGCTACTAATAAAAATTTACCGTTTGGAGCTAAGGTAAAATTACGAGGCCAGTCTCCGTGAACAGATATATTTTGAATTTTTTGAAGCATTCCATTTTTTTTATTTCTTTTAAAAACTACAATAGAGTTTTCGCCTCTATTAGAGCCGTAAAGAAACTTTTCATTTTTAGATAAATGAATATCTGCACAAAAGCTTTCCCCTTTAAAATCACTACTTAAAGTACTTATATTTTGAATGTATTTATAGCTGTTTTCAGCGTTTTTAAGAACTGTAACAGTAGAATTTAATTCATTAATAACATAAATATACTTACCTTTTTTAGAAATTTCAAAATGTCTTGGTCCAGCACCAGCTTCCATTTTATAATTTTCTTTTAAAGTATACGTTCCTTGGTTTTCGGTATAATGTGCTAAAAAATCTCGCCCTAAATCTGCTACAAATAAATTACTATCTAAAAATTGGGCAGAATGCGCGTGTGATTTTACAGTTTCAATATTATGATCTGTAACTTGAAAAGCCTCTTGTAAACTTCCGCTTTCTTCAACATTATAAATAGCAAAAGTTCCGCCTCCATAATTTGAAACTACAGCTTTATCTCCTTTTTTATTTAATTGTACATGGCAAGGGCCTTTACCGCCACTATTTACTTTATTAATTAAGGAAAGTGTGCCGTTTTTGGTTATATTATAGGCGCTTAAAGTACTTCCATTATCACTTTCACTAACTGCATATAGTTGCTTTTTGTTTGCTGAAAAAGTAATAAATGAAGGGTTAACAGTTTTAATAGCTAATGTTTTAGCACTTAATTCACCAGTTTTAGTGTTGAAGTTATATAAGTAGATTCCTTCACTATCTTCACCAGTATAAGTACCAACATACATTGGTATATTTTGAGAATATGTTAATATGCTAAAGCCCATTAATAAAACTGTTAGGGTTGCTTTCATTTGGTTGTTATTTATTATTTTATCAATATACCACGCTTATTTAACAAGGGTATGTTTCTAATTGCGCTGTCTTTAATTGTGCCTTTTTTAAATACATATTTTTTATCTAACATTGCATTTCCTTCAAAAAAGGTAACGTTAAAAAAGTTTGAAAGTTTTAAAACATCATCTTGTAAAAATTCAACTTTAGCAAAAGATTTTGCAGGTAATTTTTCAATTTTATGTCTTAAAACCGCAGTTTCAATCATTTTATCTTCATCATATCCTTTAGAAACAACTAAAACCATTTCTAAATCAACATCTTTGTTGTTAATTATATAGGCGTTCCATTCATCTGTTTTAAAATCTTGGTTGTATTCTTTTACAGCAGCCATAAAAACATCACTAACTTCTGGAATTTTAATGTCTTTTTTCATAAATAATTTACTCAAAATTAAAATGCGGTGTCATTCTGAACTCGTTTCAGAATCTCAGAATTGTTAGTTCAAATTTTGATAAGAGACCGAATTTATCTCAGTTTTACTAATTTCAATATCTAAATTACCGATTTAAATTGTTCTAAAAAGCGTACATCGTTTTCATAAAACATTCTAATATCTGGTATTTGATACAATAACATTGCAATACGTTCTATACCCATTCCAAAAGCGTAACCACTGTAAACATCTGGATCTATATTTGCATTTTTTAATACATTTGGATCTACCATTCCACAACCCATAATTTCTAACCAACCTGTACCTTTTGTAATTTTATAATCGGTTTCAGTTTCTAAACCCCAATAAATATCTACTTCGGCACTTGGCTCTGTAAACGGAAAATAAGAAGGGCGTAAACGTATTTTAGATTTTCCAAACATCTCTTTGGTAAAATACAATAAAGTTTGTTTTAAATCTGCAAAAGAAACGTCTGTATCTATGTATAAACCTTCTACTTGATGAAAAATACAATGTGCACGTGCCGAAATATCTTCATTTCTAAAAACTCTTCCCGGAGAAATAGTTCTAATTGGCGGTTTATGATTTTCCATATAACGTACTTGTACAGAAGAAGTATGGGTACGTAATAAAATATCTGGATTTGTTTCAATAAAAAATGTATCCTGCATATCACGTGCTGGATGGTATTCTGGTAAATTTAAAGCCGTAAAATTATGCCAGTCATCTTCAATTTCAGGACCTTCAGAAACTGTAAAACCTATGCGAGAAAAAACATCAATAATTTTATTTCTAACTATAGATATTGGGTGGCGAGAACCTAGTTCTATTGGTTCTTCTGGTTGTGTTAAATCGCCATAAACACCTTTTTGTTCATTTGCGTTTTCTAAGGCGTCTTTTAGTTGATTTACTTTATCTTGTGCTGCGTTTTTTAACGTATTTAATGCCTGTCCAAATTCTTTTCTTTCGGCAGGTGCTACATTTTTAAATTCAGCAAATAAATCATTAAGTATTCCTTTTTTACTTAAAAATTTAATTCTAAAAGTTTCAATTTCTTCTTTGGAAGTTGCGTTAAATGCAGCTACTTCACCAATCAATTCTTTTACTTTATCCAACATTTTTATATAAAATTAGAGTGCAAATTTACACATTTTTATTTTTGTAGTATTCAATTTTGAATCTAATACTGCTTTCTGTTAATTTAAAATGAATAATTGCTGAAAAATATTTTATAAAATAAAAAAAAGACTGGTTTTAAAAGATTTTAACAAGTACTTGTTTTTATGTAATATTTATTAAATTTTTAGGTTGCTATTTATTAAAAGTCATATTTTTGAAGTTTAATTATTTAAATATAAAAACAGAAAAAGATAAATTATGGATGCAAAAATGGAATTAAAGATTAAAAATTTTATGGACTTGGTAAATGTTAGAAGTCAACATGAACCTGAATTTTTACAGGCAGTAGAGGAGGTTGCCGAAGCTATTATTCCATACATTGCAAGCCAGCCACATTATAGTGGTAATAATCTTTTATTGCGTATGGTTGAACCAGAAAGGGTAATAATTTTTAGAGTTCCCTGGGTAGATGATACGGGAGAAATTGTAGTTAATAGAGGTTTTAGAATAGAAATGAATTCTGCAATTGGGCCTTATAAAGGTGGTTTGCGTTTTCATCCTTCAGTTAACTTAAGTATTCTTAAGTTTTTAGCATTTGAACAAGTATTTAAAAACGCACTAACTAATTTACCATTAGGAGGTGGAAAAGGAGGTTCAGATTTTGATCCAAAAGGAAAATCTGATGATGAAATTATGCGTTTTTGCCAAAGTTTTATGGGTGAATTATTCCGTCATATTGGTCCTAATACCGATGTGCCTGCTGGTGATATGGGTGTTGGAGCAAGAGAAATTGGTTATATGTTTGGAATGTATAAAAAGTTACGTAACGAATTTACAGGAATTTTAACTGGTAAAGGTATGTCTTGGGGTGGCTCTTATATTCGTCCAGAATCAACAGGTTATGGTACCGTTTATTTTGCGCAAAGTATGTTGGGTACAAGAGGCGATACTTTAGAGGGTAAAACAATTACTATTTCAGGTTCTGGAAATGTTGCACAGTATGCTTGTGAAAAGGCTACAGAATTAGGTGCTAAAGTTGTAACCTTGTCAGATTCTTCAGGTTATATTTATGATAAAGATGGTATAGACGAAGAAAAATTAGCGTTTGTAATGGAGCTAAAAAACGTAAAAAGAGGACGAATTAGCGAATATGTAACAGCATATCCAAAAGCTCAATTTTTTGAAGGACAAACACCTTGGAGTGTTCCTTGTGAAGTGGCAATGCCTTGTGCTACACAAAACGAGTTAAATGAAGAAGCGGCTAAAACATTATTAAGTAATGGCTGTTTTGTGGTTAGTGAAGGTGCAAATATGCCTTCTACACCAAAAGCGGTAGAAGCTTTTCAAGCAAAAAGAATATTGTATGCTCCAGGTAAAGCCTCAAATGCAGGCGGTGTTGCAACTTCTGGTTTAGAAATGAGTCAGAACTCTATACGTATAAAATGGACACGTGAAGAGGTAAATGAAAAACTTAAAACTATTATGAACGAAATTCATGAATCTTGTATTCAATACGGTAAACAAGAAGATGGTTACATAGATTATGTAGTTGGGGCAAATATTGCAGGTTTTGTTAAAGTAGCAGATGCAATGCTTGCACAAGGTGTTGTTTAAATAAATTATAGTGTTAATAAAAAAAGGGCTGCTGTAAAGCAGCCCTTTTTTTATAGGTATATAATACAAAATATAGAAACTAAATTTATATATTGTATGTCAATAAACAAAGGAATTAAAATGGAAAAAAAGACATTGCCCAATTTAAAATCGTATGCATTTGAAGAGGTTGCCTTTGATAAATTAATGCAAAATAGAATTAGTCAAGTATTAATAGTTTGTTCTAACTACGACTATTATATGCTTGAAGAAGATGGTAGAATAGATGAGCGAATTTTTAATGAATATACATCGTTAAATTTAAGGTATCCTCCTAACTTTATTCACGCAAATTCTGCTAAAAGAGCCATTAGAATGATGGCTGAACATAAAGTAGATATTGTAATTACTTGGTTAGATATTGGTAATTATAAAGCTTTTGAAACTTCAAAAAAAATAAAGGAAGCTTTTCCAGATGTGCCAATTGCAGCATTAAGTCATTATTCTTCAGAACTAAGAAGTAAATTAGAAAAAGGAAATACAGGAATTATAGATTTTGTTTTTCATTGGAATGGAAATGTAGATATATTTTTAGCCATTATTAAATTAACTGAAGATAGAATGAATGCAGAATTAGACATTAATTCTATAGGTGTTAAAGCCATATTGTTAGTCGAAGATTCATTAAAATTTTATTCCAGATATATTCCACTTATCTATAAAGTTATTCTTAAGCAAACTCAAAGAATAATGTCTGAAGGATTAAACGAGCATAGAAAAATGCTATTAATGCGCGGACGACCAAAAATTTTATTGGCCACAACTTTTGAAGAAGGTATTAGTTTATTTAATAATTATAAAGAAAGCTTATTAGGTGTAATATCTGATGTTAATTATATTAAAGACGGAGTTAGAAACAAAGAAGCAGGTTTTTTATTTTTAGATTATGTTAGAAGTTTTAAACGCTATTTTCCTTTTTTAATTCAATCTTCCGATGCTAATAATGAAAAACGAGCATTAGAACTTAAAGGTAAATTTTTATACAAACATTCAGAAACTCTAGGGGTAGATATAAAAAATTATATAGTAAAGTATTTTTCGTTTGGAAATTTTGAATTTTGGGATCCTATTCAAATGAAAGTCTTGGCAACAGTTAAAGATTTAAATGAATTTCAAAAAGCATTGTACGTTGTAACTGAAGATTGTTTAAAATATCACGCAATAAGAAGCGAATTTTCAAAATGGATAAAATCTAGAGCACTTTTTCCTTTAGCAGATTTATTTAGCAATATAGAATATGATGATTTTGAAGATGAACTAGAAATTAGAGACTTTTTAATTAACTCTATAAAAGCATATCGCGTTTATAGATCTAGAGGGGTAATTGTTAAGTTTGATAAACATAAATACGATGAGTTTGTTGGTTTTGCAAGAATTGGAGAAGGTGCATTAGGTGGAAAAGGAAGAGGTTTAGCTTTTATAGATTCCTTTTTAAAACGAAATAATTTATACAATAAATACGAAAACGTAAGTATAACCATACCAAGAACTGTTGTAATAAGTACCGAAGTTTTTGATCAATTTATTGAAACCCATAAGCTAATAAAATTTGTTGCCGAAAGTACTAACGATGATGATATTTTAAATGAATTTATTTCTAAAGATTTACCAGAATGGGCTCTTGAAGATATAAAAGCATTTTTAAAAACTACAACCTGTCCAATAGCAATACGTTCCTCAAGTATGTTAGAAGATTCTAATTATCAGCCTTTTGCTGGAATATTTGCAACATATATGGTTCCAAATACCGAAATAGATAAAATGGTTGAAATGGTTTCTAATGCTGTAAAATCGGTTATTGCTTCAGCTTTTTTTGAAAGTAGTAAATTGTATTTAAAAGCTACATCGCATACTATAGAAGAAGATAAAATGGCTGTAATTTTACAAGAAGTTGTTGGTACACAATATAATGATGTATATTATCCAAATGTTTCTGGAGTTGCTCGTTCTATTAACTTTTACCCAATTGGAGATGAAAAACCAAATGAAGGAATTGCTAATATTGCCTTAGGTTTGGGTGAAATAATTGTAGGTGGTGGACAAACATTGCGTTTTTCGCCATACCATCCTAAAAAAGTATTGCAACTGTCTTCACCTGGGTCAACACAGCGTGATACACAACAGTATTTTTATGGTTTAGATGTTAATCCAGAAAGTTATAAAGTTTCAACAAATGAAACTATAAATAAAAAGAAAATATCTATTAGAAAAGCCGAAAATCATGGCTCTTTAAAATTTGTGGCTTCTACGTACGATTTACAAAATAATATAATTAGACCAGGTGTTATGCACGATGGAATTCGTGTAATTTCGTTCGATAATATTTTAAAATACAATACATTTCCGTTGCCTGAAATTTTACAAGAATTACTGCGAGTTGGACAGCGAGAAATGAGAAACCCTATAGAAATTGAGTTTGCCGTAAATCTAGATGTTTCTCCTGGAAGTCCAAAAAAGTTTAGTTTTTTACAAATTAGGCCAATAATGGAAAGTACAGAAACCGTAAGCAAACTACCTAAAAATTTAAAAATTTCAGATACTGTTATTTATTCCGAATCGGCTTTAGGAAATGGGAAATATGAAAATATTTACGATTTAGTTTATGTAAAACCAGAAACTTTTAATTCTGCTAATACACGAGAAATTGCAAAAGCTGTAGATCAAATTAATAAAAAATTTGCAATGTTAAACAAGCCTTATATTTTGGTAGGCCCTGGGCGTTGGGGTTCTAGTGATCCTTGGTTAGGAATTCCAGTTATTTGGCCTCAAATATCTGCAGCAAAAATAATTGTAGAATCGGGATTAAATAATTTTAGGATAGACCCTAGTCAAGGAACTCACTTTTTTCAAAATTTAACTTCATTTAAGGTGGGCTATTTAACAATAAATCCATTTATGAATGATGGCTTTTTTGATGTTGATTACCTAAATAAACACGAAGCAGTTTTTGAAGATACTTATTTGAGACATATTTCTTTTAAAACTTCACTTACAACTATTATTGAGGGTGCAAATAACAAAGCTGCAATTTTTAAAGAGGGAATTTCTATAGATAAAACCAATTTAAATACAGTAGAACCAATAGATGAAATGCCTCCAGAAGGGTTTATGTAAAAATATACATATGATAAAAAAGACGCTTTAAATAAGTGTAAAAATTACATATTAATAAAATAAGAATAAATAAATGTTAAATATTAAAAATTGGACAACTATTGTTACTTGTAATTTAATTTAAAATATGTACTTTTGTTATAAACATTATTCTATAAACGTTATAAATTATATAATTATGAATGTAACAGAAATTTTAACAAATTTGGAAACTAAACATCCTGGTGAAAAGGAATATTTACAGGCTGTTCGTGAAGTTTTAGAATCAATAGAACCAATATATAATGAAAATCCACAATACGAAGCAGCTAAAGTTATTGAACGTTTAGTAGAGCCAGATCGAATTTTAACGTTTAGAATTTCGTGGATAGATGATGCGGGGAATGTTCAGGTAAATTTAGGTCATAGAGTACAATATAACAATGCAATTGGTCCATATAAAGGAGGAATACGTTTACATCCAAGTGTAAATTTAAGTATCTTAAAGTTTTTAGGCTTTGAACAAATATTTAAAAATGCTTTAACAACACTTCCAATGGGAGGTGGAAAAGGAGGCTCAGATTTTAATCCAAAAGGAAAATCTGATACTGAAATTATGCGTTTTTGTCAGGCATTTATGTTAGAATTATGGAGACTTATTGGGCCAAGTACAGATGTACCAGCTGGAGATATTGGTACAGGAGGTAGAGAAATTGGTTTTATGTATGGAATGTATAAAAAACTGCAGCAAGAAAACTCTGGCGTTTTTACCGGTAAAGGTTTAAACTGGGGAGGTAGCTTAATTAGACCAGAAGCAACTGGTTTTGGAGCAGTTTATTTTACTAAAGAAATGTTAGATACTAAAAACGATGATTTTAAAGGTAAAACAATAGCACTTTCTGGTTTTGGAAATGTAACTTGGGGTGTGGCTTTAAAAATTACAGAATTAGGCGGAAAAGTAGTTACCATATCAGGACCTGATGGTTACGTATATGATGAAAAAGGGTTGGATGCAGATAAAATTAATTATTTATTACAATTAAGAGCTTCAAATAATGATATTGTTTCTCCGTATGTAGAAGAGTTTCCAGAAGCTACATTTTATCCAGGTGAAAAACCTTGGGGTGTAAAATGTGATATTGCAATGCCTTGTGCAACTCAAAATGAATTGAATGGTGAAGATGCTGCAAAATTAGTAGCTAATAAAGTGAAATATGTAGCAGAGGTTTCTAATATGGGTTGTACTCCAGAAGCTGTTGATGCATTTCATGATGCTAAAATTTTATACGGACCAGGTAAAGCAGTAAATGCTGGTGGAGTTGGTGTTTCAGGATTAGAAATGTCTCAAAACGCCATGAAATTAAATTGGACTAGAGAAGAAGTAGATGCTAAATTACATCAGATAATGCACTCTATACATACTGCATGTTTAAAATATGGAACAGAAAATGATGGTTACATCAATTATGTAAAAGGAGCAAATATTGCAGGATTTATTAAAGTTGCAGATTCTATGTTAGATTTAGGAGTTGTATAATTAGATTATTTTAAAAAAAAGAAGCTGTCTAAGAGGTAATAAACAATCGTCTTGCTGAATTCAATTCAGTAGCTCATCAAAATTAAAAATAAATTATGATGAGAACTTGAAGTCTATATAGATTAAGGTTGATGAGAGTGTTATTTTTTAGGCAGTTTTTTTGTTTTTTTACTTTTCAAAAATATAATAATCTTAAATTGTACTTTTGAAAAGTGAGTTTAAATAAAACATACCGCAAAATTATTCACGTAGATATGGATGCTTTTTACGCATCTGTAGAACAATTAGATAACCCAGAGTTAAGAGGTAAAGCAATTGCTGTTGGCGGTGGCGGAGAGCGCGGTGTAGTTTCGGCTGCGAGTTATCAAGCTCGTGAATTTGGCGTACGATCTGCTATGAGTGGCGTAATTGCTAGAAAAAATTGTCCGCACTTAATTTTTGTAAAACCTAGGTTTGAAAGGTATAAAGAAATCTCAAAAAAGATTAGAAATATTTTTTATGATTATACCGATTTAGTAGAGCCGCTTTCTTTAGATGAAGCTTATTTAGATGTTACAGAAAATAAAAAAGGGAATCCTTCTGCTAGTTTAATTGCTAAAGAGATTAGAAATCGAATTTTTAATGAGCTACATTTAAATGCTTCTGCCGGGATTTCAAGTAGTAAATTTATTGCCAAAATAGCGTCAGATATAAATAAGCCAAACGGACAAAAAACAATACCGCCAGAGGAGGTAATCTCGTTTTTAGAAGAATTGCCAATCAAAAAATTTTATGGAATTGGAAAAGTAACTGCCGCTAAAATGTACAATTTAGGAATTTTTAAAGGCAGTGATTTAAAATCTAAAAGTGAAGCTTTTTTAACACAGCATTTTAAAAGTTCTGGAGCACATTATTATAAAATTGTTAGGGGCTTGCATAACAGTCCTGTAAAACCAAATAGAGTTAGAAAATCTGTTGCAGCAGAACATACATTCAATACAAATTTAACTTCAGAAATTTTTATGTTAGAGCAGTTAGAACATATTTCTGAAGAGTTAGAACAGCGCTTACTTAAAGCAAAAGTTTCTGGTAAAACAATTACTTTAAAAATAAAATATAGCGATTTTAAAACGCAAACACGCAGTAAAACATTGCCTTATTTTGTAAAAGAAAAAGGGATATTATTAGAAACTGTTAAAGAGTTATTGTATCAAGAAAAAGTATTGAATTCTGTACGTTTATTAGGTATTTCTGTTACTAATTTAAATATTTATTCTAAAAGTAAATCAGAAAAACCAATTGATATTCAATATAAATTTGAATTTTAAAAATAGATTCCTAACCAATTGTTTTTTAATTAGTTATGTGTAATTTGATTGGGTTTTGTTATTGCTGTTTTAGCTATCAATTTTAATTAATGAAAAATAGCTTTTAATGCTTTAGCATCTTGTGGATTCATTTTTCCAGAAAGAATTAAACTTAATTCTTTTCTTCTTAAAGCTCCTTCAAAACGTTTTTTCTCAATATCTGTTTCAGGCTCTAGTTTAGGAACTTTTACAGGTGCTCCTGTAGTATCAACAGCAACAAATGTATAAATACCTTCATTTACTTTAGTGCGTTCTCTAGACTCTCTATCTTCAATCCAAACATCAACATAAACTTCCATAGAAGATTTAAAAGCGCGAGAAACTTTAGATTCAATGGTTACAACACTACCAACGGGAACAGCTTTGTTAAAAGCAACATGATTTACAGAAGCAGTAACTACAATTCTTCTAGAGTGGCGCTGTGCTGTAATACTACAAGCTCTGTCCATTCTAGCTAATAGTTCGCCTCCAAAAAGATTTCCTAACGGATTGGTGTCACTTGGTAAAACAATATCAGTAAGTACTGTTAGAGATTCTTTAGGTGTTTTAGTCATGCCTTTAAATTTTGGTAAATATAAAGTTATTTTATTAAAAAAATAGGAGCGTGTAAATTTTGAGTATTAAAGCTCTTTTACCAATAACCAAGCATCTTTAGAAATGGTTCTTTTAATTTTATTTAAAGTATTAATTGCTTCATTTTTAGAATTTGTACTTAAATAAGAAACCTCTGTAAGGTTCCATTTATTAACGCCTAAAATTTTAGCTTTGTACCCTTTTTTAACCAGTTCATTTAATTTTTTCTCTGCATTTATAGGGTCTCTAAAAGCACCAGCAACTACATGGTAATTGTATGTTTGTTTGGTGACATTTAAAGTAATAGCAGGTAGTGGATTGGCAATAACAAAAGTTGCTTCTTGTATGTTTTTTTCAACTTTTTGTTGCTGTTGTTCAGCTTCAACAACTAAATTATTGTATTCAACCTTTTGGTATTCATTCCAGCCAAGTGTTCCTAAAGCAAAAAGAATAGCAGCACTTGCAGCATATTTAATAAATGCTGGTGTTTTTCTATTGTTTTCTTTAGTTGGTAATACAGGAGCAATAGTTTCTAATTGTTTTACTTTTTGCTTGTATTCTACACGTTTTATAGCTGGTGAGTTGTAAGAATTTAACCCAAAAGAACTTGTTAAATAATTGACAGTATTAGCAGGTTTAAAAATATAATTGCCGTTAGCATTTACTGTAAAAGTTCCTATATTTTCAATAGAAAGCGTTTCATCTTTTAACGTGTTTTTCCAAATTTCAACTTCATTATAAATATATTCCAATGCTTTTACAAATGAAATGTTTTTAGATGAAGCAATGTAATTTGCTAATAAACCATCGTTATTTTGCAAGTTAACATTAAAAGTTAGTTGCTTAGAAGGAGCGTAAAATGTATGTGTAAAATGGTTTACTTTTGCAGAAATTTCGTTACTTACAAAACCCCCAAAATTTGGAACAATTACGCATTCGTATCTGTATAATAAATCGCTTATGTATGTTGCTAATGTCATTAAAACAAATATATAAGAAAAGAGTTGTAAAAATATAGCTTTGCACTAAATTTTATTAACAATAATTTTATATATTGAATTTCAAATTGTTATAAGATGTTTGACGAAGATTTACTATATGTTTTAGCCTTGCAGCGTGTAAAAGGGATAGGTGATATTAACGCAAAAAAGTTAATAGCTCACTGTGGAAGTGCAAAAAATGTGCTAAAAGAGAAGCGGAATGTACTTCAAAAAATAAATGGAATTGGTGCTTTTGCAATGCAACATTTGTTCGATAAAGAAAATTTAAAAGAGGCCGAAATTGAACTGAAATATATAAAAAAGAATAATATTGAAACTTTTTATTTTAAAGATAAAAACTATCCAGAAAAGTTAAAACATTGTATAGATGCTCCAATTTTAATTTTTAAAGAAGGAAATTTCAATCTTTCTAATCAGCCAATAATTAGTGTTGTGGGTACAAGAAAAATTACAAGTTATGGACGTGATTTTTGTGAGAAATTAATTTCAGATTTAAAACCATACAATCCAATAATTGTTAGTGGTTTTGCTTATGGAGTTGATATTTGTGCACATAGGGCTGCGCTAAAAAACGAATTGCAAACCATTGCGGTTTTAGCACATGGTTTTGAAGAAATTTATCCGAAATCTCATAAAAAATATGTAGCAGATATAAATAAAAATGGTGGATTTATAACAGATTTTTGGCATAATGATGAATTGCAACGCGAAAATTTTTTAAAACGAAATAGAATTGTAGCTGGTATTTCTGAAGCTACAATTATTATAGAATCTGCCGAAAAAGGTGGCTCTTTAGTTACTGCAGATATTGCAAATTCTTATAGTAGAGATGTTTTTGCGGTACCAGGAAGAAGCACAGATAATTTAAGTAAAGGTTGTAACGACTTAATTAAAAGAAATAAAGCTGCTATTTTAACTTGTGCAACTGATTTGGTTGAAATGTTAAATTGGGATCTAGAAATTAAAAAAGAAAAACCCATTCAAAAACAATTGTTTGTTGAGTTAGATCCAACAGAACAATTAGTGTATGATTTTTTACTAAAAGAAGGGAAAGAATTGTTAGATATTATCTCGTTAAACTGTAAGTTGCCAGTTTATAAAACGGTTACAATATTATTTAACCTTGAAATGAAAGGTGTTGTAAAACCATTACCCGGAAAAATGTACGAAGCTGTTTAAAATAAAAAAAGCCCACATTTTAAATGCAGGCTTTATTTTACTTAAATAAAAAGTTATTTTAATTCTAATTGTGTAACATTTGTGTAGCCTTTACCTCTAATTTTTTCAAATGCGGTAAGCATTTCTTTTAATTTTTCTGGGTTTTCTTTAGCTAAATTGTTTTGTTGGCTAACATCTTCTTTTAAATTGTATAATTGGTATTCTAAAGAGTTTCCTAATTCAATATTAACTTGTTTATTTACTTTAGGTCCTTTGTATGGAGGAATCATTACCCAATCTCCTTGTCTAAAAGCAGTTTTTGATGTTGCTTCTAAAATCAATTCTTCTCTTCCAACTTTTGAAGTTCCTAATAAAACATCTAATAAATCTTGACTGTCATCTACTTTAATATCGCTATCTACTAAATTAGATAAAGAAGAAAGTAAATCTACTTGAGAAATTAAAGCATTAGATACTGTTGGTTGAATTTTCCCTTTCCAATAAGTGAAAAATGGTACTTTTGTACCAGCTTCAAATAAACTATATTTTCCACCTCTTAATGCTCCTGTTGGTTTATGATTTCCAACTTTTTCAACAGCATCATCAAAATAGCCATCGTTTAATACTGGACCATTATCACTTGAAAAAACAATCAAAGTATTTTCTAATAAATTTTCTTCTTCTAAAGTTTTTATAAACTCTCCAATACACCAGTCTGCTTCTAAAATAACATCACCTCTTGGTCCTAATCCAGATTTTCCTTCAAAACGAGGGTGAGGAGTTCTAGGTACGTGTGGTTGTTGCATAGTGTAAAGTAAAAAGAAAGGTTCGTTTTTATGTTTCCTAACATAATCTTGTGCACCTTTTAAAAAGTAATCAGCCATATCTATATCGCTCCATTTTGCTTTTTCTCCACCTTTCATAAAACCAATTCTTGGTATTCCATTAACAATACTATTATTGTGTCCGTGGTGCCATTTCATGGTAGTTAATTCTGGATTGTCTTTACCTGTTGGCTCTCCTTCAAAATTAGTTTTATAATTTACCTCTATTGGGTCATTTGGATCTAAACCTACAACGTCTCCATTTTCTATATAAACAGTTGGAACACGGTCTTGTGTAGCAGCTAAAATATTTGAATAATCAAATCCAACTTCATTTGGTCCGGGTTTTACGGTTTCATTCCAATTTACATTTCCTGTACCTAAACCTAAGTGCCATTTACCAATAATACCAGTATAATAACCTTTGGTTTTTAACATTTTTGGAATTGTCATTTGTGCGGTATCAATAATTAAAGGTGCTGTTCCAGGTAATATTTTAGCATCTTTATTTCTCCAAGGGTAAACACCCGTTAACAATGCATATCTACTAGGTGTACAAGTTGAAGAAGTTGCATATCCATTAGTAAAACGAACTCCGCCGTTAGCTAATTTATCAATATTTGGTGTCTGTAATTCTGTTGCACCATTTGCACTAACATCTCCATAGCCTAAATCATCGGTATAAATAATAATAATGTTAGGTGGTGTTGTTTCTGCTATTTCTTTTGAAGCGTTTTTAGTTTGACATCCAAACAGAATGCAAACAGTAAAGGTTAGAAGTGTTATTGTTTTTTTCATTTATGTTAGGTTATTTTATTAAATGTAATAAGTACATTTAATTATTAAAAGGTAAATTTATTAAATTTTTTTCATTATAAATGAATAAATCTGTGAATTTAAATTAATAAAAGGATTTCGTAAAGAAACTCTAATTCATTTTTTAAAAGCAGAATATATAATTACTTTTGAAATTCAATAAAAATGAAATGATTAAAATACCAGAAAATGTTAAAGGCCTTATTTTTGATTTAGATGGAACTGTTGCAAATACCATGCAAAATCATTTCTTATCTTGGCGAACAGCTGTTTCTCCTTATGGAATAGATTTTACAGCAGCATTATTTAAATCTTTAACTGGTACACCTAGAGATGCAACCATTTTAAAGTTAAATAAATTATTTAATGTTAACATGGATCCTGTTGAAGTGGGTTCAATAAAAGGGGCTACTTTTAAAAAACTGGTACATGAAACAAAAGAAATTACTGTTGTAGCAGATGTTATTAGAGAATACCACAATGTTTTGCCAATGTCTATTGGAACTGGAAGCACCAGAAATGGTGCTAAAAAAACATTAGAAGTTATTGATATGGCACATTTTTTTGATATTGTAATTACTTCTAACGATATTGAAAATCCAAAACCACATCCAGAAACATTTTTAAAATGTGCTGAACTTATGAAAGTTGATCCAAAAGACTGTATTGTTTTTGAAGATGGAGTTTTAGGAATGCAAGCCGCTAAAACTGCCGGTATGCAAGTGATTGATGTTAACGATTATTTTAAAATGGAATTTAAGATTTAAAAGTAGCTATTGCAGCTTCGGCACAACGCTCTCCGTCCATTGCGGCAGAAACTATTCCACCAGCATAACCACCACCTTCACCACAAGGAAATAATCCGTGTAATTGGGTATGTTCTAAAGTATCTTTTCTTGGAATATTTACAGGAGATGAGGTTCTAGATTCTACACCAATTACATTAGCTTCTTCTGTATAATAACCGTGCATTTTTCTACCAAATTCTGCAAAACCTTTACGCAACCTACCGCCAATTTGTTTTGGTAAAATAGAGTGTAACGATGCTGGTTTTATTCCTGGTTGGTATGAAGTTGGGTTTAGCGTATTCGATAATTTTCCTTCAACAAAATCAGTTAAACGTTGCGCTGGAGCAACTTGTGTTTTACCTCCTGCAACCCAAGCTAATTTTTCTAAATCTTTTTGAAACTCCAATCCTTTTAACGCCCCAAATTGTTGGTATTTATGCAAATCTTTTTCGGCATTAATTTCAACTACAATACCAGAATTTGCAAATAAATTATTTCTTTTTGAAGGAGACATGCCATTTACAACAACTTCACCATTTGCAGTTGCTGCGGGAACAATAAATCCGCCAGGACACATACAAAAAGAATAAACACCTCTATCATTTACCTGATGCACTAAACTATAAGAAGCAGCGGGTAATAACTCATTTCGTTTACCTTTACAATGGTACTGAATGGAATCGATAATTTCTTGTGGATGTTCTACACGAACTCCCATTGCAAAAGACTTAGATTTTATAGCAACATTTTTTCTTTGAAGTAAATAATAGATATCTCTTGCAGAATGTCCTGTTGCCAAAATTACAGCATTAACATCTAGTTCTTTTCCATTTTTAAGTTGAATGGCTTTTAGCTTATTTTCTTTTATGGTAAAATCTACAACACGACTTTCAAAATGAATTTCACCACCATATTTTAAAATGGTTTCTCTTATATTTTTTACAACTTTAGGTAACTTATTGGTTCCAATATGTGGATGTGCATCTACCAAAATTTGATCTGTGGCTCCGTGATAAACTAGATTTTCAAAAACTCTTCTAACATCGCCACGTTTTAAACTTCGGGTGTATAATTTTCCGTCGGAATAGGTTCCTGCACCGCCTTCACCAAAACAGTAATTAGAATCTTCATCAACAATATGGAACTGATTTATTGCGCGTAAATCGCGTCTTCTATCGCGTACATTTTTTCCGCGTTCTAAAACAATTGGCTTAAAGCCTAATTCTATACAACGCAAAGCTGCATACATTCCGGCAGGGCCAAAGCCAATAATATGAATTTCTTTTGCAGAAGAAACGTCTTTATATTCAAATGTATAATCTGAAGTTTTTGGTTGTGCTTCATTAATATAAACAGCTAGTTTGTAATTAAAGATAATTGCTGCTTTTCTGGCATCAATAGATTTTCGCAATACTTTTACAGAATTAATACTTTTGTTATCAATTTTTAGTTGTTGCGCAGCCTTTATTAATAGAATACCTTCTTTAGTGGCTTCTTTAATTGGCATTCTAATTTGAATTTCTTTTACCATTGCAGCAAAACTACTTAAAATTAATTCAATATTGATTTAAGATTTTGATTTTGTTAAATTTAGGGTAACTTTAGATTGAGAGATTTTTGAGAAAAATATAATTATTGATACTAATAAAAAAAGATTCCTGCCTACGTAGGAGTGACAGTTTTCTTATTCAATTACTTTCTAATTAAACTAAAATGCCCTTGTTTACTTCTAATATTTCCGTTTTTATCTCTTAATTCAACAGTAAACCAATAATCTGTTGAAGGTAACTCACGTCCATTATATAATCCATTCCAGCTTTCAAGAATTGGATTTATTTGAGCGATTAATTTTCCATATCTATCAAAAATAGTAAGCAAAGAATTTGGGTAAAAATCACGATTTATTCCAATAATATTCCAAGTATCATTAGAGCCATCATTGTTTGGTGTAAAAAATTTTGGATAACCTATAATTGAAACTTCCAATGATACGGTTTTACAATTATTGGTATCTCTAACGTATAATGTGTGAATTCCTGCGGGTATATTATCAAAAAAAGGTTTTTCTTGAAATGGACCAAATTCGTTATTTAAAGAATATTCATAATCGTATTCTCCTAAATTGTTGTTGGCATTGTTTATTGTTATTGAATTATTATTTGAATCATCAACAATAATTAAATCATCTAAACTTATATTAGCTCCTTTAGATTCTTCAACAATACTAGTTCTAGGCAACGATTCGCAACCTAAATTAGAAGTTGCAATTACTGTGTAAACTCCACTTGTTGAAACTTCAAGAGTGTTTTCAGTATTTAAGGTTTCGTTGTTATTATTAGTCCAAACATAACTATAGGTATCTAAGTTATTAAAAGGTTCTAAAGTAATTGTAGAAGGATTATCTAAACAGATTACTTCATTAGTTTTTACTTCAAATTCTGGTAAGGGATTTACAATTAAAGTTAAATATTCACCAATGCCATAACAGTTTCCATTTTCAGAGTTTTCAATCCGTACAAATAGTGTTTCAGAATATGCATTTTTATTAATGTAATTTGTTTGCGATGTAATTTCGTTCTTTTTTAAAAGCGCGTCTTCTTCATTTTTAAAATAATGCACACTTAAATTTTGATTTGGTAATTTGTTGAGAATTCTTGTGGTTGCTTCTGTTAAATTGAATGCAAAATAACCATCATTTTCTCCATAGTTATCGCATGCTATTAACGTTTCCATAAAACCTGGTGGTAAAGAGGTTGTGGAAACTGCCAATGTAATGGTTGAAACTTCAAAACAGCCTAGATTGTTCTCAACGCGTGCATAAACAGTATTGTTAATAGCGTTTTTATTATTAAAAGAATCTGGGTTAAAGGCGTTATCTCCTGTGTTTGCATCTTCTTTTGAATAATGAAAAGAGATGGTGTAATTATTAGTAGAATTATTAATTTGTTCAATGGCATTACTTAAATTAAAATTTGTAAATCCATCTGGGTTTCCATCTTCATCACAATTTTTTATAGTGATGTTTTTTTTAATATCTGGAAGTGGGTGTACAGTGGCAGTAATTGCTGTTCTTTCACCAGAAGTACAGCTTTTAGGTGTAATATAAAATGTAGTAGTCTCAGTTATAGTGGGTGTATAAGTATTCTTTGAACTTAGAGGGGTTGAACTTGTTTCAGAATCAAACCAAAGTACGTCGCCATTACTAGATTTTGCTGATAAAATAACTTCACCAGCTCCGCAACGTTCATAAGTTGTAGTATCTAAAATTTCTGCAACAGTTAAAGTGGTTTCATTTTCACCAAAGTCTACAACTGAATCTCCTGGCATTCCACCATATTCAACAATATACCCTTTGATTTTTGAGTCATAATTAGGATAATCATTCCATTTGCCACTTTCATACACATGTCCATAATTTTCTTCGCCATAAATATTGGCATTTGGGTAATCGTTTGGTTCTTGATTATCCCAGTTTTCATACATACCTGAAACAACAGATCCAGTATACAATCCATTCCAGAAAATAGTTCCAGCTTCAGGACCTGTAACCCATTTCCAAACGCCTTCAGACGTTGCATCGCTGCACCCTATCCAACCTTGCCCAGTAGCTTGTTCACCTGCAAGTTGTGCTTCTTCGGCAGAAGTAAGGGTTGCTAAATAGCCTTGTAAGCCGTAATAATTTAATGTTTCAGCTTTAGCTTTAGCATCTTTCCAGGTAATATTGTTTGCACTAATGTATTCGTAATAGTGCCCCGTTGAAGGTAAGTAATTTTTTTCATCAACAGTAAAAGAGAATTTTTTAGTGCCAGAAACTTTGTTGTTTAAGCTATAGAAAACAACATCTTTTGCTGCGTCAATTAAGTTGTTTAAAGCTTCCGAGCCCGTTTTTGAAGAGGTTAAGGTTAATTTTCCTTCAGAAACATTAAAAGAATCGGTTATATTTGGGTGATTTCCACTTAATTTTAATTTGTCGTTATTTTTATCGTAGCCTTCTGAAATTTGAATAAATAATTTTAGAATCTCAATATTGTTAGGGTTTGAAATATTAAATGAAGTTACGATTGGAGTTTCTGTTGCAGCACAAAAGAACGAATCTCCAACAGCTTCCATTTGTGGAGGTGTATCAGCTTGACACCAAGCCTTAAAACAAAAGGAGTTAAAGAAAATAAGTAATAGTATAAAATTAAAAAGTTTAAAACGCATCTACCTTGTATTAAAACAATATAATTGTAAAATAACAAATTTAATGTTAAAAGCGATAATAATTTATGTTGAGTTTTAATTAAAAATTAGAATGCAAATTAAAATAGCAATTGCACCAAAACTCATAAATTTAATTAAAAAAAAGCTGTTTAGAACTTTAAATCATCTAAACAGCTTTTACAGTTCTATTTTAGAATTAATTATTCTTCTTTATCTGTAGTAGGCTTTGGGGTGTTTTCTTCAGTTGATTTAGTTTCTTCAACGTCTTCACCTTTTAAATAATTTGGTAATTGCATACCTGCCATATTAAACATTTCTTGTAAAGGTGGAACAGATTTATACATTCCAGAAATAAAGTTAGAGGTAGATGTTTTACCATTTTTTCCACCTCCGTTTTCCCAAACAGTAACTTTATCAATTTTAATATTTTTAATAGCTTCGGCTTGTGTTTTAACCAATTCAGGTAATTTATCAGCAACTAATAAAAGTACGGCATCTTTAGAGTTATTGCCGGCAGCTTTTACAATTTGATCTAAACCTTGTGCTTGTTTTGTAAGTATTTCGTACAATCCTTTTGCTTCGGCTTCTTTTTTCATAAAAATTGCATCTGCCTGACCTTTTGCTATACGTCTTATTTGTTCAGCTTCAGCTTCAGCATCTATTTCTATTTTTTGCTTATCAATTTTAGCAGGAACAATAATATCTGCACCTTGTTCAGCTTCTTTGCGTTTTGCTCTGGCTTCTTCAGCAATTTTTTCGGCAGCATAGGCTTCTTCTAATGCTTTTGCAGCTTGTACTTTTTCGGCAGCGTTTGCAATTCTTTCAGCTTCAGCTTCACGCGATCTTCTGTCTGCATTTGAATTAGCAACTTGAACTTTTGCAGTATTTTCACCGTGTACAGCGTTTGCATCTGCAGCGGCAACTTGAATACGTTGATCTTGTAATGCATTAGCTTCACCAATAGATCCATCTCTAACTTTTTGGGCAACAGAAACTTTAGCTTCGTTTATTGCTTTTGCAGCAGCTTCTTTACCTAATGCTTCAATATATCCAGATTCATCGTGGATATCTGTAATGTTTACGTTGATTAATTTTAAACCAACTTTTTTTAATTCGGCTTCTACACTGTGTGTAATGTGTGATAAAAATTGATCTCTATCCGAGTTAATTTCTTCAATATCCATTGAGGCAACCACTAAACGTAACTGACCAAAAATAATTTCTTGAGCTAAATCTTGTACGGCATCTAAACTTAAACCTAATAAACGTTCGGCGGCATTTTGCATAACACTTGGTTCGGTTGAAATACCAATTGTAAATCTTGAAGGTACGTTTACACGAATATTTTGTTTACTTAATGCATTTGTTAAATTTACTTCAATAGACATTGGCGTTAAATCTAAAAACTCGTAATCTTGAATTATTGGCCAAATAAATGCAGCACCACCGTGAACACATTTAGCCGATTGTCCGCCTCCAGTTTTTCCATACACAACTAAAATTCTATCAGAAGGACAACGTTTGTACCTTCTAATCATAGAGAAAAAGAAGACGACTAAAATAAAAATTACAGCTCCAACCAAGTAAACACCAGTTGCTGCCGATTGTAAGGGTAAAAATAATAGATTCATGGTTTAATTTTTTTGTGTTAATTTTTGTACTAATAATATTTCGGCACTTACAATCTCAATTACTTTAACCATTGTGCCTGTTTTTAATTCTTCATCATTATCGGTAATTGCTTCTAATTCTCGTAAGCTACCTTGTACTTTAATTTGTACTTTTCCCATTTTAGAGCGGTTTGCACCAATTGGTAAATATACTTCGCAAATTACGCCAACTGCATTTTTTATTTTTAAAGTTCCAGATTCTGCTAAATTATGCATCCAAAAGAATAATAAGGAGGTTAAAACCATCATTAATAAACCGGCAAAAGATGAAATTATTAAAGTTGGAATTGTAGATAAACCTTCATTAATACAAACAATACCTGTCCAACCAAAAATGGTAAAAAAACCAACTAGACCTTTAAATGTAAAAAATTGAAATCCCACACCGCCATCATCAGCTACAAAATCATCTGCATCTGCTTCCATATCGGAATCTCCTCCGCCAATAAAAGTCAAAATAAAAATTATCAAAAAAATTGTAGAACCTATTAAAGCAACCATCCAATAGGTTTGTTCTAGAGTTGACATTCCTTCAAAAAATTCTTTCATAAAATACAATTTTAAATATGTAACCCAATATACTAATTATTGATTGAATTACAGGTAATTATTTATGCTAAAATATAAGTTGTTGTTTTGTTAAGAATGTTACGCTTCAATACTAAAAATCTTTTAAATTTGTGTTTATAAATTTATAGATATGACAAATAAAATTGAAGTTAGTTGGAAAGGGCAAATGCTTTTTGAGTCTGTTGCTCCAGAAGGTTCTGTAATGATTGATGCTGCCGAAGAGGTTGGCGGACAGGGAAAAGGTTTGCGACCAAAAGCAATGATGTTAACTGCATTAGCAGGTTGTACAGCAATGGATGTTGCTTCTTTGCTTAAAAAAATGCGTGCTGAAGTGGATGATTTTAAAATTGGAGTTGAAGCTAGTTTAACAGATGAACATCCTAAAACTTACAAAGAAGTAAAAGTTACTTATAAATTTTATGGAAGTGATTTTAAAAAAGATAAAATAGAAAAATCTGTAAATCTTTCGGTAGATCGCTATTGTGGTGTGTTTGAAATGTTCCGTCAGTTTTCAGATATCTCTCACGAAATAGTTTATATAGAACAATAATAAAATGGTTTCTACCTATGTGTAGAAGTAATTTTTATGTATTAAAAATAAGAAACCCAAACAGCTTATATAAGCTGTTTGGGTTTTTAATGTTAAATTTTACCATTTATTGTTTATGAATTTTAAATGGTTTTAAAATTTTTAATCTAAAGCAGGTATTCTTAATACTTGACCAGGATAAATTTTATCTGGATCTGTAAGCATTGGTTTATTTGCTTCAAAAATTACAGGATATTTCATTGCATCTCCATAATATTTTTTAGCAATTTTGCTTAAATAATCACCTTTTACTACTGTATGAAATTGCGCTTCAGGTTCTGGAACTTCTACAGTCATTTTGTCATCAACGGTTGCTATACCTTCAGTATTTCCTAATACCAAAATCACTTTTTCGCGAGTTGCCTGAGAATCTGCTTGTCCCCAAACGCTTGCATTGTCTCCATTAACTTCTACATTTAAATCTTTTACTTTTAGCCCTAAAGTTTCAATAGCATTAGAAAGTTTTGTTGCTTTTTCTTTTGCAATAGCTACTGCATCGGCAGCTTCTTCAGCAGTAGTTTTACCAATGCCAAATACTTTAGCACCAGCGTCTTTAATAAATGAAAATAATCCCATGTTCTTTTTCTTTTTTTTAATTAATTATTAATTTACAAAATTCAAGATGAAATATACAAAAATTAAACCAAACCTTTCGTTTAAATTCTCGTTTTAAAGTTTTATTTTTGCATAAAACACCTCATATATGATTGTCAATATATTAGATTCAAAAAAATCAATATTAAATAAATTTATTTCTGAGATAAGAGATGTGTCAGTTCAAAAAGATTCTATGCGCTTTAGACGAAATATAGGTAGAGTTGGTGAAATAATTGCATATAAAATAAGTCAGACATTAACTTTTGAAAAAAATACAGTTACTACACCTTTAGGAACTAAAATAGTAGACACTCCAAAAAATGATATTGTTTTATGTTCTATTTTAAGAGCAGGAATACCTTTACATGATGGATTGTTAAATTATTTTGATGATGCAGAAAATGCTTTTATCTCGGCATATAGAAAGCAACGAAATGATAAAGAATTTGATATTGAAGTAGAATATTTTGCTTCTCCTAATTTAGACAATAAAACTTTAATTTTAGCCGACCCAATTTTAGCAACCGGTCAATCTTTGGTTGCTGTTTTTGAAGGTTTAAAAAAACACGGTACTCCAAAAGAAATTCATTTAGCTTGTGTAATTGGTGCTACAGAAGGTATTGAATATGTTAAAGAACACTTTCCTGCAGATACTAAATTATGGATTGGTACTGTTGACGAAAAATTAAATAGCCATGGATATATTGTTCCTGGTTTAGGTGATGCTGGAGATTTAGCCTTTGGTGTAAAATTATAATAAATACACCACTACTGAAGTTATAAAAAAGGTGTATAAAACTAAGTTTTTAAATACTTTAGAAGTACTTTTTTGTATTAAATTAGCAATTATTATTCCAGCAGGAAATAATAAGAAAAACACTTCTGAGCCATCTTTGGTAGGAGAAAGTAATACTATAGCTGTTGAAATAATAAGATGATTTATAATAACTTGAAATGCAGATTTAAAAGTATTATTAACCAATAATACTTTTGGTGTTAAAAAAGCAAGGCTCCATAATAAAAGAGTTATTAATATAGATATTGGTATTAAATATTTTAAATTGTTATAGATATAATAATTAAAACTGTACTCTAAAATTAACTTATTGTAAAATACATCTAGACTTTCGAAATAAAAATGATAGGTGAAAAAAACAATAATAGGAAACAAAAATCCAATAATAGGTATTGCCAAATTTTTTAAAGTGATTTTATTGTAGAGAAACATAGCTACATATATGAATATTAAAAATAAGATACTCCAAGAATATAAAATAGCAGAAATACCAATCCAAAAACCAGCATCAAATAATTTGCCCTTTGTGTTTAATGAAGATTTTAAACTATAAATTTTTCTAAAAGCAAAAAGCAATAGTAAGTTGGTAAAAAACAAGTTTAGATGAAACATTGTTTGGTAGAAACTAGCCATTAATAAAATAATTATTAGTACTGCGTACGAATTATCTTCTGTAAGGTTATTTTTTTTTAAAATAAAATTAATGGTCAGTAACATAAAAATAAATCCAATTAAAGTGGCTAAAACAGTACCTAAAAAAGAAATTGAGAAACCTGTTGTATTGAATAAAAATGTAGCTGTTAAATAGAATATTGCAAAGAGCAATAGCAGGTTAACAATTATTACGGGTTTAGATTTATTAAAAAAATTTGCTATCATTACTATATTTCATACTTTTGCCTGTAAATATAATTAAGAAATGATTGCAAACAATATTTTTAAGGCGATAGGTGATTTTTTTACAGATGTTTTATTTGCGCCATACCATAGTATTAGAGCCATGGACAATTGGTGGGCTCAAAACACTATAAGTTGGGTTTTTATTATTATTGTCTTTATGGCCTTTTTATATTGGCTTGGAGAAATAAGAAAATACAAAAAAGCTGGAAACGAGTAATTTCTGTTCCTAATTTATTTTAATTTTCCTTTTAAAACACACTACTAACTGTGGGAAGCAAAAACAAACTAAAAAGATTTCGTGAAAACGAAACATTTTCTAATGTAATTCAACCAACGCGAGAAGAAATACTTGAAGGCTTTTCAAAAAAAGGAAACTGGCAAGAATTTTTTAATAACAATAATCCAATAGTTTTAGAATTAGGTTGTGGTAAAGGTGAATATACAATTGCATTAGCACGTAAAAATCCTGAGATAAATTATATTGGTATAGATTTAAAAGGTGCGCGTTTTTGGCGTGGTGCTAAAACTGCTTTAGAAGAAAATTTACCCAATGTTGCCTTTATTAGAACTCAAATTGAGCTAATAGATTTGTTATTTGCTGAAAACGAAGTATCAGAAATTTGGATAACATTTCCAGATCCTCAAATAAAATATACGCGTACAAAACATAGGTTAACCAACGCCGAGTTTTTAAAAAAGTATCATAAAGTTTTAAAACCTAGAGGCTTTGTAAATTTAAAAACCGATAGTGAGTTTATGCATGGGTATACCTTAGGCTTATTACACGGTCAAGGACAAGAAATAGTCTATGCACATCACGATATATATAAAAATGCTCATTCACCTAAAGAAGTTGTTGAAACACAAACTTTTTACGAAAATCAATATTTAGAACAGCAAAAACCTATTACTTATATTCAATTTAGATTAAATTATTAATATTATGGTGCTACAATTTATTTTAGGGTTTTTAACCTCTTTTGTAGCGGCTACACCTCCTGGTTTATTAAATTTAACCTCTTTAAAAATTAGTTTAGAAAAAGGAAGACGAAAAAGTTATCATTTTGCTTTTGGTGTTACTTTTATTATTTTTATTCAAACATATATTTCATTAGTTTTTATAAATTACCTTCATAATACATCTTTTGTTGGAACATCTTTTCAACAAATTGCGGTAATTCTATTTGCGTTCCTTTCTATGTTCTTTTTATACAAAGGAATAAAAGAGAAAAAAACACAAAAAATAAAAAAATCGAAAGTTAAAAACAGTTTTACGCTTGGTATAATTTTATCATCTGTAAATCTATTGGCAATTCCTTATTATTGCAGCGTTGGAAGTGCGTTAAAATCAAACGGATGGATGGATCTTACACAAATAAATATTTTAATTTTTGTGCTAGGTTCTGGAATTGGAACTTTTTCTTTGTTAAGTATTTATAACAATTCAGCTAGATTAATTCAAAAGAAAATGGGTATAATCTCTAGAAATATCAATTTTGTTTTAGCTGGAATTACAGGTCTAATTGCGCTTATAACATTAATTCAATTACTAAATTGAAAGAGACTGATAATTTTTTCGATAAAGTTTATAAAGTAGCTGAACAAATTCCGTTTGGGCGTGTTACAAGTTATGGAGCAATTGCAAAATATTTGGGAGCTGCACGTTCGGCTAGAATGGTTGGTTGGGCTATGAATGCATCTCATAATAATCAACAAGTCCCAGCCCATAGAGTTGTAAACAGAAAAGGTTTATTAACAGGAAAACACCATTTTGATGGCACCAATTTAATGCAGCAATTATTAGAAAGCGAGGGTGTTAAAGTTGTTGATAACCAAATTCAAAATTTTGATACTGTTTTTTGGGATCCATTTGAGGAATTATCCTAAATATTTATCTTAAAACACAGTGTAACATCTGCGGCATTACTTTTTAATACAAGTCTTTTTATATTCACCTGAACTCTGTATCTTTGTTGTTTAGAATGATTTTATATAAAAATTATGGCTTATAATAAAAAAGATATCACAAAAGCACTTGAAACTATAACAGCACCCGGAGAAGGTAAAAGTTTAGTTGAAAGCGGAGCAGTTAAAAATATTGTTACTTTTGATAAAGAAATTATTGTAGATGTAACTATTAGTAACCCTACACTACAAGCAAAAAAGAAAGTTGAAGTTGAAATTATGAAAGCTGTTCACCAATATGTGGATCAAAAAGCCGACGTAAAAGTAAATGTTACTTCAGAAGCACCACCGGTAGCGCCGTTAAAACCAGAAAAACCAAAAGTTCCTGGAATTAAAAATATTATTGCAGTTGCCTCTGGAAAAGGAGGTGTAGGAAAATCTACAATTACTGCAAATATGGCGATTTCATTGCAAAAAATGGGCTTTAAAGTAGGTATTTTAGATGCCGATATTTATGGACCATCAATACATTTAATGTATGATGTAGCAAATGCAAGACCGTTATCTACCGAAATTGAAGGTCGTTCAAAAATGTTACCAATAGAAAGTTACGGCGTAAAAATACTTTCATTAGGTTTCTTTACAGATGCAAATCAAGCCGTAATTTGGCGTGGAGCAATGGCTTCAAAAGCATTAAACCAAATGATTTTTGATGCGTATTGGGGCGAATTAGATTTTCTTTTAATTGATTTACCTCCTGGAACAGGAGATATTCACTTATCAATTGTGCAAGCAGTTCCAATAACAGGTGCTGTAATTGTAAGTACACCTCAAAATATTGCTTTAGCAGATGCTAAAAAAGGAGTGGCAATGTTTAAACAAGAAGCTATTAACGTACCTGTATTAGGTATAGTTGAAAATATGAGTTACTTTACACCAGCAGAATTACCAGATAATAAATATTATATTTTTGGAAAAGATGGTGCAAAAAACTTAGCAGAAGATATTGATACCGAATTTTTAGGTGAAGTGCCATTGGTACAAAGTATTAGAGAAGCAGGTGATGTTGGTCATCCAGTTGCTCTACAAGACAATACACCTTTAGAAAATGCGTTTACCACAATAACTAAAAATGCTTTATCTCAATTGGTAAAAAGAAATAAAAATTTACCTCCTACAGAAGTAGTAAGAATATCGACCATGAGTGGTTGTAGTACAAGTTAATTATGAAAATGAATCCAGAAGAACTAAAAGAAAACGTAGAAAATGCGTTACAAGAAATAAGGCCATATTTAGAAGCTGACGGCGGAAACATCTCTTTGGTAGAAATTACTGAAGATACAGTAAGTGTTCAATTAGAAGGGGCTTGTTTAGGTTGTTCTGTAAATCAAATGACTCTAAAAAATGGAGTTGAAGCCACCATAATTAAACATGCTCCTCAAATAAAAAGAGTGATAGAAATTAATGGTATTAAATTTTAAACAAGAGTACGTGAGCAATCCTATTCTAGTTTATTTACGATACCTTTAAAATAACAAAATTAATAAAAGCTTAACTATTAAACGTTTGGCTTTTATTATTTTTGGAACAGATATTGTATTTCACTAAAGAAACAAATTAGTATTATCCCAATGAAAAAATATATTTTTATACTATTCCTTCTGATTTTTACTATATCGCATAGTCAAACGGTGAAATTTGATACTGAAAAGCCAGAAAAAAAACTCGCATTTCAAGGTGGAGAATGGCTAAAGTTTAGAATGAGTTATAGTAACTTTTTTAATGCGGGCTATTCTACAATTGAAGTTAAAAACACTAAAAACTTAGGTAAAGATGCTTTTCATATTATTGGAAAAGGTAAATCTACCGGGCTTTTAAGTTTACTGTTTAAAGTTAAAGACGATTATCAAACATTTATTTATAAAGAAACATTAAAGCCTTATCGATTTATTAGAAAAATTGACGAAGGAGGTTATACAAAAGATAAAGAAATTACGTTTGATTATGACACAAAACAGGCAATAGTAAAAAATAACAAGAAAAACACAGAAACTAAGCATCCAATAAATGATGAAATTCAAGACATCCTTTCTTCACTTTATTTTTTAAGAAATCAAAAATTAAATAATTTAAAAGTTGGTCAAGAAATAGAATTATTAATGTTTTTTGATCAAGAAATTCATAATTTTAAATTGCTTTTTTTAGGAAAAGAAGTGATAAATACTAAGTTTGGTAAAATTAACTCTTTAGCTTTTAGACCTATGGTACAAGCAGGTAGAGTTTTTAAAGAACAAGAAAGTGTTACTGTTTGGGTAAGTGATGATGATAATAAAATTCCATTGAGAATTAAAGCATCACTTGCGGTTGGATCTCTTAGGGCAGATTTAGATGCTTTTAAAGGATTAGCGCATCCTTTTAACATTATTTTTGACAATTAAATTGTACTTTTGTGTTTTATTTTTTAATTCAAATAAAAATCCAAATAAAACATTGAAAAAACTAATTACATTTATACTATTTGCAGTATTAATTTCTTGTAAAGAAAATAAACCAGAAGTAGTTAATATTCCTAAAAAAGTAGCACCAGTAGTTGTAGAAGAATTTGGGTTTAAATTAAACGATTATAAAGTAATAAATGACACTATTAAATCTGGTGAAAATTTTAGTGAAATTTTAGATAGACACCGTATAGCATACCCAAAAGTATTAGAAATTGTAAATAAAATTAAAGATACTTTTAATGTTAGAAAAATAAAAAGTGGAATTCCTTATACCATTTTAGCAAAAAACGATTCTACCGAGCAAGCACAAGTTTTTATTTATCAGCATTCAAAAGTTAGATATACAGTAATAGATTTTAAAGATTCTATTACAACCGCATATAATGGTCAAAAACCAGTAAGAAAAGAATTAAAGACTGCTTCGGGTATTATTACCAATAACCTTTCACAAACTATGGATGATTTAGGTTATAGTTCTTATTTAACATCAAAAATGGCAGATCAAATCTATGCTTGGACCATAGATTTTTCGAGACTTCAAAAAAACGATAAATTTAAAATTATATACGAACAATTATATATAAATGATACTGTTCCTGTTGGAATAGGAGAGGTTAAAGCTTCCTTTTTTGAACATGGTGGTAAACCATTTTATGCATTTCAATTTGTTGCCGATACAACTTTAAATATTCCAGATTATTTTGATGATGAAGCCAATAATTTACGTCGTCAATTTTTAAAAATGCCGATTCAATTTGGAAGACTTTCATCTCGGTATAATTTAAAACGAAGAATTGCTTTTTACGGAAATAAAATTAGACCACACTTGGGTACTGATTTTGCCGCTCCAATTGGAACGCCAATTATGGCTACGGCAAATGGTGTTGTAACAGAATCTCGTAGAAAAGGAGGAAATGGTAATTATGTAAAAATTCGTCATAATAGTACTTATAGCACGCAATATTTACATATGAGTAAACGAAAAGTTAAAGTTGGTGATGTTGTAAAACAAGGAGATGTTATTGGATTAATTGGTATGACAGGGAATACCTCTGGGCCGCACGTTTGTTATCGTTTTTGGAAAAATGGTAAGCAGGTAGACCCATTAAAACAAGAGTTGCCAGCTGCAGAACCTATGAAAGATGCTATGAAACCTACTTATTTTAATTTTATAGAGCCTCTAAAAAAAGAATTAGATGCTATAGAATACCCAGAAATGAGTAATGTTGTAGTTGAACAAGAAGAAGAATTAAATTCATAAATTAATACTGATGAAAAATATAAACCCTACTGAAACTAATGCTTGGAAAAAACTTACTAACCATTATAATGCAGTAAAAGACCTTCATTTAAAGTCGCTTTTTAACGATGACGCTACTAGAAAAGAAACATTTACACTTAATTTTAACGAGTTTGAATTTGACTTTTCTAAAAACAGGATAACCAAAGAAACTATAGAATACCTTTTAGAATTAGCAAATGAGTCTGATTTAAAAAGTGCTATGGATGCTTATTTTTCTGGAGAAAAAATTAATGAAACCGAAAAAAGAGCTGTATTACATACTGCTTTAAGAAATCAAACAGCAACAGAGATTTTAGTTGATGGTAAAAATGTAATGCCAGAAGTAAAAGAAACACTAAGTAAAATGGAATTTTTTACTAATAAAGTTGTTTCTGGTGAATGGAAAGGGTATACAAATAAATCTATTACAGATGTTGTAAATATTGGTATTGGAGGATCAGATTTAGGACCTGATATGGTTGTAGAATCATTAAAATATTATAAAAATCATTTAAATGTACATTTTGTTTCAAATATAGATGGAGACCATGTTCAAGAAACTATCAAAAATCTAAACCCTGAAACTACCTTGTTTGTAATTGTTTCAAAAACATTTACCACGCAAGAAACCTTAACAAATGCTACCACTATAAAAAAATGGTTTTTACAAACTGCTTCAGAAAAAGATGTTGCTAAACACTTTGTTGCAGTTTCAACAAACTTAAAAACAGTTAGTGAATTTGGAATTGATAGCGATAATATTTTTACAATGTGGGACTGGGTTGGTGGTCGTTTTTCATTGTGGAGCACTGTTGGACTTACTATTAGTTTAGCTGTAGGATTCCAAAATTTTAAAGACCTATTAATTGGTGCTTTTGAAATGGATGAATACTTTAAAAATACACCTTTTGAAAAAAATGCGCCTGTTATTTCAAGTTTAATTGGTATTTGGTACACTAATTTTTTCGAAAGTGAAAGCGAAGTTATTTTACCATACTCTCAATACTTAAGTAAACTTGCACCATACTTGCAACAGGCTATTATGGAAAGTAATGGTAAAAGTGTTGATAGAAACGGAAACCGTGTTAACTATCAAACAGGAAATATTATTTGGGGAAGCCCTGGTACAAACTCTCAACATGCTTTTATGCAATTGTTGCACCAAGGAACTAAATTAATACCTGCAGATTTTATTGGATTTAAAGAGTCGCTTTATGGAAATACTGAACACCATACTAAATTAATGGCTAATTTCTATGGCCAAACACAAGCTTTGGCTGAAGGAAAAACTAAAGAAGAAGCACATTTAGATTTAAAAACACAGGGTAAAATTGATGAAATTGAAACATTGCTTCCATTTAAAGTTTTTGAAGGAAACAAACCAAGTACTAGTATTTTAATAGATAAATTAACACCAAAAACCTTAGGTGGTTTAATTGCGTTTTATGAACATAAAATATTTATTCAAGGTATTATTTGGAATATTTACAGTTTCGATCAATTTGGAGTAGAACTAGGGAAAGAATTAGCACATAAAAATCTTCAAAAAAACAACTAAAATATAAAGGAAAATAATTTTACATCCTTTCTAGGTTTAAAAGCTGTCTAAAAAGCAAATTTTCATCTGTCTGAACTTATTTTCAGAATAATGAATTTTTATATTTTTTAGACAGCTTTCTAATTTTAGAAAAAATCTGTTATTTTAACCTTAAAAATTAGATTTTACGATATACTGAACTAAAAAAAAGGGGAATAAATACATTCTAAAGAAGAATTTATTAGAAAAATAAGAATAAACTTATAAAAATTTCTTTTTTTAAAAAAGTAATCTCATAAAAAAAACACTCCATTTTTAACATATTATTAATTTATATTAACATTTGAATATTTACACCTATCTGATTATCAATAAACTCATCTATTTATTGTATATTTATGGTTCTTAATTAAATGTTAAAGTTTAACAATTAATTAAAGGTAGAATCAACAAAATATTGCATTTTTGCAGGACATTTAATTCAAATTAAAATTTAAAAATGAGAAAATTTAAACATTTATTAATGGTAGTAGTACTTTGTACTTCCGCTACTATTTTTGCTCAAACAAAACTTACTGGAAAAGTAGTTGACGAAACAAGTCAGCCTTTACCTGGAGCTTCTATTGTTGTTAAAGGATCTAGCACAGGAGTTTCTACAGATTTTGATGGAAATTTCACATTAGAAACATCTATTTCTAGTGGTACTATTGTAGTTTCATTTGTTGGATATGAAACTAAAACTTTAACATTTAGCGGTAGTAAAAGTTTAGGAGAGATAGCATTAAAGTTATCTGCCGAATCTTTATCTGAAATTGTAATTACTGCTACTTCTTTTGCAGTAGACAGAAAAACACCAGTTGCTGTGTCAACAGTAAAAGCAGATGTTATTGAACACAAATTAGGATCTCAAGAATTTCCTGAAATCTTAAAATCTACACCTGGTGTATACGCTACTAAATCTGGTGGTGGTTTTGGTGATAGTAGAATAAACTTAAGAGGTTTTGAATCTGCAAACGTTGCAGTTATGATTAATGGTGTACCTGTTAATGATATGGAAAACGGTTGGGTTTATTGGTCTAACTGGGCTGGTTTAGCAGATGTAACAAGTGCTATGCAGGTTCAAAGAGGTTTAGGGGCTTCTAAAGTTGCTGTACCTTCTATTGGTGGTACTATTAATATTTTATCTAAAACTACTGATATTGAAAAAGGTGGTAACGTTTTTGTAGGTGTTGGTAATGATGGTTACCAAAAATACGGAGCAACTGTTTCAACAGGTTTACTTGACAATGGATTTGCAGTAACTGCTTCTGGAGCTAAAACAAAAGGTGATGGTTATGTAGATGGTACCGAATTTGAAGGTTACAACTATTTCATAAATATATCTAAACAATTAGGTGATAATCATAAATTATCATTTACATCATTTGGTGCACCACAAACACACGGACAAAGACAAAATAGAAGTTCTATTGAAACTTATAGAAATGCTGAAAGTGGAATTAAATTTAACCCAGACTGGGGTATTAAAAATGGAGCAGCATTTTCTATAGAAAATAACTTCTACCACAAATCTCAAACATCTTTAAACCACTATTGGACAATTAGTGATAAATCTAATTTATCAACTGCACTTTATGCTTCTTGGGGTACTGGTGGAGGAAGTGGTACTGCTGGTGATGACAGAAGTTTATTTAATGTAAGATTAGGTGGTGATGACCAACCAGTAGATATTGATAATATTGTTGATATAAATAGAGAAAGAGGAACTCAAGGTTTAGGATCTATAGCTTATTTAAGAGCTTCAAGAAATGACCACGAATGGTATGGTGTTTTATCAACATTTAAAACAGATTTAACTGATAATCTTGCTTTTGTTGCAGGTCTTGATTTAAGAACATATACAGGAAAACACTTTTCTGTAGTTGAAGATTTATTAGGAGGTTCTTACGCTGAAGATAATGCAAATGTTAACAATCCAAACGCTGCTTTAAAAGTAGGTGATAAACGTGACTACTGGAATGATGGTGAAGTAGGATGGCAAGGTTTATTTACTCAATTAGAATACAATAAAGATAATTTAGCAACTTTTATATCTGCGTCTGTATCTAACTCTTCTTTTAGAAGAATAGATTATTTCAACTATTTAGATAGCGATCCAAACCAAAAAACTGATAAATACGACTTCGTAGGTTTTGGTGTTAAAGGGGGGGCTAACTATAACTTAGATGATAATAATAATGTTTTTGCAAACATAGGTTATTTTGAAAAAGCAGGTGGATTTGATGCTGTATTCTTAGGATATGACAATGAAGCTGAAAACATTAATGAAGATGCTGAAAATCAAAAAATATTTAGTGCTGAACTTGGTTATGGTTATAGAAATGATAATTTATCATTTAACTTAAACCTTTATAGAACACAATGGGATGATAGAACATTTACAGATAACTTCTCAGTTGACAATGTAGATTACTTTGTGAATTTATTAGGTGTAAATGCACTTCACCAAGGTATTGAATTAGATGCTGTATATAGAGCTTCTGATAAGCTTACTTTAACAGGTATGGTTTCTTTAGGAGACTGGACTTGGACTAACAACATTGAAAATGTTCAAGTTTATAATGATAGTCAAGAAGCTGTTGGAGATCCATACAGTTTATATATAAAAGATTTAAAAGTAGGTGATGCAGCTCAAACAACTGCAGCATTAGGGTTGGATTATGAATTAATGGATAAAACACATTTTACTGTAGATTATAATTATTTTGGTGACTATTATGCAGACTTTGAACCAAATAATAGAACAACTGCTACAGACACCGCTCAAGCTTGGAAAGCTCCTGAATATGGAATCTTTGATGCAAGTTTAAGATATGGATTTAAATTCGGTGAATTTGACACAGTACTTACAGCTAGAATGAATAATGTATTTAATACAGAATATATTTCTGATGCTATAGATGGTGGAGCTCATGATTCTAATACAGCTTCAGTATGGTATGGATACGGAAGAACATTCAACTTTAGCGCTAAAATTAATTTTTAATAAAAAAAATATTAAACAATGAAAAAAATTATTTATTTAATAATGGCAATAGGCTTAGTTTTTACAGCCTGTGACCCAATGGATGATATTTATGCTGATCTTGATGCTCAAGAAAGTGCTGTAGTTGGTAATGCAGAATATACATTAACTGATGAAGATTACGATGATTTAGAATTAGGATATGGAAGCTTTAACTCTCTTGATGATGCTAAATCATTACTTCCTTCATTTTTAGCAGACGCATACCCATACTGGGGAAAAAATTCTTCTGTATTAGTTGGTTTTGATTTATATGTTGGATATGCTCCAGGTGTAAGCGACTATACTAATGCTACTTCTTATAGCTTGGCTAATATGGATTACCCTAGAGGTTCTGAAAATGCAGTAGCTTTCTTCCCTGAAGAAGATCCAGCTGACTATTTAGGTGATATATTAAATGCAAATATAGATGCACCAACTGAAGGAAATATGGTACTTGCAAAGTACAAAGTTTATAAAGGAGAACCAGTTGCTGGAGTTTCTAATTTCTTTGAAGAAACGTTTAATGGTAGTTTAAATTCTTGGGAATCTATTAGTGTAATTGGTGATCAATCTTGGTATGCAACATCTTATAGTAATGATGAATATGCTAAAGCTAGTGGTTACAGTAGTGGAAGTAGATATGAAAATGAGGATTGGTTAATTTCTCCAGAAATTGATTTAACGAATCAAATAAATGCTACTTTAGAAATTAGACAAGCATTAAACTTTGGAGGTGCTGATTTAGTTAAAATATTAATTTCAACTGATTATAGCACAGGGGGAGACATTGCTGCCTCAACTTGGAATGAATTAGAATTGCAAAATATACCTGATGGTACAAGCTATGATTTTTATGTTAGTGATCCATACGCTTTGACAGATTATGAAGGCGAAACAATTCATATTGCTTTTAAATATGTTTCAGATGGTACTAATGAAAACACTTCAACTTGGCAAATCGATAATGTTGTAGTTAAAGTTCCTGGTGTAGAGGGTGATACAGCTATAAACGAAACGTTCTTAACTTACTCTGAAGGAGAATGGGAACCTTCAGAAGGTGTTTATTTTATCCAAGATGCTGATTTTGATTCAATGGGAGAAGGTTATGGTCAACCAGGACAATATAATAATTTTGGAAGTTCTACACCTCCAGATGATTATTTACCAACATTCTTAAACTTAAAATATCCTTACGCTTTAGAGGGTGACGAGTTAATTGTTGTTTACGATTACTATTCTAGTTCAAGTGGAGCTCAATTAAGAGGTAACTTATATACTAAATCAAGTGGAGCTTGGTCTGGTTATGAATCTACAATTAGTACTACTTTACAGTTTGGACATGATGGGGCAAATTGGGTTCCAGACAACACAATTAAATATACATTAACAGGGGCTGATTATGATTATATTGTTGAAACTTACAAAGACATATATTCAGGTGGAGTTGCTAACCTAAGTAGCTATGGAAATATTAGTGCTTATAACTGGGCTCCAGATGAAATTCTTGATGTTCTTAGTGGTGTGTTATTGAATAATTTCCCTGATTCAGAAGAAGGACAAAAGTTTATTGTTACTTATGCAACTTATGACGGTTCAAGTCATGATGTTTCATTAAACGTAATTCTTGAAGGTGGAAAATACGTTTTAAACAACTAAGTTAAATTTACGTTTAACTAATAAAAAACCACGCTATTTAGCGTGGTTTTTGCATTTTAATACAATTAAGTATAATAGAATAATATTTATTCTATTATACTTAAAAGTTCTATATCTATTTTAAGTTAAAAATAAATATGAGATAATAATTTCAGCCATTGTTGGTGTTTTTTATCAACAACTGAGTAAGTAGAATAGACAGTGTAAATTAATAAATTTCAGCCATTATTTACATTTGCCTTCAATAATTAAACAAGTATATGGCCTAAACTTAAGCAGTTGAATGATAGGTGTTTAGATATTGTTGTTGTTGCCAACAATTAAATAAGTATACAATCTAAATTTAAATAGTAAACTAATTGTAAAATAAAAAATATGCAAACGTAAAAAAGGCATACAAATCAAATGATTTGTATGCCTTTTTTAGCTTTTAGAGTGCAGTTTAAACTTCTTAAAAAGAATAGTTTAAACCAAACATCCAATACGTTTGAAGTTTATTGTCAATAGTATCAAATGTAGCTGACTCATCATCATCTAAAGCATAATTCAAAGCCTCTTGCTTGTTCTTTCTTAAACCTAAGTCAAAACCTACACCAATACCTTTCCAAAGCGTGTAACCAAATGAGTTTGTCCAAGTCCAGTTAGAGTAATCAGCACTTTTGTAACTTTGAAAAGCAGAAAGATTCGTTTTAAATTTAATAGCACCTAATTGCTTGGTATAATCAGCAACTATTTTAGCACCTAAAGAAGATTCAAAATTGCTATCTCCATCGCTAAATACAAAATTATAGTTTAAAGGGTGTATTACAACCACTAAATCTGCAATAGGAGTCCAAGTAGCACCAACCCCAAGGTCTAAATAACCAGGATCGTTAAAATTACTTAAAATAGTAGTTTTGTATTCTCCTAAAGTAGAAATTGCAAATTTTTCGCTTAATTTATATCCAAATAAAGAAGTTATACTAAACACATCTGTAGCTTCTTGAAAGTCACTATTATCAGTATCATCATCCTTATCATCAAATTTTACCCAACTTAAGTTTACATTAGCTGAATTTCTCCAGAAATATTTTTCTTGTGTTAGGTTTGCAAAAGCGTTTACTGTAAATCCAATATTACCAGTTGATGAATTTGGTTTTCCTTTAGAGTACCAATTATCAAAACCTGCAAGTGTTCCTCCAATGGTTCCAAAAGCACCTTTTTTCCAACCAGGAAAAGCATCAATTTTACTTTGAATTGCTTTTACTTTTGCTTGTAAAGCTGCAATAGAATCTTTTTTAGGAGCTTGCTCTGCTTTTAACTCCTCTATTGTTTGAGCATTTATGTAGGTTATACCAAACATACACACTAGTACTAAAATTATTTTTTTCATACTTAATATAATTTATTTTTAAAATGCAAATATGCATTAAATAAGACCATTTTTATATAAAAAAGTCACATCACGAACTTAAAAATACCATTATCTACTAATTAACTACTACTAAAAAGACTGTATTTAGTTAAACTTCGAATAATAAAGCATTGTATTTATATCTTAAATTTTATTTATTAGGCAATGTTTTATACCCCATATTGTATAAGGTAAATCCGAAAATATCTGCATATTGTTCAATAATTTTTGAAACTGGAGTTCCTGCTCCATGACCTGCATTTGTTTCAATTCTTATTAAAGTTGGATTATTACCTAATTGCTTTTCTTGTAATTCTGCAGCAAATTTAAACGAATGTGCTGGCACTACTCTATCATCGTGATCTCCAGTTGTTACCAATGTAGCTGGGTATTCAATTCCTGCTTTTACATTATGAACCGGTGAATAACCTTTTAAATAATTAAACATTTCTTTAGAATCTACTGCAGTTCCATAGTCGTAAGCCCAACCTGCTCCTGCTGTAAACGTATGATAACGTAACATGTCTAGCACGCCAACATCTGGCAATGCCACTTTCATTAAATCAGGACGCTGTATCATTGTTGCACCAACTAGTAAGCCTCCGTTAGAGCCACCTCTAATAGCTAAATAATGTGATGATGTATAGTTGTTTTTAATTAAATATTCAGCAGCTGCAATAAAATCGTCAAATACATTTTGTTTTTGAAGTTTTGTACCTGCATTATGCCACGCTTTACCGTACTCGCCACCACCACGTAAATTAGGAACTGCATAAATACCACCTTGCTCCATCCAAACTGCATTTGCAATGTTAAAACTAGGAGTTAAACTAATATTAAATCCTCCATAACCATATAAAATTGTTGGGTTTTTCCCATTTAATTCGATTCCTTTTTTAAAAGAAATTATCATTGGAATTTTTGTTCCATCTTTTGAAGTATAGAATACTTGTTTGGATTCGTAATTTTCGGCATTAAAATCTATTGCAGGTTTTTTATATAATTCTGATATTCCAGATTTTGGTTTAAATGAATAAATTGATCCTGGTGTTGTATAATTTGTAAAAGAATAATAAATAGTCTCTGCATTATTTTTCCCGCTAAATCCACCCGCACTACCTATACCTGGTAATGCTATTGTTCTAATTAATTTTCCATTAAAATCGTATTGCATTACTTTTGAAACAGCATCAACCATATAATTTGCAAAAATATAACCACTTGCCGTAGATATATTCAATACATTTTTAGTTTCAGGAATTACATCAACCCAGTTTTCTTTTGAAGGATTTTTAACAGCAACTTTTACAATTCTTTTATTTGGTGCATTTACATTAGTACTTAAATAAAAATATCCATTTTTATGTTCAACTACACCAGTATCATTATCAAAACCTAATATTATAGGAGTTATTTTACTAGTTGGATCTGTTAAGTCTTTAAAGTATAATTCGTTTCCTGAAGTTGAAATTGAAGCTGAAATAATTAAATATTTCTCATCATCAGTAACACCAGCACCAACATAACGTCTTTTTTCTTTATCACCAAAAATAATTTCATCTTCAGATTGTTTTGTGTCTAATTTATGGTAAAACAAGCGATGTTGATCTGTTTTTGCAGAAAGCTCACTTCCTTTTGGCTTTTCGTAACTTGAATAAAAAAGCCCTTCATTTCCTTTCCAAGCCATGCCACTAAATTTAACATCTATAAGTGTATCTTCTTTAATTTCTTTTGAAAGCGCATCCATAATGATAATTTTGCGCCAATCGCTTCCTCCCTCAGAAATGGCATAAGCAACCAAACTTCCGTCCTTTGAAAACGACATTCCGCCTAAAGAAGTAGTACCATCTTCAGAAAAAGTATTTGGATCTAAAAAAACTTTTGGCTCTTCATTACCTTTAAATCTATATAAAACATACTGATTTTGTAATCCATTATTTTTATAGAAGTAGGTAAAATCACCTTCTTTAAAAGGAGCGCCTATTTTTTCATAATTCCATAATTTTTCTAAACGATTTTTTAATGCTTTACGATATGGAATATTTGTCAAATAATCGAATGTTAATTTGTTTTGTTCCCTAACCCAGGCTGCAGTTTCATTAGACATATCGTCTTCTAACCATCTGTAAGGATCTTTAACTTCTGTACCAAAATAATTAGTTACAGTATCAACTTTTTTTGTTGTAGGATATTTCAATTCAACAGTTTTTTGTGTATCGGATTTTTCACAAGAGAATAAGCAAAACCCAACTAATGTTAATAATAGTATTTTTTTCATAGTAGTTATTTTTAATTGATTATCAAAGTTAACTAAAAAAGGCTTATTCAATTGAATAAGCCTTAAATTTCATCTATAATAACTCTTTAAAAAAGTGTTTTAAATTTATTCCAATTTGCATACATAAGTATACTATTTAGTACGGCAACAACCGCAGATAATCCAATTCCGGCAGGTGCAAGTGCTAAATGGAACATCACAATATTTACAGAAATAATAGCTGCAAATATAAGCGCTAAGCCTTTCCATTTATTTATCAATAGAAGAATGCCTGCAACAACTTCGGTAAAACCAATTAAAGGAAACATATAACCCGATTTTACAAGAGCACCCATAAATTCACCAGGAGCTCCTTCCATTGGGGGCATTGGCATAAAGTTGAAAAATTTGTTAGCTCCAAAAACTACTAATATTAGACCTAGAAGTATACGTACAACAAGTGTTAATTTTGAATTCATAATAAAATGTTTTAGTTATTAATATTTTAGTTGAGTCGTTAAGTTACGTTATATATTACAGTTGTAACTTTTGTTACTTCTGTTTTGTAAGGATTTGCGTCACTTTGTCGTCAAAACTATGGTATAATAGTTGTTATACTAATCATATAAAATTTAAAAAAATGACAGAATTATTAACAAAAGAGACTTTTTTAGAAAAAGTTTTTAATTTCGAAAAAAATAAAGAATGGAAATTTGAAGGAGATATACCTTGTGTAATTGATTTTTATGCAGATTGGTGTGGACCTTGTAAAGCAGTTGCACCGGTTTTAGAAGAATTAGGAGAAGATTATAAAGGAAAAGTAAATATCTATAAAGTTGATACAGAAGCTGAACAAGAGCTAGCTGCTGCTTTTGGAATTAGAAGTATTCCTTCTATTTTATTTGTTCCAAAAAATGCTGAGCCACAAATGGCTCAAGGGGCATTACCAAAACATCAATTTGAACAAATTATTAATGATGTTTTAGAAGTTTCTAAGTAAACTTAAAATTCACCCCAATAAATCCGAAAAAAGCCACAATAGTATGTGGCTTTTTTTTAAAATTCCATTATGGAGATAAATAAACTAAGGTTTATTTAAAGCATTAATTTCTTATTCAATTAATAGAATTTCTTCAGAATTTTTCTTTTTCATCCAATAAAGTGGTGGTTGTCTTTTATGATTATTTTTGTTTTTCCCTAGATTTAAAATGATAGAAAATTCATGCGATCCATTGCTATAATTAGAAAGGTTATTGGTAATCGCATCATAAGTATAACCTACTTTTAAATTATTGGTTAATCTAAGTTGAAAAAGGGTTGAAACAGATTCATCAATCCTATGTGAAATTCCAAATTCTAGTTTGTCTAGCCATAAAATACTTGCAGAGATATCTGTAGATAATGGCGAACTGTTAACGGCTCTCATCATAAATGAAGGTCTTAGTTTAAAAGAATCATTTAAATTAAAAACGTATCCAGAAGATATATAAAAAATCATTTCATCTGAAGCGCTAGAAACTACGGAACTGTTTTTATCGTAATGTTTGTTTTTTAAAATGTTTACGGTTGAAATACTTGCAAAAAACCTGTTGGTATAGTAAAAGATACCAGCACCCATATTTGGATTAAATTCACTGATGTTTTCACTAAAAAGATCATCGTTTTGAACACCTAATTCTAACAAGTTTACATCTAAAAAACTACCTCCTACTTTTAGTCCAAAAGCTAATGTTGAATTTTCATTTGGATAAATAGAGTAAGAAAAATCGGCATAAATGTCAGTTTCTTTTAAAACATATACCTTATCATTAACAATAGACAAACCCAGCCCTACATTTTTACCAGTAGCACCATGTATTGATAAGGTTTGTGTTTCTGGACTTCCAGCTTCTCCAGCCCATTGACTTCTAATATTAGCGGTGGCTGTAAACAATCCATGACTACCAGAGTAGGCAGGATTAATTAAGCTAAAATTATTATAATATTGTGTATATAACGGATCTTGTTGTGCATTACTTTTTACAATTACTAAAAAGGCACTTATAATTACGAATTGTTTTACTATATTTTTCATTTCTATTTTTCTTAATAATTGATATAAACCCATCCTTTAACAACTTTACTTCCGCCATTAATACTAAGTACATAAAAGTACGGAGCAGCAGGGAGTCTTCTTTCCTCTTTATTTCCAATACCATCCCAATAATTTTGATAATTATTAGATTCGTATACAATATTTCCATAGCGGTTGTAGATTTGTATACTATTATTTGGGTAATTATGAAGTCCTTCTATAATAAACTCATCATTTACGCCATCTCCGTTTGGTGAAAATCCTTTTGCAATTTTTAAATCGCTCTGATCACAAACATCTCCAATACCATTTTGGTCTAAATCTGCTTGATCACTATTAGCTGTAGTTGGACAATTATCAATATTATTATCTACACCATCACCGTCTATATCAGTATCACATATATCTGCAATAGTATCATTATCTATATCGCTAGAAGTAAAGGTTACTAGTGCAATTTCTGAAGCTGTATTGCCATAATTATCTGTAACGGTTAGTGTTACAGCATGTTCTATTAGTGTTGGACAACTGAATGTTGTTTGATCTAAACTCATAGCAGCAATTCCACACGCATCAAAACTACCATTATCAATATCAGATGTAGTAATATTTGCATTTCCATTACTATCTAATTCAACCGATATGTTTTTTGTAATTACAATTGGAGGTGTTGTATCTACAATGGTTACTACGGTTGTACAGGTAGCTTTATTACCACTAGCATCTGTAACCGTTAATGTTACGGTGTTTTCTCCAATATTTGAACAATCAAAAGATTCTTTGTCAATATTTATTGAAGTAATACCACAGTTATCCGTGCTTCCATTATTTATTTGACTCGCTATGATTGTTGCATTTCCTGTTTCATCTAAAGCAAGTGTAAAAGGCGCTATGCAATTTGCAACTGGTGCAACTGTTTCGCTTACAGTTACAATTGCAGTTTTAGAATTAGAGTTTCCGTGAATATCAGTTACTGTTAATGTTACCGTATTTTCTCCAGCAGAAGTACAATCAAATTCAGTTTTATTTAATGTTATTGAAGCAATTTCACAATTATCTGAAGAACCATTATTAATATCAGCAACTACAATACTTGAAGTTCCATTTCCATTGAGTTCTACTTCTATATTTTGTGTAATTACAGTTGGTGCTAGGGTATCTTCTACAGTTACAATTGCTGTTGTAGTTGAACTATTTCCACTAGCATCTGTAACCGTTAATGTTACGGTGTTTTCTCCAATATTAGAACAATTAAAAGTTGTTTTGTCTAGGGTTAAGTTTATAGTACCGCAATTAGCAGTTGATCCATTATCTATTTGATTTGCAGTTATGTTTGCAACACCCGATGCATTTAACTGTGCTGTTATATTTTGTGCTATTGCTGTTGGTCCAGTTTTATCAACTACTGTTACAATTGCAGTTTCTGAATTAGAATTTCCGTGAATATCAGTTACAGTTAGTGTTACCGTATTCTCTCCAGCAGAAGTACAATCAAATTCAGTTTTATCTAATGTTATTGAAGCGATTTCACAATTATCTGAAGAACCATTATCAATATCAGCAGCTACTATACTTGACGTTCCATTTTCATCGAGTTCTACTTCAATATTTTGTGTAATTACAGTTGGCGCTAGAGTATCTTCTACAGTTACAATTGCTGTTGCAGTTGAACTATTTCCACTAGTATCTGTAACCGTTAATGTTACGGTGTTTTCTCCAATATTAGAACAATTAAAAGTTGTTGTGTCTACTGTTAAATTCGCAGCACCGCAATTAGCTGTAGAACCATTATCTATTTGATTAGCGGTTATAATTGCAACACCAGATACATCTAACTGCGCTGTTATATTTTGAGCTACTGCTGTTGGTCCAGTTTTATCAACTACTGTTACAATTGCAGTTTCTGAATTAGAATTTCCGTGAATATCAGTTACAGTTAATGTTACCGTATTCTCTCCAGCAGAAGTACAATCAAATTCAGTTTTGTCTAATGTTATTGAGGCAATTTCACAATTATCTGAAGAACCATTATCAATATCAGCAGTTACTATACTTGAAGTTCCATTTCCATTGAGTTCTATTTCAATATTTTGCGTAATTACAGTTGGTGCAATGTTATCTTCCACAGTTATAATTGCAGTTGCAGTAGCACTATTTCCACTAGTGTCCGTTACTGTTAGCGTTACTGTATTTTCTCCAATATTTGAACAATTGAAAGTTGTTTTATCTAGTGTTAAACTTACAGCATTACAACTAAGATTAGATCCATTATCTACTTGGCTTGCTGTTATACTAACAACACCCGAGGCATCTAATTGTATTGTGCTATCTTTAGTTGAAGCAGTTAGTTCAGTATTAACTATAGTTGTAAGATTAATACTAGTTGTAGCTGTTCTTTCACAAGAATCTGTTGCGGTTAATATAATTTCTGTGTCTTTTTCTCCACTTATTATTGTTCCTGCAGCTGGACTTTGAGTTATAGTTGCTGTTCCACAATCTGCTGTTGAAGTTGCTAATGCCGTATAATCTGGAAGTTGATATTGACAATTAGCATCTAATTCTTCGGTGTATGTTCTTAAATCAGTATCAATTGTTGGTTCGTTTATACTTTCAACAGTAAAGGTTTGTATACATTCTTCACTATTACCTCCTTCATCACTAATAGTATAAGTTCTGGTTATTATTAGAGGATCTCCTAAACACCCAGAGTTGTTAGATGAAATTGTTTCTACAGAAATAGTTGCAGCTCCAACAGAATTTGTTACTATTGGTAAACTTTCATCTTCGGAAGGTAGCTCTGCTTTACAAGTTAATTGGGTATTTTCTATGTTTGAGCAATCTACAATAAGTTCTCCACAGTTTTCACTATAACTCGCTGTTGCGTCTTTGTACCAATAGGTTCCAATATTATTTACATTAGCTACTTGTATACAGGTTAAATTAGGATTGCCTATTGCCTCAAACTCATATAGATTTGTATTATTTGATAAATCTAAACTTGTTAAGTTATTTTCACGAATATTTAAATTAAATAGAGCAATATTTTTACTTAAATCTATACTCGTTAAATTATTGTTTTGAATATTTAAATAAAATAAAGCCGTATTTTTAGTTAAATCTATACTTGATAAGTTATTTTCATAAACATATAAAGTAGTTAAAGCCGTATTTTTAGTTAGATCTATACTTGAAAAGCTATTTCTATCAATATTTAAATCAGTTAAAGCCGTATTATTAGTAATATTTAAACTGGCTAAATTGTTTTCACTAACGTCTAGATCAATTAAGTCAATTGCATTGGTAATGTCTATGCTAGTCAAATTATTTTCACTAGCAGCAACTTTAATTAAATTAGTATTCTTGCTAAGGTCTAAACTTGTTAAGTTATTATTATCACATTGCAACTTTGTTAAAGCAATAAAATCTTCAATCCCTGTTAGGTCTGCTATATTTTCACCCCTTACATCTAAATCAGTTAGGCCATTAATATTATTGGTTGGTACATAATCATCTAAAACATCATCGTAGCCTAGGTTTATTAAAGCTTGTTCAAAATTATCATCTGGTACATAAGTAAGTGCAACTGTAGCACTACAATCTTCGCTATACGTTGCTATTGCATCTTTCTCCCAATAAGGTCCAATATTATTTACATTAGCTACTTGTATACAGGTTAAATTAGGATTGTCTGTGGCATCAAACTCATCTAGATTTAGATTGTTTGATATATCTAAACTTGTTAAGTTATTTTCACGAATATTTAATTCAGTTAGAGCAATATTTTTACTTACATCTATACTCGTTAAATTACTGTTATGAATATTTAAAAAATCTAAAGCCGTATTTTTAGTTAAATCTATACTTGATAAGTTATTTTCATAAACATATAAAGTAGTTAAAGCAGTATTTTTAGTTAGATCTATACTTGATAAGCTATTTCTATCAATATTTAAATCAGTTAAAGCAGTATTATTAGTAATATTTAAACTGGCTAAATTGTTTTCACTAACGTCTAGATCAATTAAATCAATTGCATTGGTAATGTCTATGTTAGTCAAATTATTTTCACTAGCAGCAACTTTAATTAAATTAGTATTATTACTAAGGTCTAAATTTGTTAAACTATTTTCACGAATATGTAAATCAGTTAAAGCGGTATTTTTACTAAGATCTATACTTGTTAATTTATTATTAATTATACTTAAATAATTTAAAGCGGTATTTTTACTAAGATCTATACTTGATAATTCATTATTTCTGATAGATAAAAAAGTTAACTCCGTATTTTTACTAAGGTCTATAGATGTTAAGTTATTGTTGTAGATACTCAACTTAATTAAACCCGTATTTTTACTAAAATCGATACTTGTTAAATTACTATCCGTACAAGTCAACTCTGTTAAAGCTGTAAAATCTTCTATTCCTGTTAAATCTGAAATGCCTTTATTAAAGAGTAGTAATTTAGTAACTCCACTAATATTATCAGTAAGTACATAATCATCTAAAACATCATCGTAGCCTTGGTCTATTAATGCTTGTTCAAAATTATTATCTGGTACATAAGTAAGTGCAACAGTAGCACTACAATCTTCGCTATACGTTGCTGTTGCGTCTTTTTCCCAATTGGTTCCAATATTTGCAACGTTATCTACTTGTATACAGGTTAGAGATGGGATGTTTGTGGCATCAAACCCATCTAAATTTGTAATTTTACTAAGATCTATATTTGTTAAACTATTATGATGAATAATCAAAAATTTTAAAGCAGTATTCTCACTAAGATCTAAATTTGTTAAACTATTATGATGAATATTCAACTCTGTTAAAGCAGTATTCTTACTAAGGTCTATATTTGTTAAGCTATTCTCACTAAGATCTAATAAAGTTAAATCTGTATTCTTACTAAGATCTATACTTGTTAAGCTATTCCCGTAACAAGAAAGATAAGTTAAAGCGGTGTTTTTAGTTACATCTAATGTTGATAGACCGCTGTTTTCACCTACATTTAAAGTAGTTAAGGCTGTGTTTTTTGTTACATCTAAACTACTTAATTCATTTAGATAAAGACTTAAAAAAGTCAAGGCTGTATTATTGCTTACATCTAAACTAGTTAAGTTATTTTTATAAACAGCTAAACTAGTCAAAGCTGTGTTATTGCTTACATCTAAACTAGTTAAGTTATTTTCAAAAACAGATAATCTAGTCAAAGCTGTGTTATTGCTTATATCTAAACTAGTTAAGTTATTCCCGTAACAAGAAAGATTAGTTAAAGCGGTATTTTTAGTTACATCTAAACTTGTTAAATCATTAAAACCTATATCTAATACAGTTAAAGCAATAAAATCTTCAATACCTGTTAGGTCTGCAATATTTTTATTACTTACATCTAAATCCGTTATGCCACTAATATTATCAGTAAGTACATAATCATCTAAAACATCATCGTAGCCTTGGTCTATTAATGCTTGTTCAAAATTATCATCTGGTACATAAGTAAGTGCAACAGTAGCACTACAATCTTCGCTATACGTTGCTGTTGCGTCTTTGTACCAAGAAGAACCAATATTTGAAACGTTATCTACTTGTATACAGGTTAAATTAGTATTGTCTGTGACATCAAACTTATCTAAATTTGTATTATTTGATATATCTAAACTTGTTAAGTTATTATTAAATAGATCTAACCTAGTTAAATCTGTATTCATACTCAGGTCTACACTTGTTAAATTATTCCCACTAACATCTAAAAAAGTTAAGGCTGTGTTTTTAGTTACATCTAGAGTTGTTAAGTTATTACTCTCAACTTCTAATTCAATTAAACTTGTATTTGCAGATATATCTATGCTTGTTAAACTATTAACACCTAGATTTAATTCAGTTAAATTTGTATTTGCAGAAATATTTACGCTCGTTAAATTATTAGTACCTAAACTTAATTTAGTTAAAGCTGTATTATTACTTAGATCTAAACTTGTTAAACTATTAGAACTACAATATAATTCAATTAAACTTGTATTTGCAGATACATCTAAGCTGGTTAAGTTATTAGAACTACAGTTTAACTTGGTTAAAGCAACATTGTTACTTAGGCCTAAACTGGTGAGATTATTTTCATAACAAACTAAATAGTTTAAAGCTGTATTATTAGAAACATCTATGTTTGTTAGGTTGTTTCTATCAACATATAAAGTTTCTAAAGCAATAAAGTCTTCTATACCTGTTAAATCTGAGATGTTTTTATCACGAACTAATAAAGAGGTTAACCCGCTTATGTTTGCTGTTAGAACATAATCATCTAAAACATCATCGTATTCTAAATCTATTAAAGCTTGTTCAAAATTATCATCTGGTACATAAGTAAGTGCAACAGTAGCACTACAATCCTCGCTATACGTTGCTGTTGCGTCTTTGTTCCAATTGGTTCCAATATTTGCAACATTATCAACTTGTATACAGGTTAAGTTAGCATTGTCTATGGCATCAAACCAAATTAAATTTGTAATTGTAGATACATCTAAACTAGTTAAGCTAGTTTCAGAAATACTTAAAACAGTTAAAGCTGTGTTATTGCTTACATCTAAACTACTTAATTCATTTTTAGAAACACTTAAAGAAGTCAATGCTGTATTATTGCTTACATCTAAACTAGTTAAGTTATTATCAGAAACAGATAAATTAATCAAAGCTGCGTTATTGCTTACATTTAAACTAGTTAAGTTATTATCAAAAACATTTAAATCAGTCAAAGCTATGTTATTGCTTATGTCTAAACTAGTTAAGTTATTCATGTAACAAGCAAGATCATTTAAAGCCGTATTTTTAGTTACATCTAATGTTGATAGACTGTTTTCAGAACATCGTAATTCAGTTAAAGCCGTATTTTTAGTTACATTTAGAATTGTTAAGTTATTAATCTCAACATTTAAATGAATTAAAGCTGTGTTTTTAGTTACATCTAAGCTTGTTAAAACATTATTACTTATATATAATTCAGTTAAAGCAGTAAAATCTTCTATTCCTGTTAGGTCTGCTATATTTTCACCACTTACATTTAAAGTAGTTAACCCACTTATATTTGCGGTAAGAACAGCTCCATCTATAACATCATCAATCTCTAAATCTATTAAAGCTTGTTCAAAATTAGCATCTGGTATGGCAGTTGTTCCACAATCTTCGCTATACGTTGCTGTTGCATCTTTTAATGTAGACCAATTGTTGTTTGCAAAGGTTGCATTATCTACTTTAATACAACTTAAGTTTGGATTGCTTGTAAAAGAAACATAAAAACCATTAGTATCTTGATTGAAATTTGAATTATTCCCGTTAGCAACATTCAAACTTGTTAAATTATTAGAACTACAATATAATTCAATTAAACTTGTATTTGCAGATACATCTAAGCTAGTTAAGTTATTAGAATTACAGTTTAACTTCGTTAAAGCAACATTGTTACTTAGATCTAAACTGGTGAGACTATTTTCATAACAAACCAAATAATCTAAAGCTGTATTATTAGAAACATCTAAACTTGTTAGGTTATTTCTATCAACATATAAAGTTTCTAGAGCAATAAAGTCTTCTATACCGGTTAAGTCGGAGATATTTTTATTACGAACAAATAAAGAGGTTATTCCACTAATATTTGCGGTAAGAACAGCTCCATCTATAACATCATCAATCTCTAAATCTATTAAAGCTTGTTCAAAATTAGCATCTGGTATGGCGGTTGTAGCATTGCAATCTTCGCTATAACTTACTGTTGTATCAAACATCCAACCATAGGGAATATCATTAACATCATCAACCGAAATACAAGTTAAATTTGGGTTCGACGTTGCAGAAATTAAAGATATATTTGTGTTTCGTAGATCTAAGGTTGTTAAGTTATTTTGGAAGCAACTTAAATTAGTTAAAGCAGTATTATTAGATACATCTAAACTTGTTAAGTTGTTCTTAAAACACTCTAATCTTGTTAGAGCAGTATTTTGAGATACATCTAAACTTGTTAAATTATTTTGAGGGATATATAAAAGCTCTAAAGCAATATTTTTAGTTACATCTAAACTTGCTAAGTTGCTAAAATTAATTGATAACTGAGTTAAAGCAGTATTTTTAGATACATCTAAACCATTTATTAAATTGTTAACGGATATATTTAGAATGTCTAAATTTGTATTTCCCTCAAGATTTAAGGCTGTTAAATCATTATAACTACAATTTAAATCAATTAAAGCACTATTTTGAGTTACATCTAAACTTGTTAAATCATTATAACTACAATCTAATTCAGTTAGAGCTGTATTGTTACTTAGATCTAAGCTAGTTAAGTTATTATTTGAAACTGATAAACTAGTTAAAGATACAAAGTCTTCTATACCCGTTAAGTCTGAGATTTCTTTATCTTCAATACTTAAGGTAGCTATCCCACTGATATTGTCAGTTGGCACAGTTCCATCTGGACTTCCTGAATCAAAGCCTTTAGTTATTAATGCTTGTTCAAAATTAACATCTAGTATTACTGTTGTATCGCAGTTTTCGCTATAACGTGCTGTTGCATCTTTTAAACTAGACCAATTGTTATTTGCAAAGGCTGTATTATCTACTTTAATACAAGTTAAGTCTGTGGTGCCTTTGAAATTTAAAACTGAAGTATCAAAATTTGAATTGTTTCCATTTGCTACATTTAACTGTGTTAAACCTTCATTATTAAGAAGGTATAGTTTTGTTAATACTGTATTGCTAGAAACATCTAAACTTGTTAAATCTTCATTACTACCAGCATATAATGTTTCTAGTTGGGTGTTGTTAGACACATCTAAACTAGTTAATTTGTTATTACCACAACTTAAATAAGTTAAAGCTGTATTTTTAGAAAGATCTATACTTGTTAAATAATTATCACTAAAACTTAAAGAGGTTAAAGCTGTATTTTTAGATATATCTAGTTCTTCTAAATAATTACGGTTAAGAATTAAAGAAGTTATATTTATAAAAGCTTCTATACCTGTTAAATCATCAATATATAGACTATTTACATCTATCTCTCCAGTATAGTTTGAAGCCTCTGTACAAGATATTTCGTTGTTATTATCTAAATCTATAGTGTGATTGTTTAATAATGCGTTTTTAAAGTCTGCATTGGGTATGTTTACATTGCCCGTGCATTGTGCATTTGCTTTAAAAGTAAATAGCGTTAGCGTTAATAAAAATAGTAGTTTTGTTTTCATAAGTAAGTAGATTTTTTTAACTGTTATATTCTAAATGGTAAAACATATAGGTTAATAGCAGCATAAATGTACTTGCTCACATTAGTATTAAAGATTGTTTTTAGTAAATGCAATCATTTTTTTAGTGAATGAATTTTGAGATATACGTTGTAGCAGAATTAACAACATAAATACTTACTAAAAAAGCAGTTAAAGTAACTGACTGAATAGTTTAAAATAAATAGTATGTAGAAATACTAGGTGTTTTTTATTTTATCCATTACTATATTTTTTTGAGAATTACTTAATGGAATAGGTTCTGTTTTTAAAAAAAGTTTATTGTTCTCCACACCATCAATATGACTAATATTTACCCAATAAGAACGATGCGTTTGTATAAATAAGGTCTCGTTTAATTTTTCAGACATATACTTTAATGTGTGTGGAACAAGGTAAGATCTGGTAGTAGTATAAATATAACAATAATTGTCAAAAGCTTTTAAGTATAATATGCTACTTTGGTTAATTTTATAGGTACGCCCTTCTGATTTAATAATTAAAAAGCCTGCATTTTCTACCTCGTAAGTGTGCCAAGCTAATTCAATATTACTACGTAAACTATGCTCAGTAAAAGGTTTTACAACATAGCCTAAAGGTTGGGTATTTTTAACACGTTGTATAGTTTCTGGATCTGTTTGTGAGGTAAGGTATAAATAAGGAATTTGTTGCTTGTCTAGTTCCTGAGCTAAATCAACACCATCTTTACTACCATCTAATTGAATATCTACAAGAATTAAATCTGGTTGTAATATTGCAATATCTTTTAGTGCGGTTATAACATCTTCGGCATCACCTACCACATTGTAACCTTGCTTTAATAAGGCGGCTTTAATAGTAGCAGCAATTAAAGGTTCATCTTCAACAATATATATATTTAAATATCTCAAAAAGTTCTTATTAATTTTTATGAAATGTACTCTAAAAAATTATTTTTAATTTAAAAATTAAGTGAATGTAGTTGTTTTTTTAGTGAAAAAAAAAACAGCTGTTAATCTCTCTTTAGTATAAATCTCATATTTCTTTTTTTGAATAATTTACCTAATTTTTAAACTTATTATTCTAATGCCTTATAAAATATTAAATTTTTTGATATTTAGAGTTGCCTCTGTACCAATACCTACTTTAGAGTTATACTGCAATGTTGCTTTTAGTTTTTTAGACAAGGCTTTCATTAATGTAATACCAAACGACGAGCTTTTAATTTCACCTTCAAATCCTTTTCCGTTATCTTTAACCGTTAACAACAATTTGTTATTATCTTCAGTAAAACTTACAATTATTTTACTTCCCTTTTTTTCTTCTTTAAACGCATGTTTTAAACAGTTTATAATCAGCTCGTTTAATATTAATCCAATAGGAGTAATAGTTTCAATATCTAAAACTAAAGATACTATATTTAATTCGTACTTAATTTTTTCTTCTTTAAAGTGGTGACTGTCAATAATATCTTTTACTAAATCGGTAATATATTCTTTGGTATCAATACCAACTAATTCATCTTTATTATATAATTTTTGATGTACCAAAACCATAGATCTTACTCGGTTTTCGGCTTCTTTAATTGCTATTTTAGCTTCTTTATCTTCACTGTTTTCAGATTGAAGGTAGAGTAATGACGAAACAATTTGAAAACTGTTTTTTACACGATGATGCACTTCTTTTAATAAAGTGTTCTTTTCGTTTAAAGCGGCTTCTAACAATTTCTTTTGTTTGGCTAGAGTAGCGTTTTTCTGAATATTTTTTTTCACTGTAAAACCAAGAATACTTGCAATTAGCAAACCTGAAATTGCCATAATAAAGTATAGTTGCTTTTGCTGTTCTTTTTTTTCAGATTCTACTTTTAATAAATGTAATTGAGCATCTTTTTGTTCGGTTTCGTACTTTGTCTCTAATTCATATACTGTTTCATCTCGTTGTTTTTCTTTAATTTCTTCAAAAGCAGTTATATATTCATCTCTATATTTAATGGCTTCTTTATAATTTTCTGTAGATTTATAATAATCTGCCAAGGTTCTTAATAATAAACTTCTTTCTCTTAAACGTACAGCATTTACAGAAGCAACTTTTGCTCTTCTTAAAATAGGTTTCATACCAGTAGTATCTTTAGTAAGAGCTTTTAATTGAAGTAAAAAATGAAGATTTATTTCCGAATTAAAATTATCTGGATGCTGTTCTGTAGCTTTAAGTAAATAAGGCAAAGCTTTATCATATTTTTCTTGTTTTACATATAAGTTACCTAAATTGCAATAGGTAGAATAATCAAGGTCTTGTCGTATATTTATCTTAAACGCTAAACTTTCCTCCATAAAATCAATAGCAGTATCAAAATTTTCTAATGAAGAATTAACACTTCCAAGATTTATTAAACACATTTTAATAAGAATAGAGTCATTAGATTCTGTTGCTAAATTATGTGCAATGGTAAAATACTTTAATGCTTTTACATAACTATCTGATTGATGAAACATAACACCTAATGTATGATAGATTGAAGATGCATATTCTAAATTATTAGTTTCGCAAACCTCAATACCTTTAAAATATAATTGACTTGCTAAGGTATAATCAGATTTTACAATTTCGTAATACATTCCCTCAGTTTCAAAAGTAATTGCTTCACCAATGGCGTAGTTTTTTTGTTTAGAAAGCGCCATTGCTTTTTCAATAAAAATTAAAGCACTATCATTCCCTTTCATAATATAATCCCAAGCGAAATCAATATATTCTTGTACTTCTACTTTTACGCTTTTAATACTATCGTTTGTTACTTTTAATTCGTCCTTTTCAACAGAATTATTAGAAAACATAAATACAGGTAAAAGAAGTAATAGGTATAATTGCTTCATAAAGGGGAAATATTAAAACGTAATTTTTTACTAAAATAATAAAGTTCACAACTAAAACACCATAAAATTGCGACTTAATTCATTTAAAATTAAATATTATGCAATAAAAAATATATTTAACCGTATTTTTAATAAATAAACATCTTAAGTTTATAAATTAAAACTTCTTATGCTTAATTTCTATTATTAATAATTAAACAAAGTGCAATTTTTATGAATGTTTGTATCTAAAAATAAATTTCATATTAATTGAATCTTAAATTTAACGTATATTTAATAGTATTTTATGGCAATTTTACTATTATTTAAATACTGTACTAAACCTAATTATATAGGCGTTATTACTAAGTTTAAAGCATTTTAAAAATTAAAAAAAATTATGATGAAAAAAATTGTTAAAGGATTGGGAATATTTATTTTGGTTATTATTATAGCCTTAATTGCTACTCCTTTTATATTTAAAGACAAAATAAAAACAATTGTTTTAAAAACAATTAATGAGAATGTTGATGCAACTGTTGCTTTTAATGAAGTTGATTTAAGTTTGCTTAAAAATTTTCCAAAGGCAAGTATTACTATAGATAATTTAAACATTGTAAATAAAGCTCCTTTTGAAAATGACACCTTATTTAATGCCGATAACTTTATTCTTAAAATGAGTATTAAAGAACTTTTTAAAGGAAATGAAGATCCAATTAGCATTGAAAGTTTTAGCAGCGAAAATGCCAAAGTTGCAATTATTTTTAATAAAGATGGTGTTGCTAATTACGATATTGCTTTAAAAAACGATACTGAAAATAACACTTCAGAAAATTCAAGTTTTGAAGTTAATTTTCAAAATTATACAATTAAAAATTTACAGTTTATTTATTTAGATGAAAGTACCAATACAAAAGTAATTTTAGATAGTATTTACCACGAAGGTAGTGGTGATTTTAAAAATCAATTGCTAGATTTAGATACTAAAACAACTGCAAATTTATCTTTTGAAATGGATAATAAATCCTATTTAAAAAATATAGCATTATCTCTTGATGCAGTTTTAGGCTTAGATTTAGAAAATTCCATCTATACGTTTAAAGAAAATAAAGCACTTATAAATCAGCTTCCTTTAGAGTTCGATGGCTTTATTAAACTAATGGATGCAGGGCAACAATACAACTTGTCATTTAAAACGGCTACCTCATCATTTAAAAACTTTTTAGGTTTGGTTCCAGAAACTTATTCTGGAAACTTAAATCAGGTAAAAACCACTGGAGATTTTATGGTAAATGGAACAGTGAATGGAAATTTAACCGAAACTACTATTCCAAAATTTGATGTAGAAATTACGTCAAACAATGCATCATTTCAATATCCAGATTTACCAAAATCTGTTAAAAACATACTTATAAATACACGTATTATTAACCAAACCGGAATTGTAAAAGACACCTATGTAAACTTAGATAAATTATCTTTTACAATAGATGAAGATGTATTTAATGCAAAGGCTACAATTAAAAATATTACCGAAAATGCACTTGTAAATGCCGAACTTAAAGGAGTTGTTAATTTGGCTAATATTACAAAAGCATATCCTGTAAAATTAGAAAAACCATTATCTGGAATTTTAAAAGCGAATGCAATAACAAGTTTTGATATGAATTCTGTAGAAAAAAGTCAATACCAAAATATTAAAAATTCTGGTAGCATTAGTTTAACAGACTTTAATTATGAAGGTCCAGAAATGGCTAAACTATTTAAAATAAATCAGGCAGAAATCGTTTTTAACCCAACTCAAATTAATTTAAAACAATTTAATGCCGAAACAGGAAGTTCAGACCTTAAAGTTACTGGAGTTTTGGATAATTTTTATGGATTTTTATTTAAAGATCAAGTATTAAAAGGAAACTTCAATTTAAATTCTAACAAATTTGTAGTGTCCGATTTTATGACAACTACTGCAGCAGATACCACAACTGTAGCAACTTCAGAAGCATTAAAAATACCTTCTTTTTTAGATTGTAGTTTAACAGCAAAAGCAACAACAGTAGTTTATGATAATTTAAATTTAAAGGGCGTTTCAGGAAATTTAACTATTAAAGATGAAAGCGTATTGTTAAATAATTTAAATATGAGTGCTTTTGGAGGGAAAATTAGTTTAAATGGTAAAGTTTCAACTAAAGAAGCCACTCCTAAATTTGAAATGGACTTAGGTTTAGATGCCGTAAATATTGCCGAATCTTTTACGCAATTAGATATGTTAAAATCTATTGCTCCAATTGCAAATACTATTCTTGGAAAATTAAATTCTACCATAAAATTATCGGGAAATTTAACAAATGAAATGACTCCAGATCTTAAAACGTTATCTGGAGATTTATTAGGTCAATTATTAAATCCAGAACTTAAAACGTCTAATTCTAAATTGCTTTCAGCTTTAAGTTCTAATGTGAATTTTATAGATCTTGAAAAATTAAATTTAGATAATTTAAAAATGGCTTTATCTTTTGAAAATGGTCAGGTTCAACTAAAACCATTTACAATAAAACATCAAGATATTACTGCTGAAATTGGTGGAACCCATGGTTTTGATCAAAGTATGAATTACACATTAAAATTTGATGTTCCAGCAAAATATTTAGGAACTGAAGCAACTAATTTATTAGCTAAATTAACACCTTCAGATGCCTCAAAAATAGAAAGTATTCCAGTAAATGCTAATTTAACAGGAAGTTTTTTAAATCCAAAAGTTTCAACAGATTTAAAGCAAGCAACTACTAATCTTGCTTCGCAATTAATAGAAATGCAAAAAGGTGAATTAATAAATAAAGGTACCGACGCATTAACAAATGTCTTAAATAATGTAAAGTCTAAAGACACAGTAAATAAAACCACAACTGATACAATTAAAACCTCAACAAAAGAAACAGATAAATCAAAAGACAGTATTGTAAAAAATGCCTTGAAAAATTTATTTAAAAGGAAAGAATAAATATTGTAAACCTAATAGGTTTCAAACACTACTGTCATTGTTGTGAAAACAGAAATCACAGGCTTTGTTAGTGCATAATTTATTTAAATAAAAAGGTCGTATAAAATTAATTTATACGACCTTTTTATATGTTTTATACAACTTTTTAAACTAAACCATTTGCAATTAAATATTCAGCAATTTGAATAGTATTAGTAGCAGCACCTTTACGTAAATTGTCTGCAACAACCCACATATTTAAAGTGTTTGGTAAAGATTCATCTCTTCTAATTCTACCAACAAAAACTTCATCTTTATTATGCGCATAAATTGGCATTGGGTAGGTATTTGTATCTAAATTATCTTGTACAATAACCCCTGGTGTTTCAGCTAATAGTTTACGAACATCTGACAAGTCAAAATCGTTTTCAAATTGTATGTTTACAGCTTCAGAATGTCCACCTGCAGTTGGAATACGAACCGCTGTGGCAGTTACAGAAAAAGAATCGTCACCTAAAATTTTCTTAGGTTCTTTAACTAATTTCATTTCCTCTTTAGTGTATCCGTTTTCTAAAAAAACATCGCATTGTGGAATTGCATTTCTGTTAATTGGATAATGGTAAGCCATTTCTCCTTTAATTCCTTTTGTTTCATTTTCTAATTGTTCAACAGCTTTTACACCTGTACCAGAAACCGATTGATAGGTTGAAACAACCAAACGCTTCATTTTATATTTTGAGTGTAAAGGCGCTAAAGCCATTACTAATTGTATAGTTGAACAGTTTGGATTTGCAATAATTTTATCTTCTTTAGTTAAAACATCTCCATTAATTTCAGGAACAACTAATTTTTTTGTTGGATCCATTCTCCAAGCAGAAGAATTATCTACAACTGTAGTACCAACTTCAGCAAATTTTGGCGCCCATAACTCAGAAGTGGTTCCACCTGCAGAAAATAAAGCAATATCTGGCTTTGCATCAACAGCATCTTGTAACCCAATAATTGTATAGTTTTTTCCCTTATACTCTAATTGTTTACCAACAGAACGTTCTGAGGCAACTAATAATAATTCTGTAATTGGAAAATTACGTTCCGCTAAAACTTGTAACATTACGTTTCCTACCATTCCCGTGGCACCTACAACAGCTACTTTCATTTATTTTATATTTTAATTTTTAATACTCCTGCAAATTTTATAAAAAAACGTGACAATCTCTCCTAATTATTTGAAAATTAACAAATAAATATTTTTTTGTTAAAAACCTTTAATTTTATAACTTAAAATTATTGTAATATGGGTACAATTGTTGATACAACTAACAAAATTTTTATAATGAAAAAAATACTACTTACAACCTTCTTTCTATTTTCAACTTTTTTATCCTTTTCACAATATATTGAAGGTAAAGTCGTAGATGCACAAACCAATAAACCTATTGAAGGTGTTAATGTTTTCTTTGATGCAATAAATAGAGGAGCAGTAACAAATGAAAAAGGAGTGTATTACTTAAAATTTCCATATGAAATAGTTAAAAGTGGTACCATACGGTTTTCTCATATTACTTATAAAGAAGTTGAAATTCCTTATACACAAGAAAAAAAAGAGTATTCGGTAAGTCTTTTAATTGATTTGCAAAAGTTAGAAGAAGTTAACTTATCTTATCGTAGAAATTTAAAAAAAACAATTTCTTATAAGACACTTTCTTCAATGAAAAATGCGGTGCATTCTTTTGGTTCTTTGTTAAAAGATGGGAAAATATATGTTGTTGGTGGCGATGCTTCTTTTGAGCACAACCAATTCAAAAAAGTAATGGAATATGATCCAGATAGACTTTTTGAAAAATTAACGAACGGTACCATTAGAAATTATAAAGTAGATAAATATAAAGGCGATTTACAAACTTATGATTTAAAAAAAGATGTTTGGACAAGATCAAAATCTAAATTTAGAAAAAGAGCCTATCATAATTTAAATCTTTATACCAATAAAATAGTTGTATTAGGTGGTAAAAATATTTCTGCCAATGGGAAATTTGAATATTTAGATGACAAAATAGAAATATTTAATATAGAAAAAGATACTATAATTATTGACCATACAAACCCGCATCAAGCAATAAATTTTGCATCCTTTACCTATAAAGATAAAATGATTTTAATGGGAGGATCTATTAAACTAAAAAACAATGGATTAAAAGAGTATTCTAACAAAGTACATTTGTATGATTTTAAAACCGGAAATTGGTACAAAATTGGAAATATGCCAATCCCTAAAGAAGTTAAAGGTGTTTTAGTAGAAAATAAAATTTACTTAATAGGTGGTTCTAATAAGCGTACTTTAACATCTATTGAAGTATTTGATCTTAAAACTCAAAAATGGACAAAAGAAGGAAATTTATTTTACGGCATTAATAAACCAGCATTAACCTATCATAATAATATTATTTACATTTTTAATAATGGAAAAATAAATACTTACAATACTATTACCAAAGAACTTAATGAATATTTAATTGAATTATCTTTAGAAGCTTCAGAGCTATTTTATGCAAATAATAAATTATATATACTTGGTGGTTTTAAAGAAAACAATTTCTCTTTACGCCCTTCAAACGGACTGTATAGTATAGATGTTAATGAGTTTAATACTACAAGAGTTAACAAATCTAAAACACTTTAAATTGTTTTAATTTATTTGAAACAGATATAAATACCAATAGTTATTATAAAAAACGTAATTTTGCAAAAAAATCAAAAAGAATAATTTTTTATTCAAATATATTGTTTAACTAAATAAGTATAGCATGCAACTGTACAATAAGTTAAGCGCTGAAGAACGTGCCCAATTAATTGATAAGGCAGGGAAAGACCGTTTAACCATTTCATTCTATCAATATTACAAGATAGAAAACCCAGAAATATTAAGAAACCATTTATTTATTGAATGGGATAAATTGGAGGTATTAGGTAGAACCTATGTTTCAAATGAAGGAATTAATGCGCAAATTTCTGTTCCATCAGAAAATTTAGAAGCTCTTAAACAACAATTAGATAGTATTTCATTTCTTAAAGATTGCCGTTTAAACATCGCTATTGAGCAAGATAATAAATCGTTTTTAAAACTAAAAGTCAAGGTTAGAACAAAAATTGTAGCCGATGGTTTAAATGATAAAACTTTTGATGTTACCAATAAAGGAATTCATTTAAATGCCGAAGAATTCAATAAAAAATTACAAGATCCCAACACCATTTGTGTTGACATGCGCAATCATTACGAAAGTGAAATTGGTCATTTTGAAGGAGCTGTAACACCTGATGTTGATACGTTTAGAGATTCTTTAGATATTATTGAAGCCGATTTAAAAGAGCATAAAGAAGATAAAAACTTGTTAATGTATTGTACCGGAGGAATTCGATGCGAAAAAGCCAGTGCGTATTACAAACACAAAGGTTTTAAAAATGTTTTTCAACTAGAAGGAGGTATTATAGAATACACACGTCAAGTAAAAGATAAAGGTCTAGAAAATAAATTTATTGGTAAAAATTTCGTTTTCGACCATAGAAGGTCTGAACGAATTACCGAAGATGTTATTGCAAATTGTCACCAATGTGGCGAACCTTGTGATACGCATGTAAACTGTGCAAATGAAGCCTGTCATTTACTATTTATTCAATGCGAAAAATGTGCAGAAAAAATGGATACTTGTTGTTCAACGGAGTGTCAAGAAATTAATAAATTACCAACTGAAGTTCAAAAAGAATTGCGAAAAGGAGTTCCTAATAGCAATAAAATTTTTAAAAAAGGACGTTCAGAAGTATTAAAATATAAAAAATAAAAATGCAGAAAATTGAATTAATGGCTCCGGCCGGAAACTTTGAATCTTTACAAGCTGCTTTAGATAACGGTGCAGATTCTGTATATTTTGGTGTTGAACAACTAAATATGCGAGCAAGAGCTACTATTAACTTTACATTAGACGATTTACAAGAAATTTCAGATAGGTGTAAGACTAAAAATGTTAGAACTTATCTTACACTAAATACCATAATTTACGATCACGATTTAACCATTGTAAAAACCTTAATTCAAAAAGCAAAAGAAGCAGATATTACCGCTGTAATTGCTATGGATCAGGCGGTTATTGCTACTGCTAGAGAACTTGAAATGGAAGTTCATATTTCAACTCAAATAAATATTACAAATTTTGAAACTGCTAAATTTTACGCCATGTTTGCCGATACTATGGTGTTGAGTAGAGAATTGAGTTTACGTCAGGTTAAAAAAATTACCGAACAAATAGAAAAAGAAAATGTTTGCGGACCTTCTGGTAGATTAGTAGAAATAGAAATATTTGGTCACGGTGCTTTATGTATGGCAGTTTCTGGAAAATGTTATATGAGTTTACATAACCACAATTCTTCAGCAAACAGAGGTGCTTGCAAACAAAATTGCAGAAAAAAATATACAGTTATAGATCAGGAAACTGGTGTTGAAATGGAGTTGGATAATGAGTATATTATGTCTCCAAAAGATTTATGTACCATCGATTTTTTAAATGAAATTGTAGATGCTGGCGTAAAAGTGTTAAAAATTGAAGGAAGAGGAAGAGCGCCAGAATATGTAGCAAAAGTAATTAAGTGTTACCGCGATGCTATTGATAGCATTGAAGCTGGAACGTACACTAAAGAAAAAGTAATTTCTTGGATGAAAGAACTAGAAAAAGTGTACAATCGTGGTTTTTGGAGTGGTTATTATTTAGGGCAACAATTAGGAGAGTGGAGTAAAGGTTCTGGAAGTCATGCAACCCAAAAGAAAGTATATTTAGGAAAGGGAATGCATTATTTTCCAAAAGCAAATATTGGTGAGTTTAAAATTGAAGCATATGATATTACCGTTGGTGATACCATTTTAATAACCGGACCAACAACCGGAGCTAAAGAAATGCAAGTGAAAGAAATGTTTGTAAACGATAAAAAAGGTGAAAAAGGAAGTAAAGGAGACTCTGTTACAATGCCTTTAGAGTTTAGAATTCGTCCTTCAGATAAATTGTATAAAATTGTTGAAAATAAAGTAGAAGCGTAAATAATCTAGAGTTGGAAAGTCTAAAGTATAAAGTTCTATGGAAACCAACAACTAAAAACTAACCACCAAAAATGGTCATAATCACCTTACAAAGAGCCAAATGTATTGGTTGTAATTATTGTGTAGAATTAGCTCCTGCTCAGTTTCAAATGTCTAAAAAAGACGGAAAATCTGTGTTGCTTCATTCCAAAGAAAAAAAAGGATTTTTCACCATAAAATCACCAGATGATACTATTTTTAACGATAGTATAAAGGCAAAAGAAGCCTGTCCGGTAAAAATTATTGATGTAAAACAAACTTAAAAACCATTTTTTAACGTTTTACAGTTAGCATTTTTAATTTATCTTTACAAATTAGTGAAGATTGTAGAATTGGAATTCAATTTTACTTAACTTATAAATACAAAAGAATATATGAGCTGTAATAGTTGCTCTTCAGATATAAATAGTGTTCCGAAAGGATGTAAAAGTAATGGAAGTTGTAGTACTGGAGGCTGTGAAAAACTTTCGGTTTTCGACTGGCTATCTAATATGGCACTTCCTTCTGGTCAAGAAGCATTTAATATTGTAGAAGTACGATTTAAAAATGGACGTAAACATTTTTATAGAAATCAAGATAAATTACAAATTTCAATTGGAGATATAATTGCAGTTGAAGGGAATCCTGGACACGATATTGGTACAGTTTCTTTAAGTGGAGAACTTGTAAAAGTTCAAATGAAAAAGAAAGGAGTATCTATAGATAGTGAAGATATTAAAAAAATATACCGTAAAGCTACCCAAAAAGATATTGATATTTGGCAAGCAGCACGTGCAAAAGAATACGATACTCAATACAAAGGTCGTGAAATTCTAGGCAGATTAGGATTAAAAATGAAGCTGTCAGATGTTGAATATCAAGGAGATGGAAACAAAGCCACCTTTTATTATACTGCAGATGAACGTGTAGATTTTAGACAGTTAATTAGAGATTTAGCGAGTGCATTTAACATTCGTATTGAAATGAAACAAGTTGGTTTACGTCAAGAAGCAGCACGTTTAGGTGGTGTAGGATCTTGTGGTAGAGAATTATGTTGTTCTACCTGGTTAACCGATTTGCGTAAAGTAAATACAACCGCTGCACGTTACCAACAACTTTCTTTAAATCCGCAAAAATTAGCAGGTCAATGTGGAAAATTAAAATGTTGTTTAAATTACGAATTAGATACGTATTTAGATGCTTTAAAAGATTTTCCAAAACAAGATACTATTTTAAGAACTGAAAAAGGAAATGCAAGTTTTGTAAAAATGGATATTTTTAAAGGCTTGCTTTGGTATACTTATATTGAAAATAGAAGTAAATGGTTTAAATTAACCTTAGAACAGGTTAATGAAATTATTACTTTAAATAAAAATCAAGAAAAAGCTACGTCTTTAGAAGATTATGAAGATGATTTAATTGAAGAGATAAAAACAGATTTTGAAAATGTTGTTGGGCAAGATAGTTTAACGCGTTTTGATACTCCTAAAAGAACTAAAAAACGTAGAAATAAAGGAAGAAAAAAACAAAACCCTAAAAATAAAGTTCAAAATCAAAAGGGGCAAAGGCAAAATCCAGGTCAAAAACCTAAGGAAGTTGGTACTCAAAACCCAAATCAAAAGCCAAAGCCTAACCAGAAACAAAATCCAAATCAGAAGCCAAAGCCTAGGCCAAACCCAAATCAAAAGCCAAAAGCTGCTAGAGCTCAAAAACCAAAGCCTAATCAGCAAAAGAAAACTGTAAATACAGCTGAAAATAATGCTAATAAAACAAATCAGCAAAGAAATAAACCTAATAGAAATAAAAAAAGAAGACCTCCTAGAAAAAGTGCAAACAATACTAACAAAGAATAACTGCGTAATTACACTATTATGTACACTATTTTTAGTGTCGTGTACTGGTGCAATAGATTATAGCAATTATAAATCTATTGATAAGCATCAATGGTTTTCAGAAAATGAAATAACGTTTATTGTAAATAATACAGATACTATTTCAAAAAAAAATGTGTTTATAAATATTAGAAATAACAAAGATTATGAGTTTAGTTCGTTGTTTTTAATTGCAAAAATTGAATTTCCAAGCGGATTTCAAGTTATAGATACCTTAGAATATGAAATGACAGATATTGAAGGAAATTGGTTGGGTTCTGGATTTACCGAGTTAAAAGAAAATAAACTTTTTTATAAAGAAAATGTATTGTTTTCAGAAAAAGGAGACTATAAATTTAATATTAAACATGCCACTAGAAGCATAAAAGACATTGATGGACAACTTCCATTAAATGGAATTACAGATGTAGGTTTAAGTATAGAAAAAGTAATTGAATAATGACAAAAAAAGAAACTGTTAACACTGATTTTTCAAAATATATTAAATGGTTTTGGATAACCATAATAGGTGGTACTGCTATGGTAGTATTGCTATTTTTATTTGCTTCTTGGGGGTTTTATGGAACGCTTCCAACTTTTGAAGAATTAGAAAACCCAGAGCATAATTTAGCAACCGAAGTTATTTCTATAGATGGAAAAACCTTAGGTAAATATTATAAAGAAAACAGAACTCCTGTTAAATATAAAGACTTGCCACAAAGTTTACTAAAAGCATTAGTTGCTACTGAAGACGAACGTTTTTACGAGCATTCTGGTGTAGATTTTAAAGCAACAGCACGTGCTGTTGCAAAACTTGGTAAAGATGGTGGAGGTAGTACTATAACACAGCAATTTGCAAAAATATTATTGCATGGTGAAGGTTCTAAAAATATAATTCAAAGGGTGCTTCAAAAATTTCAAGAATATGTTATTGCTGTTCGTTTAGAGCGTCAATACACAAAACAAGAAATTTTAACAATGTACTTAAATAAATACGATTTTATAAATCAAGCTGTAGGTATTCGATCTGCATCACGTATTTATTTTGGTAAAGAACCAATAGATTTAACTATATCTGAATCTGCAATGTTAGTTGGAATGCTTAAAAATTCGTCTTATTACAATCCGTTAAGAAGAGAAGAGTTAGTGCTAAATCGTAGAAATGTGGTTTTAAGTCAGATGTATAGAAACAATTTTATTTCAGAAAAATTAAAAGATTCTTTACAACAAAAAGGCCTAGGTTTAAACGTAAATAGAGAAAGCCACAGCGATGGAAATGCTACTTATTTTAGAGAGTATTTACGCGATTTTATGAAAACTTGGATTAAAAACAATCCAAAACCAGATGGCACAGATTACAATTTGCATAGAGATGGTTTAAAAATATATGTAACATTAGATTCTCGAATGCAACAACATGCTGAAGATGCTATGGCAGAACATATGTCTAATTTACAACGCGTGTTTGATAAAGAACAAAAACGAAATAAAACAGCTCCGTTTTACGACATCGATAAAACACAAATTGCATCAACTATAAATGAGGCAATGAAACGTTCTGATCGTTGGAGAAAAATGAAAAACAATGGAGCTTCAGAAAAAGAAATAAAAGCATCTTTTGATAAAAAAACTGAGATGAAAGTATTTTCTTGGAAAGGAGATATTGATACTATTATGTCGCCAAAAGATTCCATTTTATATTACAAACAGTTTTTAAGAGCAGGTTTACTGTCTGTAGAACCGCAGTCTGGACATGTTAAAGCTTGGGTTGGTGGTGTTAATTACAAACACTTTCAATTTGATGCTGTAAAACAACAAAAACGTCAGGTTGGCTCAACATTTAAGCCATTTGTATATGCAACTGCAATCAATCAATTAAACCTATCTCCTTGTACAAAATTTCCAAATACATTGTACACCATTCCAAAAGAAAAATATGGAATGCCTTTAGATTGGACACCTGAAAATGCGGGTGATGAATATGGTGGAGAATTAACTTTAAAAGAGGCCTTAGCAGGTTCTGTAAATGTGGTTACTGCTCAATTAATTGATATGGTACATCCCAAAAATGTAGCAAGTTTAGCACATAGAGCAGGTATTACTTCAGAGATACCAGAAGTGCCTTCAATAGCTTTAGGATCGGTAGATTTATCATTGTACGAAATGGTTGGTGCATATGCTACTTTTGCAAATAAAGGTTTGCGCGTAGAGCCAATGATGATTTTAAAAATTGAAGACAAAAATGGGACTACTTTAGAGCAATTTACACCTAATTCTAAAGAGGTTTTAAGTGAAGAGTCTGCATATGTAATTATCAATTTATTAGAAGGGGTAACACAATCGGGTTCAGGAATTCGTTTACGTAGTAAATGGGGAAAATACCCACAAGATGTTGCCACAGGTTATCCGTACCAATTTACAAATCCAATTGCAGGTAAAACAGGAACAACTCAAAATCAATCAGATGGATGGTTTATGGGAATTGTACCAAATTTAGCAACAGGTGTTTGGGTTGGAGGCGAAGATAGAGCAACCCACTTTGCTGGTATTACATTTGGTCAAGGTGCAACTATGGCATTACCAATTTGGGCATTGTATTATAAAAAATTATATGCAGATCCAAAATTAAATGTAAGCATGGAAGCTTTTGATAAACCTGAAAATTTAAGTATTGAACTTGATTGCTCAAAATCTGAAGATGCAGAGCAAAACGAAGCTGATTCTATAGATGAAGATCCAGAATTTTAAGTTTAATTATGAGTCAGACCATTTGGAAACCTTCAAAAGAATTAATTGAAAGTAGCAACATTTATAAAATAATGCTACTTTATGGTTTTGATAATTATCAAGATTTTTGGAAGTGGTCAGTAACAAATAAAACAGCTTTTTGGGAAGCAACAGTTCAAACGTTAGAAATTAAATTAGCAACAAATTATACTTCAATTTTAGATGTTTCTAAGGGTGTTGAAAATGCACAATGGTTAAAAAATAGTACATTAAATATTGTTGATTCTTGCTTTCAAAATGAAGAAGATGCTACGGCAATAATTTTTCAGAAAGAAGGTGAACCATTACAAAAAGTTACTCAAAAAGAACTCTTAAAGTTAGTAAATAAAATAGCAAACGGACTCATAAGTTTAGGACTTAAAACAGGCGATAAAATTGCTATTAATATGCCAATGACTTTAGAAGCCGTTGCCATTTATTTAGCAGCAATTAAAGCAGGTATGCCCGTAGTTACTATTGCAGATAGTTTTACGCCAAACGAAATTGAAACTCGGTTAAAAATAGCGTCTCCTAAAGTAATTTTTACACAAGATGTTTTAAAAAGAGGTGAAAAGAAATTGCCTATTTTTCAAAAAGTAGTAGCGGCAAATGCGCCAAAAGCTATTGTTGTAAAAACTTCAGAGGAAAATTTAGTTTTAAGAAAAGATGATGTTTTATGGAACGCTTTTTTAAGCGCTAACACAGCGTTTAAAACTGTAGTTCAAAAACCGAAGGATATTATTACAATTTTATTTTCGTCGGGTACTACAGGGGCTCCAAAAGCAATTCCTTGGACACATACAACGCCAATAAAATGCGCAAGTGATGGGTTTTACCATCAAAATATTCATAAAAACGATGTGGTGTGCTGGTCTACAAATTTAGGGTGGATGATGGGCCCTTGGTTGGTATTTTCTTCATTAATAAATAAAGCAACTATTGCATTGTATTATGGAACACCAATTGAATCCAATTTTGGTAAATTTGTGCAAGATGCTAAGGTTACTATGTTGGGGGTAATCCCTAGTTTTGTAAAGTATTGGAAAGCCTCTAAAAATATGGAACAATTTAATTGGAATACAATACAATGTTACAGTTCAACCGGTGAAGTGTCTAATCCAATAGAAATGAATTATTTAATGCAGTTGGCTAATAATAAACCTGTTATAGAGTATTGTGGAGGTACAGAAATTGGTGGTGCTTATGTTACAAGTACTGTAGTTCAACCAAATATTGCTGGCACATTTTCTACCCAGGCGTTGGGTGGTGAGTTTATTTTATTAGATGAAACAAATAATAAAGCTAAAAAAGGAGAGTTATTTTTAATTCCTCCAATAATGGGGCTATCAACTACGTTACTTAATAGTAATCATTATAACGTGTATTATAAAAATACACCAATATATAAAGGTAAATTATTGCGGAGGCATGGCGATCAATTAGAACAATTGGAAAACGGTTATTATAAAATGCAAGGAAGAGTAGATGATGCTATGAATTTAGGAGGAATAAAAGTGAGTTCCATTCAAATTGAAGCCGTATTAAATAAGTTAGAATTTATAAAAGAATCTGCTGCAATTGCTATTACTCCTTCAAATGGAGGTCCGAGTAAGTTAGTTGCTTATTATGTGGAAAACTCTTCAAAAATAAATACTGAAGAACGTTTTAAATTGGCTAAAAAAAGTATTAAAAATCAGTTAAATCCATTATTTAAATTAACCGATTTGATAAAAATTGCTAGTTTGCCTAGAACAGCTTCAAACAAGGTAATGCGAAAAAAATTGAGAGACGGTTTTTTTAATGAAAAATGAATAATTAAACACAAATGATGTATCAAATACAAGATACCAAATACTAGACACAAATAATAAATAATGAAAATAATATCATATAACGTAAATGGCATTAGAGCTGCCTTAAAAAAAGGACTTATTGAATGGTTAGAAGCAGCAAATCCAGATGTGCTTTGTATTCAAGAAACTAAAGCGCATAAAGAACAATTAGATTTAGAATTGTTTGAAAAAGCTGGTTATCCCTATCATTATTGGTTTTCAGCAGAAAAAAAAGGATATAGTAGTGTTGCAATTTTATCGAAACATAAACCAAACCATGTAGAATATGGAACAGGTATTGAATCTATGGATGTAGAAGGTAGAAATTTACGCATAGATTTTGATGATTTTTCTGTAATGAGTTTATACTTGCCTTCTGGAACTAATGATGCTCGTTTAGACTTTAAATTAAATTACATGGCCGAATTTCAAGAATATGTAAATAACTTAAAAAAAGAAATTCCAAACTTAATTATTTGTGGAGATTATAATATTTGTCACGAAGAAATTGATATTCACAATCCAAAAATGAAAGGTGTTTCAGGATTTTTACCTGTTGAACGTGAATGGATAGGTAATTTTATTGATAGTGGATTTATAGATTCTTTCCGTTATTTAAACAAAGAACCGAATCATTATTCGTGGTGGAGTTACAGAGCAAATGCCAGAAATAACAATAAGGGTTGGCGTATAGATTATCATATGGTAAGCGCTCCTTTAAAAGACCGTATTAAAAGGGCATACATTTTACCTGAAGCAAAGCACTCAGATCATTGCCCAATTGTAGTAGAAATAGAATCATAAAAATTAAAAAAATAAGATAATGTTAAAAAAAGTAGCAATTTTATTGGTTATAACATTCACATTAAATGGATGTGTTTCAAAAAAAGTATATCAAGAATTAGAAACAAAATTTAATAAATTAAGAACTTCTAATTCAGAATTAATTAAAGAAAAAGATGCTTTATTAACTGCTAAACAAGATTTGGAAGCAGAATTAGCAACACTTAAAGATGAATATGAAACATTAAAAAATGAAAAAAAATCGTTGGATAATGAATACGCTTCACTTCAAAATAAATATAAAAATTTAGACGAATCATATGCTGCATTAGCAACTCAAAGTTCACAAAAATTAGCAGAACAATCTAAAACAAATCAAGATTTATTAGTGCAATTAGAAGAAAAAGAACGTAAATTATTTTTAGAAAGTGAACGTTTAGAAAACTTGCAAAAAGAGTTGGATAAACGCTCTCAAGAAATTGATGAATTGCAAGCTTTAATAGATGCAAAAGAAGCACAAATGCAACAATTAAAAAATGCAATTTCAAGTGCATTACACGACTTTGAAGGAAATGGTTTAACGGTGGTTCATAAAAACGGAAAAATTTACGTATCTATGGAAAACAAGTTATTATTTAATTCTGGAAGTTGGGCTGTAGGTTCAGAAGGTAAAAACGCCGTAGAACAATTGGCTAGCGTTTTATCTCAAAACCCAGATATAAATGTACTTATTGAAGGGCATACAGATAATGTGCCGTATAAAGGTACAACTCTAATAGATAACTGGGATTTATCTGTAAAAAGAGCAACAGCAATTGTTAGAATTTTAAAAAATAAAGGTGTAGATCCAACGCAAATTACCGCTGCAGGTAGAAGTGAATTTGTGCCAATTAGCGACAATACAACTGCTGAAGGAAAAGCAAAAAACAGAAGAATTGAAATTATTTTAGCACCTAATTTAGATGAAATATCTAAACTTTTAAAGGAATAAAATTTAATGAAGCAGTTATTAAATATTACATTATTACTATGTTTTAGTGTCGGGTTTTCACAAATAAAATCCGACACTATAAAACTAGAACCAGATACTATAAAACTTCAATCTTTTGAAGACTCTAAAATACTGTTTTCTAATAGTGATACATTATTGTTAAAAAATACAGATACTTTAGGGTTTAAAGAACATGTTGAAGCTACTTTAATAGATAGTTTATGGTTAAACGAATTAATAAAATCGCCACTTTATGATACCATACAATATGTATTAAAAGATGACGAAATTTTAATAACTGAATTAGAAGAGTTACCTACAGAATTATTAAAAGAAAGATTAGCTGTTCTAAATAGTAAAACACCATTTAATATAGCATACAATACAGAGTTAGAGCAAATTATAAAAACTTATTTAAAAAGAAGAAAATCATCTTTTTCTACTTTAATGGAACGTGCACGTTTCTATTTTCCTTTGTTTGAAGAGCAATTAGATAAATACGATATTCCTTTAGAAATGAAATATTTGGCAATTGTAGAATCTGCTTTAAGACCAAGAGCACGTTCTAGAGTTGGCGCAACTGGATTGTGGCAGTTTATGTATCAAACCGGAAAACAATTCAATTTAAATGTTAGCTCTTATGTAGATGAGCGTTCAGACCCTTACAGAGCAACAGAAGCTGCGTGTAAATTTTTAGCAAGTTTGTACAAGATTTTTGGTGATTGGGATTTGGCTTTGGCAGCATACAATTCTGGTCCAGGAAATGTAAGTAAAGCTATTAGGCGTTCTGGTGGAAGTACAAATTATTGGAATATAAGGCATAATTTACCAAGAGAAACCGCTAATTATGTACCTGCTTTTTATGCAACGTTATATATTTTTGAATATGCAAATGAGCATAATATAAAAGCCAAAGAAAATACACTTGCTTATTTTGAAACCGATACTGTACAAATAAAAAGACAATTAACTTTTGAACAAATCTACGAAACTTTAAATGTAGATATTGAAGTACTTCAATTTTTAAATCCACAATATAAATTAGACATTGTTCCGTTTATAAAAGGTAAAAATTATACACTTACGTTGCCGGTAAAAGATATTGGTAAATTTTTAAGTAACGAAAAACAAATTTATGCTTTTGCCGATAGTGAAGATGCTAAGAGAGAAAAACCTTTACCTCAATATATTGAAGAAAATTCTAGAACTGTTTACAGAGTTAAAAGTGGAGATTATTTAGGTAAAATTTCAGAAAAATTTGGAGTTTCAGTAAACAGTATTAAACGCTGGAATAATATGCGCTCTACACGTTTAAAAATTGGACAACGTTTAACAATTTATCCTAAAAACGTAAATGCTGTTACCAGTTCAAAACCAAAAAATACGAGCAAAAAACCGTTGCCAACCGGGCCACATGAAATTTATACTGTACAATCTGGAGATTCTTTGTGGTTAATAGCTCAAAAATATTCTAACGTTTCTGTTCAAAATATTAAAGATTGGAACAATATTTGGAGTGTAAAAAGTTTGAAACCGGGAACCAAATTAAAAATTTTTAAAATTTGATATAATTTTTTAAAATTGTCTTTATAAATATAATTTCGATTTTATGTTTTTAAATTAGTATCTGGCGGTTGAGCAGAGTCGAACCAATTATATGTAATAGTAGCTACTCAAGACTGTTATTTACGTATAGATAAGGTTTTAAATGTTATAAAAATAGATTTCTGCTTGTGTAGAAATTACAGAATTGATAAAAATTAAACTTTTATAAAATGAAAAAAATCGGCTTATTACTTGTAATTACTGCTTTATTTATTTCTTGTGGATCAGGTGAATCTAAAAAAACATTAAAAGAAGCAAATGGAAGAATTAATCACTTATTAGTGGTTATAAAAAATAGCGAATGGCAAGGTCAATTAGGTGACGAGCTTCGTAAAATTATTGCAGAACCAGTGTTGGGTTTACCACAACCAGAATCTCAGTTTGAAGTTACGCAAGTACCACCAGACAGTTTTTCTAGTATGTTTAGAGCTACCAGAAATGTGTTAAATGTTGGTATTGGCGAAGAAACTGCTTTTACTGTAAGTAAAGATGTTTATGCAGCTCCTCAACAAATAATTACCATTACCGGAAAAAATGAAGCAGAATTAATTGCTGAAATTCAAAAGAATAGTAAAAAAATTGTTGATATCTATAAAGCTGCGGATATTAAATCGGTTCAAAATAATATCTTAAAAAAGTTTTGGGATCCAACACAATCTCAAACGTTTACAAAACAAGGGTTTTCTCTTAAAATTCCTAGAAAATATAGAAAAGTTGAAGATAACGGAGAATTTGTATGGTACCGCTACCATTTAAACGGAGATAATAGTATGGAATTAATTGCTTATACTGTTCCAATTACTTCTAAAGATGATGAAAATGGAAACAATATTGTTGCCATACGTAATGCCTTCGGAAAAAAGAATATTCCAGGTCAAATTGAAGATTCTTATATGATGACTGAAGAAGCTTATTCTCCTCACATATTTGAAGTAGAAGTAGACGGAAAAAAAGCTTTTGAAACTCGTGGAAAATGGGAAGTTAAAAATGTATATATGGCAGGCCCGTTTTTAAGCTATACCGTTATAGATAAACCAAATAACAGATTGGTTGTTGTTGAAGGACTAACATTTGCTCCTTCTATTAACAAACGCGATTATATGTTCGAATTAGAAGCTATTTTAAAAACCTTAAAAATAGAAACTGTAGCTCCTTAATTTCAAATTTTATTTTTTCTTAGTGTCATGCTGATTTTGTTTCAACATTTCACTTCAATAAATATAATAGCTCTTAGTAAAGGCGGGCCTGAAACAATGCTGCTGGCAAGCTGGATTGTTCTGAGTAATTAATTTTGTATGATATAAAACATAGAATTTAATAAGTAAATTAATTGTGTATCTAAAATTTCATTTTACTATTTAACGTCATACTGAACTTGTTTCAGTATCTCACCCTCAGTAAAAGTGATGCAGAATAAATAAGCTAGCAAGTTTTTTTAGTTTACTAAATTTATAATTTTCATTAAACGTATGCTATTTAAATTATTCCTTTTTAATTAAAAGGTAATAATCATTTTCTAAGGCAAGATATCCTTGGTTGTATATATAATAATAGGTGTTACCTGTTTTTGTAGTATAAATTGAAGTAAAAAAATTAAAATCGAAGTTACCATCTAATAATTTAGTTCTGGTAACTTTTGTTTTTCCAGTAGTATTTAAATCGCAAAGTAGTTTGTAATTTTTTTTAAGCCTATTGTTTACATTTCTAATTAAATTTTTACTTTCTTTATTTACTTTATTATTGAAAGAGTTTCTACAATAATCTGAACAAAACTTTTTATCAATGCGTCCTTTAAGCGGTTCGCCACATTCTAAGCATAATTTTTTTTCCATAGCTTGTATTTTTAATTAGAGTTTCTTTTTTGTCTAAAGTCTAAAGTCAATCACAACGAATATACTAAAAATTATCCGTTTACAAACGACTACAACCATTTACATACGAAAGTAACTACATAACAACCGAATAAAATACCATTCATTTTAAATATTTGCACTGTTGAATTGACCGAATGATATTCAACGTATAAAAACCTTATCTTATGAGTACGTTAAGAAACAAAGTACAGTTAATTGGAAATTTAGGAAACAACCCAGAAATTATTACATTAGAATCTGGTAAAAAATTAGCAAAATTTTCAATTGCTACAAATGAAACTTACAAAAATGCGCAAGGCGAAAAAGTTACAAATACAGAATGGCATAATTTAGTTGCTTGGGGAAAGACAGCTGAAATTGTAGAAAAGTATTTAGAAAAAGGAAAAGAAATTGCTATTGAAGGTAAATTAACTTCTAGAACCTATGATGATAAAGACGGTAATAAAAGGTATATAACTGAAGTAGTGGTTACTGAGTTGTTATTGTTAGGTACAAAATAAAAGTTTAAATTTTACTGAAATAGTTATCACTTTAAATATATATGCTTTTTTAACATTAAAAAAGCATATATTAATTTGGTAAAAAAACCTTCTAAAAAGCAAGAATCTGCCACTAAAAATTGTGAAATCTACTGCGGAATACTAAAAAAAATGCTTAAAAAATATAAATACGGTAATGTAAACGTGTTTTTTGTTTGAAAAAAACCAATCTTTTTGCAAAAAAAAAAGAACAATATAAAATTTAAAATATTGTATATTAACATATTAAATCTAAATAATGCTTGTGTAGCCTATGCTAGGTGAAAAAAATAATAGTTTTAGCAATTCAATTATTGCATAATTAAAAAAATTATGTAGTTTTGTTAACTAATTGTAATAACACAAGTTTATTAACCTATTTAAATTTTAAAGAATATTAATTAAAAAGTTACAAAATGAAAAATTTAAAAAAATTGTCGGTAGTATTATTTGCTACTTTACTAAGTTTAAACTTCACATCATGTATTGATGACGGAGTTTCTGACGCTGTAGACCAAGTATACTTGGCGCAAGCAGAGTATTTAAAAGCACAAGCTGCTTTACAAGAAGCGATGGCTGAAGCGGAATTAGCCGAAGCTACAAAAACTGAAGCTGAAGCTCAGTACCAATTAGCATTGGCAGAAGTTCAATTAGCGATGGCTAGAGAAACTGATGCTAATACTGCACAAATTGAAGCAGGAACTGCTAATATTCTTGCTGCTGCTGAATATTTAGCTGCAACAAATGCTATGACTTTACTTGAAAAACAAGCTGAATTAGATATATATTTAGTTGAGTTAGAAGAAGATCTTGAAATAGCAAAATCTTCATTAGCTGTTAAAATGGTAGAGTTAGCTGAAGCTATTGCTGATACTAAAAATGATTTAGTAAGAGGTTTATACGGAACTTATAGCCAAAAAATGAGCGCTGCTAGTTCTTTATACAACCAAAAAATTACTAAATTAAACCAAATTGCTAAACAAGAATTATTTTTAGTTACTGGAGATGATGTTTCTATGGCATTTGCTAAACAACAACTTGTTGATGCATTAGCAATGTTAAACGCTGATTTAGCTACTGCAAATGCAGAAATTGCTCGTTTACAAGCTTTAACTCCTAGTACTGCACAAATGGATGTTACTGCTCTTGAAGCTGACATTGCTACAGTAGAAGCAAAAAAAGATTCTTTAGGAATTGTTTTAGGTGAAAAAGAAAATGACGTAACTGTTGCTAAAGCTGCTTGGGAAGATGCAACTAGCGATTATGCAGAAATTAATTCTAAACAAGCTGAAATTAAAGCTGTTTCTGATGTAATTGAAGCTCACGAAGCTGATATGAAAGCAGATACATTAGCTATTGCTGCTGCTCAAAATATTATTGATGTTGAAATTCCTGCTCTTGAAGCTGCTATTTTAACTGCAGAAGCTGATGCTGCTGCTGATGTTGCTGCTGCTGAGGCTGCTGTAACTGCTGCTGAAGGTGATGTTGCTACTGCTGAGGCATTAGTAGTTACTACTAAAGCTGACCGTGTTGCTAAATTAGCTATTCTTGACGATGCAAATACAGCTTTAACTACTGCTGATGGTGTGTTGACTGATGCTAATGCTGCTAAACAAGTTGTTGAAGATGATATTGCTGATTTAAACCTTAACTACAGACAAGCTGTAAATGCTTATACTCTTAAATTAGAAGAAGAAGATGGTTTAATTGCTACACAAGCTACTGCTATTGGTGATCAAGCTGATGCACAAGCTGCATATGATGCTGCTAAAGCTCTTTATGATGCAAATCCAACTGGAAAAACTGCAACAGACGGTACTGATCTAGCTGCTAATCCTTGGCCATTTGAAGTTGATGCTATTGGTAACCATGACGATGCTATTTCAACTACATATCTTGAAGTTCTTACTTGGGAAGAAACTTCTGCAGGTTCTGGAAGATTTATTCCTGCAACTTGGAGTGCAGTAGGTATTGCTGAACTACCTACAGTAGTTGCTCCTGAAGAAGCTATTGATTACAATGCTAGAACTTGGAGTGGAGCTGAAGGTATATCTGCAGCTAACAGTGTAAATACAAATTTAACTTATTACTTAGAAGTTGAAGCTGATGATGTTGATGTAATTACAACTGCTCTTAATTTAAATTCAGCTACTGTTGAATTAGATGCTGCAAATGATGATTTAGATGCAGCAAATGATGCTGTAGACTCTTATACTACTGAAGTTGCTGAATTAGAAGCAGATTACCTTTACAAACAATCTTTATTTGAAGATGCTAGTGTTGAATTAGATGCTGCACAAGCTGTAGTTGATGCTGCACAAGATGATGTTGATGCTGCACAAGATGATGTTGATGCTGCACAAGCTGATTTTGACGCTGCTGTTGTTGCTAAAAATGAAGCTATTGCTGCTTTAGGAACTGAAACTACTGCTCCTACTTCAGAAAGTGATTCTGCTATTGATCCAGAAGAATCTGCTTATGATGCTTTATATAACAGACAATTAGAACTTTTAATTGCTGAAGATGAAGCGGAAACTGCTGTTGAAGATGCTGAACAAGCTCTTGAAGATAAAGGATCTGTTGCGTCTTGGGAAGCTTATATTGATACTAAATGGGAAGAAATTGCAGAAGTTGCTGATTTATTACCAAGCCACGAAGCTGCTTTAGCTCATTTAGAAGAAGAATTAGCTGCTTTAACATTATCATTTGATTTAGACGAATTATTATTCGATCCTCAAGACCATACATTTACTTATGAAGTTGATGATGTAAATATTGGTGATGACTTAGGATATATTCCTTTATTAGCTGATTACTTAAATGCTATTACTGCTAGAAATGCTGTAGATGCTTTAATGGATGCTTGTGATAGTGAAAAAGCATTAATTGAAAACACTATTGAACACATTAAATTATACTTAATCCCAACTGGTTCTGATGAAGTTTCAGAAGATAATGTTGCTGATTTCGAAGAGTGGGTTGCTACTGCAATTGAAGCTCAAGAAGATATAATCAATGGTGACGGTTCAAGTGACGGTCTTATCAAAGATATCGAACAAGCAGAAGTAGATATTGATTTAGCTGATTATGACCAAGATGCTGCTGAACTTACTTTAGCAGAATACGAAAGAGAGTTAACTGTAATTGAAGCTAAACTTGACGTTCTTGAAACTTCAGCTGCTGCTATCTTAGTACGTATTGAAGCATTATTAGCTACAGAATAAAGTTTTTTTAAGAATTATTTGAAACTGGAGAGTTCGCTCTCCAGTTTTATAAAACTAAATTAGTCGAATCTTAAAGAACTTTAATAATATGAAAAACAAAATAATTTTAAGCATCTTACTAGCAACGTTTACCGTTGTAGGTATGAGTGCTCAAGATAAAGATTCACACAAAAAAGGAGATAAAAAAGAGTGTAAAGAATGTAACGACACTCCTAGGTTTGCTCCTCAAAAAGGAGATTTTACCGCTCAAATGTTATTTGGACAAGGAAATTTTGCAAATTATACGTTGTATGTTCCTAGCTCATCTGCTTCTAATCCATCATCAAGTAGTGCTTCTACTATATATAGTAGTCCACTTTATGTAGGTGAGGTTAGTGCTAATGATAACAGTATCACCAATATGACTGGTGCTGAATTCAGATATTATGTGAGTAATAAAATAGCATTAAAAGCTAGTGGAGCTCTTATTTTAAGAAACACTCCTTATCAAGTAAACACTCCAGGTGTTTTTGATACTGCTAACAATGTTTGGATTATTCCTGAGTATGGTTCTGTTGATGCAACTGAACAAACTCAAGCGCAATTCTCTATTGGTGCTGAATTTTTATTAAAAACTAAAAATGAGAGATTATTCCCTTATGTAGGGGTAAACTTACCATTTGATTATGCAAGAGGGTCTGTGTTTACACCTGCTCATATTGATGCACTTGGTAATGTTACTATTCCTGATACTGGATCTCGTCATTATGAAGTAGTTGCATATAGTGCACAAGCTATTGCTGGTGTAGATTACTATATTGCTAAAGGTTTATTCCTTGGTTTTGAAATTAAACCAATATCTTATACTTACGCTACAAGCGTTAAGTCTCCTGCTCCTGAACTAAGTAATTTAGAAGTAGAAAATAGTACATTTTCAATGTTTGCCCAATATAACTTTAAAGTTGGGTTTAAATTTTAACTTGTGGGATATTACTATATTACGAAAAAGGCTACCAATTTGGTAGCCTTTTTTTTGCTTAATGTTTTATGAATATTAATACTATGTTTTAACTTAATTAAGTTCTTTCCTAGTTAAATTATTTAATAAATAGTTCTTTTATCTTATTTACTATTGTTTGAGCTAGTTTTACTTTAGATTCAACTGTCCAACCTGCAATATGTGGAGTTAATAATACATTTTCTGAATTTATTAAATAATTAAAAGCCTCTGGTAGGTTTTCATTTTCAAATAAATTTTCAAAAGATAATTTTTCATATTCAAGTACATCTAAACAGGCACCTAATACTTTTTTATGAATTAGTGCTTCAACTAAATCATCTGTTACTACGGCAGATCCTCTAGCGGTATTTATAAGGTAAAAAGGCTTTTTAAATGCGTTTATAAAGTCAGAATTCACCATTTTATGTGATAGGGTGTTAAATGGAGTATGTAAGCTTAAAACGTCAGCTTTTGCTTGTACTTCATCTAAACTTACTTGTTTACAGTTTTCATCTCCAACATTAGCTTTAATATCATAACAAATAACTTCTACATCAAAACCATTTAATTTTTTAGCAAAAGCTTTTCCCATATTACCGTAACCAATAATTCCAACAGTTTTACCTTCTAATTCAATACCTCTGTTGTTTTCTCGCAACCATTTTCCATTTCTAATTTCAAGATCTGCTTTTTTTAAATTATTAAACAATGCTAATAACATGCCTAAAGCTTGTTCTCCAACAGCATTTCTATTACCCTCAGGGGCCGAAATTAAATGAATTCCTTTTTTTTGAGCGTAGTTAACATCTATACTCTCTAATCCCGCACCAACTCTAGCAATAAACTTTAAATTAGTTGCTGCATCTATAAACGTTTTATCAATTTTAAACCTACTTCTAATTACAATGCCATCGTAATTAGAAATAATACCTTCAACTTCAGATTTGGATGCTGTATAATTTTCAATATTATCGAAACCTAAATCGTTTAGTTGATTAATTAATAACGGATGATTAGTATCTAAATGAAGAATTTTCATAATTAATACTGTTCTTTATCGTTTGGAAAGTCTTTACTTTTAACATCTGAAATATAGCTTTGGAAAGCTCCAGTCATTTCATCATAAAGATCTAAATATCTTCGTAAAAATCTTGGATGGAATTCTTGAGTCATTCCTAACATATCGTGTGTAACTAAAACTTGTCCGTCTACACCGTTACCAGCGCCAATTCCAATAACAGGAATTGAAATACTTTCTGCAACTTGTTTTGCTAGTTTAGCAGGTATTTTTTCAAGAACCAAGGCAAAACAACCGAGTTCTTCAAGTAATTTTGCATCAGATAAGAGTTTTTTAGCCTCTTCTTCTTCTTTAGCTCTAACGGTAAAGGTTCCAAATTTATAAATAGATTGCGGCGTTAAACCTAAATGACCCATAACAGGGATACCAGCGGTTAAAATTCTTGAAATTGATTCAGCAATTTCACTACCTCCTTCTAGTTTTACAGAGTGTCCACCAGATTCTTTCATAATTCTAATAGCAGAATCTAAGGCGCTTTTAGAATTTCCTTGGTAACTACCAAAAGGTAAATCTACAACAACAAGAGAACGATTTGTAGCTCTAACAACCGAACTTGCGTGGTAAATCATTTGATCTAAAGTAATAGGCAAGGTTGTTTCATGTCCAGCCATAACATTAGAAGCAGAATCACCAACTAAAATAATATCAATACCCGCACTATCAACAATTTTTGCCATTGTATAATCATATGCGGTTAACATGGCAATTTTCTCGCCATTCTTTTTCATATCAGTTAATGATTTTGTTGTAATCTTTTTGTAACTTTTTTTTGCAGTTGACATTTTATGTTGGTTTTATAACTAAAAGGTAAAAGTAATGAAAATTAAGATTATTATTAATATGATTTGTTAGGAGTATTTATAAAAATTAATTAAAAAAATAGCTTGTAATTGATTAATAATAGGATTTTTAATAAAAATAAACCTAAAAGTTTGAAAGTAATAAGATTAAAATTATTTTTACACAAAATAACTTGATTTGAAGAAGCCCCAAAAAGATTCAAAAGAATATATAAGTGAACTAGAAGATAAAATTATTGACTTAAGCTTACAATTAAAAACGCAAAACAATTTATTAGAATTAATCGAAATTAAAAATAATAAGTTAATTTCTAAGCTTACACATAATTTAAAAAACCCAATTGGTACAGCCTTTTCTTTTTCTGAAATGATGCTAGTAGATAGTGATAAATATACTCCTGAAAAATTAGAAAAACATTTACAAATTGTTAAAGATTCTTCTCAATATGCAATAAGCTTATTAAATAAGTTTGCTAATTTTCAAAGAATTAGTACGTTAAATTGTAATTATAATTTTGAATTAATTAACTATATAGAGCTACTAACAAAAATTATAGAAAATTTTAACAAGCAGGCAGAAAGTAATTGTTCTATTTTAATAAATACCATACCTAAAGAAATTTTTGAATTAAATATTGATGCTGAAAAAATTACGTTAGTACTAAAACAAATTATAGAAAATGCAATGCGATTTTCTTCTGAATATTCTATAATTATAGTTGATATAAAAAACAATAATAATTATATAGAAACTACTATAACCGATACAGGTATTGGTATTTCTGAAAATGATTTAAAAGATGTTTTTAACGATTTTTTTGTTGTTAATACATATGATTCTTATAAGAAAAAATGTATTGGATTAGGACTTTCTATGGCGCAAAAAATAATACAAAAACACAAAGGTATTATTTCAATAAATAGCATTTTAGGTAAAGGTACTACAGTAAAAATTTCATTACCAATCCATAAATAGACTTTATTTAAGTTACAACCTATATTTTAAAATATCTAAAGAATAAAAATTTACGTATCTTTAACTGTTTTCAATAACCCCAATGAAAATTTTAAAATGACTAAAGACAACATACATAATGTAAAAATTAAGGATATTAGCAGTAAAACTACTGACAACTATTTTTCATTTTTTGAATACTCCCCAATTGCTTTGGTTATTGAAGATTTTTCTGAAGCTAAAGAATTTATTAAATCAATTGTATTAGAAAATAATGTTGATATAAAAACATATATAGAAAATAACCCTATGGTTATTTCTAAGATACTTTCTTTAACAAAAGTAAAAGAAGTAAATGCAAAAGCGGTACAGCTTTACAAAGCCAAAAACAAAAGAGATTTAATAGATAATATAAGAAATGTTTATCCTGAAAAATCGGGTAAAGAATATAGAAAATTAATAACAGATATTTTAACAGGTGTAAAAGAAACAGAAATTGAAACTGTTAATAAAACACTTGATGGTAAAGAATTTAATGCGCTTATTAAATTTAATTTGGTAGAAAATGCCAATGAAGAAGCTGATAATTTAATTTTATCAATTGAAAATATTACCAAAAATGTTGCGGATCAAAGAGCACTTGTTAATAGCGAAAATAGATATAAAGAATCCGAAATTATTGCTAAAGTTGGAAGTTGGTTTTATAATTTAGAAACAAAAAAAATTGAGTGTACAAACCAAATTTTTAAAATTTTAGAAGAAACACCCAAAAAAGAGCAGTTTAATATTAATTATTTTCTTGATTTTGTTCATCCAGAAGACAGAAAAATACTTTTAAACTATAACTTTAATAAGTTATTAAAAAATCCGAATATAGAATTAAAATATCGGATTATTACAAAAAAAGGAACACTTAAATATATACTTGAAAAACGAAATCTTATTAAAGAAAATAATAAATTTTCTAGAATTATTGGTATTATACAAGATATAAGTGAAAATGTGTTTTTTGAACAAAAGCTTAATACTACTAAAAATTTACTTTCAAACACACTTTCAGGAATAAAAGATGGATTTGTGATTTTAGATAAAAGTTCTAAATATTTATATGTAAATGAACAGGCTTCTGCTATGTTAGGAAAGAGTTCTGAAGAACTTATTGGAAAACAAATGTGGAAAGAATTTCCAGTAAAAGATGATAATTTATTTTATACAGAATATGTTAAAGCTTTAAGCACAAAAAAACCAATAAGTTTTGAAAGTTATTTTGAACCTTGGGATAGATGGTTCGAAAACAGAATTATACCATCTAAAGATGAGGTTTTAATATTTTTTCATGAAATAACCGATAAAAAACGATCGGAAAACACCATTAAGGAAGCTTATAATATTATAAATAAGAGTCCTACCATCGCAATTTTATGTAAAAATGAATTTAACTTTCCAGTACTTTTTGCATCTGAAAATTCTGAAAAATTATTTGGATATACCCAAAGTGAATTTTTAAATAGAAAATTAAATATTTATGACGTGGTACATCCAGAGGATTTACCAATGATTAGAGAAAAAATTTTTAAGAAAATAAAATATAAAAAAGCAAAAGGATTTGAAGCGAAACCATTTAGAATAATAACAAAAGAATCGAAAATTAAATGGATACATGCGCGGTTTGATTTCACTAAAGATGAAAACAAAAACATTACACATATTCAAGCAATTGTAGAAGATATCACCGATAAAAAAAGAACACAAGATTTATATCATGAGAGCAATCAAAGGTTGCAAAATCAATTTGAAAACACCCCTTTAGCTTCTATTATTTGGAATAAAGATTTTAAAGTAATACAATGGAATAATGCTGCTGAAAGAATTTTTGAATACACAGCAAAAGAAGCCTGTGGAAAACATATAAAAGAGCTTATTATACCAAAGACGGAAACCTCAAAGGTTGAGAAAATTTGGAACGGATTATTACAACAAAAAGGAGGTTATAGAAGTACCAATAAAAATATTACTAAAACTGGTAAAGAAATTATTTGCGACTGGTACAACGTAACTTTAAAAGATGCTGAAGGCAATATTACAGGGGTAGCATCTATGGGAAATGATATTACAGAAAATATAAATTCAAAAAAACTTTTAGAAAAATCAGAAAAGAAATACCGTGATATTTTCGAGAAATCTATGGATGCCGTTATAATTATTAAAAATGGTGTTATAACAAATTGCAATGAAGCTACATTAAAAGTTTTTGGATATTCAGATAAAAAAGAGTTAATAAAGTTACACCCTGCAGATATTTCACCTCAATTACAACCTAATGGTGAAAATTCATTTTATGAAGCTCAAAAATTAATGAAAACTGCCTTAGAAAAAGGAAGTAATAGATTTCAATGGTATCATAAAAAAAAGAACGGACAGGTTTTTCCGGTTGAAGTTTCATTAACAAAAATTGAAGAAAGTGATAATATAATAAGAATACATGCGGTTGTTAAAGATATTTCAGAAAGAGTAAAAAAAGAAGAATTAGAAAGTGTACTGTATAACATATCAAAAGCGGCATTAACCATAGATGATTTTAATGAATTTAATACTTTTATAAAAAATCAACTACATAAAATTATAGATACTACTAATTTTTATATTGCATTATACAATAAAGAAAATAAGACTATTAGCTTGCCTTTTGTAGTAGATGAGAAAGATAAAACCGAAGTGTTTCCTTTAGAAAAATCGTTAACGGGTCTTGTTATAAAAACAGAAAAATCTATGCTTGTAAGTGCTGAGAATCATAAGCATTTAATTGAAAAAGGTATTGTAGATATGATTGGAGAACCTGCAAAAATTTGGGCGGGAGTACCACTTAAAACACAAACTGAAGTATTTGGAGCAATAGGTGTACAAAGCTATAAAGATGGAAATGCATACAATCAAAACGATTTACAATTATTAGAATTTGTAGCAGATCAAATTAGTATAGCCATTCAAAAAAACAATACAGCTAATGAACTTAAAAAAGCACTTGTAAAAGCACAAGAGTCAGACAAATTAAAATCTGCATTTTTAGCAAATATGAGCCATGAAATAAGAACACCTATGAATGGTATTATAGGTTTTTCAGAACTGTTTTTAAATTCTGATTTACCAGAAGATGTACGAAAGAAATATGCTGAAATTGTAATAAATAGTAGTAAACAATTACTTTCAATTGTAAATGATATTTTAGATATTTCAAAAATTGAAGCAGGAGCCATTCAATTAAATTATACAAAAGTAAATATTAATAAACTGTTAGATAATGTTTACACATTCTATGCACCAATTGCTAAAAAACAAGACTTAAAATTTACTTGTGTAAAAGGACTTCCTGATAATGATAGTATTATTAAAATAGACAAAACTAAATTGCATCAAGTGCTAACTAATTTATTATCTAATGCATTTAAATTTACAGATAATGGTAGTGTAGAAATTGGTTATAAACTTAAAAACAACAACTTAAATTTTTATGTAAAAGATACAGGAATAGGAATTGATAAAAAAATACATACCACAATTTTTGAAAGGTTTACTCAAGGAAATTTAGATCTTGATAAACAAACAAAAGGAACTGGTTTAGGTCTTTCCATTTCTAAAAAGTTTATTGAACTTTTTAAAGGAGAAATTAAGATTGAATCTAACAATAAGGGAACAACAGTATTATTTACAATTCCATTTAAAAAAGCAAATGAAAATACAAAAACTATGGAAAGAGAAATAGATATTATTAAAAGCAACGCCCCTAGTAATAAACAAATTACGTTATTGGTAGCTGAAGATGAAGAATATAATATGCTTTATATTAATGAGTTATTTTCTACAACACCTTATAAAATTATTGAAGCCATTAACGGTAAAGAAGCTATTGATCTTGCTTTGGCACATTCAGAAATTGATATGGTGTTTATGGACATAAAAATGCCTATTGTTAATGGAAACGAAGCAATGCTTAAAATTAAACAAGCAAAACCCGACTTGCCTGTAATTGCCCTTTCTGCTTTTGCTATGGAATCGGATAAAGAAAATGCTTTAAATAAAGGCTTTGATGATTACTTAACAAAACCTATTGATAGAAAGAAAATATTTGAATTAATAAACCACTATGCTAGTCTTATAGGTGATTAATAAAGTCACAATATGTATTAATTATTAAATTTAGAGTTTTTCTAAATTTAATAATTAATTTAGCTCTAAGTTTAAACTTAAATGAGTACTAAAAAACATACCTTAAACCCCGAAAAATGGGTTTCACTTCATGCAGATTATCTGTATAACTATACCATTAGTAGAATCAATAACCACGATTTAGCTAAAGATTTAGTGCAAGATACATTTTTTGCAGGACTTAATGCACAAGATAATTTTCAAGGAAAAGCAAGTGAACGTACTTGGTTAATTTCTATCTTAAAAAGAAAAATTATAGATCAATATCGAAAATTAAACTCCGCAAAAGGAAAGGCAGAAGTGAAAATGAATTTTTATTCAGATGGAGAACATGAAGGCGATTGGATAGAAGAACGTGTGCCTTCTGACTGGAATACTGAAATAGAAAAAAATATTGAGAATGAAGAGCTAAGTGATGCTTTAGAAAAATGTATAAACAACTTGCCAGAAAAATATGCTATAGTTTTTAGAATGAAAACAATACAACAATTTGAAACAGAAGAAATATGTAAGGAACTAGAAATAAGTTCGTCAAATCTTTGGGTAATAATACATAGAGCTAGAACACAGCTAAGAAAATGTATGGAAGATAATTGGTTTAAAAATTAAAAAGCTACAGATGAAATTAACTTGCAATGAAGCTACAACAATTTGTGATAAAAGCCAGTATAACGAAGCAACTTTATGGGAAAAACTAAAGTTGAGATTACATCTTCTTTTATGCAAAAAATGTGGTAAATATTCTAAACAAAATAGTTTTATGTCTAAATGTTATGAAACAAAAAGAATAACAGATTGTACTAAAAACAAGTGTTTATGTGATGAAGAAAAAAAAATAATGGAGCAGCAATTAAAAGAAAAGTTATAAATGAATTTTTTACCGGATCTTATTGATAACTACGTTATTAATCATTCACAAAAAGAACCAGAATTACTAAAACAATTAAACAGAGAAACTTGGCAAAAAGTATTAAATCCTCGTATGCTAAGTGGAGCCTATCAAGGTAGGTTATTAAGTATAATTTCAAAATTAACAAACCCTAAAAACATTTTAGAAATAGGTACTTATACCGGTTATTCGGCATTATGCTTAGCTGAAGGCTTACAAAAAGATGGAGAATTAATTACCATAGATAAAAATGAAGAGTTAGAAAGCTTCGCTAAAAATTATTTCAACAAGTCAGATTACAAAAATCAAATTAAGCAATTTATAGGTAATGCAATTGATATAGTTCCAACGCTTAATAAAAAATTTGATTTAGTTTTTATAGATGCTGATAAATCTAATTATATAAATTACTTTAATTTAATAATAGAAAAAATGAACTCTGGAGGCGTTATTTTATCTGATAATGTATTATGGAGCGGTAAAATTGTTGAAGAACTCAACCCAAAAGATATCGATACAAAAATACTTCTTGAATACAATAAATTACTAAATTCAGATACTAGAGTTGAAACTGTTTTACTTCCAATTAGAGATGGATTAACAATAACAAGAGTAAAATAACACTAGTTTTTCAACACAAATAAGTTTGTTATTTTATAAAAAATAACTGCAACACAATAACCTAAAAGCATTCCTGCAAAAATATCAATAGGATAATGTAAGGCCAGATAAATTCTACTATACGCAAATAAAAAAGGGAAAATAAAAATCAATAATGCAGCTTTGTATTGTTTTTTTAATATCCAAAACGAAAAAAAAGCAACAGTAAAAGATACTGCAGAATGCCCAGAAACAAAACTAAAATCGTGAGCTTCTACCAAAACTCGAATTGACTTATTTATAGAAACATCATTTATAGGTCTAATTCTTTGAAAAATATTTTTAATAATATTTACAACTATTAAGGAAGTTCCTGCATTTAAAGTAGTTATTATTGAAATGTAAATGGCTTTTTTAAGTCCAAAAGCTTTATAACCCAAATAAAATAATAGAAAAAATAATGGAATCCAATGTGGAGGATAGGTTATAAATAACCAAAATCCATCCCAAAATTCAACCCCTTTTGAATGTAAAAAAAGTAATAATTGCTTATCGTATTCAATAAGAGAATTAAGAAATTCCAAAATTATTTGTTTCTTTTAATAGGTCCTGTAATTTCATCAGCAATAGTGTCTTTTACTTTTTTTACAGGCTTGCTATAGTCTTGAATGTTATCAGTTACTTTATTAATTTCTTCTTTAATACTTGAAGCAACATCAAGATCTATATTATTTTTTTCGGCACTATTTTTTATTTCGCGTTTAATATCGTTAGTAGCATCTTTAACTTGACGCATACCTTTTCCTAAGCCACGTGCAATTTCTGGTAATTTATCTGCACCAAAAAGCATTACAACAATAACGAGTACTACAAATATTTCAGCTCCGCTAATAAATAGATACATTCTTAAATGTTTAGATTACAAATATAGTATAAAAACGTTATAATTTAAATGATGTTGTTTATACATGTTTAAGTTAAAAAAAAATTACAATTTAAAAGCTTTTGCTTGCCTATCATACATTACAATACTACCAGCAACAGAGACATTTAAACTTAAAACGGATTTAAATTTTACTAAAAAATGCGATTTTTCTATGGCAGCTTTAGATAATCCGTGATCTTCTGCTCCTAATAAATATACACAACGCCTTGGGTGTTTAAATGTTTCAAGTTGAACAGCTTTTTCATCTAATTCAACACCAACTAATTGCGCTCCTTTTGGTAAATTATTGTAAAAATCTTCAAAAGTTGCATAATGAAAATAAGGCATTGCTCCAGTTGCTTTATGTGTATCGCAGGCTTGTTTTGCATACCTATTTCCAATGGTAAAAATAAAACTGGCTCCCATATTTTGAGCAGAACGCCATAAAACACCTAAATTTTCGGGTGTTTTACCATTTTGTATTCCAATACCAAAAAAACCTTGTTCTAAATTATTTATCATTTATAGATTTTAAGACTTTTAAAAAATACGTCAATCTAAACTTGTTTCAGAATCTCATCATACAAAATACCTATCATTATGAGAACCTAAAATCGATGATTCACGAATTCCTTTAAAAAATTGATTAAATGAATGTGAGTAAACAAGTTCAGGTTGACGATGTGACTAATATATTTAATTACTTCTTTTTAGTCAACATTCGTTTAATTTCATTCAATTTCATCAATGCTTCAATTGGTGTAAGTGTATCAATATTTGTTGATAAAATTTCTTCTTTTATGTCTTCTAAAAGAGGATCGTCTAGTTGAAAAAAGCTCAATTGCATTTCTTCTTCCTGCGCATTTTTCAGAGTATCTTTTACATCATCATTTGTATGATTTTTCTCTAATTGTTTCAGCATTTTACTTGCTCTATGAATAACCGAAGTTGGCATACCAGCTAATTTTGCAACATAAATACCAAAACTATGTTCGCTTCCACCAGGTACTAATTTACGTAAGAAAATAACTTTGTCTTTTAATTCTTTTACTGAAACATTAAAGTTTTTAACACGTTCAAACGTATTGGTCATATCATTTAATTCGTGATAATGTGTTGCAAATAATGTTTTTGCTTTTGAAGGATGTTCGTGTAAATATTCGGCAATTGCCCAAGCAATTGAAATTCCGTCGTAAGTGCTTGTTCCACGTCCAATTTCATCTAATAAAACCAAACTACGTTCAGAAATATTATTTAAAATACTAGCGGTTTCATTCATTTCTACCATAAAAGTAGATTCACCCATAGAAATATTATCACTTGCTCCAACACGTGTAAATATTTTGTCAACAATTCCAATTTTTGCATTTTGTGCAGGAACATAACTTCCCATTTGAGCCAATAATACAATAAGAGCTGTTTGACGTAAAATTGCAGATTTACCACTCATATTAGGACCGGTAATCATAATAATTTGTTGCATATTTCTGTTTAAAACAACATCATTTGCAATATATTCTTCACCAATAGGTAATTGCTTTTCAATAACAGGATGACGGCCATTTTTTATTTCTAAATCGGTGCTTTCATCAATTTGTGGACGAATATAATTATTGTACTTAGCAAGTTCAGCAAAAGACAGTAAACAGTCAATTTGAGCTATCAATTGCGCGTTTAATTGTATTGGTTGAATGTAATCTAATAAATAACTAATTAACTCTGCAAATAGCTCGTTTTCTAGTTTTCCTATTTTTTCTTCTGCACCTAATATTTTGGTTTCGTATTCTTTTAATTCTTCTGTAATATAACGTTCGGCATTTACCAACGTTTGCTTGCGAATCCAATCTTCTGGAACTTTATCTTTATGCGAGTTTCTAACTTCAATATAGTAGCCAAAAACATTGTTAAAAGCTATTTTTAACGATGAAATTCCAGTGCGTTCAATTTCACGTGCTAACATTGCATCTAAATAATCTTTTCCTGAAGTTGAAATAGCTCTTAACTCATCTAATTCAGTTGAAACACCTTGTGCAATTGCATTTCCTTTATTAATATTTACAGGTGCATCTTCGTTTAAAGTTTTGCCTATTTTTTCACGAAGCGTATTGCAATTTTGTAATTGTTCTCCAATAATTCTTAACGATTCATTATCGCTTTTTTCAGCGGCTTCTTTAATAGGAATAATAGCATTTAGAGAATTTTTTAATAAAACAACTTCACGCGGGTTCACTTTGCCAGTTGCTACTTTAGAAACCAAGCGTTCTATATCGCTAATTTGTTTTATTTGATAGGTTGAAAGTTCTAAAAAGTCATCGTTATCTATAAAATATTTAACAATATCGTGACGTTTTTTAATACGATTAATGTCTTTTAAAGGTAATGCCAGCCAGCGTTTTAACAAACGTCCACCCATTGGCGAAATAGTTTTATCAATAACATCTAACAGCGTAACAGCATTAACCGAAGTAGAATTGTACAACTCTAAATTGCGAATTGTAAATCGGTCCATCCACACATAATTATCTTCTGAAATTCTATTAATTACAGAAATGTGTTCTAATTTATTATGTTGTGTTTCAGATAAATAATATAAGATTGAACCTGCGGCAATAACCCCTTCTTTTAAATCATCTACACCAAAGCCTTTTAATGTTTTTACTTTAAAATGATTGGTTAAGGTTTCTAAAGCATATTCCAATTGAAATATCCAATCTTCTAAATAAAATGTGTAAAAACGATCTCCAAACAGTTCTAAAAATTTGTTTTTATGTTGTTTTTGAACCAATACTTCACTCGGATTGAAATTTTGAAGTAATTTATCAATATATTCATGAGTTCCTTGTGCCGTTAAAAATTCTCCTGTAGAAACATCTAAAAAAGAGATTCCTAGTTGTTTTTTTCCAAAATGAACTGCTGCTAAAAAGTTGTTTGTTTTAGATTGTAAAACTTCATCATTTAAAGCTACTCCTGGGGTTACCAATTCTGTAACACCGCGTTTTACAATGGTTTTGGTCATTTTTGGATCTTCTAACTGATCGCAAATTGCAACACGCATTCCTGCTTTTACCAGTTTTGGCAAATACGTATTTAAAGAATGATGTGGAAAACCAGCTAAGGCAGTTTCTGTTTCACTACCTGCGCCACGTTTGGTTAAAATAATTCCTAAAACATGAGCTGCTTTTTTTGCATCTTCACCAAAAGTTTCGTAAAAATCGCCCACTCTAAATAATAACATTGCATCAGGATATTTTACCTTTATTGCATTGTATTGTTTCATTAATGGTGTGACTTTTTTTGATTTTGCTGCCAATTTTTTAGGAAATTAAGTTAGATTTGCGAAGTTACATTTTATATTGAAAGATTGAAAAATTTGATGATTTAAAAACGAGTTAATTCAAAACTCATTTCAATTTTAGGACAGAAGTATATTATAAATCAATAATTGTTTTATATCTTTAAAATTTGATTCTACTTATGGGTATTTTAATATCTAAAAACAAATAAAATTGAATATGAAAAAACAATTCCTGCTCATTTTAATTACTCTCTTCTACCTTAGTAGTTATTCACAAATCTCTTTTAAAAAAGGGTATTTTATTAAAAATTCTGGTGAAAAAATAGAATGCTTCATTAAAAATATTGATTGGAAAAATAACCCCAGTCATTTTAATTACAAATTATCAAAAAATGATAACCAAAAAGAAGCAACAATTGAACTTGTCAAAGAATTTGGAATTTACAATATTGCAAAATACAAACGTTATACTGTTGACATAGATATGTCTAATGGAAGTATAAACAGTTTAAATCAAGATAGAAGTCCAATTTATAAGAAAGAAACACTTTTTTTAAAAGTATTAATAGAAGGTAACGCTGATTTATTTTTTTATGAAAAAAAGAATTTAAAAAGATACTTTTATAAAACTGATACAATTAATATTGAACAATTAATTTATAAAAGTTACTTAACTTCTAGTGGTCAAATAGCTAAAAATAACACTTATATATATCAACTTAGGGCAAATTTAAAGTGCCAAAACATTTCAATAAAAGATACTGAACACCTTGATTACAGAACAAATAAATTAGTAGACTTTTTTATAAAATACAATAAATGCTCTAATTCTGAATTTGTTAATTATAATACAAAACAAAAAAAAGATTTATATCATTTAACAATTAGACCTGGTTTAAATATTTCATCTCTTATACTTCGTGGTGATTATACTAAAGTAAAAGATGCTGATTTTGATAATAAAATAGGCTTTAGAATAGGGGTCGAGAATGAATTAATTTTACCTTTTAACAAAAATAAATGGGCTATTATAATTGAACCAACATATCAATATTTCAAATCAGAAACCTCAACAATTAGTTTTGGAACTAAACAATCTGTAAAAATTGATTACAACTCCATAGAATTACCAATTGGCGTTAGGCATTATATGTTTTTAAATAAAAATTCAAAATTATTTATTAATACTTCTTGGGTTGTTGATTTTAATTTTGGCTCTTATTTAGATTATGAATTTAGTAAAGATATAAATACTTCAAGCCCTAATAGCAATTTTGCAATAGGAGCGGGATATAGCACCCAAAAATATAGTGCAGAAATTAGATACTATACAAATAGAAATCTTTTAGAAAAGATGACTAATGATGCATATTATAAAAGTCTCTCTATAATTTTTGGATTTTCAATTTTTTAAACACATTTAAAACCCCACTTAATTAAAACAAGATAATGAGAAAACTAAAAAACAGTGAACTTGGGAGATTAAATGTTGAAGATTTTAAGAAAACTGAAAAAATTCCACTAATTGTAATTCTAGATAATATTAGAAGTTTAAATAATATTGGATCAGTTTTTAGAACAAGTGATGCTTTTTTAATTGAAAAAATATATTTATGCGGTATTACAGCGCAACCTCCTCATAAAGAAATTCATAAAACTGCATTGGGAGCTACGGAATCTGTAGCTTGGGAATATGCTGAAGATACCTTAACTTTAGTTGAGAAATTAAAAAATGAAAAGATTAAAATTTTAGCTATTGAACAAGCTGAAGACAGTACTATGTTGCAAGATTTTACGCTAGAACCCAGCCAAAAATATGCTGTTGTTATGGGAAATGAAGTAAAAGGAGTGCAACAAGCAGTAGTTTCTGCAAGTAATTATTGTATTGAAATTCCACAATTTGGAACCAAACACTCTTTAAATATTTCGGTAAGTTGTGGTGTTGTACTTTGGGATTTGTTTAAAAAGTTTAAATTCTAATATTGGATTATACTTTACACACCGTTATTTATTATTATACAATTTAGAAACCTCATTAAAATTGGTTGATGCATTAATTTTATAGAAATAATTCAATTGCCATTTTTGAGATAATTGAGCTTGTTTATTTTTTGTAACGTCCCAACTCGGATACACTCTAAATGCTCTCTTTCCTTCTTTGTTTACTGTTGATATTATTCCTTTTTTAATCAGTATAGATTTTGGAAAAACAAATTGCCCAAATTCATTTTGTGTACGCACGTTTACAATAAAAAAATCTATTGTGTCGGTTTCATTAAAAGGTTCAATTATTCCGTCTGTATTCCGTTTCCAAAAAGTTACAAATTGACCAACTTTTTTAGGTGTAATTTTAGCATTTCTACTAATAATAATTTTTCCATTGAGTTTAAAACTACAAGCATCATATGCCCTACTTTCTGGATCTAAATTAAGATCAGAAATATTAAAATTACATTTACTGTAAACTGCTTTTTTAATTTGATTTAGGGTATTATCCATATTTTTAAATTAGTAAAATTTAATTTAAAAAAGATTATTAGAAGTCAAAACCACTTAAAATCCTAAAATTAATTTTGCAATTAAAAAGTAAATTAAAATCCCCAAAATATCGTTACTTGTAGTTATAAATGGACCTGTAGCTAAGGCAGGATCTATATTTCTTTTATCTAAAATAATTGGAACAAAGGTACCTATAATTGAAGCAATAATAATAACAGAAACTAACGAAATAGATACTGTTAGTCCTACTTTAAAGTCAAAACCAAGAAAAAACATCCCTGCAGACATTAATAATATGGCAAGTACTAAACCATTTAATAAGCTAAGTGATATTTCTTTAACAAGCCTATTCCAAAGCGAACCTCTTAAACTATCGTTTGCCAAACCTTGCACAACAATTGCAGATGATTGTACACCAACATTACCTGCCATTGCGGCAATTAATGGTGTAAAGAAAAATAGTTCAGGAAATTGTCTCATTGCATCTCCAAAGCCACCCAATACCGAAACACTAATAAAACCACCAAACAATGCTAAAATTAACCAAGGTAAACGCGCTTTAGTAAGTTCCCAAATGGTATCATCTGCTTCAACATCTTGAGAAATACCTGCTGCTAATTGGTAATCTTTTTCAGCTTCTTCTCTAATTACATCTACAATATCATCAATAGTAATTCTACCAACTAAATGTCCAATTTCATCTACTACAGGAATTGCCTCCAAATCGTATTTTTGCATAACTCTAGCTACGTCTTCGGCTTGGTCATTTACATTAACAGAGTCTACTTTTTTTATTAAAACATCTTTAATTGCAGTTTTTGTAGAGGTGGTTAATAAATCTTTTAAAGAAAGTCTTCCTATAAGTTTATTGTCATCATCTACAACATAAATAGAATGTACTCTGGTTACTTCTTCGGCTTGTGCACGCATTTCTTTTACACAAGTAAGTACATTCCAATTTTCGTTAACTTTTACTAATTCTTTTGCCATTAAACCACCAGCTGTATCTTCGTCGTAGCGTAAAAGTTCTACAATTTCTTTGGCGTGTTTAATATCTTCTAAATGAGCAATTACCTCTTCTTTCTGATCTTCAGAAAGTTCTGAAATAATATCTGCGGCATCATCGGTATCTAGTTCGTCAATTTCTTCAGCAATTTCTTTACTAGAAAGTTCGCTAAGTATTTTTTCACGAATATCTTCATCTAATTCTGCAATTACTTCAGAAGTAACATCACTTTCTAAAAGACGAATTAAATAAATAGCTTCTTCTATAGATAAATCTTCAATAACTTCTGCAATATCGGCATAATGGAAATCTTCCAATAAAACCAATAAAGATTCATTGTTTTTTTCAGTAATTAATATTTGAATATCCTCTATGAACTGTTGTGTAATTTCAATTGACATCTTTTTCTATTTTAGAAGTAAGATTAATGAATTCTTGAACCGATAATTGTTCTGGACGTTGCCCAAAGATACTATCTTCTCGTAAACTATCCGATAAATTAAGTGTTTTTAAACTATTACGAAGTGTTTTTCTACGTTGTTGAAAGGCTGTTTTTACTACTTTAAAAAACAATTTTTCATCAACAGGAAGGTTGTAATTTTCTTTTCTAATAAGTCTAATAACTCCAGAATCTACTTTTGGCGGTGGATTAAAAACAGTTGGTGGTACGGTAAATAAATATTCTACATTGTAAAAAGCTTGTGTTAAAACAGAGAGTATTCCGTAAACTTTACTGCCTTCTTTTTCGGCAATTCTCTGGGCTACTTCTTTTTGAAACATGCCAGAAAATTCTGGTATTTGATGACGATTCTCTAGTGTTTTAAATACAATTTGAGTTGAAATATTGTATGGGAAATTGCCAATTATTGCTACTTGTTCTTTTGCAAAATAGTCTTCAATATTAATTTTTAAAAAATCTTTTGAAATAATTCTATCAGCTAAATTTAAATAATGAGCTTGTAAGTATTCTACAGATTCTGTGTCTATTTCTATTACATGGGTTTTAAGTGGTTTTTTAAGCAAATATTTGGTTAAAACACCCATTCCAGGACCGATTTCTAATACATTTTTATATCTTTTTTCGGTTAAACTATCGGCAATTTGTTGTGCAATTAGTTCGTCTTTTAAAAAATGTTGGCCTAGGTGTTTTTTTGCTTTTACACTCATAAATTAGTTTTTTACACTCATACTAAATTGTTCACTAATAACTTTTAACTCGGTTCTAAAAGCAACAATTTTATCTTTAAATAAATGCATTGCTTCAGTTCTTAATTTTTCAGCATCTTCTTGGTAATATTCTTGAAGAGTTTTAAGACTATCTGTTGTATATTGTACAGCATATGTTGTGCCTCCCATTTCTTCATCTACCATAACTTGAATCATTTTTGCATTGGTAAATTTCCCTAGAGAAAGCATATTTGGTATATGTACTTCTTTCATCCATTTTAACCATTGCTCATGAACTGACTCGTCAACATTTGTTGTAACGTTATATATATACATTTTTTTTAGTTTAAAGGTTTAAGGGTTAAAAAGTTTATAGGTTTAAAGTAGCAAAGATACAAAGGTTTTCTTTAGAACTAATTAATTTAGTCATACTCATTAGTAAAGTATTAACCTTCTTTTTTATCTGTATGTTGTCTTTCTATTCAATTAAGTGTATCTCCACGCAATTTTCTGTATTTTTTTCTGGCATCAACTAAGTAAATACTTGAAGGATATTCAAAAATAATTCTTTGATAATATTCTTTAGCATTTTCAGTATTATTTAACTGATTTAAGTACAATTCTGCCAAATAATAAATTGCATCATCTGCTAAAATATCTTCGTTATTAAGTGCTATAATTTGTAAATAATTACTTTTGGCACGTATAAATTCACCTAATTTTTCTAGTAATTTTGCTTGTTTAAACAAGGCTTCATCTTCTAAAGTATGTCCTTTAAAATTGGTTAAAATAACTTGTAATGTATCTATTGCTTGTTGGTTTTTATTTTGAAAAGCCAACAAATCGGCTTTTGCGTATGTTTTTAAAGCAATTTTTAAACTGTCTTTTACAATGTTATCTGTAATTAATAAATTTAAATCTAATGCATCATTGGCTATTAATTGTGATGTTGAATTTTTTAATACTTTTAATTGTGATTGTGCCCATTCAAAATCTCCTTTAAAATAGGAAGTTTGTGCAATTTTAAAGCGTGCTGTTTGTCCAATACTATTATTTTTTAAATCGTTTTGAACTTGTGTGTAATAAATTAAAGCAGAACTAAACTTATTTGTAAAGACTAGAATATCGGCCAATTTAGTTTTTATGTTTCCTTTTTGAAATCTGTTTATAGGAAGTTTTAGGGCTTCTTTTAATAATGAAATTGCATTATTGGGTTCGTTTTTTTTAAACGCTAAAAATTCAGCATAAACTAATTGTACGGCAATAGTATGTTCGTTTTTTCCATATTCTGTAAAAATTTGTTGAAATTGCTGATCTGTAACAGAAATTTCGTTATCTGTTTCAATAGAAATCTGCAACAAATACAATTTTGCTTTTAATTGGTCTTCTAAATTACTTGTATGCTCTATTATATAATTAAAACAATTTTTAGAAACTGTATAATCTTTATTTGCAAAGGCAATTTCACCCAAATCGGTAATTCCTTTTAAGCTACTAGAATCTCTTTTAAATAATGCTTTTTCTTGAATAAAAGCCTTTCCATATTCTTTTTGTTGGGTGTATAGCCAGCTTAATAATTGATTCCAACTGTTTTGTGGATTGTTTTGCAACCTTTTAATTAATAATTTTCTTAGAAAAATATTAGCTTCATTTTCAGAATCATCGGTTATATATTTTCCAATATAGGTTTTTGAAGTGGGTAAGTAACTCTCGTTAGTTTCAACCAAATTTAAATAGGTATCAATCATATTTTCTAAATCGGCTTTTTCACCATAAATGGCCGCAATTTGTAAGTTGTAATTAGAATTGGGGTTTACTTCCATTGCTTTTTTAAAAGCGGTTAGTGCATAATCTAACAAATGATTTTGTTGAAAAGATCTACCAATTAAATACCCTTGATTTCTGGTTTTTTCTATTGAGTTTATTGCTTTTTCATAAAAAAAAGAAGCGCTGTCTTGTTTGTATTGTAATTGGTAATTATACCCTAATTCAACAAATAAATAATGTTGATCTGGGCGTTTTTTTAATTGTTTATTTATTAGAGATTGTACTTCGTTAAATTTTTCTAGTTGCTGGTAACTATCTATTAAATTGGTTAAATAACTACTGTTAAATGGATTTTTTTCGTGTAGTGTTTTATAAATTGCTGCAGCTTTTTCATACTCACCATTTCTAAGATAAAGAAATGCTAATGAAGCTTCTTGCGCATGTATTTGCAAGGAAAAACAACAAATAAGTAGGATTAAAATTTTACGCATTTTTTATTTTAAATTCATTCAAATATAACCAAACAAGTGTTAAAATTTTTATAATTACCTTCTATTTTAGAAATATGGCTGTAACATTTTGGCACAAAAATTGTCTTTAACATATAAAACAACTAAATTTTTTTATTATGAAAGAATTAATAAGACAATACGAAACAGCAAAAAACAAAGCATTAATATTCATGAAAAAGGGACAAATAAACAACTATTTTGATGCCTTAATTGAAATGAATAAATACAAAAAAATGATAACCGTTAGTGTTAACTAATTTAGTTAATAAGTTCAAAACCACAATATGGAACTAGCACCTTAGGGATTTTAATCCCCTCAGGTGTTTGGCAATTTTCTAACAAACCTGCTAACACGCGTGGTAATGCTAAAGAACTACCATTAAGAGTGTGTGCTAATTCGCTTTTTCCTTCGCTATTTTTAAAACGAAGTTTTAAACGATTTGCTTGAAATGTTTCAAAATTAGAAACAGAACTTACTTCTAACCAACGATCTTGAGCTGTTGAAAACACTTCAAAATCGTAAGTTAATGCAGATGTAAATCCAATATCTCCACCACATAAACGTAAAATTCTAAAAGGTAAATTTAATTCGTTTAAAATTCCTTTTACGTGTGCAACCATACTATCTAAAGCTTTATATGAATTAGATGGATGTTCAATTCTAACTATTTCAATTTTATCAAATTGATGCAATCTATTTAAACCACGTACATGCGCTCCGTATGAACCAGCTTCGCGTCTAAAACAAGGTGTATATGCGGTATTTAATATAGGAAAATCACTTTCTTTTAAAATAACATCTCTATAAATATTAGTTACTGGAACTTCAGCCGTAGGAATTAAATATAAATTATCTTGTGCATCGTGGTACATTTGCCCTTCTTTATCTGGCAATTGCCCAGTCCCAAACCCTGAAGCTTCATTTACTAAAAGTGGCACTTGCACTTCATTATATCCAGCTTCGGTATTTTTATCTAAAAAATAATTGATTAAAGCGCGTTGTAATCTTGCTCCTTTACCTTTGTAAACAGGAAAACCAGCTCCAGCAATTTTATTTCCAAGTTCAAAATCTATAATATCGTATTTTTTTGCCAATTCCCAATGTGGTAATGCGCCTTCGTGTAATACAGGAATTTCACCTTCTTGTAATACATTTAAATTGTGTTCTTCTGAAGAACCTGCAGGTACAATTTCGTTTGGAATGTTTGGAATTAAATACAACAATTCTTGTAATTCTGTTGCTTTATTTTGAAGGCTATCGGTTAAGCTTTTAGATTTTTCTTTTAAAAGCACCGTTTTTTGCTTTAAAACTTCAGCTTTTTGTCTTTCACCAGATTTAAATAACTGTCCAATATCTTTCGATAATTTATTAGATTCTGCCAATACAGCATCCAATTCAGTTTGAATTGATCTTCTACTTTCATCAGCAGCAATGGTTTGTGCAACCAATTCAGCAGCGTTTTTTAAATTTCTTTTTTCTAAACCTTTTAAAACAGCTTCTGTGTTTTCTCTAATAAATGCAACTTGTAACATTGTTTTTTCCTTTTATTGAATGGCAAATTTAATAAATTGCTGATAAAAGAAACCAAATAGTTTAATTTGATTTTAAAGAAATAGTTTCTGAAATTTTTGAAATTATTTGAGGGACCTCAGAAATTGTAAAATCAAGATCAATTTTAAATGAGTTTTTATCTACTTTAGTAAGTTTGAATTTTCCGTTTTTTATAGGAAAATAACCAGTTTCACCTTTACAATAACACAGTCTTCCAAAATATAATTTTACGTTTTGTAGTGTTTCATTCGACAATTCCATGGGAGAAATATTTGCATCAAATTCGGCGTATATAATTTCGGTATAACTGCTATCTTGTAGGTTTTTATGACTGTTTTTTTTATACGTGTATTTTAAAATTGTTTTAGATCCTTCAGAAATTACAGGGTACATAATACCTATATTGTCTGTTTTAAAAACTATAGTTTTATTAGGAATTAATTCAATTGAACAAATGCCATTTTTTGGACAAATAGCGGCTTCTTGATTAATTTGTTGGTTCACAGTATAATTAGATTTACAAGAAATCATTAAAAATGCACATACTATAAATAGATTTCTCATAAAACTAATTTTTTTTTAAAAGTTGTTATAAATATATTCTAAACAAGTTTTTTTATCTTTTGCTAATTGACTTTTTAATGTAGTAATTGAGTCAAATTTTTGTTCATCTCTTAAAAATTTCAATACTTCAATCTGAATTTTTTCATCATAAATTTGTTGATTGAAATTAAAAAAATGAGTTTCTATAGTTTGGTTTTTACCACTAACTGTAGGTCTATAACCAATATTCATCATTCCAAAAACTTCTTTACCACCAATTATAGACTTTACAATATATGCACCGGTTTTTGGAACTAGTTTATAAGTTTCTGCAATATGTAAATTAGCTGTTGGAAATCCTATTTTTGCACCTAAACTTTTTCCTTTTACAATCGTACCGGTTAACATAAAATTATATCCTAAGTAGGTATTAGCTTTTGCTATTTCTCCATTTTCAATAGCTTTTCTAATTTTTGTTGAGCTAACAGTAATATCGCTAATTTCTTGTTGCGTTATTTTTTTTACTTGAAAACTATAAGCGTTTCCATACACTTGTAATTGTTCAAAATTACCTTCTCTATTTTTACCAAAATGATGGTCGTAACCAATTACTAATCTAGAAATATTTAAGGTATCTATTAAAATATTTTTCACAAATTCTAATGCCGAAAGATTTGCAAATTCTTTTGAAAATTCGTGAATTACTAAGGTTTCTAAACCTAAGTTTTCTAATAATTTTGTGCGCTCTTCAATTGTATTAATTAATTTAATATCTAAATCTTTTTGTAAAACCATACGCGGATGTGGAAAAAAAGTTAACAATGCAGAAGTTGCGTTGTTATTTTTAGCGCTTTTTACCAATTTTTTTATTACTTTTTGATGCCCAATATGAACCCCATCAAACGAGCCAATGGTAACAAAAGTTTTATTGTTTGATTTAAATTTAGATAAATTAGTGAAAATTTTCAAAATGAGAAAATTAAATTAATTGTTATTAAGAAGCAAAAATACTGTATTTAATTAAATATAGGTTAAATCAAATAATTAAAAAGGTAATATAATTGTGTTCCATATTTTATACTATATATTTGTAAGTTTCTTGTACATAAAAAAATTAAAGCATGAAGTATTTAAATATTAGATTTTTATTAGTATTCATAATTATTACCGCTCAATATTTTTCTGCTTCTGCTCAAAAATCAGGTAATCTTTGGTTTAAAAACGCTAATTCAGAAAAAAGTTCTGCGCCAAAATTAATGCGAAAATCTATTCCTAAAGCTTATACTGTGTACGATTTAGATTTAGAAACTTTAAAAGATAGATTAAAAGATGCTCCAAAAAGAAAAGAAGGTTTAAAAAACTCTAGTGTTATTTTAAATTTTCCAAATGGTAATGGTGAATTAGAAAAATATGAGATTTTTGAAACACCGATTTTAGCTGAAAATCTTCAAAAGAAATATCCAACTATTAAATCTTATATCGGTAAAAGTATTAAAAATCCTGGTGTAACTATACGGTTTAGTGTTACAGCTGCAGGTTTAAATGCAATGACTCTAAAAAAATCTGGAGAATCAACATTTATAGATCCTTATACCAAAAATAAAGCTTCATATTTAGTATATAAAAAAACTGATTCGCCTGAGCCAGAAGAAGCTTTTGTATGTAAGTTTGATGATTATAACACAGAAATTAAACCTAAAACTAAAATAACTTCAAATACTTCAGCAAAAGAAGCAAATGCAAATGATGGTAAATTGAGAACTTATAGGTTAGCAGTTGCAACAACAGGTGAATATTCTCAATTTCATTTAACACAACAAGGGGTTGCTGCTACCGAAACGGATTCTATTAAAAAAGTAGCTGTTTTATCGGCTATAGTAACAACAATGACTCGTGTTAATGGTATTTTTGAAAGAGATGTTGCCCTAACAATGGTTTTAGTTGATAACAATACCAATATTATTTTTTTAGATGCAGCAACAGATGGTTTTACAAATGATGATTCTGAAGAATTAATTGATGAAAGTCAAAAAATAATAAGCAGTACTATTGGAACCGATAATTTTGATATAGGCCATACTTTTAGTACTGGAGGTGGTGGTTTAGCACAATTAAGTTCACCTTGTACTTCTTATGGAAAAGCGAGCGGAATTACGGGTTCTAGTAATCCTATTGGAGATGCTTATGATATTGATTATGTAGCACATGAAATGGGACATCAATATGGTGCACATCATACTTTTAACGCTTCTTCTGGAAATTGTGATGGTAATATTAACTCAGGTACAGCTGTTGAACCAGGAAGTGGGTCAACAATTATGGCTTATGCAGGGCTTTGTTCTCCACATAATATTCAAAATTATGGAGATGCTTATTTTCATTATGTAAGTATTCAAGAAATGTGGGCAAATATTACTGAAGGTAATAGTAGTGCTTGTGCTGAAATTACTGACACCGATAATAATACTCCGGTAATTGAAAGTCTTCAAAATTATACAATTCCAGTTTCTACGCCCTTTGTTTTATCTGCAACTGCTTCAGATGTAGATGGCGATCTTTTAACATATACTTGGGAGCAGATAGATACTGAAACTGCTGCACACCCACTTGTGTCAACTTCAACAGAAGGTCCGGCATTTAGATCTTTAGAGCCAAGTGAAAGTCCTGAAAGAACATTTCCTAATATGTCAACTATTTTAGGCGGTAATACGTACAATCAATGGGAAGTTTTACCTTCAGTTTCAAGGTCAATGACATTTGCTGTTACGGTAAGAGATAATAATAAAAGTGGAGGGCAAACAGCTAGTGATATAACAGAAATAACTTTTTCAGATAAAGCTAAAGCTTTTAAATTAACTTCTCAAACTACTCAAGAAAGTTGGGATGCGGGTACTTCTCAAACAATTAATTGGGATGTTGCTAATACTGATAGTGCACCTGTAAATTGTTCTTATGTAAATATTTTATTTTCTAATGATGGAGGTTTAACATACCCTATTACTTTAGCTTCTAATGTGTTAAATAATGGTACTCATACTATTGTAAGTCCAGATGTTACAACAACAACCGGAAGAATTAAAATTGAGAGTGTTGGTAATATCTTTTTTAATGTAAATGTTGCAAATATTTCGGTTCAATCTTCAGAATTTATTATGGAATTTGATGAATTTAAACTTGAAACTTGTGCGCCAGATGATGTTATTTATAATATGACGTACAATACATTTTTAGATTTTAATGAAGAAACAACTTTTTCTGCAACAGATTTACCAGAAGGAGCCAATGTAACTTTTAACCCGGCAACGGCAACTGCAAATAATACAGCTGTAACAATGAAGATAACAGGAATGGATACTGATAATCTTGGTCTTCATACTATTACTGTAACAGGTACATCGGCCTCAGTAACTAAAAGTACAGTAGTCGAGTTAAATGTTTATTCATCTGAAATAACTGCACCTGTTTTAAATTTCCCAGAAAATGAAAGTACTGGAGTATTAGAACCTTATAATTTAAGTTGGAATGATAATGAAAATATTAAAGATTATACTATTGAAATTGCTTTAGACTCATTATTTACTACTATTGTAGAAACTGATACTTTAAATTCTGCGTATTTTAAACCAGAATTGTTAGAATTTAATACAACCTATTATTGGAGAGTAAAAGGCGCTAATAGTTGTAGCGAGAGTTCGTTTTCAACTTATTATAGTTTTACAACAGCAAATGTTGTTTGCGACTCTAACACATCAACAAATAAACCATTAAATATACCTGATAATAATACCACAGGAGTAAATTCAAATATAAGTATAACAACCAATAAAATTATTACAGATGTAAATGTTACAGTAACAGCTCCTCACGAGTGGGTTGGAGATTTATCGTTGTATTTAATAAGTCCTTTAGGTACAAAGGTTTTATTATCTGCAAATAATGGAAATGAAGGTTTAAATTATACAAATACTTTTTTTGATGATGATGCAGAAGCTTCTATAACTTCAGGAATTCCTCCTTTTTCAGGAACGTTTAAGCCACAAGGTAAATTATCTGATTTTAATGATGAAGAATCTTATGGAGATTGGACATTGCAAGCTATTGATAATGGGCCAGCAGATACAGGTACTATTGATAGTTGGAGCATAGAAATTTGTGGAGTAGCGGTAATTGGTGATGATGATGATAAAGATGGCGTAAAAAATGAGGATGATATTTGTCCTGAAACTCCTTTAGGAAGTGCAGTTGATAGTACAGGCTGTCCTGTATTTAGTTTACCAGTTGATAATTTTACAATAGAAACTATAAGTGAAACGTGTCCAGATAAAAATAATGGTCAAATTTTAATTTCAGCTAATGAAACATATACATATAAAGTAACATTAAATGGTGTTGAAGCGACATTGCAAAATACAGATTTATCTCCTGGAAGTTATACTATTTGTATTGGTGTAGAAGAAGATGAAGATTATGAACAGTGTTATGATGTTGTTATAGATGAGGGAACTACCATTTCTGGTAAAGTAGCTGTAAATTCAGGAAAAGCTTCTATAGAAATTGAAGAAGGTACAGGTCCTTTTATGGTTTTTGTAAACGATAAAATAGTTTTAGAAACAGTAGCGCCAATTTTCACTTTTGATGTAAAACACGGAGATAAAGTTGAAATAAAATCTAGTGTTTCTTGTGAAGGTGTTTTTGCAAAAACAATTAATTTGTTCGATGAAATTATTGCATACCCAAATCCTACAAAGGGAAATTTAGAAATTGCGTTACCAGTTTCTGTAAACACTGTAAAAATTGAAGTGTACAATATACAGTCACAGTTAATTTCGGTACAAAATTATACGGTAACTAATAATAAGGTTCAATTAAATATTGCTAATAATGCTACGGGGCTATACTTTGCAAAAGTATATTTAGAAGAACCTATAGTTCTTAAAATTATTAAAGAATAAGAGTCTTTAAAACGTTATTAATATTAAAATATACACCTTCAACTTGTTTGAAGGTGTTTTTATTTAAATTAACTTAATGTTATAAGAATTAAGATTAACACTAATAATCAAAAATTAATAATAAATTTGTAACACTATTTATTATTGAATAAGTACTAAAAACTACATATCTTGAAAAAAACTACACTCTCAATACTGCTATTTATAACAATTATCCCTTTTTATGGGCAAATTCAAAGTTATTATAACGGTCTTGACTTTACAAAAACAGGTAACGAACTATTTTTAGAACTTTCTGAAAGATTAGAAAGTACGCATTCAGCAATTCCATATACAGGTTCTCCTATAGATGTTTGGGAAGCTTGTAGACGTGCTGATGAAGATCCAGATAATGCAGATAATGTATTGTTAATTTATGGATATAACGATACTGATGGAATTCCTAACACAGATAGATCTAGAGATAAAGATTTAAAAGATACTGGAGGTGGTGATCTTGAGAGATGGAATAGAGAACACGTTTTTGCTAAATCATTAGCAAATCCTGGCTTAGATACAGATGAACCTGGTCCAGGCACTGATGTGCATAATTTAAGGCCTGCGGATTCAGAAAGAAATTCAGATAGGAGTAATAGAAAATTTACAGATGGATCTGGAAATTCTGCTATTGTTTCTAGCAATGGAGGTTGGTATCCTGGTGACGAATGGAAAGGAGATGTAGCTAGAATTGTAATGTATATGTACACGAGATACCACGGTGCAGGAAATCTAGTGTCTCAAACAAATTGTTTGCCTATAAATGTAGGTTTTGGAACTACATTAACGGTTGATGAAAATATGGTTGATTTATTTTTAAAATGGAATAAAGAAGATCCAGTTTCAGAATTTGAAGCAAATAGAAACGAAGTTTTAGCCGGTATACAAGGAAATAGAAATCCGTTTATAGATAATCCATACTTGGCAACCTTAATTTGGGGTGGTTTAGAAGCAGAAGATAAATGGTGGTCTAATAATTCATCTGATGACGAAATGCCAACTACTCCTTCAAATTTAATAGTTTCTGATATTACAAATGAAACTGCGGTTGTTACTTGGGATGCTTCAACAGATAATGTTGCGGTATATGATTATTTAATTTATTTAAATGGAGAATATTTACAATCTGAAATTACAAATTCAACAATAATTTCAGGATTAAAGGCTTCAACTAATTATACAGTAACTATAAAAGCTAGAGATGTAGCGTCTAATTTATCCGGTGAAGGAGAAGTTAGTTTTACAACTTTAGAAGGGCCATATTATTTAATAAATGAAGATTTTGAAAATTGTGCAAATATTCAATTTGTTGCATATAATGAAGAAAGTAACAAAAATTGGGAATGCAGCACTGTTTTTGGAGAAAATAATTCTGGATCTTATGGTATGAATGGGTATAGTGAAAATGTAGCGAGCAAAGATTGGTTAATTACAACTTCTCCAATAAATTTTGACGAAAGTACAGCTGAAAAATTAAGTTTTTACACCGATGCCGCTTATGGAAGTTCAACTTTAGAATTGGTTTATTCTTCAAATTACGATGGATCAAGTAATCCTAGTGATTTTACATGGACTGCAATGCCTAATATTAACATTCCTACACATTCAAATGGAGGTTCAACAGAAGAGGTTTATTCGTTTTCAAATGTAGATATTAGTTCAATTACTGGAACTGTTTATATAGCATTTAAATACTATTCTAATGAAAGTCCAACAAGATGGACTGTTGATAGTTTTGAAATTACTGCTGAAATTAGTGATGATATTGATGAAGATGGTGTTTTAAATGAAGATGATTTATGTCCAAATACGCCTGTTGGTGAAACTGTTGATGAAAATGGTTGCTCAAATGGCCAATTAGATGATGATGAAGATGGTGTAGAAAATAGTATTGATATTTGTCCAAATACTCCTGAAGGTGAAACTGTTGATGCAAATGGTTGTTCAGACAGTCAATTAGATGATGATAATGATGGTATTATGAACAATATAGATACCTGTCCAGATACTCCTGCTGGAGAAACTGTTGATGAAAACGGTTGTTCAGACAGTCAATTAGACGATGACGGAGATGGTGTTATGAATAATATTGATTTATGTGAAAATTCAACACCTGGTTCAAGTGTTAATACTTCTGGTTGTTTTACATTGCCAGCAAATAACTTTAGCATTCAAACTATTAGTGAAACGTGCCCTGATAAAAACAACGGTCAAATTTTAATAACTGCCCAAGAAGATTATACATATAACGTTACATTAAATGGTACTGCCGCTACTTTACAAAATAAAGATTTAGAGCCTGGAAATTATACAATTTGTATTGAAGTAGCAGGTGAAGATTATGAACAATGTTTTGATGTTGTTATAGAAGAAGGAACAACAATATCTGGTAAAGCAAGCGTTAGTTCTGGTAAAGTTTCAATAAATATTTCAGAAGGAACAGCTCCTTTTAATGTATTTGTAAATGACAATTTAATTTTACAAACATTAGACTCCTCATTTACTATAAATGCCAAATATGGAGATAGTATTCAGGTTAAAAGTAGTGTAACCTGTGAAGGTGTGTTTTCTAAAAATATGAATTTAGTTGAAAGTGTAACAGCATATCCAAACCCAACAAAAGGTACTTTTGAAATTGCTGTTCCTGTTTCACAAAGCACTATAAAAATTGAAATTTACAATACACAATCTCAACTAATATCTACAAAAAATTACGAGGTAGTGAATGGTAAAGTTCAATTAAACCTATCCAACAATACTGTTGGTTTATACTTTGCCAAAGTATATTTAGATAGTCCTGTTTTACTTAAAATTATAAAAGAATAATCGTTTTAAAAATCGATTTTTAAAAAGACGCTTTAATTAGCGTCTTTTTTTATGCTATAATATTTAGTTATTTATATTCTAAATTTTTAAAATAATTCATTGAATGATATAACCAATTCATTGATAAATATCTAGGACTAATTGATTCTTATTTACATAGAATACAATAATTTTTACCTTGTCTTTAAATTAGAGTTTAATTTTATAAATAAAGAATTATGCCAATTAAAAGTATTAATGGATGTATTGGTTGCGAAGAGTGTATTAAAAGCTGTCCTACAGATGTAATTAGGTTAAATCCTGATTCAAAAAAAGCCGAGATTTTATATCCAGAAGATTGTCAAATATGCCATTTATGCCGTATGTATTGTCCTGTAGATGCTATTACAATCACACCAGATAAATCTATACCAGTAATTGTATCATGGGGTTAGTTATGAAAAATAAAAATTACATAAATAAAATAGTACTATTGGTTGTTGCTTTTATTGTTACGCCAATTGTTTTATACAACTTAGGTAATTTTCCAAAGAGAGGTTACCTTATGGAGACACTTTCACTAATAACCATTTTAGGGTTTACTTTACTTTTATCTCAGTTTTTTTTAACAAGAATTAATAGAGATTTAGTTAAAAGTATTAGAATGGTTAATGTTTTAAAAATTCATAAATTTATTGGCTATTTATTTATTTCAATTTTATTATTACATCCGTTTTTTATTATTGTTCCAAAGTTATTCGACAATGGAGTTACACCTACAGATGCCTTTTTAAAATTAGTTACAACATATAGTAGTTTAGGAATTATACTTGGTTTAACAGCCTACTCTTGCATGCTTATAATTTTAGTTACTTCATTTTTCAGATTTAAATTGTATTTAAAATATAGAACGTGGAGAAATTTACATGGCTATTTAACCTTGCTATTTGTAATAACTGCAACTTGGCATGTAGTAAATATGGGAAGGCATAGTAATACTTCATTCGCAATTTATTATGTATTAATGGTACTTAGCGGAATATATTATTTGTTAAAAACTTATTTATTTAAAACTTCAAAAAAATGAAAAAGCAAAACAAAAAACAGGAAATGTCTAGACGAAAATTTATAAGCTTAGCGGGTGGAGCTGCTGCAAGTTTAGCTGCAATGTCGGCAATAGGAATGCCAGTAGACTGGGCTTTAAATAATCCTGAAATTGATGTTGATTCTTTAAATACAGATAAAATTAAAACCGATGTATTGGTAATAGGAAGTGGAATGGCAGGTTTATTTGCAGCAGTAAAAGCACACGATGCAGGGGCAAAAGTAGTAATGGTTTCTAAAGGAAGGCTTGGTGCTTCTGGTCAAACACCTTTTGCTAAAGGAATTTTTGCTTTTGATCCAGAAAAAGAAGATTTAAGTTTAGATGAATTTGTTGCAAAAGTATCTCGTTCGGCCTTAGGTACAAATAATAAAGCTTATACAAAACAAATGGCGCAACATTCTTTAGCGCGTGTAAATGAGTTAAAAGAATGGGGCTTTTTTAATTCTTCATTATATAATAAAAGTTTTAGCAAACCTATTGAAGAAAGAAATATACCAGTGCAAGAGCGTATTACTATAACACATTTAATAAAAGAGAATGGGAGTGTTGTTGGTGCTGCTGGTTTTAGTATTGATACACAAAAAGTTCTATTTTATGAAGCAAAAAGCGTCATTTTATGTACTGGAGCAGGAGGTTTTAAACCAAACGGTTTTCCAATTTGCGATCTTACACACGACGGAACTATAATGGCTTACAATATTGGAGCAAAAGTAACAGGTAAAGAGTGGAATGATGGGCATCCTGGGAAATCTGAAAATGCAGCAGCGTGTTATGATGGTTGGGGAGATATGTTTGAACAAAAACCAAGTACAACAGGTGTTGAAATTCGCCATGATTTAGGTGTGGATATGAATTATGTAGCTTATAAAAATGGAAGTCCTTTAAAAATGGGACCTCCTGGATCTGGTCAACAAACAGATGTTAGTGGAGGTCCTTATACACCAGAAGAATTTACACGTCAAAATGCTACGCCACCGGGCGGAAAAGAAGGAGGAAGGCCACCAAGAGAAGGAAAAGGAGGTCCGCCAAAAGGAGGTAAAGGAGATGGAGCTCCTCCTGGAATGGGTGGTAGTATAGTTGGTGGTTCTTCTGCAGGAATGGCAATACATAAATCTGAAGGATTAGTACCAATTAACGATCAATGTGAATCTACAATACCCGGACTCTATGCTGCTGGTGATGCGTTGGGTTCTTATATGGCAGGAGCAATTTATACTCAAATTGGTTCATCTTTGGCAGGTTCTGCTGTTCAAGGGGCTGTGGCAGGTGAAGCAGCTGCTAGTTATAGTAAAAAAATAAATACAGTTACAATTTCAATTTCAAAATTAAAAGAAATTGAAGCAGAAATATTAGCGCCTTTAAAACTAGAGGCAGGTTATAGTCCGGCTTGGGTAACACAAACTTTACAAGGTATTATGATTCCTAATTTTATTATTTATATAAAAAAAGAGAATTTATTAAAAGCAGCCTTAGCTTATGTTGAAGAATTAAGAGACCATCATATACCAATGCTTAGAGCTGCAAATATGCACGAATTACGTTTGGCACACGAAACTAAAAATATGATTGTTAGTGCTGAAATGAAACTAAAAGCGTCTATTATGAGAACTGAAAGTAGATGTAGTCATTATCGTTTAGATTACCCTGAAGTAGATACTGAAAATTGGGAAGTTTGGTTAAATATTTTTAAAGGTGAAGATAATACCATGCAGTTTGAAAAGCAACCTTTTAATACTTGGGCAACAACTTAAAAAATTATTGATTAGTAATTTTACTTTGAAGAATCGGTTACTTCGGTAATCGGTTCTTCTTCATTTAAAATTTCATTAAAATAATCGTTTTATAAAACTAACATTTGGTAGGTATTATACCTCAGTTTATTGATTTTAGTTTCAAAAATTATAAAGCATCACTTTCTTTGATGTAAGGTTTAACAATAAATAATATCCATAAAAAATTAAAATTTATTATTATGAAATTAACAACAAAATTTTTAAGTGTTTTATTTCTTTCATTTTTAATTAGTGCAATTAGCTGTAGTGATGATGAAATTAATGGTACAGACACAAATTCTAATTCAGAATTAATCATAAATAATTACATTCAAATTGCTACAGGACAAACAACATTATACAATAATGATGGTGAAGTATTAAGTAGTTTAAATACTGGAGATCGCTTTTACGGACAAGATGCCAATTACCAAAAAGGGGTAGCTATGTCTTTTAAAGATAATAATGATGGAACTATAACAGATAATAATACGGGTTTAATGTGGGAACAAATACCTACACCTGATGAGTTTACTTGGGAAGAAGCTAAAGAATATTGCGAAAATCTTGAATTAGGAGGCTATGATGATTGGAGATTGCCAAGCTTAAAAGAACTATATTCTGTTGCAGATTTTAGTGTCGGTTGGCCGTATATTGATACTGACTATTTTGCATTAGCAAGTGGAGAAGTTTCTAAAGACGAGCAATTTTGGTCTAGTAATTTATATGTTGGCGTTACCGTTGAAGGTGGATCAAACGCTGCTTTTGGTGTTAATATTGTAACCGGACATATTAAAGCCTACGCAGCTTCAATGCCAGTAGATGGAGATATAGATGCTGGAACTCCTCCTGATTCTGGAACTCCTCCTTCAGCTGACGGAGATGGTATTCCAACTGGTAATCCTTTAGCAAAATATGTACGCGCAGTAAGAGGAGATACTTATGGTACTAATAATTTTGTAGATAATGGAAATAATACTATTTCAGATAATAATACGGGTTTAATGTGGGCTAAAGAAGATGATGGTGTAGTATTAGACTGGGAAGATGCATTAGCGTATGCCGAAAATTCTGAATTAGCAGGTTATACAGACTGGCGTTTACCTAATGTTAAAGAACTACAAGGTATTGTAGATTACTCACGTTCTCCAACAGCAACTGATCCAGCAAATGTTGGACCTGCAATAGATCCAATATTTAATTGTACAGAAATGACAAGTGAAGCTGGATATGATGATTATGGTTATTATTGGACAAGTACGTCAGCTAACTTTACAAGTGGACAACCTTATTATTATGCCTGGTATGTTGCATTTGGTAGAGCTGTAAATGCAGAAGGTGAAGATTTTCATGGTGCTGGAGGAGTTCGATTTGATACTAAAGATGAAGATGGTCCTGCAGGAGAAGATGCCGAGCGTTATTTTAATTATGTAAGATTGGTTAGAAACATAAATTAAGTTTGGTTTAAATTCAGTCTTGTTATTTTACTAAAAATAACGAGACTTTCTTTTTTCAAACAAATGAAACATTGATTTGGTTGATAAAATCAACTAGTTTGTAGATTTTAGTTTATTAACTCTACAAACCTTCGTTTCTTTGATGTAAGATTAAAAAAAAGAATACTAATTTAAAAAATATAAATTATGAAATTAAATAAAATAAAAGGTTTTAAAGTTTTAATTGTTGCATTAATTTTTTCAACTACAGCATTTGCTCAACAAAGAGGTGGGCAACGCGGAGGAGGACAAGGAGGGCAACAAGGTCCGCCAGCAGCACCAACTACAGAAGAAATTGTAAAAATGGTTGACGACCTTTCTAGTGAAATTTTATTGTCAGAAGAACAAAAAACAGAAGTGTTAACATTGTATAAAAAACACTTTGAGGAAATTGAAAGTAAGACAAGTTCTGGAAGACCAGATAGAGATGAAATGCAAGCACTAAAAGAAGATTTTGAAGATAACGTTAAAGCTGTTTTAACAGAAGATCAACAAAAGCTGTACACAGCTTATCTAAAAAAAAATACTAAAAAAAGAAGATCATAAAGTAAGTTTGAATTAATAAATGTTTAGGTTAAGTTTAGGCTCCAATAATTATATTTTAATTATTGGAGTTTTTTTTTTAATGCTTATTTATGTTTTCGTAGATAAAAAACGCCAGTTCATTGATTCTTTTTTAAAAGTATATCTAAAAAATAGAATTTCGCTCAAGATTAATAACAACTAATAAATAGCCATAAAATGAAAACACCATTTTTAATAAAAACAAGTCTTTTGGTATTGTCTACTTACTTTTTAGTGAGTTGTACAGATGATACTAATACAATTGCAGATATAGAAACAGAAATTGGAGAAGGTACTAATACAGAAGTACAAATAACTGATTTAGATTTTGAACCAACAGATTGGACTGAGGAAACACATAGTAAAAATGTAGACCCAAACTTTGATGAGGTATTTAGTAATACAGAAGTAAAAAGATTTGATTTTGTTATTTCAGAAGACAATTGGGAAGCAATGCTAAATAATATGACTGATTTATATGGAAATTTTGGAGGTACATTTAGTGGGCCTGGTGGTTCATTTCCAGGAGGAGGAACTGCTTCTGTTTCTTCAGATGAAGACCCTATTTTTGTTCCAGGTTCTGTGTATTACAACGGTAAAGAATGGTATAAAGTAGGTTTGCGTTTTAAAGGAAACTCTAGTTTACAAAGTTCTTGGCAAGCTGGTATTTTAAAATTGGCTTTTAAAATGGATTTTGATGAGTTTGAAGATGATTATCCACAGATAAAAAATCAACGTTTTTACGGGTTCAAAAAATTTAGTCTAAAAAATAATTATGATGATAGCTCATTTTTAAGAGAGAAAGTAGCTACAGAAGTGTTTCAAAATGCTGGGTTAGCAGCTTCAAATACGTCATTTTATACACTTTATGTAGATTATGGAGATGGACCAAAATATTTTGGATTGTATACTTTGGTTGAAGAGGTTGATGGTACTGTAATTGACACTCAATTTTCTAGCGATGAAGGAAATCTGTACAAGCCAGAAGATTATGGGGCAAGTTTTGAAGAAGGAACATTTAATGAAGAAGGGTTTACCAAAAAAACTAACGAAGATGAAGCTGATTGGACAGATATTGAAAATGTATTTTCTGCTTTACACGCAACAACAAGAACTACAGATGCCGCAACTTGGAGAACTAATTTAGAAGCAGTATTTGATGTAGATACATTTTTAAATTATTTAGCCGTAAATACAGTAATTCAAAATTGGGATACTTATGGTAGAATGGAACATAATTACTACCTATACAACAATCCAGAGAATAACTTAATAACGTGGATTCCTTGGGATAATAATGAAGCCTTACAAGAAGGTAAATTAGGAGGGTCATTAAATTTAAATTTCTCAGACCTTTCAAGTGGAGATTGGCCTTTAATTGAATATTTATATGATGATGAAGTATATAGAGCTAAATACGATAGTTATGTACAAGCAACAATTGATGGGCCTTTTGAAACAAGTTACATTCAAGGAGTTTACGATACATATTCGAGTTTAGTAGAACCGTATGCAACTACAGAATTAAGTGGTTTCTCATTTTTAAGTAATAGCAATTCGTTTTATTCTGCAATTTCAACATTAAAAGCACATGCTGCAAGTAGAGCATCAGCTGTAAATAATTATTTGAATTAGTTTAGTTTTAATATCTTTGTTCGTGTTTTTTAATTAAAACATAGACAAAGATATTATTTTTGATTGTTTACAATATGGCATTTTTAAACTGAACTTATTTTAGCAATTCTTCTCTATTTAAAAAATTAGAACTAAGCTTTAGTTAACCAATACATTTTAGACTTACAAATTAAAATGTTTTATATAAAGAATTTTAGTAAGTATACTATAAAAAATGAAACTTATAAAGAAAAATTACAATTTCGCATCTTTTGAACCTTTTATAATTATTGCCTTTTGGGCATTATTATTTGCTTCTCCTTTATTGTTTGGTCGTTATGAAAAACAAATAGAATGGGATCAAGTTTTTAAGGTTTGGATAAATTATTTACCTTTATTAGCTTTGTTTTTAGTAAATAGGTTTATACTACTTCCCAAGCTTTTTTTTAAGAGTAAAAAACTATTGTATTTTGTTGTTACTTCATTAGTTATTTTAATTATAGCAACAGGAATTTATTCTTTTGATAAAAATAATGATATTCCTAATTTAGAGCCTCCGGTAATGGAGTTACAAAAGGGAAATCCACCTCCAATACGCCAAGGGAGAGATTTACCTCCACCCAAAAACCTTAGGTTAGGCAATAGTCCTAGGCCAATACCATTGTATGCTAATTTTTTGATTTTAGCGGTTTTATTGGTAGGGTTCGATGCTGGTTTGCAAATTTCAATGCGCTGGGCAAATTTAGAGCAAGAAAAATTTAAAATTCAAAAAGAAAGTGTAGAAAATCAATTGGCTTTTTTAAGAAACCAAATCAGTCCACATTTTTTTATGAATACACTTAACAATATTCATGCGCTTGTTGATATTGATACTGAAGAATCTAAAAATGCAATCATTAAATTGTCTAATTTAATGCGTCATTTATTATACGATTCTGAAGGAAAATCAACTTCAATAAAAAAAGAAATTGAATTTATTGAAAGTTATATTGAATTGATGAAACTTCGTTTTTCAAGCAAAGTGAAAATTAATGTTGAAATTCCTTCAGAAATACCTGATAAATCAATTCCGCCATTGTTGTTTACTTCATTATTAGAAAATGCTTTTAAACACGGTGTAAGCTATAATAAAGACTCTTTTATTAATATTTTAATGCGTTTTACTGAAGATAAATTGCAATTTGAAATTGAGAATAGTAACCATCCTAAAAAAGACGATGAAGCTTCAGGAATTGGTGTAGAAAACACCAAAAAAAGATTGGCTTTATTATTTAAAGATAATTTCGATTTTAAAATCTCTGAAACTAAAGAGGTTTACAAAGTTAATTTAAGTATACCGTTATGATAAAATGTATTGCAATAGATGATGAGCCATTAGCTTTAAGGCAAATTACAAGTTATATTGATAAAACACCTTTTTTAGAACTTCAAAATAGTTTTGAAAGCGCCATTGAAGCATTATCTTACCTTCAAGAAAATAGTGTAGAATTAATGTTTGTAGATATTAATATGCCCGATTTAAATGGAATGGACTTTGTAAAATCTTTAGAAAATCCTCCTAAAATTATTTTTACAACCGCATATAGCGAATATGCCTTGGAAGGCTTTAAAGTTGACGCCTTAGATTATTTATTAAAACCTATTGATTATGCAGCATTTTTAAAATCTTCAAACAAAGCAAAATCTTGGTTTAGTTTACAAAATTCTAAACCCGAACAAATTAATAGTAATAACGATTTTTTATTTATAAAATCTGAATATAAAATTTTACGTGTTAAATTAAATGATATAAAGTATATTGAAGGAATGCGTGAATATGTGCGTATTCATTTAATTAATGAAAAGCCAATTATGACCTTGTTAAGTATGAAAGTTGTAGAGCAACAATTACCTAGCGATAGTTTTATGCGTGTGCACCGTTCTTTTATTGTAAATTTAAAAATGATTACAACTATTGAACGCAATAGAATTGTTTTTGACAAAGTTTACATTCCAATAAGCGAACAACATAAGGAAGATTTTCAAAAATTTATAAATAATAATTTTTTATCATAAAAAAACCTAACAGGTTTTTAAAACCTGTTAGGTTTAAGTATTAATTAGCGTCTTCTTCTGTATATTCATCGTATAAAAAATCGTTATACGGAAAACGCGTAATGTGTATTTTTTTTACTTCTTCAAAAACTTTTGCTCTAAACTCTTCCATATTTTCTTTGTTAAGAGCTGAAATAAATAAGCAATTATTTTCATCTAATTTATTCATCCATGTTTTTTTCCAATCTGCTAAAGTATAGTGTGCTTTTGTTTTTTCGGTAACTAAATCATCCTCATCGATAGTTTGATGTTTATACGCATCAATTTTATTAAAAACCATTATAGTAGGTTTGTCTACACTTTCAATTTCATCTAAAATTTTGTTTACAGATGCAATATGATCTTCAAAATTTGGATGCGAAATATCCACAACATGTAGTAATAAATCAGCCTCTCTAACTTCATCTAAAGTAGATTTAAAACTTTCAACTAATTGTGTTGGTAATTTTCTAATAAAACCAACGGTATCGGTTAATAAAAATGGAATGTTTTTAATTACAACTTTTCTTACAGTTGTATCTAATGTAGCAAATAGTTTATTTTCTGCAAACACTTCACTTTTACTTACAACATTCATTAACGTAGATTTACCAACATTTGTATAACCTACAAGAGCAACACGTACCATTTTACCACGGTTTTTACGTTGTACAGCCATTTGCTTATCTATGGTTTTTAATTTCTTTTTAAGCAAGGTTATTTTATCGCGTATAATACGTCTATCTGTTTCAATTTCTGTTTCACCAGGTCCACGCATACCAATTCCCCCTTTTTGACGCTCAAGGTGAGTCCAAAGTCTAGTTAATCGAGGTAGTAAATATTGACATTGAGCTAATTCTACTTGTGTGCGTGCATAACTTGTTTGCGCTCTACCGGCAAAAATATCAAGTATTAAATTGGTTCTATCTAGTACTTTACAGTCGAGCACTTTTTCTATATTACGCAATTGTGAAGATGAAAGCTCATCATCAAAAATGGCAGTTTCTATATTGTTAGCAGTCATATAGGCTTTTACATCTTCCAATTTTCCTGTACCAATATATGTTTTAGGATGTGGGTTTTCTAATTTTTGAGTAAACCTTTTTACAGCCTTACCACCAGCGGTTAATGTTAAAAACTCTAGTTCGTCTAAATATTCGTTAGATTGATCTTCATCTTGATGTTGCGTTACAACTCCAATTAAGACAGCTTCTTCAGATGTTACTTTTTTCTCTTCTATCATATTGCAAATTTACAAATTAGTTTATTTGAAAATAGAAAATGATTTTTTTTTAATAAGGAAGTGTAAAATAAAAGGTTGTGCCTTTGTTTTCTTCGGATTCTAGCCAAATTTCACCATTTAATAAAGTTACCAATCCTTTACAAATACTTAATCCTAGGCCATTTCCTACTTTAAAATCACTTTCATCTGCTTGAAAAAAACGTTTAAAAATTAAGTTAAACTTACTTTTAGATATGCCGTTTCCAAAATCTCTTACATAAAATTCTACGTAAACTTTCTTTTTATAATATTTTAAATAATATCCAATTTCAATAATTTCTTTATTTGGAGAAAATTTTACGGCATTGCTAATTAAGTTATTGACAATTTGAGAAAACCTGTTTTCATCCGAAGTAATAAAGTTATCTTGAATTGTTTGTGATGGAAATAATTTAAGTTCTAAATTTTTTTTAGCGACTAAAGGATTTGTTTTTTTCTGAATTTCAATAATTTCATTTAATGTTTGCTCAAAATTAAATTTTTTAGATACTGTTTTTAATTGGTTAGATTCTAATTTTGAAATATCAATAATATCATTAATTATTGTCATTAAACGTTCTCCAGAAATGTTGATAATATCTATAAAATGATCTCTTTTTTTTGCATCTAAATTTGTGTTTTTTAAAAAATTAGAAAATCCCATAATTGCATTCATTGGAGTTCTAATTTCATGACTCATATTGGATAAAAAAGCAGATTTTAAACGGTCGCTTTCTTCTGCCTTTTCTTTTTCAATTAACAATAAATTAAATGCTTTTTTACGTTCCTTTTTTTGTTTGTATAACACATGTATAAACACTAGAAAAAAAGCACTAAAAATAATAAGTACGTAAATTATAATAGATCTATTCTTTAATTCAAATGCTGCAATTTTTTTATTGTTCTCTAATAAAGAAATTATATGTTCTTTTTCTTCTAGTTCATAAATTACATCTAATTTTGCTAATTGTTCATGTTTTTTAGAGCGTAAAACACTATCTCTATTTTTTTGATAAAGTTTGTGGTTAAATAGGGCCTTTTTATAATCTCCTTTTGCTTCATAAGCATTGCTTAGATAATTAAAATTTTCATATTCGAAAAATAGATATGGCAAACCTTTTGACGCTTCTAAACTTTTATCAACATAGATTATTACAGAGTCGTATTCTTTTAAATTTAGTTTGGTGTGAGCTATGTTTTTAAGTATTAAAGGCTTTAGATTGGTTAGATTTATGCTGTCTGTTAGCTGAAAAGATTTGTTAAGGTAATGTAATGCTTTAGCATGTTCTTTTTTTAATAAATAGCATTCGCCTATATTAGAATAGCAAATAGCAAGACCTTCTAAATCGTTGTTTTTTTTGAAATTTCTATAGATTTAAAATAGTATTCTAGACCTTCGTCAATTCTTCCTTGCTCAGAAATTGCATTTCCCAGATTTATATATGCAGAGATTAGGCCTTCTTCATCTTTGTTGTTTTGGTAAATTCTTTTAGATATTTGGTAGTGTTTTTCGGCTTTTTTATAGCTTTCGTTATCAAAATATAAACTACCAAAACCATTGTTAACATCTGCAATTCCAATACTATCATTCAATTTTTTAAAAATATCAAGTGATTTTAGATAGTATTCAATAGATTTATCTATGGAGTTTAAATAGCTAAAACTGTAACCAATATAGCTATAACATAGTGCAATTCCTTGCTGGTCATTAATAGATTTATAGAGTTCTATAGCTCTGGAATAATAGTTTAGAGCATCTTTATAGCGTTCTTCATCATCTAAAGAATAGCCTAAATTTAATAAACAAAGCGCTTCAAGTTTTTTGTTATTTAATTGTTTAGATAATTCTAATGCTTTGTTGTAATACACTATAGAAGAATCTATAGATGAGTAATACATGGAGTCTCCATAGTCAATTAATAACTGGAATACCTACATTTATAGTTACAGTTAAAACGGCTCATAAATTAATATATTTGAATTATGAGTAAAACAAAAAGGTACGACAAGGAATTTAAGATTATGTTAGTAGAATTAATGCTCTCAGGTCAGAGTGCAGAAGATTTGGGGAAAGAATATGGTGTCCATTCTGCAAGTATACGCAGTTGGAAAAGATCCTATTTATCAAACCGAGAATCTTTTACAGGTTCAGGAACTCCGAGCTTAACACCAGAAGAAAAAGAGATTCGAGAATTGAAAAGGCGTCTTAGAGATGCTGAGATGGAGAGGGATATCTTAAAAAAGGCGGTGAGCATCTTCTCCAAGAACGACAGGTAAAGTACAGGTTTATAAATAAACACAGTACCAACTATCCTGTTGAGAAGATGTGTAAACTTTTAAAAATTAGTAGAAATTCTTATTATCAATGGCTAAGAAATAGTAGTATTATCAGAGTCTCTAAAACAAGAATACTTAAAGCGAAAATTTATCAAATATGGAAAACAAATCGTAAAGTATATGGTAGTTATAAAATCACTAAAACCTTAGCTAGAGCGGGATATCATTATCATCCATCGTATATTTCAAGACTTATGCAGCAAATGGGAATTAGAAGCCAATCTAAAAGAAAATATGTAGTTACAACGAATTCTAATCATAATTATAACATCAGTCCTAATATATTGAATAGGAATTTCAACATAAAAGAACTTGGTAAGGTTTGGGTTTCTGATATTACCTACATTCGATGTAAAGACAAATGGATTTATTTAACTACTATGATAGATTTAGCTGATAGAAAGATTGTTGGATGGTCTTTAAGCAATGATATGACTGTAGAAAATACAGTTTATAAAGCCTGGGCAAGAGCTAGAAAAAACAGACCCATTTCAGATGATTTTATTTTTCATTCTGATAGAGGGGTTCAATATGCGTCAGGTAAAATGACTGCTATTTTTAGGCATAATAAAAAGATAAATCAAAGTATGAGTAGAAAAGGTAATTGTTGGGATAATGCAGTAGCTGAATCATTTTTTAAAACAATTAAATGCGAATTAATTTACAGAAGATCATTCAAAACCTTTATCCAGGCATATAGTCAAATAGATAGTTATATTCATTGGTATAATACTAAAAGAATACATCAGTCTTTAGACTATTTAACTCCTCTAGAAATGGAAATAATATTAAAAAATATCAAAACTAAACGAGCCGCTTAAAAATGTAATCTTTTTTGTAGGAATATCAAACTGTGCCTTAAGAGTGTCGTTTTTAACTGTGGTTAATTTATGTTTTATACTTTCGCGAGAGTTGTGAGCATATAAAGCTTTAATTGTTAAACACAGAAAAAACAATATAAAATAAATTGTTTTATTTGGGTTTAGTAATTTCATTAAACTAAGGTTAGTTGCTTTTATTTTAATTAAAAATTATTGGTAATAAGTAATTTACTATTTTTATTGGCTTTAAAAAGTGATAACTATCATTTTTTTAATAAAGTTAAAAATCTGTATTTTAGCAAATCATATAAATACACCACTTTTTTATGTTTTCATTTTTTAAATCGAAAGGAAAAATTAAACACGCATATACCATTGCATTTTACAATCTCGAAAATTTATTTGATACCAAAAACGATCCGGCTATTTTAGATGATGACTTTACTCCAAAAGGGAGGAAAAAATGGAGTTATAAAAGATATAAAAGAAAAATTAAGAAATTAAGCAGTGTAATACGTCAAATTGGTACCGAGAAATCTTTTTATACACCAGCTATTATTGGTGTTGTTGAAGTTGAGAATAGAGCTGTTTTGGTTGATTTAATCAATACAAATAATTTAAAAAATGAACATTATGGAATTGTGCATTACGATTCTCCAGATGAACGTGGAATTGATGTTGCTTTGCTTTATAAAAAAGAATTGTTTGAATTGTTGCATTCTGAAACTTTTCCACTTTATATAAATGCTGAAAATGGAGAGAGGGATTATACAAGAGATGTTTTATTAGTGAAAGGAAATTTAAATGGTGAATTGATTCATGTGTTAGTAAATCATTGGCCTTCTAGAAGAAGTGGAGAGGATTTTACAGAAATAAATAGAATTAAAGCTGCAGAATTAGTTTCAAGTATTACCAATAAAATTTCAAATGAATTTGAAGACGCTAAAATTATTATAATGGGTGATTTTAATGATGATCCAACCAGTAAGAGTGTTAAAAAATATTTAGTAAATGATACTTTTTATAACCCTATGGAGCGTTTAATTGCTTCAGGAAATGGCAGCTTAAACTATAAAAAGACCTGGCATTTATTTGATCAGGTGATTTTTTCTAAAAATTTCTTAACTGCAAAAGAAAATAAACATTCTTTTAAATACGCTGAAGTTTTTGATAGATACTTTTTAAAGGAATGGAAAGGAAAGTATAAAGGTAATCCGTTTAGAACTTATGTAGGTAAATGGTATCAGGGTGGTTTTAGTGATCATTTTCCGGTTTATGTTTATTTAAAAAAGAATTAGGTATAAAAAAACCCAAGCTTTATGCTTGGGCTTTTAAAATTTTATTAAACCTTTTACTTAATGTTAATGTTCATTGTGTAATGTTTGTTAGGTTTTCCTGGGTTCTCTAATACTTTATTATTTAAGTTTTCACGTATAAAAGATAATACTTTTTTATCTCTAGAATTTACTTTTAAAACAACTATTTCTCCTTCTGTACTAAAAGTAAAAGTTACATTTACTAAAACTTGACTTTCTATTGTATTACTAGAGTTTTCAACTAATTCTACAATTTGTTTTCTAATTTCATCTTTAGAAACATCTGGCGTAATAATTGTACTTGCAAACAAACTTGTTGTACCAAATACTAATGCAATTGCTAATAATCTAAACTTGTTCATTTTATTTAATTTTTAAGGATTATTTCATTTAATTAACTACTCAAAGTTATGACATTTTTAGCTTAATTTTTAGTTTTAAAAAGATTTAATAGAAATTGAATGAATTTTATAATTGTTGAATAATTCTTAATTATAAAATTAAATAATTAATGATATCATATATTTAAGCGTTGAAAAGCTTATTATTTTACATTATCTTAAATTTATAGAAAATCCGTTTGGAGCAATTTTCGGCGTATTTGGGTTAGAAATTAAATTATTATTAGCATCTGAGAAGCAGGTCCATTCGCTACTGGTAAATATTTTATTTGGTTCGTTTATATCTAAATTTCTAACAGCTTGTCCGTCTAAATATTCCCAATTTGTTCCATTGCCATCTTCACCAATAACACCAAAAATATCAATTCTATTTCCAGAGTTGTCAACCAGCTCGTACACGTCGTCTCCATTTCCTGAAATATAGGTAGATGTAATGGTTGGAGTTATAGAAAACAGTTCTGCAAACCCGGTATTTGCAACAATAACAAAACCACCTGCCGGAATTATAATTCCAGAAAAAACAACTGGAGAACTAGAAACGGAAGTCGATCCATTTACATATTTATTCAATTTCCAACCTGTTAAATCTATTTCAGTAGTTCCTGCATTGTACAGTTCAACAAATCTAGATGAAACACTATTTTTTGGATCAGCCACTTCTGTAATCATTATTTTAGGAATAATAACTGGGCATTCTTCATAGGCTGAGTTAAACGCTACATCTTCTAGTTTTCTAATTTCTAAGGTTGAAGTTAAAACACCTGTAATAGCACCGTTACCTTCTGGAAACTTTTCATTTGCAAAAGAAGCCTCTCCACTTGTATAAACACCTAATCTTATAGCTTCGTTACACGATTCTATTGTTCTAATTCCATCGCTATCTCCTGTATAAAAGGCAAAAGCTTTTCCTAATTCATTTAAAGTTAATTGAACATTTGTTATAGTTACTAATGTATTTTTATAAATAGGATTGTTTATTTCAGAAATAGAAATTTCAGTTGGTGTTATGGTGTAGTTTTCTCCGCTATTAAAAATAAAACTGCCAACTTTTGAAGTCTCAATTTTGGAAATTCCAGATCCGTTTGCGAAACCAATTGTTAAAACACCATCTACTTTATTCATATACAATTTGTTTAAGTTAATAAAAACTTTATCTCCACTATTATAATTTTCAAAAATTAAATCTTGATCAACTAATAATTGAATTCCGGCGGTTGGGTTTTCTATAGCATTTTGTATGCTAATGCGGTTTTTAAAATTTCCAGAGGCATCGCTAGATATTACATAACCTTCAATAATATAATTAGAGTCAATTCCAAATTCAACCATTTCATTTTGATACATTTCAGTTATTTCTAAAAGAGAAACAGTTGGCGTTAATACGTTAGAATAATCGCACCTTGGTTCTGTAAACTTTACATCATCTGTATCTCGAATATACAATTGAAAATCGTCGTAATAATTACTGAAAATTGCCACAACACTTCCTTTTCCTTCTGGTAATAATTCGTTTTTAAAATCGGAATAACCACTATTTCTTAGCAGTACTTCTCCTGTTAAATTACAATTGTTATTAAAACTTTCTAGAGTTCTATTTTCTGTAGTAGAATTTTTAATATTTGCATACGCGTTTCCAAGTTCTGTAGTTTTAAATTGTACATTATCTATTCGAATTAACATTTCTAGCATAGCTTCGCTAAGCTCATCAATTGTTACTTTCTTTGGAATAATTTCTGCCACTTCGCAAGAGCGAATAATATGGTTTTTAACTTCTAGTGAAGGTATTCTGCCCAATTCTGTGTCTGTTGCTTTTCCTATTTGAATACTTCCAAAACTATAGCCAATTGCTAACCCTTTTAATTTTACATATACTTTTCGTCCTACATTATAACTTGTGTAAATATCTGATTGATCTATCGATATTTTTATTGCTGCAGTCGGATTTTCTGGTTTGTCTTGTATAGAAAGTGATTTGTAAATATTACCAGATTTATCGTTAGAAACTACATAACCTTCAATAATTACATCGGTTTCTATTTTTGTTGCGCCACCAAAAGTGTACATGTCTTTTACTTGTGTAATGGTGTTTGTTGCTGTAATTTCGGGCTCGTTACAATCTACTTTCGGAGTTGAAAAACCATCATCTTTTACACAACTTAAATATAGACTTATTATAAGGAATAAAAATGTGGTAAATTTTAATCTTTTGAATTTATTCATAGCGTTATATTTTAAAATCTTACATAAAAATTTAAATAGTACGAGGCTTTATTTCCGTACCAATATTTTGGACCAAAAATTGGTTTTTCTAATTGTTTATCTTGTTTTAATTCTGGATAATTAGATTTTCTAGATTGTTCAAAGCCACCTGTTTTAAAAACTTCGCCTAAAACATTATTTATACCAATAAAAAAACCAGCATAGTATTGGTTTATCTTCCAAGATTTTCCTCCAACGGCATTTAATAAAAAAGCTTCTTCAAATTTTTCTTGTTTTAATAAAGCATCAATTTGATCTTGTGCTACTTCAACACCTGTTTCATCATTTATAAAAGGAACTCCATCTGCATCTGTATAAAAATTATCGGTTCTTAATAAAGGTGAAATATCTAAATAATTATTGCGGAGTAAATTTCCATTTAGTTGAAACCACCAATAGTTTGGATCTCTATATTCAAAACCTAAAGAATAAGCTTCTTGTGGTGTTCCAGAAACTCGGTAATCTTTTAAATAAGCTGTTCCAAAATCACTACTTTCATCAATTAAACTTTCGGATTGTAAGTATAAATTGGGGTTGTTATTGTATGTAAATTGACCATAAGAACCTACAGCAATTAATTTTACTGAAGGCACAACTTGATACTCAAAACTGAGCTCCGCTCCAATATTTTTTTTAGATACACCTGTAATAATTTCGTTTACAAAATCTGCTTGGTCACCTAATAAGCCTTCGGCGAAAAAGAAAGATGTTTCTATGGCGTTTGTAAATTGTGTATAAAAACCAGTTATTCTGGCTTGTATTTTGGGATTTCTAAAAATATAATTTATGTCGCTAGTAATAACTTTTTCACTGGTTAAATTGGGTGTAATATTGTTATTTACTCTAGAGTTTGAAAATGTGGTTCTAATTGTTGGCGCATTTGAAACATAAGCGGTATTTAAATTAACCAAATGTCTTCCTGTTATTTTATAGGTAAACCCGCCTTTTAAGCTTATATCTGTAAAAGTTAGTTTTTCACTTTTTCCGAAGGAACTATTTGAATAAGTTCCATTTTTATACAAACCATTTCGTTGATAATTTGTGTTTTTTAAGTTTAAAGCAACAAAATAATCGAGTTTGTTTTTAGAAAACTGTGCTTGTGTAAAGGCATTTGCAACGGAAGCATTTATTGTGTAATTGTATTGAAACTTATCGTTAACGGAAACCAATCTATCTGGGTTGTTTAAATCGTTTTGTCTTGCATCTCCTGTGGCATATTGATCTAAATCTACAAAACCATTACCGCCTAATAAATCTAACATATTTGCATAATTATTAGAGGTTAAATTTTTAAATGAAATACCTGCATGTAAGTTTAAATTACCATTTATATTTTTGGCGAAAACAGAGCTTAATGTGAGTTGATTATCATCAACCCTGTCTTCATATAAATAATATAAAGAGTTACCATTATCGGCATTTTTCTGATACATTTCTTGCCAATTTAATTGTCCGTTTTTTAAAAAATCTTGTTCTGTTAAATAGGCATTTGTATAGTCTAGATTATCTTCAAATTGTATAAAACTACTCGGTAAATATTTCCAATAAGTAGGATCTGGATTTGGGGTATTAAAATAACCCAATCTACTATTTCCAATATGTCCAAATTGATAGGCTAATGTAGTTTTTAAGGTAGTTCTATCTTTTTCATAATAATGACTCAACATTATAATTGGTTCAAAAATTTCTTTAATTCTTGAGTTTCTGTTATCGCCTTCTTGCGCTCCCCAATACGCATTGTATTGCATTCCTTTTAAGTTGTAAACTTCTTGAGTATTTGGTGAAGATTTTCCTCTGCGATTAAATGAAGTTATAGCTGTAATATTTAAACTATGATTGTTATTTAGCTTTTTTTCAGCAGCAATAAATGCAGACCAAGCATTGTATGATGCCCCTTCAAAATATCCTTCTTGTGCATATCTTTTAGAAGCAGAAGCAACAAATGCCCAATTGTTTTTATTAAAACCTGTTGCATACATTGCCATAATACGCCCTGTATAACTTTTATTTGCTGAAGCAAAAGAGACTTTTCCTCCTGGGCGATATTCCGAAGCACGTGTGTTAAAATTTGTTGTTCCTAAAATGCCTCCAAAATTATTTTCTGAAGCTTGTATTCCATTAGAAAATTCTTGATTTCTAAAAACATCATTTAACCCGCCCCAATTACTCCATTGTGGCCTGCCATCGTACAATTTATTCATTTCAATACCATTAATTAAAATAGAACCATAACTAGAATCGTATCCTCGGACTTTAAACCATGCTTGGCTAAAATTAAAAGAAGCAGCTCTTAAAAATGCGTCTTTAGAAGACTGAAATAATCCAGCGGTATAATCTGAACTTCGTTCACCATCATCAAGAAAATCGTCGTCAGTTAAAACTATTAAGCTATTTTCATCTTCATTTATTACTATTTTAGATACATAAATTACGCCTAAATTTAAAGTCTTATTTTCATCAATAATAATTGGAATTTTTTGTGATTGATAATCTTCAGAATTTATGTAAAGTATATAAGATCCTTTAGGTATATTTTCAATACTAAAATCACCATTTAAGTCAGTTTCAACAAAAAATAAATTATTTCCTAAAGTTATAGAAACACCTTTTAGTGGTTTTTTTGAGGTACTTTCAAGAACTTTTCCTTTAGTTGAAGAAGTGGTTTGTGCTTTTAAATTATAGCCATATACGAAGCACAAAAAACCTAAGATTATTAGCTTTTTCATTTGCATTTTTTTTACAAATAACAAAAAAATATTGAATTTAAAAAATATTTTTTTTAAAAACTTAAAATCAATATATTGACTTGTAGTGTTTTATAGATTTAAATGGGATTGTTTTTAGAATTTATGACACCCGTTTTTTAATGAAAAAACAATTAGTAAAATAGTTATTAATTAGTAATTATAGATGTAAAAAGGCAGTTCAACTTATAATTTATTTCATCAATTCTATTCATTTTTTAGAAGCTTCAAGTTTTGGCTTAAAAATTGTTAGTAAATTAGCACAATTAAATTTCAAATTTAACTCGATAAAAACATACAAATGAAATATATTTTACAACTTTTTTTACCTTTTCTTTTTATTTCTAATGCACTTTTTGCACAAGAAAATTATCAAATTAGAACTGTTGCTTTTTATAATTTAGAGAACTTATTTGATACTGAAAATGATACTTTAAAAAATGATGAAGCCAGTCCAATTATGGGAATGAAAGAAGGGCGCGAAGAAGTATATCAACAAAAGCTAGAAAACATGTCTAAGGTACTTGCTGAAATTGGAACTAAAGAAGCAAAAAAATCTGCAGCAATTATTGGTATTGCTGAAGTTGAAAACAGAAAAGTGATAGAAGATTTACTTGAAACTGATAATTTAAAAAATAAACAGTACGATATTATTCATTACGATTCTCCAGATTTAAGAGGAATTGATGTGGCATTATTATACAAACCAGCTTTTTTTAGACCTACACATCACGAAGTTTTTGAGTTAAAATTATGGGATGAAAATGGAATGCGTATTTATACCAGAGATCAGTTGTTAGTTTCGGGTTATTTAGATGATGAGTTAATTCATATAATTGTAAATCACTGGCCTTCTAGAAGAGGAGGAGAAGCAAAAAGTAGCCCTAAAAGAGAAAAAGCAGCGTATTTAGTTACCCAAATTATTGAAAAAATAAAATTAACAGATCCAAACCCTAAAGTTATAATTATGGGCGATTTAAATGATGATCCGCATAACGCAAGTTTAAAAAAAGTACTAAAAACTAAGTCTAAAAAAGCCGATGTTAAAGAAGGCGATATTTACAACCCAATGGAAGATATGTTTAGACGTGGACAAAACACATTGGTTTATAGAGATAAGATTAATTTATTCGATCAAATTATGTTTACTTCTCCGCTTTTAACTACTAAAAAGGATTATTCTACATATAAAATGTATAAAGCAAACGTATTTAATCCTCAATATTTAACCACTCAAACTGGAAAATATAAAGGGTATCCACATAGAAGTTTTGCTGGTAGTAACTTTATTAATGGCTATAGCGATCACTATCCAGTTTATATCTATTTAATTAAAGAAACAAGCGCTAATCAACTAAAAAATTAAATATTAAATTTGCGTAGCAAAACTTAAAAAACGTAATAATGACACAAAGAATAATAATGAGTATACTTCTTTCAATAACTTTTGCAAGTGCTTCTGCACAAGAAGTTATGACACCAAAAATGCTTTTAGAATTAAATAAAGTTTCTGCAAAAGGGATTTCAAAAGATGGAAAAAGTGTAATTTATAGCACTTCAAAATATAATGTTGCTGAAGATAAAAAAGTAACCACAGTATATCAAATTCCTATTGAAGGAGGTGTTCCTGTTGAAATAGCATCCTACAAAGATTTAATACTAAACAAAAATATTTCACCTAATGGAGTTTATGAAATTTTTACGAAAGATGTAAAGCTTAAAAAAGTAACTGGTAAAGATTTTTATCCTGAAATTAAAAATTCAAATGTGCAGATTTATGACGAATTAAATTACCGTCATTGGGATACTTGGGAAGATGGAGCCTACAGTCACGTATTTTATAAAACTACTGCAAACGGAGATGACGCTATTGATATTATGCCAAACGAACCTTTTGATTGTCCACAAAAACCTTTTGGAGGATCGGAAGATTATTTGTGGAGTCCAGATAGCCAAAACATACTTTATGTAACAAAAAAATTAAGTGGAACAGCATATGCTACTAGTACAAATACAAATATTTACAGTTATAATTTAGCATCAAAAACTACAACCAATTTAACTGAAGAAAATAAAGGATACGATACAAATCCGGCTTTTTCATCTAAAAATCAATTAGCTTGGTTGCAAATGAAAAGAGATGGTTACGAAGCTGATAAAAATGATATTATTGTTTTAATTGATGGAGAAAAAGTAAATCTTACAGAAGATTGGGATGAAACCATTCATAGTTTTGCTTGGGACGAAAAAGGCGATAAAATTTACTTTATAGCTCCTAATTTTGGAACCGTTCAACTTTTTGAAATTAAAATACCTACTTCTTCAAAAAAAATATTACAACCAAAACAACTTACAAACGGGCAATTTGATGTAAGTAGTATTGTAGGACAATCTAAAAACTTATTGGTGGTTAACCGTAGAGATATGAACCATGCAAATGAGTTGTATACGTACAATTTAAAAAATGGAGACTTAATACAGCTTAGCCATGCAAATGATGCAACTTATAATTCAATAGCTTTAAGTAAGGTAGAAAAAAGAATGGTGAAAACTTCTGACGGAAAAGATATGTTAACCTGGGTAATTTACCCTCCAAATTTCGATCCTTCAAAAAAATATCCAACAATTTTATATTGTAAAGGTGGCCCACAAGGTCCATTAAGTCAATCGTATTCTTTTAGATGGAATTATCAATTAATGGCTGCAAATGGTTATATAATTGTAGCGCCAAGTAGAAGAGGAATGCCAGGTTTTGGGGTAGAATGGAACGAGCAAATTAGTAAAGATTATGGCGGACAAAATATGAAAGATTATTTAGCTGCAATTGACGATATTTCTAAAGAAAGTTATGTAGATACCGATAGATTAGGTTGTATTGGAGCTAGTTATGGAGGTTTTTCAGCATTTTATTTAGCTGGACATCACGAAGGAAGGTTTAAAAGTTTTATAGCTCATGACGGTATGTTTAATTTACGAAGTATGTACGGAACAACCGAAGAATTATTTTTTGTAAATTGGGATTTAGGTGGTCCTTATTGGGATAAAAATAATGCTGCAGCCCAAAAAACTTTTAATGAATTTAATCCTGCTAATTATGTAGATAAATGGGACACTCCTATTTTAATAATTCAAGGAGCTAAAGATTACAGAGTTCCAGTTGGGCAAGGTTTAGAAGCGTTTCAAGCGGCTCAATTAAGAGGTATAAAAAGTAAATTACTGTACTTTCCAGAAGAAAATCATTGGGTTTTAAATGGGCAAAATAGCTTTATTTGGCATACAGAATTTTATAAATGGCTAGAAGAAACATTGTAATTTATAGTGAATTAAATATAACATAATAGGCTGTATAAAAAAATTAGAATCGTCATTCTGAATTTATTTCAGAATCTAATTGTTGTTATTTTTTATATAAGCTTTTTATGAATCTTGTCATTCCTGTGAAAACAGGAATCCATACAGTGTGAAAATGGATTCCTGCCTACGCAGGAATGACAGACGTATTTAAAATTCGTCATTCTAAATTTATTTCAGAATCTCATCACAGTAGTAAACAATAATGATGAGAACCTAAATTAAGTTCAGGCTGACGGGTTTTCTACATAAAACCCTAAATTTATTCCTCTTGAATATCCTTCAATAGCAATTGTAACGATGTATTTCCATTCCAATGATTTTCGTCTACATTAAACACCGCTTTAAACGGATTGCCATTGGTGGTTAATTCGTATTTATCTCCCATACTAAATCCAATAGCGTTAAATGTTTGTTGATGAACACCATCTAAAATACATAATTTTAAATGCGATTGATCTGCGCCTACTTTTTTACCATAGCCATTATCGCGTAACCCACTAGCCATAAAAACAGGTTTTAAATTTTGAGGTCCAAAAGGAGCTAATTGATTAATAATTCTAAAGAATTTTGGTGTTATTTCTGAAAGTGAAATTTCTGTATCTATCAAAATTTCAGGGGTTCTTAGTTCTTCGGGTAAGGTGTTTTTTACAACTTCTTCAAATTTTGCTTTAAATTTTGGGTAATTTTCAATGGTTAATGTTAAACCGGCAGCATATTTATGTCCGCCAAATTGTTCAATAAATTCTGAGCATTGCTCCAAAGCGTCATATACATCAAAACCTTTAACAGAACGTGCAGAAGCAGCTAATTTATCGCCACTTTTTGTAAAAACTAATGTAGGTCTGTAATAGGTTTCTATCAGTCTAGAAGCAACAATTCCAATAACACCTTTGTGCCAATTTTCGGCATATACAACAGTTGAAAAGTTTTCAGTTTCATTGTTTTCTTCAATTTGTTGCAGGGCTTCAATAGTAATTGCTTTATCTAAATCTTTTCTTTCTGTGTTGTTTTTTTCAATTTCTGAAGCAAATTTTATGGCGGTATCAAAATCAATTTCCGTTAATAATTCAACGGCATAATTTCCGTGTTTAATTCTTCCAGCAGCATTAATTCTAGGTGCAATAATAAAAACAACATCTGTAATTGTGAGTTCTTTTTTATCTATTTGATGAATCATTGCTTTAATTCCGGTTCTTGGATTTGTGTTTATAACTTGCAATCCAAAATAAGCCAACACCCTATTTTCACCTGTTATTGGAACAATATCTGCGGCAATTGCAGTAGCAACTAAATCTAAATATTGAATTAAATCATTTATGGTTTCACCTCTCTTACTTCCTATTGCCTGAATTAATTTAAACCCAACACCACAACCACATAATTCTTTATAAGGATATTCACAATCTGAACGTTTTGGGTCTAAAACCGCAACTGCATCAGGGATTTCATTTCCTGGTCTATGGTGATCACAAATAATAAAATCAATATCTTTTTCTTTGGCATAACTAACTTTTTCTAATGCTTTTATACCACAATCTAAGGCAATTATTAGTGAAAAATTATTGTCTTCAGCAAAATCAATACCCTTAAAAGAAACACCATAACCTTCTGCATATCTATCTGGAATATAAGTTGCAATATTTGGATAAATTGTTTTTAAATATGAGTAAAGTAGCGATACAGAAGTTGTTCCATCTACATCATAATCTCCATAAACTAGTATGTTTTCATTATTGGAAACTGCCAATTCAATACGAGCCACAGCTTTATCCATATCTTTCATTAAGAATGGATTGTGTAAATTATTTAAAGTAGGTCTAAAAAAGGCTTTTGCCTCATTAAAAGAGTGGATTCCACGTTGTACTAATAATTTAGCAATGGTATAATCAACACCTAATTTTTTTGCAAGGTTTGAAGTGATTAATGAATCTGTTTCTGGTTTTATTTTCCATCGCATAGCTATAATTTTCTTCAAAAATAAGTAAAATTAATTCGTTTTTTTGTTGTTAATAGTATTACCTAACTATTAATGTAGTACTAGGTGAGTATTAAAGATGTTAGTAATAGTTAAGCTTTTTTGTTTGAAAACAGCTTTTTAAGCAATAGCTTTTAAAACTTTTTCTATCACTTTTTCTGGTGGAATACTTTGCATTACATCATTATAACCTTCGCATACTTTATTACCATAAATAGAGCAAGGTATGTTTGGGTATTTGTTTAAATCTGGTAAAATAGCGTTTTCAAAAGGTTGATTAAAAGGTGCAAAACCTGTAAACGGATGTGTAATACCCCAAATGGTTAAAGTGTTTATGCCTAACATTGCTGCAAAATGTGCATTTCCAGAATCCATACTTAACATACAGTCTAAATTAGAAATTAATGCTAGTTCTTGTTGAAGTTTAACTTTTCCGGCAATATTTATAGTGTTGTTATATTTAGTAGCAATGGCTTCTAAAATTTCAATTTCTTTTTTACCACCACCAAATAAAAGAGTTTTTATACTATTATTTTTAGACAATTTAGCAATTACTTTTTCCATTAAATCTATTGGGTACATTTTAGAATTGTATTGGGCAAAAGGAGCAATTCCAATCCATTTTTCAGATTTAGATCCTGTAATTTTTAATAACTCTTTAGAAAGTTGTTGTTTTTTTGGAAAAACCGGATTAGAAATATTTAATTTAAATCCTAAACTTCTAAAAACATCGGCATACCGTTGGTGTGTGGTTTTTAATTGTTTAAAAACCTTGTTTTTAGTTTGTGTTAAAGCGCGTTTTTCGCTTCTTCCTTTGTCTATAAAAGCTACTTTTTTAAACGAAATTCTAAAGAAAGATCGTAAAATTATAGAACGTAAAACATTGTGTAAATCTGCAACAGCATCAATATTTAAAAGCTTTAATTCTTTATAAAGTTTATAAATTCCAAAAAAACCTTTGTGCTTATTGTTAACATCTGCTGCAAAAAAATCAACATTTTTTAGATCACCAAATAGCGGTTTTAAAAAAGGTTTTGAAAGCACTGTTATTTTAACATTCGGATGTTGTTCAATAAAAGCTCTTAGTACTGGTACGGTCATGGCTACATCTCCCATTGCAGAAAGTCTAATAACCAATAAATGTTTAGAATTATTCAAAATATAACTACTAATATTAATAATATGCATCAAAAGTACACAATAGTTTTAGTACAAAAAACTTGTTACAATTGTATGTAGTTAAATTTGCTTAAATTTGCCAAAATATTGAATATAGATGATACAATCAATGACTGGTTACGGCAAGACCGTACTGCAACTTCCAACCAAAAAAATTACGATTGAATTAAAATCGTTAAACAGTAAAAATTTAGATTTAAATGTTCGTATCCCTGCTTATTATCGAGAAAAGGAATTGTTTATTCGAAAAAAATTAGCTTCAGCTTTGGTTAGAGGAAAAGTCGATTTTTCTATTTTTATTGAAAATAATGGCGTAGAGCTTTCATCAAAAATAAATGAAAATGTTGTAAAAGAATATATGAGTCAACTAAGAAATATAGTAGATTCTAATGAAATAGAATTGCTAAAAATGGCTGTGAAATTGCCAGATTCTTTAAAAACAGAACGCGAAGAGTTAGATGAACAAGAATGGGAGCAAATAAATAAAGCAATTGAAAATACGGTTGCAGAAATAACAACGTATAGAGTTGACGAAGGTAAGGCTTTATTAGATGATTTTGTATTAAGAATTTCAAGTATTGAAGAGTTACTTAAAAAAGTTGTGGATATTGATCCGCAACGTGTTGAGCAAGTTAAAGAAAGATTAAGAAAATCTATTGCAGAATTAGAAACCAATATAGATCAAAATAGGTTTGAGCAAGAACTTATTTATTATATTGAAAAATTAGATATTACCGAAGAAAAAGTGCGATTAAAAAACCATTTAGAGTATTTTAATAAAGCTTTAAAATCTGACGATTCTAACGGGAAAAAATTGGGATTTATTACGCAAGAAATTGGTAGAGAGATAAATACAATTGGTTCTAAATCTAACTTTGCACCTATGCAAAAACTGGTGGTTCAAATGAAAGATGAACTCGAAAAAATAAAAGAACAAAATTTAAACGTATTATAAAACCATGCAAAAAGAAGGGAAACTTATTGTTTTTTCGGCACCTTCAGGCTCTGGTAAAACAACAATTGTACATCATTTATTAAAACAAACTGAATTAAATTTAGATTTCTCAATTTCTGCAACTTCTCGTCCGCTTAGAGGTAAAGAAGTAGATGGAAAAGATTATTATTTTATTTCTGCTGAAGCTTTTAAAAACCATATAGATAATGATGATTTTATAGAGTGGGAAGAGGTTTATACCGATAATTACTACGGAACTTTAAAAAAAGAAGTAGAGCGTATTTGGAACTTAGGAAAACACGTGATTTTTGATATTGATGTTGTTGGTGGGTTAAACATAAAAAAACAATTTCCAGAACAAACATTATCAGTTTTTGTACAACCACCTTCTATTGAAGAAATGGAACGCAGGTTAAGAAATAGAAAAACAGATACAGAAGAAAAAATTAAAGAACGTGTTGCAAAGGCAGCAAAAGAATTAAATTATGCTAAAGATTTTGATGTGATTTTGGTGAATGACAACTTAGAAGAAGCAAAAAATAAGGCCTGTAAATTAATTGAAAACTTTGTAAAATAAATACATGAAAGTAGGACTATTTTTTGGAACCTTTAATCCAATTCATATTGGACATTTAATAATTGCAAATTATATGGCTGAATTTTCAGATTTAGACCAAGTTTGGTTTGTAATAACACCACTAAGTCCGTTTAAGCAAAAAAAGTCTATGCTAGATAATATTCATAGGCTAGCACTTGCAGATATTGCTGTTGAAGAATATTCAAAATTAGAAACATCAAACATAGAATTTAAATTACCGCAACCAAATTATACCATTAATACATTAATACATATTGAAGAAAAATATCCAAAGCATCAATTTTGTTTAATAATGGGTGAAGACAATTTAAAAGGGTTTCATAAATGGAAAAATTACGAAACCATTTTAAAGAATTACGAGTTATATGTATATCCTAGAATTTCAGATGGAGCAGTAGAAAGTGAGTTTTTAAAACACCCACATGTGCATAGGGTAGATGCTCCAATTGTTCAAGTTTCTTCAACATTTATTAGAAAAAGTATTAAAGCTAAAAAAGATATTAGAATAATGCTAACACCAAATGTTTGGAAATATATTGATGAAATGAACTTCTATAAAAAATAATTTTGGCTTAGATTTAACACTCAAATCTATACACTCTAAAATTAATTAAACAAAATTTCGTTGTATATTTGTTTCAATTCAAACTATGGCAAAAAAACCTAAAAATAAAGGGCGGTTTAGACAAAAACTAATTAATAAGTATCGTTTGGTTATTTTAAATGAAGATACTTTTGAAGAAAAAGTATCCTTTAAATTATCACGATTAAACGTATTTGTTTTTGGAGGTTTATTTTCTGTTTTATTAATTATTGGAACCATATTTTTAATTGCTTTTACGCAATTAAGAGAGTATATTCCTGGGTATTCTTCAACCCAATTAAAGCGAGATGCAACACAATTAATTTATAAAGTAGATTCTTTAGAGCAGGTTTTAAAAGTAAATAATTTGTATATTCAAAAAGTTAGAGATTTATTAACTGGAGAAATAACCGAAGTTCAATTTGATAAAGATTCGGTGCTACAAACCATACAATTTGATAAAGATTCTGTAAATTTAAATCCCTCTGAAGCAGATTTAGAATTTAGATTAGATGTAGAAAGAGCAGATAGATATAGTATTTTTGATGAGGCAACAAAAAAAGCAGATATAGTATTTTTTGCGCCAGTTGTAGGTACTTTAACAGATGGTTACGACCCAAAAACAAAACACTTTGCGGTAGATATTGCAGTTGAAATGGGTACACCTGTTAAATCTGTAGCAGACGGAACTGTAATTTTTTCAGCTTGGACTTCAGAAACCGGACATGTTATTATTGTAAAACATTCTGGTGGATTTATATCTGTTTACAAACACAATACGGCAATACATAAAGAACAAGGCGATTTAGTAAAATCTGGAGAGGTAATTGCTTCTGCTGGAAACGCAGGAGAATATAGTACAGGACCACATTTACATTTCGAACTTTGGAATGAAGGGTATCCCGTTAACCCTGTTAATTATATTGATTTTGAATAACTATGAGTATTAAGTCTATTTTAGCAAAACCATTTGCAAAACTTGTAACTAATAAATTTTATAAAGAAAGTAATAATGCTGTAGAAGTTCAGCAAAAAGTATTTAATAAATTAGTTAAACAAGCTAAAAATACTGCTTTTGGAAAAGATCATAATTTTGATAAAATTAAAAACTATCAAGACTTTAAAAGTCAGGTTCCAATTAGAGATTATGAAGATTTAAAACCTTATATAAATAGAGTAGTTGCTGGAGAATCTGATGTTTTATGGAAAGGAAAACCGCTTTATTTTGCTAAAACATCGGGTACAACATCTGGTACAAAATATATTCCGTTAACAAAAGAGTCTATGCCAATGCATATAAATGCGGCTAGAAATTCACTCTTATTGTATATAAATGAAACTAAAAAAACAGACTTTTTAAATGGTAAAATGATTTTTCTACAAGGAAGTCCAGAATTAAAAGAAAAGAACGGAATTAATGTAGGTAGATTATCAGGTATAACCGCGCACTATATACCTCAATATTTAACAAAAAATAGATTGCCAAGCTGGGAAACCAATTGTATTGAAGATTGGGAACAAAAGATTGAAGCAATTATAGATGAAACTATAAATGAAGATATGACTCTTATTGGAGGAATACCTCCTTGGGTGCAAATGTATTTTGAAAGAATTGTAGCGCGTACAGGTAAAAAGGTAGGTGAGGTTTTTCCAAACTTTAATTTATTTGCTTACGGAGGTGTTAATTTTGAACCATACAGAAATAAATTTGAAGAATTAATTGGTAGAAAAATAGATGCAATAGAAATGTATCCAGCTTCTGAAGGGTTTATTGCGTATCAAGATGCTCAAGATGAAAAAGCAATGATGCTTTTAGTAAATAATGGAATGTTTTATGAATTTATTCCTTCTGAAGAATTTTTTAATGAAAACCCAACTAGAGTTTCATTAGCAGATGTAAAATTAGGTGTAAATTATGTGATTATTTTAAATACTAATGCTGGTCTTTGGGGTTATAATATTGGAGATACTATTGAGTTTTTATCTATTAATCCACCAAGAATTGTAGTTACAGGAAGAATAAAACACTTTATTTCTGCTTTTGGAGAGCACGTAATTGGTAAAGAAATTGAAGATTCTATAAATGCACATACGGTTGGTACAGAGATTAGTGTTAGCGAATTTACAGTAGCGCCACAAATTACACCACAAACTGGCTTACCATACCACCAGTGGTTTATAGAATTTGATAAAAAACCAAGTGATATGGAAGAATTTGCCAAAAAAATTGATGCAACTTTGCAGCAACAAAACAGCTATTATTTCGACTTAATAGATGGTAAAATTTTACAACCATTAAAAATTACAGTAATTGAAAAAGGCGGTTTTAATAAATATATGAAGTCTGTTGGTAAATTAGGTGGGCAAAATAAAGTGCCGCGTCTAGCTAACGATAGAAAAATTGCTGATGCATTAATGGAATTTGAAGAGAAATAAATAAAATTTAATTGCTTGTAAAGTTTATAATATTAAACGCTAGAGAGTAAAAATAGTTATAAAAATGAAAAGGGTTCGCAACTTGCGAACCCTTTTCGAATTAAAGAAAGTTTGGTTAAATTTCTTTAGTTATTATTTTTTAGCTAATAAATCTCTTATTTCAGCTAATAAGTCTTCTTGAGAAGGTCCTTTTGGCTCTTCTGGAGCAGGTTCTTCTTTTTTCTTAGTAGCATTAATTCCTTTTATCATCATAAACATTACAAAAGCAACAATAATAAAATCAATTACATTTGTTAAAAAATCACCATATAAAACGGCAACTTCGCCAACAACTTTACCAGCATCATCTGCAACCCCTTCTTTTATAATATACTTTAAATCTTTTAGGTCTGAATTAAATAATAACCCAATAAGTGGAGAAACAATACCTCCAGTAAATGAAGTTACAACACTTTTAAATGCTGCGCCCATAACAAAACCAACTGCAATATCAACAAGGTTTCCCTTCATTGCAAAGTCTTTAAATTCTTTTAACATTCCCATTTTTATAATTTTTAGATACTAATTAGTGATGCTAAAGTAATAAATTTTTTTATAGCATTAACAAATTTTTAACAAACGTCTTATTCTTTGAGAGATTGCAGTTAGAATTTCATACGGAATAGTGTGTATTGCTGCTGCTAATGTTTCAATATGAAATTGGTCTTTATAAACTAAAACTTCATCACCTTCAAAACAATCTATATTTGTAACATCAACCATAATCATATCCATACAAACATTTCCAAGAATAGGAGCTTTTGTATTGTTAATATAAACAAAACCCTTGCCATTATGTAATTGTCTAGAAATTCCATCAGCGTGGCCAATTGGTATAGTGGCTGTTTTTATAGTTGAATTTGCTTTAAAAGCTCGGTTATAACCAATGGTTTCACCTTTTTCAATAGTATGAATTTGAGAAATTACAGATTTTAAAGTCAATACGTTTTTTAACTGTTTGGTGTATTTGTCTTCATTTCCAAAACCAAACAAACCAATTCCTAATCGTACCATATCAAACTGAGCTTCGTTCGCATAATTTATAATACCCGAAGTATTTAGCATATGCTTAAAAGGTATGTTTGGTAATTTACTGGTAAGTGTTGCTGCTAGTGTGTTAAAAGTAGTAATTTGTTGCAAGGTAAATGCATGCTCATTTAAATCTTCACTAGCTGCTATATGAGAAAATACAGAAGCTATTTTTACAGCAGTTTGGTTGTTTACCAGGTTGCTAATTTCTGCAATTGATGTTTCTGTAAAACCCAATCTGTTTAAACCAGTATTAAATTTAATATGAATAGGGTAATTTTTAAGATTTAAAGTAGAAGCAGTGTCTATAAAAGCTTTTAAAATATTTATGCTATAGATATTTGGCTCTAAATTAAAACGAATTATTTTTTCAATATTTACTTTTTGAGGGTGTAATACTAAAATTGGAGTTTTAATGCCGGCATTGCGTAGTGCAATACCTTCATCTAAATATGCAACTGCAAAGTAAGCTACTTTTGGAGCTAAATGTTTTGCAATTTCTACGGCGCTTGATCCATAACCAAAAGCTTTAACTACTATAAGAATATTAGTAGAAGGTTTAAGTTTAGATTTAAAAAATTCTAGATTAAAATCAATAGCATTAAAATCTATTTCAAGCACAGAAACGTGGTTATTTTCCATCTTTTTTATGTTGTTCTGCTTTTGTTTTTTTTTCTTCTTGTAGTGCTTTGTAGTATGCAGCTCTACTTAAAGGTTCGTATTCTTGTGTTTCACCTAATAAAACCAAATCTTCACTAGCGGTAGTTCTGTGGCTAAAATGTGCTAAATTTCCAGTTCGTGTACAAACAGCATGTACTTTAGTAACATATTCTGCGGTTGCCATAAGTGCAGGCATTGGTCCAAACGGATTTCCTTTAAAATCCATATCTAATCCAGCAACAATTACCCGAATACCTCGGTTTGCTAAATCATTACAAACAGCTACAATTTCATCATCAAAAAATTGTGCTTCATCAATACCTACAACTTCAACATCGGTTGCTAAAAGTCTTATATTTCCAGAAGAAGGTACAGGTGTTGAGCGAATTTCATTAGAATCATGAGAAACTACTTTTTCCTCATCGTACCTTGTATCTATTTCGGGTTTAAAAATTTCTACTTTTTGTTTTGCAAACTGGGCGCGTTTTAACCTGCGGATTAGTTCTTCTGTTTTACCAGAAAACATAGATCCACAAATAACTTCTATCCAGCCAAATTGTTCGGTATGATTTACTGTATTTTCAAGAAACATTTTGTAATTTCACGCTTCAAAGGTTATTGTATTTTTTTTGTTAAAAACGAATGCAATACTTAAAAGTATATTTTTTCGAATTAAATAGTTTAATTTGTAATACAGAAATTACTGTTTTCTGAATTCGTACAAATTTATTAAAAATAACACATCAATAATCAATAAAGATATCAACTTATGCACAAAAAATTAGAAGCTGAATTAGAGCGTCTGGCACATAGTATTTTAGAACTAAAAAATAATGATGTAACTATTTTGCATAAAAAGGCACATGCTATTTACGAAAAATTAACAATTTTAAAATTTGTTGAAGAAAATTTAAATAGTTCAAATAATTTTGAAGAAGTTGATACGCAGTCTGAAAATGTTGTTAAAGAAACTGTTGAAGATGTAAAGGAAATGCCAAAAATAGAAGAATCAGTAGCACCAACTTTAGCTAAAGAACCTGAAATTACCAATACGGTAGCTTCTATTGTTGAAGTAGCAAAAGAGTTAGAAGAAACACCTGCTTTAATTGAAAAAGAACAATTAGAGTTTTCTATTGAAGATACTCCACCAGTTAAAGAAGAGGTAAATACAGCTTCTAAAGAAGTTATTGAAGAGGTTGTTGAAAAAGTAGCTGTTCCAAAAATTACTTTAGAAGAAGAATTTAAAGATGCTATTTCTGCAGATGTTGCAACCAATCTTTTTGAAAAAGCAACTAAAGAAAATCCAGTTGTTAAAGAGACTCCAACTCCGGTTGTTTCAGAAAAGAAACGCTCTATAAATGATACATTATTTAAAAGTAATTTACAAATAGGTTTAAATGATAGAATTGCATTTGTAAAACATTTATTTGAAGGAAGTCAAGAAGATTTTAATAGAGTCTTGTCGCAATTAAACTCATTTAAAACAGAACAGGAAGCTAAAGACTTTTTAAATAATTTTGTAAAACCTGATTATAATTGGGACGATAAACAAGAATATGAACAACGTTTAATAGATCTTATAGAACGTAAGTTTTTGTAGGTTGATATAGTCTCATAATCTATTAATAGTCGTTATGCTGAACTTGTTTCAGCATCTCATTTCTTTTTTTACTAGAGAATGTGAGTTTTTCTTAAAAGGAGGTATGAATTCCTATTTTCACAGGAATGACAGATTAGAGATATTACTTCCTTTGCTTCACAAAATCATTTTTACTAAATTAGTAGAATGAACATTTTACAGCTAGAAAAAGAATTAAAAAAAAGATTGGATTTTCCTTATGTCTGGGGAAGAAAGCAGACCAATAATTTTGACAGTGCTACTAATTTTATTTATAAAACAAACAGTTTTAAGGCGCTTTTAGCTCAAATTGATGCAAATTTTAAGAATCAGGATAATTATGTAGATTTAAAAAATTATGCCTTAAACAGGTGGTTTAATTTTTGGTCAGCAAAAGCAATTGAAGCTTTTTTTTGTGAACATGAGCATGTAACTGCCCATAAAAATTCAAAAGATAAATACACCGATTTTTATATTTCAAACATTCCTTTTGATCATAAAACAACTGTTTTTCCAAAGGGTTTTAATAAATCGTTGCCTTATGCCATAGAGCATACACAAGAACTTATAGAATGGTTCTATAAAAATCAAAGTAAGCAAAAGAGATATCATTTAAAAAACCGGCTTTTTTTAGTTGTATTAGATTTTAACAACCCAAAAGATAGTTGGAAATTAAAGTCCGAAATTTTATGGCTACAAAATATTGTTTCAACTTATTTAAGTACTTTTGACGCTCAAAATTTAGAAAGTTTTTATTTTCAAAATCAGTTGATAAAGTCCGATGTTATTTGGGCGATTAAATAGTTAGCAGTTTGTCGGTTTAGAGAAGTAGAAGCCTTTGTGAAATAAAAATACGACTGAGGTAAACAGAGGCTTGCAGTAACATAAAACAATATTAAATAGTGAATTATATAGGTTCTAAACATAAATTAGCTTCGTTTTTAAAAACTTCAATAAAAGAAGTAGTTGGTGAAGATCTTTCTCAGCTTGTTTTTTGCGATTTGTTTGCAGGTACAGGAATTGTGGGACGCAATTTTAAGCCTTTAGTAAAGCAGGTAATTGCAAATGATGTTGAGTTTTATAGCTATGTGTTAAATAGAAATTATATAGAAAATCACACGCCAATTGCCATAGAAGAAAAATTCGATTTTTTAAATAATTTAGAAGGAGTTGAAGGTTTTATTTTTCAAAATTATTGCGAAAACGGAAGTGAAGGCAGGTTGTATTTCTCTTCAGAAAATGGAAAAAAAATAGATGTTATTCGTCAGCAAATTGAAGTGTGGAAAACTACAGACACAATAGATACTAATACGTATTATTTTTTGTTAGCATCTTTAATTGAAAGTGCAGATAAAGTAGCAAATACAGCATCGGTTTATGGAGCTTATTTAAAAAATATAAAAAAATCTGCACAAAAAAAAATGCTTATTGAGCCAGCTGTTTTTGGAATTACAAAAAATACGCATCAAGTTTTTAATGAAGATGGGAATGAATTGATAAAAAAAATAAAAGGAGATATTTTATATTTAGATCCGCCATATAACGCACGCCAATATGGTTCTAATTACCATTTGTTAACTACTATTGCTAAATACGATTCTTTTAAACCGCAAGGTAAAACAGGTTTAAGAAGCTATTATAAGTCTTTATATTGTAAGAAAAATGAAGTTAAAAAATCCTTCGTAGAATTGATAAAAAATGCTAACTTTAAATACATTTTTTTAAGTTATAACAACGAGGGTTTAATGTCTGAAAATGAGATAAGTAGCGTTATGAGTGCTTTCGGAAAATACAGCTTAAAAACAACCGATTATCAACGCTTTAAAGCCGATAAAACAGAAAACAGAAATCACAAAGCAACTAAGACAGTTGAATATTTACATATTTTAGAGAAACAATTATGAAAGCAGAACAATACAACAAACTTTTTGATGAAGTAATCGAAAAATATCACATTATAGATAGTGTAGATCAACCTTTTGAAAATCCGTATGATAAAAATTCTTTTGAGCATTTATTGTACAGAAAAAATTGGATAGATACTGTGCAATGGCATTATGAAGATATTATTCGTTTACCAGATATTGATCCTGTTGAAGCTATAGTTTTAAAACGTAAAATTGATGCTTCAAACCAAGATAGAACAGATATGGTGGAGTATATTGATAGTTACTTTTTAAATAAATTTAAAGATGTAAAAGTAAAAGAAGGTGCAAAAATTAATTCTGAAACACCTGCTTGGGCAATAGACAGACTTTCTATTTTAGCTTTAAAAATTTATCATATGAACGAAGAGGCTACAAGAGAGTCGGCTTCTGAAGAACATAGAGCTAAATGTCAAGAAAAATTAAATGTGTTGTTAGAGCAACGTGTTGATTTATCTACTGCAATAGACGATTTATTAGCAGATTATGCTTCTGGTGATAAATACGTAAAAGTATACAAACAAATGAAAATGTATAACGATGAGGATACAAACCCAATGTTATATGCTAAAAAATAATATTTTTTTGGTTAAAATAGAAGAGGCTGTTTCAAATATTTGAAACAGCCTCTTTTTGTGTATTAGATTTTAATACACTTATTTTTTACCAAAAGTATATGTAATACCAATGTTAATACCAATTGAGGAATAAGGAACAGTAGATGATAGTGATTTTGAAGGGTCACTATTTAAAGGGTCTAGCGAATCTACATAACTAATTTCGCTAGGCGCAGCGATAGTTCCAAAAACTGGATGAGCTAAAGGGGCATCACCTAAATTCCATACCATTGAAGGTACTGCGGTTGCTCCTACTACACCTGCAGGGATTGCAGGAGTTGTAATAGTCAATTCTGTATATTCAGAGTTGTCTCTGGTTACATTAATTCCTAAATACTCCACTTCCGCAAATAAGTTTAAATTATCTGATAACCTATATTTATAACCAAAAGTGGCTGTAAATCCTAAAGGAATTCTTCCATGATAATCTGCTTTTCCTTCAGATAAAATAGGGTCAATTCCATAAGCACTTAAAGGAGTATAAGTTTCTCTATTGAATTCTGCTTCGGTTTTACCACCAACTTTAGTAATAGCACCAATTTTTCCATACACATGTTGATTAAAATTATAAATTAATGCGGCTGTTAGTCCGTAGGCTCTACCATGTCCAGTTCCGTCGGTATATTCGGAAATAGATTCAGCACCAGCATCTGACTTATTGGTTTTATAGTAGCTAATATTTTGGTCTGAACCGTGTAAATATGCGAATCCTAATTCAGCACCAAACATTTCGTTAAAAAAATATCCTGCTTTAATTTGACCATTAATTCCTTCTCCATAACTACCATAATGGTTTGTTGCCTTAGATTGATCTGCATTTAATGATGTTCCAGTTAAAATACCTGCACTTCCAATTGAAAAACCTCCTGAGGCAGATACATAAAACTCTTGTGCACTTGCACTTGTTGCTATTATTAAAGCAACTAATAATAATAAATGTTTTTTCATAATTAGTTATATTGTTTAGTAAAAGCACAATATAGTTTTTATAAAAAATATTTCAAACGAAAAATGTTATATTTGATATAAATTATGATATTTGCTTTAAAAATGTAATAATCTCGTTTTTTGTTGAGGTTTATTTAATGAAATTTGCTAATTTTTTAGTATTTCCTACAAAAACTTTGTCATTATCGACAATTACTGGTCGTTTTAAAAATGTATACTCATCTAAAATTAACTGTTTGTAGTCTTTTTCGCTTAAATTCTGATTTTTTAAATCCATCTGTTTATACTTTTTAGCCCTTTTACTAAATAAAATTTCATAGTTTTTGGTTAATTCGTATAATTCTTCTAATTGTTTAACAGTTATTGGTTCGGTTTTTATTTCTTGCAAAATGTATTCAGAAGTGTCCATTTCTTTTAAAATTCTTCTACAGGTATCACAAGTTTTTAAGTAATAAATTTTTTTCATTGTATATAAAATTAGTATAAATGTAAATTTACAGCGTTTTTATTTTAAATTTGAATGAATTATAAAAAACAATAATATGAAAAGAAAATTTGACGATTTACTTCAAACAAGAAAACTTCTTTTAAAAATTACAACTAATTTAACCAACGAACAATTAAATAAAATTCCTGAGAGTTTTAATAATAATATTGCTTGGAATATGGCCCATTTAGTTGTTACACAACAATTACTGTGTTATAGAAATTCGGGGTTAAAATGTTTGGTTTCTGAAGAAATGATAGAGAAATATCAAAAAGGTACTGCTCCAAATGGTACAATAACTGCTGAAGAATTTGAAGAAATCAAAGAATTATTATTGAAATTGCCTGTAAAATTAGAAGATGATTATGAAGTTGGAGTTTTTCAAAACTATAAAACATATTTAACAAGTATTGGTGTAACTTTAAATACAATTGATGATGCCGTGCAATTTAATATGTATCACGAAGGAATTCATTTAGGTGTTATTTTACAGTTATTAAAGTTTATATAAAATGAGTTTATTTGCCATTATTTCTACATTAGTAGTTATTGCTGCCCTTTTTGGTTATATAAATGTTCGGTTTTTAAAAATGCCAACTACTATTGGTTTAATGGTAATTACAATTGTTTTTACATTGTTGGTTTTAGCAACAAGTATGTTTAACAATACGTTGTTAGAACAAGAAAAGTTATTTATAGCCCAAATAGATTTTAAAACGGTGCTATTAGATGTAATGTTGAGTTTTTTACTGTTTGCAGGAGCTTTACATACCAATTTTCAACAATTAAAAGTACAGAGAAAACCAATTTTAATATTTGCTACATTTAGTACTTTAATTTCAACTTTTTTAACCGGAATTTTTTCGTTCTTTTTATTAAAACTGGTAAGCTTAGATGTTAATTTTATTTATTGTTTACTTTTTGGTGCTTTAATATCTCCAACCGATCCAATAGCTGTTTTAGGAATTTTAAAACAAGTAGCTGCTCCAAAAATATTGGAAACTAAAATTGTAGGAGAATCTTTATTTAATGATGGAGTTGGGGTTGTAGTTTTTTTAACTATTTATCAGATTGCAAAAGGTAGTGGAACCGTAACTTTTGGAACTATTGCTGAAATGTTTTTAGTTGAAGTTGTGGGTGGAATTGCTCTGGGTTTATTACTTGGTTGGTTTACATACAGACTTTTAAAATCTATAGACGATTATGATGTTGAGGTGATTATTACACTTGCTGCTGTAATGGGAGGAACTGTTTTAGCACAATACTTACATTTATCTGCTCCGTTAGCAATGGTAACTGCTGGTTTAATAGTTGGTACAGATACGGTTAGAAAATCTTCTATGAGTAAAGTTACGGAACAATATGTAGATAAGTTTTGGGAATTGATTGATATTCTTTTAAATACGGTATTGTTTGTTTTAATTGGAATGGAATTATTAATTCTTACATTTAATAGTAAGTTTATTTTAGCTGGTTTGTTATTGGTCCCTACTTTATTGTTTGCACGTTACTTATCGTTAATGTTGCCTATTAAATTATATGCTAAAAAATTAGATTTTGTTCCAAAAACCAATTTAATTATGACTTGGGGTGGTTTGCGTGGAGGAATTTCTATAGCATTAGCATTGAGTTTAACTACAGAAATGCACCGCGATTTATTTTTAGTAATTACTTATATAATAGTTGTCTTTTCAATTATTGTACAAGGATTAACCGTGGGTAAATTAATACAAAAGATTGTTAAATAAAATAATTTAGTCTACGGTAAAAGTTTCATTAAGTTCAAAGTTTGCTTTCAGTTCAATTTCTTTATCAAAAAACTTTATTTTTTCAGGTTGTCGTTTTTCTAAAAAGTTACCTGTATCCCAAATTCCATTATTATTTATATCTGTTGTAACTCTAACAAAATATATTCCAGGTTCTAAAAAATCAAATTTAACGGTGCTTAGGTCGCTTATTTTAGCAACTCTAACTACTTTATCTTTACTATCTATTAATTCAATTATAAAAGAAGATTTAATCTTGCTTTTTATGGTAGCATTTATAATTCCGTAATCTTTAGCTAATTTGGTGGTAGCGTTAAAAGTTAAAGTGTCGTTTACAGTTTTATAGATATCTGTAATAGCATTTGGTAGTATTTCAACATTGTATTTAGAGTCTGGTTTTCTATCAAAATTTAAATACAATTTGGTTTTAGATTTTGCTAAAATTGGTTCAAAATTCACTTTAATAGAGTCTTGAACTTTTACTGAAATAAAAGAAGTGTCAACTTTAATAATTGGTGTATTAGAAATTATAGAAAGTGTATCAATTAAATTTAATGTACCGCCGCCGCCATTCTGAATTCTTAAAGTATCTTTTTTAGAGCTTCTTAATCGCGCACTAAATTCTTCAAAATAATCGCCTTTAGTTACGCTAAAGTTTAAAGAATCTGCTTCAAAAGGAGAGTACCAATAGTTAATAGTATCTTTATTGGCTTCGTAAATAATTTCAGATTTAAAATCGGGTGGTGTTTCAGATAAAAGTTCAATTATTAAATCGTCAGCTTTTCCTTTAAAACCAAAAATTAAATGACCGCTATTTACTTCTTTAGGTTTTATTACTTTTAATTCTGGTATTTCTTTAAAAATTGTAAAGTTGTATACGCTATCGGTTGGTAATGTTACGGTGTCTTTAACAAAACCTATTTTGTCGATATCGGGATCGTAAATTTTATTGTTATTGGCATCTTTTAGTGCTATAAGTAAATACTTTCCTTTTTTAACATTTGTTATTTCAAATAAGGAAGAGTCTAAAGTATTTGAGATATAACGTGGTTTTTGTTTAAAAATAACAGAATCTGTATATGCAGTATCATATTCATACAGCATTATATCTAAATTTTTTACTGTTTCTTTTACTGATGGGTCTGTAACTTCACCTTTTACTTCTAGAGAATCTATATAGGTTCCTGTAGAAAATACATATTTAAAATTTCCTAACTTATTTTCTTCATTGTTATCAACTATGCTGTTTCCAAAGTTGTACGAGTATGTGGTGTTAGCATCTAATGTGTCTAGAATTTTTATTGAAATAAATTTACTTGCAGTTCCGGTAGGTGTTATTACAGGTTCATTTTTTTGAGGAGGCGAAATAATAAGTTGCGTATTAACATCTTTTAATTTAATATACTCATCAAAATATATTCTTATTTTCTTTTCCTTAAAATTTACAGTTTTATTACTAGGTATAGCTTTTTGTAATACAGGAGGAATAGTGTCTTTAGCTCCACCAGTTGGAGTTCCTCTTTTTGCACAACTAGAAAGTACACTTACAAGTATTAAAACACTTAATAATTTTAATAAAGATAGCCTCATATAAATTTATTTTGGATACAAAATAACAATTATTTTATTAAAAAAACGCAGTAATTATTCAGGTATTACATTTTTGATTTTTTTTATTGCGTATAAGCCATAGTTGCAATGCTAATTTTAATGTTTTTATGCTCTTTAAAAGCATTTATACAAGCTTCTAAAGTTGCGCCAGTTGTAATAATATCGTCAATTAAAAGAATGTGTTTACCGTTGAGTGTATTTGTTGTTTGTACGGTAAATTTATGTTCTGAATTTTTCCACCTTTCTAAGCGTAATTTTTTAGTTTGTGTTTTAGTTGCTGTTTTTTTTAATAAAATAGTTTCATAAAAAGGAACATCTAGTTTTTTAGACAAACTTTTACCAAACGTTGAAACCTGGTTGTAACCACGTAATTGTTGTTTTTTCTTATGAAGTGGAACAGGTATAATACAATCAATTGTTTTAAATCTTTTAGAGTTACGCATGAGTTCACCAAGCCAATCTCCAATAAAGGTTCCAACTTTTTGTTGATTTTTATATTTTAAATGATGTATTAATTCTTGTACTTTTCCTTTTTTTAAAAAATAAAATAAGCTTGTTGCTTCTTCAATAGGAACTCTTCCGTAAAATATTTTTTCAATAATATTGTCAGCTTCATCTGTAAAATTTGTAACAGGCAAATCGTGTCGGCAATCAATACAAATTAATGCTTCGTTAGTTGTTAGTTGCTCTTTACAACACAAGCAAATTGTAGGGTAAAAAATATTAAATATGTCTTTAAGTAAGTTCATAGCTTGCTTAATTTACAAAAAATACCCAATTCAAAAAAAATAAATTAAAATAATTGTTTTTATATGAATAAAAACGTTAAATTTATAAGTTGTCAAGAAAAAACTCCTTAAAGATTTTAGTATTAATTTATAATTTAATTTTGCGTTTTACGTTAAAGTAAAATAAACTCCAATTAAATATAAACCCCCAATAAAATTTCAAAACCATGGAAGAGGAAAAAAAATCAAACAGTAAAATAATTGTAATCGTTTTAGCAGTTTTATTAATAGGAGCCTTGGCTTATACTTTTTATAACAAAAGCGAACATAAAAAATTAACAGATGCTATTACTGTTGAAAAAGAAGAAATTGAGCAAAATTTAGACAAAATGATTGTCAAATATGAAGATGCAATTGGTCAAAATACATCTATGTCTAACGAATTAGCCTTTGAAAGAGATAAAATTATTGCATTAAGAGATTCAATAAAAGGATTGAAAGCCTCTAATCTTAATTTAATTTTTAGATATAAAAAACAAATTGCACAGCTTGAAGAAACAAACAGACGTTTGTTTTTTATGAACGACTCTTTAACGGGAGCAAATAGCTTATTGACGAAAGACTTGGATAGTGCTAGAGTTCATATTACCCGACAAATTGCAGTAAATGATACGCTATCTTTACAAAACATAAGTTTAGCTGAAAAAGTAGCAATTGGTTCTGTTTTAAAAGTAAATTCTGCTAAGGTGTTAGCAATGAGAGAAAGAAATAATGGTAAACTAGTTGAAACTTCAAGAGCAAGAAACACAGATGCGTTTAGAATTAGTTTTACAGTTGCTAAAAACGAAATTTCAGAAAAAGGTGAACGCCAGGTCTATATTCAAATTGTAGATGTAACATCAGGAACTACCGTTGCAAGTAAAGGAGAAGTTACAGTAAGTAATGATGAAACTATAAATTACAGTGATACCACAGCTATTAATTATTTAAATGAACCACTAGATGTTGTTAGTTTAGTTGAAGTTGATAGAGATTTAATAGAAAGAGGTGTTTATGCAGTAAATATTTATATAGATAATACTATTGTAGGAGTAACTAAAATAACCTTAAAGTAATAGAAGTAACTCCAATTTTATTTTATTTAATGTTAATTGGTGGAAATAGTTTAGGCTATTTCCACTTTTTTGTTTTTTTGTACTAAAACCTTTACTATTTTTGCATTATGGCAAATCAAGAAGATAAATTTAAAAAAGTTGTTTCACACGCAAAAGAATACGGATATGTATTTCAATCAAGTGAAATATACGATGGTTTGAGCGCAGTGTACGACTATGCTCAAAACGGTGTTGAGTTAAAGAAAAACATTAGAGACTATTGGTGGAAAGCAATGGTGCAAATGCATGAAAATATTGTAGGTTTAGATTCAGCAATATTTATGCATCCAACAATTTGGAAAGCATCTGGCCATGTAGATGCTTTTAATGATCCATTAATTGACAATAAAGATTCTAAAAAAAGATATAGAGCAGATGTTTTAATTGAAGACTATGTTGGTAAATTAGATGCTAAAATTGAAAAAGAAGTTACAAAAGCTGCAAAACGCTTTGGAGATGCTTTTGATAAAGAACAGTTTTTAGCAACCAATCCACGTGTAGTTGGTTATAAAGAAAAAGGAGATGCTATTTTACAACGCATGGGAAAATCTTTAGAAAAAGAAGATTTAGCAGATGTAAAAGCATTAATTGAAGAATTAGGAATTGGATGTCCTTTGTCAGGTTCAAAAAATTGGACAGATGTTAAGCAATTTAACCTAATGTTTGGTACAAAATTAGGCGCTTCTGCAGATACTGCAATGGATCTATATTTACGTCCAGAAACTGCACAAGGTATTTTTGTTAACTTTTTAAATGTTCAAAAAACTGGAAGAATGAAAATTCCTTTTGGAATTGCACAAACCGGTAAAGCATTTAGAAATGAGATAGTTGCACGTCAGTTTATTTTCCGTATGCGTGAATTTGAACAAATGGAAATGCAATTTTTTGTACGTCCTGGAACGCAAAAAGAATGGTACGAGCAATGGAAAGAAACCCGTTTAAAATGGCACCTTTCTTTAGGTATGGGTGAAGATAATTACCGTTTTCACGATCACGAAAAATTAGCACATTATGCAGATGCAGCAGCAGATATTGAATTTAAATTTCCATTCGGATTTAAAGAGTTAGAAGGTATTCATTCTAGAACAGATTTTGATTTATCAAGTCACGAAAAATTCTCAGGAAAAAAATTACAATATTTCGATCCAGAAATTAACGAACGTTACGTACCGTATGTTGTAGAAACATCTATCGGTTTAGACCGTATGTTTTTAGCAGTGTTTTCACACGCTTTGCAAGAAGAAGAGTTAGAAAATGGAACTACGCGTACTGTATTAAAATTACCAGCTGTTTTAGCGCCAACTAAAGCTGCAATTTTACCATTGGTTAAAAAAGATGGATTGCCAGAAGTTGCTAAAAAAATTGTTGAAGATTTAAAATGGGATTTTAATGTTAATTATGATGAAAAAGATGCTGTGGGTAGACGTTATAGAAGACAAGATGCTGCAGGTACACCTTTCTGTATTACTGTAGACCATGATACATTAACAGATGATTCAGTAACAATTCGCCATAGAGATACTATGGAACAACAACGTGTAAAAATTTCAGAATTAAAAGCTATTATTAAGAATGAAGTAGATATGAAAAATTGGCTTATGAAAATGTAAGTTTTAATTTTATAAGAAATTAGAGGCTGTCTAAAAGGTGAAATTTCCGTCAACAGAACTTGAATTAAGTTTAGAATGACGTGTTTCTAGACTTTTTAGATAGCCTTTTTTTGTTAAAAAAATGATAAAATCTAAATACATAATTGCTATGTTAATAGTTTTAAAGAAATTTAGAGCTTAAATTAATCTTAACCTAACTTTAAAAACATGAAAAAAACATTTTTTTTGCTCTTTATTTTAGCTACTTATGTTGGTTTTGCACAAGATAAAACAACATCAGAAGTTCCTGTACCTAATTATAGGTTGGCATCTAAATTTTCGCCAACTAACATTGCTAAACTAGTACATTCTACTTCTGTTAGACCAAATTGGTTAAAAAATGGTAACCGCTTTTGGTATCAATATAAAACTTCAGAAGGTTCTAATTACTATTTAGTTGATGCAGATAGAAAAACTAGAACAAAATTATTTGATAACGATAAAATGGCTAAATGGTTAACCGAAATAACCAAAGATCCTTATGACGGTCAGCATTTACCTAGATTTAACTTTAAATTCGTTAAAAATGAAACAGCAATTCAGTTTAGAATTACTTCAACAGAAGAAGTAGAAGTTAAGGACGATAAGAAAGATGCTAAAAAGGCTACTTCAAAAAAAGATTCTACAGAAACTAAAAAGGCTAGAAAACAAAAGCCTAAAATGGAGAAAAAAGTTTACTTTCTTGAATATAAGTTAGGTGGTAATGGTTTAACAGTTATTGATAATTCTAAAAAAGACGACAAAAGAGTACGTTGGGCAAATATATCTCCAGATAGTACTATTGTTTTGTATTCAAAAAATTTCAATTTGTATTGGATGGATAAAGAGAACTTTTTAAAAGCTCTTAAAGATGAAAAAGATTCAACAATTGTTGAAAACCAATGGACAACAGATGGTGTTGAAAATTATGGTTATGGAAGCTCTAGAGGTGAAAATAACGAAACTAAAGAAGAAAAAAAGGACGATAGAAAGGGTGTTAGAGGTCTTTGGACAAGAGATTCTAAGAAATTTATTTATCAAAAAACAGACGCTAGAGATATTAAAGATTTATGGGTAATTAATTCAGTTTCTAAAAAAAGACCAACTTTAGAAACCTATAAATACCATATGCCAGGTGAGCAAGAATATTATAAAACAGAATTAGAAATTTTTGATATTCCTTCAAAAGAAGTATTGGAAGTAAAATTAGACACTACTAAACAGCAAAGTATTTCTGTTTATAGACATAAATATAAAAAATCTGAATATAGTGATGAATTTAAACCTTCGTTATTACTTTCAAAAAAAGGCAACATATATTTTAGCACCATAAGTAGAGATCGTAAAAAATTAGATATTTGCGTTGCAGATATCAATACTGGAGATGTAGAGGTTTTAATTGAAGAACGCTTTAATACCTATATTGAAGAGAAAGAATTTGTATTGTTTAATAATGAAACTGAAATGTTGTTCTGGGCTGAACGCGATGGTTGGGGACATTATTATTTATATGACTCAAAAGGAAATTTAAAAAATCAAATTACAAATGGTCCTTACCATGTTTCTGGTTTTGAAGGAATTGATGAAAAGTCTCGTGTAATGTATTTTACAGCAAATGGTGTAGATAGAACTATGGATCCTTATTATGAACATTTATACCGTATTAATTTAAACGGAACAGGTTTAAAAACGCTAAATCCTGGAGATTTTACTACAAATGTTAGTGTGTCTGATTCTAATAGATATTTTGTAAGCAATTATTCTAGAGTAGATGCTACTCCAAAATCTGAGCTACGAAATAGTTCAGGAGCTCTTGTAATGAGTTTAGAAGAGGCAGATTTATCGCAATTATTTGCAACGGGATATAAATTTCCAGAAACATTTAAAATGAAAGCTGATGATGGCATTACAGATCTTTACGGAGTTATGTATAAGCCTTTCGATTTTGATTCTACCAAAGTATATCCTTTATTAGAATATGTATATCCAGGACCACAAACTGAAGCTGTAAACAAAGCATTTTCTGTACGTATGGATCGTTTAGACCGTATGGCGCAGGTTGGTTTTATTGTTGTTACTGTTGGAAATAGAGGAGGGCATCCAGATCGTTCTAAATGGTACCATAATTACGGATATGGAAATTTAAGAGATTATGGTTTAGCAGATAAAAAATATATTGCCGAACAATTAGCAGATAAACACGATTTTATTGATATTGATAAAGTTGGAATTTACGGTCATTCTGGTGGTGGTTTTATGTCTACTGCAGCTATGTTAGTGTATCCAGATTTCTTTAAAGCTGCTGTTTCTTCAGCTGGAAATCACGATAATTCTATTTACAATAGCTGGTGGAGTGAAACACACCACGGAGTTAAAGAAGAAATTGAAGCCGATGGAAGTATTAAATACAAATATGATATTGATAAAAACCAATCGTTAGCAGCAAATTTAAAAGGAAATTTAATGTTAATTCATGGAGATGTAGATAATAATGTACACCCTGGAGGAACTATTAGAATGGCAGATGCTTTAATTAAAGCAAATAAGCGTTTTAAATTTATGATTATGCCAGGACAACGCCATAGTTTTGGAAGAATGACTGAATATTCTTTTTGGTTACGCGCCGATCATTTTAGTAAATACTTTTTAGGTGAAGAAGCTACAAGTGTTGATATTTTAGAAATGAATAGAGATAAACCAAAAGGTTAATATTTAATAGTATATTTTAAAAAAGCTGTTTGAAATTTAGTTTTCAAGCAGCTTTTTTTGTTGTATAATTTTATTCAAATTCGGGCTTGCGTTTTTCTAAAAATGCAGAGGTTCCTTCTTTAAAATCATTAGTGCCAAAACTAACGCCAAACTGTTCAATTTCTACACTGTATCCGTTTACGCAATTGGTGTAATTAGCGTTTATGGCTTTAATTGCTGCGCCAATGGCAACTGAAGAGTTTTTAGTGATTTTACTTGCTAATTTTTCGCATAAAGTTAATAGTTCACTTTGTTCTACAACATAATTTACCAAACCGTATTGTTTTGCTTCTTCAGCAGAAATCATAGCAGCGGTCATAATCATTTCCATAGCTTTTCCTTTGCCAACAAGTTGAGGTAAGCGTTGCGTACCACCATAACCTGGAATTACGCCTAAACTTACTTCAGGCAATCCCATTTTAGCATTGGAGCTTGCTACTCTAAAATGTGCTGCCATTGCTAATTCTAATCCGCCACCAAGTGCAAAGCCGTTAATGGCTGCAATTACTGGTGTGCTTAAATTTTGAACAAAATCGAACAGTATTTTTTGACCTTCTCTAGCTAGTTCTGTACCTTTTTCTACATTAAAATCTGCAAATTCAGAAATATCTGCACCAGCAACAAAAGCTTTTTCACCGCTTCCTGTTATAATAATAACTTTTACAGTTGGGTCGTTTTCTAATAATTTAAATGCTTGATGCAATTCTAAAATTGTACTTTTATTTAGTGCATTTAATTTTGTTGGTCGGTTTATTGTAATTATAGCGCTATGTTCTTTTTGTTCAATTAGTATAGTATCGAAATTCATAATATTATTTTTTTGGTACTATTATTTTAAAAACTGTTCCTGTATTTTCTTGTGTTGTATAGGTGATGGTTCCTTTATAGGCTTCAACAATATTTTTTACCATTCCTAAGCCTAAGCCCATTCCACTAGATTTGGTAGTAAATTTAGGTTCAAAAATCTTTTCTTTATCTTCCTCTAAAATTCCTTTACCATTATCGGCTACAATAATAACAACATTTTCATCATCGTCAGATACAGTAACTTCAATCTTTTTATTTTCAACGTCATCTAAAGCTTGTGTTGCATTTTTAACCAAGTTTGTAACAATTCTAATTAGTTGTGTTTTATCTAATTTAGCAATAATTACATCTTTTTTAGGGAAGTAAGATATATAATCTTCGGTAAATATATCTAAGGCATATTTTACAACTTCTACAACATTTAATTCTTCTCTGTTTTGAGTTGGCATTTTCGCAAAGTTAGAGAAAGCTGATGCAATTGAACTCATTGTGTCAATTTGTTGAATTAAGATTTTACTAAATTCATTTATTTTTTCATGAATTTCAGGGTCTTTTGGGTCGAATTTACGTTGAAAACTTTGTACGGTTAAACGCATTGGTGTTAAGGGGTTTTTAATTTCATGTGCAACTTGTTTTGCCATTTCTCGCCAAGCTTGCTCGCGTTCTCCTTTAGCCAATTTAATAGCGCTTTCTTCTAGTTCGTCAACCATTTCATTAAAAGCATTTACAAGTGTAAACACTTCGGCACTGGCATCTTTTAATATAATTTTTTCGTTACGATGATTTAAACGTGTTAAACTCATTTTATCGGTAACGGTTTTTATAGATCTGGTAATATAACTAGAGATAAAATAAGCTAAGCCAATAGCCAATAAAAACATAAGCATATAAACATATGCCATTCTTATTAAAAATTCTTCTAAATCTTTATTATGACTTGTATTGTCTTGTAAGTATTGTAAATTTAAGATACCAATGGGCTTAAACTTATTATCTGTAATATAAGAATAAGACGATTGTAAACTGTATTGATTTAATGTTTTGGTGTTTACATATCTATGTTTTATAGTGTTGTTAACACCATTTAAAATTGTATCGCTAAGTTTAGAAGGTGCATCGCTTTTTACAAATCCGGCATGGGAGCTTTTTGCTATATTCCCATCTAAATCATAGATGTTTATTTCTAATTTTTCGATATCCGAGATTTCATGAATCTTTTCCCTAAAAATAAGTTTTAAATTTTCTTCAACTATAGGGAAAGTGTTTCCTCTACCGCTATTTAACCAATAATTAATGGATGCTTTTACTGCTTCTTCTTTTCTTTCTAAACGACCTTGATTGTATTCGTCGGTTTGTTCTTTGTATTGATAAATTGTAACTGTTGCAATTAAAACCGAGGCTAAAAAAGTTAGCAATAACATTGCTAAAAAAATTCGAATTCTAAGTGAGAGGCGTTTAATTTTCATTTAAATAATCTTTTACCAACTAATGCTAATATTTATTTTAAAGCTGGTATTGATATGTTTTATAAAATATGTTAGTATAATTTCATCCAATAATTAACAGTAAATATACAGATAAATTATTAGCATTTATAGGTGATATTTACAATTAAATTGTTGCTTTAGCCTAACCAACAATAAATGTACCAATAAAGTTATTTATATTTAAGTTTTAAAATTATTAAAACAAATGCTAAAAAAGCTGAAACAATATTTGCAAGTATCATTGCAAAACTACCTATATGAAAAGCATATACTAACCAAAGTATAACGCCTACAAAAAAAGCTAAATACATAGATAAAGATAGACTTCTTGTATCTTTTGTTTTCCAAGCTTTATAAACTTGAGGTACAAAAGCCGCTGTTGTTAGAACAGCGGCAATTAAACCAATTATTTCGTAAGTATCTATCATTATTTTTAGGTGTTTAAAAGTTAAAAGCTATAGAGTTGAGTGTTTTTATAACCTTATTCTAATGTTGAAATTGTAATTATAAAATAATTACGAAACGTAAAAGATGGTTTTAACTCAACTCAGCGGTCAGACGTTCAACTTTCAAACTTTTTATTACCCAACAATATTTACAATTTTACCAGGTACTACAATTACTTTTTTAGGTGCTCTGCCTTGTAATTGTGCTTGTGTTTTTTCGTGAGCCATTACAGCTTTTTCAATGTCATCTTTAGATAAATCTAATGGTAATTCCATTGTAAAACGCATTTTTCCGTTGAATGAAATAGGGTATTCTTTACTACTTTCAACTAAATGTTTGGCTTCAAATACAGGGAAATCGGCTGTTGAAATTGAAGTTGTATGTCCCAATCTACTCCATAATTCTTCTGCAATATGTGGTGCATAAGGTTCAATAATTATAGCTAGCGGTTCTAAAATAGCACGTTTATTACATTTTAAAGCTGTTAATTCGTTTACAGCAATCATAAATGTTGAAACAGAGGTATTGAAAGAGAAGTTCTCGATATCTTCTTCAACTTTTTTTATGGTTTTATGCAATGTTTTTAGTTCTTCTTTAGTTGGGGCTTCATCTGAAACTGAAAACTGGTTATTTACAATGTATAATTTCCATAATTTTTTTAAGAAATTATAGACACCAGAAATTCCTGAAGTTTTCCAAGGTTTAGATTGTTCTAGAGGTCCTAAAAACATTTCGAATAAACGTAAACTATCTGCTCCGTATTCTTCGCAAATTTCATCTGGATTTACAACATTGTATTTAGATTTCGACATTTTTTCAACCTCGCGACCCACAATATATTTACCATCTTCTAAAATAAATTCTGCATCTTTAAATTCTTCTCTCCAATTTTTAAAGGTTTCTACATCTAATTCATCTGAACCATTTACAAAAGAAACATCTGAATGTATTGGTTGAACTTTAAAGTCTTTTTTTAATCCCTTTGAAACAAATTTATTTTCACCTTCAACTCTATAAACAAAAGCTGAAGTTCCAGTTATCATTCCTTGGTTAATTAGTTTTTTAGCAAATTCATCAGTTGGTACAAAACCTCTGTCGAACATAAATTTTTGCCAAAAACGCGCGTATAATAAATGTCCGGTAGCGTGTTCGCTACCACCAATATACAAGTCTACATCTTGCCAATAATTAACGTTTTTTTGAGAAAATAGTTCCTCATTATTTTGAGAATCCATATAACGATTAAAATACTGTGAGCTTCCTGCCCAACCAGGCATTGTATTTAATTCTAAAGGAAAAACAGTTTTATTATCAACTAAATCATTGCTTACTACAGTATTGGTTTTTGTGTCCCAAGACCAAACTGTTGCATTTCCTAAAGGTGGTTTTCCGTCTTCGGTAGGTAAATATTTTTCTACTTCAGGTAGTACAATTGGCAAATGTGCTTTGTCAATCATTTGTGGTAAACCGTTTTTATAATATACAGGGAAAGGTTCTCCCCAATAACGTTGACGGCTAAAAACAGCATCGCGTAAACGGTAATTTATTTTACCATATCCAAAACCTTTTTGTTCAATTTCGTAAATAATACGTTTCATGGCTTTTTTATAAGTTAAGCCATCTAAAAAGTCTGAATTTGCAAGTTTAACACCTTCTTTCACTGAACAAGCTTCTTCAGAAATATCTATACCTTCAAAAATATTAGGTATTTCAATATTAAAATGTTTAGCAAAAGCATAATCGCGTTCATCTCCACAAGGAACCGCCATTACAGCACCAGTTCCGTAGCTTGCTAATACGTAATCTCCAATCCAAATTTGCACTTTTTTACCAGTAAATGGATGTAAAGCATAAGCGCCAGTAAATACACCAGAAATGGTTTTTACGTCTGCCATTCTATCTAATTCGCTACGTTTTGCGGTAGCTTTTATATAGGCATCTACTGCTTCTTTTTGTTCTGGAGTTGTAATTTTAGAAACCAATTCGTGTTCTGGAGCTAATGTCATAAAACTCACTCCAAAAATAGTATCAGGACGTGTAGTAAATACATCAATTTTATTTTCAAATCCATCAACTTTAAAAGATACCATTGCACCTTCAGATCTTCCAATCCAATAAGTTTGTGAATCTTTTAATGGTTGTGGCCAATCAACTTTGTTTAAACCATCTAATAAACGTTGTGCATACGCGGTAATTCGCATACTCCATTGCATCATTTTTTTTCTAACTACAGTATGTCCGCCACGTTCTGAAACACCATTTACAATTTCATCGTTTGCTAAAACGGTTCCTAAATCAGGGCACCAATTTACCTCGGTTTCAGACAAAAATGTTAATCGGTATTTTAATAATATTTGTTGTTTTTCTTCTTCAGAAAAATTGTTCCAATCTTCAGCAGTAAAGGTCGCTATTTCAGCATCGCAAGCTGCTTTTACAGTTGTATTTCCTTCAGCTTCAAAAATTGATATTAAAGTTTCAATAGCTTCGGCTTTATCACTTGTTTTGTTATACCAAGAATTAAATAATTGGGTAAATATCCATTGGGTCCATTTGTAGTAACTTGGATCTGATGTTCTTACTTCTCTAGACCAATCAAAAGAAAATCCAATTTTATCTAGCTGTTTTCTATATGTTTTAATGTTTTCAGCAGTGGTAATAGCTGGGTGTTGTCCAGTTTGAATTGCATATTGCTCTGCAGGTAATCCAAAAGAATCATAGCCTTGCGGATGTAATACATTAAAACCTTTATGGCGTTTGTAACGTGCGTAAATATCAGAAGCTATATATCCGAGAGGATGCCCAACATGTAAACCAGCTCCCGAAGGGTACGGAAACATATCTAGTACGTAAAATTTAGGTTTTTCTAATTTGTTTTCGGTGTTGCTCGAGTCAGGGTTTTCTGCTTTAAAAGTTTCATTTTCTGCCCAATATTGTTGCCAGTTAGCTTCAATTTCTCTAAAATTGTATTCCATCCTAATTATTCCATTTTTAAAAGTGCAAAGTTACGTTTTATAAATAGAATTATAAAGTGTATTTTTATACGATGTAATTTATTAAATAGTATTGATTTAATTTTAAGTTATTATGAATAATGAAATAGGACTAGTATTGTCTGGCGGAGGTGTTAGAGGTATTGCACATGTAGGTTTTTTACAGGTATTACTTGAAAACAATATTAAACCTACAAAAGTTTCTGGAACTAGTGCTGGAGCTTTGGTTTGTGCGTTGTATGCGGCAGGTTATAATACCCAAGAGATGTTGTCTTTTTTTAAAGAAACACCGTTGTTAAAACTATCGTTATACGCTTTAAATAAACCAGGGATAATGGATAGTGAAAAATATATCGAATTTTTTAAAAGATACTTTTCTGAAGATACATTTGAAAGTTTAAATATTCCACTAACTGTTACAGCTACTAATTTACTTAATGGTAGGTTAGATTATTTTAGCAAAGGACAGTTAATAAAACCTTTAATTGCTTCTTGTGCCTTGCCACCTGTGTTTTCTCCTATTGAAGTTAACGGGAATTTATATTCTGATGGAGGTGTTTTAAACAACTTTCCGATTGAACCATTAAAAGAATCTTGTTCTAAAATTTTAGGAAGTTTTGTAAATCCTATTGAAGAAATTGCAAAAACGGAGATAAATTCATCTTTAAAATTAATGTACAGGGTTTATCATATTGGTTTAGATGCAAGTAATATTAAAAAGTTTTCGGAGTGTAATTATGTGTTTTCCCCTAAAAATATTGATGAAGTTGGTGTTTTAGATGCTGATGGAATTGATAAAGCATATAAAATTGGGTATGAAAATGCTCAAAATGAAATAGAGCGTATTTTAAAATCTGTAAAAAATTAAAGGCTTGTAATTAGTAACTACAAGCCTTTAACGTACAAAAAAATAAATTTATTTTTTAATAGGAACTGTTACAATTGTATTTCCAAAACCTAAATACATGTTAACTGTAGTATCCATTCCATCAAAAGTAATTGAAAATGCCTCAATTGATTTTTCAGATTTAGAAACGGTACCTTTTACTCTAACCACATCTTCACTTTCATTATAAAAGTAAGCGCCCCAAACGTTTTTAGCAGTACTTAAAATAACTGTCCATTCGTTATCGTTTGGTATGGTAAATAAAGTATATGTTCCTGCTTTTACAGCTTTTCCACCAAATACAACATCTGAATAAAATGTGATTTCAGTAGCTTCGTTGGCTCCGGTTCTCCATATTTTATTGTTTGGTGCTAATTTTTCAAGAGTTCTTCCTTTTAGTTGTGGTCTACTGTAAGTAACTTTTACTAATTTATTAGATTCTTTATAACTTACAGGGTATGCTGCAGCATCCATTGGGCTTTTATCTAAATCGGCAAATTTTTGAGCAGACATTTCGTTAGTAAATAAGAAAGCGATTGTTAAAACAGCAATAAATAATACGTTTTTTTTCATTTTGATATTTTTAGATTATATAATTTTATTATTTGTCTATAAAAAAGTGAATTTCATACAAAAAAGTTTGTGTTTTTCTTCAATAGATATAAAACAAAATTATAATACCAGTTATTTAGAATAGTTATTTGTAGTTTTGAAGCTTGAAAATTTATAGATTTTAACTTGAAATATAAAAACTACAAAGCGCATTTAGCATTACTTGGAGCTAATATAATTTACGGAGGTAATTTTTTAATAGCAAAAGGGTTAATGCCTAATTATTTGCAACCTTTTGCATTGGTTTTATTAAGAGTAGTAGGTGCTGGTTTGTTATTTTGGATAATAAAACTATTTGTAAAAGAAAAAATAGAAAAAAAAGACTTACCTCTACTTGCTTTTTGTGGGTTATTTGGAGTGTCGGCTAATATGCTTTTCTTTTTTTATGGGTTAAGCTTAACGTCTCCAATTGACGCTTCTATAATTATGACATCTACACCCGTAATTGTTTTAATTTTAAGTGCATTTATTTTAAAAGAAAAGATAACAAGAAACAAATATATAGGTATTTTAATTGGTGGAATAGGTGCTGCAATTTTAATTTTATATGGAAAAACCGCAGCAGGAACCAGTTCTATTATCGGAAATTTATTTGTGTTTTTTAATGCTACTTCTTATGGTTTTTATTTGGTTTTAGTAAAACCTTTAATGAAAAAATACAAAGCATTTACTGTAATTAGTTGGATGTTTATGTTTGGATTTGCTTTTACAATTCCGTTTGGAATAGGTGATTTGGCAATAACAGATTTTAGTGCTTTTACAACAAACGCTTATTTGTCTTTAGCTTATGTAATTGTTGGAACCACTTTTTTAACATATTTACTTAATATTTATGCCTTAAATTATGTTTCACCTTCTGTAAACGGAAGTTATATTTATCTACAACCTGTGGTTAGTTTTATTATGGTTAGTTTATCTACCTATTTGTTTAACGATACAACGTATGCCAAAGATATTAGCATGGTTAAAATATTGAGTTGTATTATGGTAATTGCTGGTGTTTATTTAATCAGTAGAAAAAAAGCCTTGAGTTTTAAATTAAGACTTCGTTCTACTAAAAAGTAACTTATTTGTTTCTTGCTCTTTTTTCCTGTGGAAGTAGCTCGTAATAAATCAATTCATTAATTGGTGTTGGAATTCCTAATGCTTCGCCTAAACGAACAACTGTTCCGTTTTGAGCTTCTAATTCTGAAGGTTTTCCTTCCATAATATCACGTTGTAAAGACGCTGTGGTTTCAAAAGGTAAAGATTCTAAGGTTTCTATTTGTTTTGAAATAATGTCACTTGGTAAATTTACGCCTTTTGCTTTTGCAATTCTAAAAATTTCTTCGGCAGTGTTTACCATCATACTTTTAATATAAGGTGAAGCGAGCATTTCTCCAAGACTAGCTCTTGTTAATGCGCCTAAAGCACTAAAAGTTGTTATAAATAAAAATTTAGTCCATATTTCTTTTTGAATATCTATAGCTAATTCGTTTGTAATATTGGCGGCATTAAATACATTTTCTATTTTTAAAACTCTTTCAGTTTTTTCATTGTTTATTTCGCCAAAAACAATTGTAGGGTTGTAGGCAACATGGTTTATAACGCCATAGTCTTCTACATAACTTACTATTTTACATAACCCACCTAATATGTGTTTTTTATCTATAACAGTAGCTAAAACTTCGTGGTTATTACAACCATTTAATAACGAAATTACTATAGTATTTTTATTTAACACCGGCTTAATTAGTTGAGCTACTTCTTCAAGTTGCCAAGTTTTTACCGAGATTAGAATTAAATCTATGTCTTTTACATCAGAAATGTCTGCAGTCGCATTGGCTGGATTTACTAAATAATTGCCATCTATGCTTTTAAGTTGCAATCCATTTTTTTTAATTGCTTCTAAATGTTTGCCGCGTGCAATAAACGTAACATTATTTCCTGCCTGCTCTAAACGAGCTCCAAAATAACCACCTACACCACCGGTTCCATAAATTACTATATTCATAATATTAAAGTTTAACGTCAAAAGTACAATTTTTATAAATTCATGAAATTATAAAAGGAATATTATATTTTTAGCTAATACTATTTTTATTTTTAGATAAGTCTAAATTATTGATTACTTTTGTCTAAAATATAGATTTAATGTTGTCGCAAACTGAAGAAAATTACTTAAAAGCTATTTATAGTTTAAGTTTTGAAAAAAATAAAAGAGCAAGTACAAACGACGTTGCTAAAAAACTTTTAACAAAAGCTTCATCTGTAACCGATATGATTAAAAAGTTATCGGATAAAAAACTAATAAACTATAAAAAATATCAAGGAGTTAATTTAACTGCTAAAGGACAGGAAATTGCGGTAAAAATTGTGAGAAAACATCGTTTGTGGGAAGTGTTTTTGGTCAACAATTTAAATTATGCTTGGGATGAAGTACATGAGATAGCCGAGCAATTAGAACACGTTAAGTCTGATACGTTGATTGATAAATTAGAGCGCTTTTTAGAATTTCCAAGTCACGATCCGCATGGAGATCCTATTCCAGATAAAGAAGGAAGAATTAATTTAAAAAAGACTGAGTTGTTAAGTGTTGCAAAAAAAAATGTTTTGTATAAAATTGCGAATGTAAAAGATAATTCAAAATCTTTTTTACAATTTTTAGATAAACATTTTTTAACCATAGACACCGAATTAACAATAATAGATAAATTTGATTTTGATGATTCAGTAACTATTAAATTACATTCAGGAGCAACGTTAACACTTTCAAAAAAAATATGCACAAATATATTTGTAATTATAAAATAATATTATGGCAAACCCAGTAATTTCTTTAATTGTATTTTTATTAATAATTGCAATTCTTGTAGTTTTATTTTATCCTAAAACCGGTTTTTATTGGAGACTTCATAGAAGTTTTAAAAGAGATTCTAAGGTGCTAATTGAAGATATTTTAAAAAAAATATACCATGCCGAGGATAATGGAAATACCTTAAATAGTAATGATATTATTAGTGCTTTAGAAGCAAATCCTAAAAAAGTTTTAGATATTATTTCTGAAATGGAAGACAAAGAACTAATAAGTTTTGAAAACGGAGATATAAAACTAAGTGAGTTGGGTATGGACTATGCGCTTAGAATAATAAGAGTGCACAGGCTATGGGAAAAATACCTTTCAGAAAAAACTGGTTTCGCTAAAAAAGATTGGCATAGTATTGCCGAAAAAATGGAACACAAGTTAGATTCTGTGCAAACAAAAGAATTGGCAATAGATTTAGGAAATCCTAGATTTGACCCGCACGGAGATCCAATTCCTACAGAATCGGGTGAGATTGAACCGATTAACGGACAACCACTTCCAAATTTTTCAGAAGGAACAATTGGACGAATTATTCATATAGAAGATGAACCTGAAATTATCTATAAACAAATTTTAGCCGAAGATTTACATATTGGATCACACGTTCTTATTATTGAAAAAAACGAAAAAAGAATTGTTTTTCATTCTGAAGGAGAAGAATTTATTTTAGCACCGATTGTGGCAAATAATATTACAATTTTTGAACTAGAAAAAGAAGAAATTTCTGAAGAGAACACTTCAAGACTTTCTAGTTTAAAAGAGAATGAAAAAGCTAAAATAATTGGAATTTCACATGAATGTAGAGGAGAAATAAGAAGAAGGTTGTTGGACTTAGGCTTTGTTATTAATACCAAAATTGAAGTGGATTTAACTAGTCCAATGAGAAATCCAAGAGCCTACTTAATAAGAGATACTTCTATTGCAATACGAAACGAACAAGCCAAATTTATACTAATTGAAAAAATAAAAGAACATGCAAAAAGTAACAAATAGTGCTTGTGAAGGCTGTGAGTTAAATCAAGCATCGAACCTAAAAAAATTAGGAATAAATGTTGAAAATAATAATTACATAGTTGCACTAGCGGGAAATCCAAATACAGGAAAAAGTACTGTTTTTAATGCCTTAACTGGGTTGAAACAACACACAGGAAATTGGCCAGGAAAAACTGTAACTCGTGCAGAAGGCGGTTATAGTTATAACGACAAAAAATATAAATTAGTCGATCTTCCTGGTACTTACTCGTTACTATCTACCTCTCAAGATGAAGAAGTTGCACGTAATTTTATTCTTTTTGGAAAGCCAGATGTTACAATTATTGTGGTTGATGCAAGCAGGTTAGAACGTAACTTAAATTTAGTATTACAAATTCTTGAAATTACAGATAAAGCTGTTTTGTGTTTAAACTTAATGGATGAGGCAGAACGCTTAGAAATTGAAATTGACGATAGAACTTTAGCACGTGATCTCGGAATTCCAGTGGTGCCAACCAGTGCAAGATCTAAAGAAGGAATTCCTGAATTATTAAAAACGGTACACCAAGTTGCAACCGGAGAAATAAAATGTAAGCCACATCGTATTAAAAATGTTCCTAAAAACATAAACAACGCCATTGAAAAATTACGTATAGAAATTGAAAAAGCATATCCAAACATTCCAAATAGTAGGTGGATAGCACTTCGATTGTTAGATGGAGACCAGCGTATTATTGAAGCGGTAAAAACAGGTGAGTTTATTTCTGAATAATTTAATTATTGAAAGTAGCATAAAAAGATAATGAAAACGAATAAAATATTAAATATAAGTAACGATTTAAGATGGCAAATTGGTGAAGGATTTCATGATAAATTAACGGAAGGAATTTATTCAGATGCTGCAACCATTTCTCAAAATTCGGTGCGTAAAAAAGGAACTGAAAAACGCTTTCGATTCGATAGAAGTTTAGATAAAATTGTAACCAGTAAAATTTGGGGATTTCCAATAATGATACTTATTTTATCTGTAGTGTTATGGCTTACTATAATTGGAGCTAATTATCCTTCCGGTTTATTGGCCGATTTATTAATTGGAGAAATTTATCCTTGGTTAAAAAGCATTGGAGAATCTTTTGGTTTTGCTTGGTGGCTAAGTGGCTTCCTTTTTGATGGTGTTTATCTTGCTTTGGCGTGGGTAATTGCTGTTATGTTGCCTCCAATGGCAATATTTTTTCCGCTTTTTACTTTGTTAGAAGATTTTGGATACCTACCGCGTGTAGCTTTTAATTTAGATAATTTATTTAAAAAATCTGGTGCGCACGGTAAACAAGCCTTAACTATGAGTATGGGTTTTGGATGCAATGCAGCCGGAGTTATTGCTACGCGTATTATTGATAGTCCTAGAGAGCGATTAATTGCTATAATTACTAATAATTTTTCGTTATGTAACGGAAGATGGCCTACTCAAATATTAATTGCATCTATTTTTATTGGAGCCTTAGTTCCAGAAAATTTTGCTGGTGCAGTTTCTACATTAGCGGTTATTAGTATTGCGTTATTAGGTGTGTTTTTCACATTTATGGTTTCTTTATTTTTATCAAAAACAATGTTAAAAGGAGAAGTGTCTTCTTTTACCTTAGAATTACCGCCTTATAGACCACCACATTTTTGGAAAACAATTTATACATCTTTAATAGATAGAACTTTAATTGTTTTATGGAGAGCTTGTGTTTTTGCAGCGCCAGCGGGTGCGGTTATTTGGTTAATTTCTAATGTTGCTATTGGAGATTCTAATATTGCAAATTGGTTGATTTTACATTTAGATGGTTTTGGATTGCTTATAGGGTTAAACGGAGTAATTTTATTAGCTTATATTGTTGCAATACCAGCCAATGAAATTGTAATACCTACAATACTTATGTTAACTGTAATGACTGCTTCAATTGCAGGAGTAGGTAGTGGAAATGGTGTAATGTTTGAGCTGGAATCTGTTTCAGCTACAGGAGAGATTTTAAAAGCTGGTGGTTGGACCTTGTTGACGGCTATAAATTTAATGTTGTTTAGCTTATTGCACAACCCATGTAGTACAACTATTTACACTATTTATAAAGAAACTAAAAGTGTAAAATGGACAACAGTAGCAAGTGTTTTGCCAATAATATTAGGATTTACAGTGTGTTTTATAGTAGCTCAAGTATGGAGAATATTTATGTAAACTAATAGAAAATATTTTATATAAGCTTATGTTTTTGAGCCATTAAAACAGCTTCCATTTTATTATGGACTTGTAGTTTTTTATAAATATTTTCTATGTGTTTTCTAACTGTTGAAGGTGAAATTATTAGGTTTTCTGCAATTTCGTTGTAGTTTAAACCTTTGCTTAAATGTTCTAAAATTTCAGTTTCTCTATTGGTAAGTTTTATTTTTTCAATTTCATTTGAGGTGTCAATAATAATTGGGTTGCGTAATAAGTTAAGCGTTTTTAAAGCAATGCTTGGGGTCATAGGAGCACCACCATTTAGAACTTCTAAAATACATTTATGTAAATTTTCTGCATCAATTTCTTTTAATAAATAGCCATTTGCACCCGCTTTTATGGCTTTAAAAATGTTTTCATCATCATCAAAAACGGTAAGCATAATTATTTTAATGTGTGGGTATTTAGATTTTATTATTTCGGTAGCTGTAATACCATCCATTTCTGGCATTTGAATATCCATTAAAATAACATCTATATTGTGGTTTACTTCTAGTTTTCCAATTAACTCAGCTCCATTAATACCTTTAAATTTGTAATTTAAATCGTTAAAAAAGGATAATTTCTCTATCACAGCTTTTGCTAAAAAGCTATTATCTTCTGCAATGGCTATTTTTAAATTCATAGGTAGCTATTTTGTTGGTTGTGATAAATTTACTTAATTATAAGTTTTTAAACTATACGACATTTGTCTTATTTTTTGAGCAAATAATTAGTATTGAAGTACCACTATTTGGTTGTGAATTAATAGTGATTAATCCGTTAATTTCTTTTATTCTTCGTTCCATATTTTCCAATCCATTGCCAAGTTGGATGTTGTTTATATCGAAACCATTGCCATTGTCGTTTATTTCAAAATTAATATTAGTATCATTTTCTAAAATTTGTAGTTTTATTTCTGAAGCTTCAGCATACTTTATGGAGTTATTTATAGCTTCTTGAATTACTCTAAAAATATTAATTCCTTTTACTGAAGAGAATGACAGTTTACTAGTTACTTTAATATTTATGTTAAAATGTATAGAATTGTTTGTTGCTGATTTTGCTTTTTCTATAAAAGTTAAAATTCTTCCTTGTAAATTATCAAAAGAAATTTCATTAGTATTCATAGCCCAAATAGTATCTCTTAGTTGAGAAATTGTAGTGCTTGCAAAATTATTTATTTCAGAAAGTTTGTTAAGTAGTTTTTTATTGGTTGGGTCTGATAAAAATTTTAAGTTATCTATAGATGAAATTATAAAGGTTAATTGCGACCCAATATTATCGTGTAAATCGCGTGATATACGCAGGCGTTGATCTTGTAATTTGTTATACGTTTGCGCTTCTTTTAAAGCTAATTTGTTTTTATATTCTCTTTTTTTATGTTGTTGACGTTTGTATAAACCAAACGATATAATTGTAAAAACAAGTAGTCCAGAGCCTAATAATATAGCAGTTAGGTTTTTGTTTTTTATTTCTAATTCATTTTTTAAAAGTTCTTCTTTTTGTTTGGCAATTTCTTTTTCCTTTTTTTCGGTTTCATATTTTTCTTGAATTTCTGTAATTTCTTTGGTTACTCTAGAATTAAAAATTGAATCTTGCATTAAGGCATACATTTTTTGATAATAAATAACACTATCTGTATTTTTTTTATGGGCAAATAAGTAGAGTAGAGATTTGTACGAACTCATTTTTAATTCATTAGCGTTTGTTTTGTTAGCTAAAGAAAACCCTTCTCTAAATTTCTTTTCGGCATTATTAATATTGCCTGTTAGTAAGTATAAATCGCCTATGTTTAATGAAACGCTAGAGATGCCATAACTATCATTTAATTTTTTACGTAGTTTTAAAGATTTATTAAACATGGTAATGGCTTGTGAGTACTTGTTTTGAGCCTTTAGAATACCACCATAATTGTTATAAAGGGCCGATAATTCTGGTTCATAATTGTTGTTTTCAGCAACTTCAATTCCTTTTTTATAGTACTCTAAACTTTTAATTGTGTCTGATAAAAATAAATAAGCATTGCCAATATTTGTATAGGAATAGGTTAATCCGAATTGATCTTTAATTTGTGTTCTAATTTTAGCAACCTCTAAATGTTCATTAAGTGCTTTTTGGTATTGTTTTAAGTTGAAGTAAATATTGGCATTATTATTTTTTATAAGTGCTACATAGCGTATATTTTCAGCTTTTTCGTATATGTTTAATGCTTTTGTATTATAATAAATTGCAGAATCCATTTTAAAAATTCTTTGATATGAAATTCCCATTTTATTATATAAACTGGCAAGTCCAAGAGAATCCTTTAATTGCTCTCTTAGCTTTAGTGAGTTTTTATAAAGTGCAATAGATTTATCAAAGTTAGAAAGTTTATAATGTAAAATTCCAAGGTCGTTATAAGCTTGTGCTTCGCCTGTTAAATTGTTGGTTTTTTTTGAAAGTTTAAGTGCTAGTTCTCCATAATAAAATGCAGAATCAATTGATATATTGCCATAATACCAGCTTAAATCGCCATAAGCTTTTACTCTTATTGAATCTGAAATAGGTTCTTTTATTAAAAGAGAAAGACTATCTATAATTTTCTGTTGACTATAAATAGGAATACTTACAATTAACAGTGCTATAAAGATAATTTTTTTCATAAAAAATTTGTTTAGAGCAATATACAAAAAATGAAATAACATTGTCTACTAAACTTTTCTATAGAAAAAAGACTGCTTCAACTTGTGGAGAATTGAAACAGTCTTTAAAGGTATTAGCCTTATTTGTTTAAATTGTATGCGTATAAAGTGCTTTTATCTGCTTTGTAATATAAAATACCGCCAAAATCATCTATTTTGTATTCTGGTTTTTTATCCTTTAATACTATTTCATTAGTAATTTCTCCAGACTCTTTATTTACTTTTACTAAACCAACACCAGTATTTAACTTCGTTAAAATAAATTGTGCATTTTCGGTAGCAGCAGTGGCTTTAAAACGTTTAGACATTAGAGCAAATGAAGCATCTCCAATAGAAGCAAACATATCAGCTGCACGTTTGTTTTCTTTACCATAATCATTATAACTATCTAGATTGTTTGAATTTCCAAAAGCAGATCTATTAGCACCTGCTTTTGCTGCGTGTGCCATAGCAAGTGCTGTTGACGCAACTGCCACTACACCAGATAAAACTTTTACAAAGCCACTTTTTCCAGGTGATTTAAAATATTTATGATATATTTCGTCACCTTTACTATTTAATAACATCATATTTTGTGAAGAACTTAAAAATAAATTGTCATTTTTTATTTCAAGAGTGTTTGCCACTTCTTTTTCATCAAATTTAGTAGCTGCTAATTCTGTAACATCTCCAGAGTTTGCATCTATTGCAAAAACAGTTTGGTTTGCGGCAATTAAAAACCTGTTTTTTGAACTGTCAAAAGTTGAAGCTACAGCAGCTGAATTTTTATATTTTAATGGTTTTTTCCAAACCTGATCACCCGTTTTTAAATCTACTATATTGGCATCTTCACTAGTAATATAAATTAAACCTTGTGGTGTTTCTGCCATTGTAAGTATGTTTTCCCCTGTTTTTAAAGGTTTTTTAAATAGTGGTTTTCCTTCAAAAGAAATTTTATTGATACCACCTTGTTGAATGCCAAATAAAATGCCATCATCTTGTATGTAAAAATGTTGAACCCAACCTTTAGTTTTTGGTGCTTTTTCCCAAACATCTTCACCAGTTGCAGCATCTAAAAAAGCGATTTCAGATTCATTTTTAGTAGCAAAAACACTAGTGTCGCCACCATCATCTTTATCACTTACAACCGCTATGCCTTGTGGTGTTATTTCAAAATTAGATACTTTTCCTTTTACTTTTCTATCATCATTCCAAAGTTCTTCTCCATTTTTTCCAATTTTATGAATTCTAGTGTTTTTTCCATTACTAGTAGTTTCAAAACCATAAATTTCGGTTTCAGTAGCATCAGTTACCATCCAATTAATTCGTTTTATGTTGTTATCCCAAAGATCTTTTCCTGTATGAGATTTTGCAATTAAACCTTGAGCTGTTGGTACAATTATAAAATCTTTTAATAAAAGAGGTGTGCCTGTTATACTGTAATCTTTTGAAATTCCAACTTTACCTGGTGTACTTAAGAAGAAACTAAAGTCTAATTTTCTTGAACTTAAATCGTACACAGCAACTTTAGGAGTTATTTTCTCAAATTTATCACCTTCTTTTTGTATACCGCTAACAATTAATTTGTTTTGTGGAAGTATTACGTTACAAGTGTAAATCTGATTCCAATTATCGTTTTCTGAATTAAAAATAATGGCACCAGTCATATAATCTATAACAGCGCGTTTTGTTTTTGCAATACCTGCAAATTTTGAATTGACACCTTGTGAAACTACAATGTATGGTGAGTTTGGAATAAACTCAGTTTCTTCTGGTTTTAATTGTCCAAAGTTGTTAAAAATAAATAAAGGTGTGTTTTCAGGTGGTTTAATACCTACCAGACCATCATTTGTAGCAACTACTAAAACACCACCAATTGTAAGTGTCATTTCATTTATTGTTGCTCCTAAATCATAGATGTTATCGGGTTTTTCAGCCTTTTGAGCAGAAATTATAGCTGAAATTGTTAAAAAGGTTACTAGAAATAATCTTTTTAGGTTGCTTTTTTTTGTTTTCATTAGTTGAAGTTTTAGTAGTTTGTATTGTTAAATGATATCAATTTTTAAGTTTTCATTTATTTTAAACCTAATTTATTTTAAGTGTTTGATATTAAGGTTGATGTTTCAAAATTAGTTGTTGAATGTGCCGTAATCAATACGGCATTTGTCGTATTTTTTTATATATAGAATAAAAGCTATAACATAATTTTAACATATTATTATTTTTTAGTTCGTTTGTTTCCGAACTAAATGATATATATTTGCTGAAATTTTTTATGATGAAAGAGAAAGAAGATTTATTAAAAGAAAAATTAGCTTTAGTAGAAGAGCTTGGTGTTCATTTTGAGTGTAATGATAATTTACCGCCATTAGCATCTAGAATAATAGTTTATTTAATTCTTACAGGTGCTGAAGGCGCAACTTTTGAAGAACTTGTAGAAAAATTAGAAGCTAGTAAAAGCTCGGTTTCTACAAATTTACAATTGTTACAATCAATAGATAGAATTTCATATTTTACGAGATGTGGAGATAGAAAAAGGCACTTTAAAATTTCTCCAAGCTATATAATTGCTAGAATGGACGAACGTATTTCTATGTGGGAAAAAGAAAGTAAAAACAATAAAAAAATACATGATTATAAAGTAAAAGCACTACAAATTAATAATAAATATGATGAAAATCACCCAAGTATTCAATTTAGTATACAGGTTGAAGAATTTATTAATAAAATGATTAATAACCTAGAAGAATTAAAACAAAACCTATTAACTATAATAAACAAAGAAGAAAATGAAGAATCTATTTAAATATACAATCGCAATAGTAACGGTTGTTTTTTTTATAAGTTGTAAAGACAATAAACCTCAGCAACAACAAGCTATGGGACCAATGCCTTTTGCAGTAAAAGAAGTAGTAAAACAAGATGCTGTATTAGATCAAGAATATTCGGTTAATTTAGAAGGGCAACAAAATGTAGAAATTAGACCAAAAGTAAGTGGTTTTATTCAAAAAATTTATGTAGATGAAGGTCAGCCAGTTAAAAAAGGACAACTTCTTTTTAAATTGGAAACAGCTTCTTTAAGTCAAGATGCTGCAGCTGCAAAATCTAGAATTAATGTAGCGCAAGTAGAGGTAGATCGTTTAATTCCGTTAGTGGAGCGAAACATAATTAGTAAAGTTCAGTTAGAAACAGCTAAAGCTAATTTAGCCCAAGCAAAAAGTAATTATAGCAGTATTGTAGCCAATATTAATTATGCAAACATTACAAGTCCAGTTAATGGTGTAATTGGTAGTATTCCTTATAGAGAGGGTAGTTTGGTTAGCAGTGCTATTACAACTCCTTTAACTACGGTATCAGATACTAAAATGGTAAGAGCTTATTTTTCTATGAATGAAAAAGAACTTTTAAATTTTACTAGAACTTTTGCAGGACAAACTATGCAAGAGAAAATAAATAAAATCCCAGAAGTTTCTCTTGTTTTAATTGATGACTCTGAGTACGAGCATAAAGGTAAAATTGAAACTATAAGTGGTTTAATTAACCAAAGAACAGGAAGTACAGAGTGTAGAGCCGTTTTTCCAAATCCAGAAGGTATTCTTAGAAGCGGTGGTAGTGGTGTAATTAAAATTCCATTTGTTGAAAAAGATATAGTTCTAATACCACAAATTGCAGTGTATGAATTACAAGGAGAATACCATGTATTTGTTGTAGGTGAAGGTAATAAAGTTACTTCAAAAGTACTTCAAGTAAAAGGAACTTCAGAATTAAATTACGTTATTTCTGGTGGTTTAGAAGAAGGTGAGTTAGTGGTAGTTGAAGGTGTTTCTAAATTAGTAGAAGGACAAAAAATTACTCCTCAAAAATAATAAGATTCCAATAAAATTTAGATTATGATAAAAATGTTTATTGAAAGACCTGTTCTTTCAACTGTAATATCTATAATAATAACGATTTTAGGTGTTTTAGGGTTAATGTCATTGCCTGTGGAGCAATATCCTGAAATTGCACCGCCTACAGTTCAGGTTAGTGCAAATTATACTGGGGCAAATGCAGAAACAGTATTAAATAGTGTTATTATTCCTTTAGAAGAAGAAATAAATGGTGTTGAAGGAATGACATATATGTCTTCAACAGCGAGTAATAATGGAGCTGCAAGTATTAGTGTGTTTTTTGAACAAGGTGTAGATCCTGATATTGCTGCAGTAAATGTGCAAAACCGTGTTTCAAGAGCTACAAGTAAATTGCCTTCGGTTGTGGTACAAACGGGTGTTACAACCGTAAAAAGTCAAACAAGTGCATTGTTGTTTTTCTCATTGTTTTCATCTAATGAAGAATATGACGATACTTTTGTTCAAAATTATGCCAAAATTAATATTGTTCCAAAACTACAAAGGATAAATGGTGTAGGGCAGGTGAATATTTTTGGTAGTAAAGATTACTCGATGCGTATTTGGATTGATCCTCATAAAATGGCAATGTTTAAACTTGTACCATCAGATATTCAAGCGGCATTAAGTGAGCAGAATATAGAAGCTGCACCGGGTAAATTTGGTGAAAATGCTGAAGGTATTTATGAGTATACACTTAAATATAAAGGACGATTATCTGAAACATCCGAGTATGAAAATATTATTATAAAATCTCTTGGTAATGGCCAATTTTTAAGATTAAAAGATGTTGCAACCATAGAATTAGGTGCGTTAAGTTATGCTTCTAATAATATGGGTATGGGAAATCCGGGTGTTGCTGGTGGTGTTTTTCAAACGGCTGGATCTAATGCTAGAGTGGTTACAGAAGAGGTAATGGCAATTTTAGAAGAGGCGTCTCAAGATTTTCCAAAAGGTATAGAATATATTGTTCCTTTTAATGTTAAGACCTTTTTAGATGCTTCAATAGAAAAAGTAATTTCAACAATTTTAGAGGCATTTATATTGGTGTTTATTGTAGTTTTTGTATTTCTTCAAGACTTTAGATCTACTTTAATTCCAATGATTGCTGTCCCAGTAGCTCTGATAGGTACATTTTTCTTTATGAACTTGTTTGGGTACTCAATCAACATGTTAACTCTTTTTGCAATTGTACTCTCCATTGGTATTGTGGTAGATGATGCTATTGTTGTTGTTGAAGCTGTACACGCAAAATTAGATGTAGGAGCCAAAACGGCTAAAGAAGCAACCGTTTCTGCAATGAGCGAAATTACAGGGGCAATTGTGTCAATTACTTTGGTAATGTCTGCGGTGTTTGTACCAGTTACTTTTATTAAAGGATCTTCTGGAATTTTTTACCAACAGTTTGCAATTACTTTAGCAATAGCAATTATTATTTCTGCAATAAATGCATTAACCTTGAGTCCTGCTTTATGTGCTTTATTTTTAAAACCTCATAAAGAAAAAGAAGGTAAACTGTCGTTAGTAGATCGTTTTGATGTTGCATTTAATACTAGTTTCGATACAATGCAAGGTAGATACAATAATATCTTAAAGTCTTTATTAAAACGAAAATGGATTACAGGTGTATTATTATTATTAACAGTAGTTGGTACCATTTATTTATTTAAAGCAACACCTACAGGCTTTATTCCTTCAGAAGATAGAGGAGTAATAATGGCAGATATTTCATTGCCTCCTGGTTCTACATTAGCACAAACTCAAAAAATTATAAATAACTATGATTCTATTTTAAATTCAATGGATATTGTTGAAACTAGAATGAATGTAGTTGGGTTTAGTTTATTAAACGGAGTTAGTGGTGGATCTTATGGTTTTTCTATTATTAAACTAAAAGATTGGAGCGAAAGAAAAGATGAAAGTCAATCTGTAGAAGCTACAGTTGGCCAACTATTTGCAAAAACGGCAGGTATAAAAGATGCACGATTGTTGTTTTTTACACCACCAAGTGTTCAAGGTTTTGGTACAGCAGCTGGTTTTGAATTTAAATTGCAAAATAGTGGAGAAGATGATTGGTTAGAAATGAGTGCAGCTTCTAATAAGTTTTTAGGAGCATTAAATGCTAGACCAGAAGTGCAATATGCAATGACAAGTTTTAATCCTACCTTCCCTCAATATGAAGTTGATATAAATCTTGAAAAAATTAAAGATGCTGGTTTATCTGTAAGTGAAATATTTAATACGCTACAAGGGTATTATGGTGGATTGTATACAACAGATTTCAATAAATTTGGAAAGCAATATAGGGTAATGATTCAAGCTTCGCCTGAAGATAGAGCAACGCCTGAAACTCTAAATAACGTTTTTGTTAGAAACAGTAATGATGAATCGGTTGCAATTAGTCAGTTTGTAAGTTTAAAAAGAATTTATGGGCCAGAGTTTGTATCGCGTTACAATCTTTTAAAATCTATAAACATTACAGGTAAATCAAATCCTGGTTATAGTACTGGAGATGCAATTAAAGCTATTGAAGAGGTAGCTGCTGAAAGTTTACCAAGGTCATATTCTTATGAATTTTCTGGGATGACTCGTGAAGAAATTATTGCTGGAGGTCAGTCTACTTGGGTATTTATACTAAGTTTAATATTTGTTTATTTCTTATTGTCGGCACAATACGAAAGTTATGTGTTACCACTTTCTGTTATATTTTCATTACCAGTAGGTGTAGCCGGAGCAATTGGGTTTATTAATTTAGCCGGTTTAGAAAATAACATCTATTTTCAGGTAACATTAATTATGTTAATAGGTTTATTAGCTAAAAATGCCATTTTAATTGTTGAGTTTGCATTGCAGAGAAGGCGTCATGGATTGTCTTTATACGAATCGGCAATTCAAGGTGCAAAAGCACGTTTACGACCAATAATTATGACATCTTTTGCCTTTATTTTTGGTATGCTTCCTCTTGCATTAGCAGGTGGTGTAGGTGCTGTAGGTAATAGATCAATTGGTACAGGGGCTGCCGGAGGTATGTTAATTGGAACATTAGTTGGGGTTTTAGTAATACCAGTTTTATTTGTAATCTTCCAAGGTTTACAAGAAAAAATTGGAAAAAAACCATCATTAGACGATCCTGAAATTTTATAAAAATATAAAAATGAAAAAACAGAATATATCAAAATTAATTATTGTTTTAATTGCGAGTGTACTATTGCAATCGTGTTTTGTAGCGAAAGATTATACAACTCCAGAAGTTGAAACAGCTGATTTATATAGAACAGATCAAGCATTAGATAGCACAACACTTGCTTCAATTTCTTGGGGTAAATTATTTACAGATGCTTATTTAAATGAGTATATTAAAGAAGGTTTAACTAATAATTACGATGTACAGATTGCTTTAGAGAGTTTAAAAGCAGCTGAAGCATCTATGAAACAAAGTAAAACCGGAAATATACCAACCTTAACCGGAAATGCATCTTGGTTACACCAAGAATATAAAGATAGTGATGATTACGATCAATACGAATTGTCTGGAGCCTTATCTTGGGAAGCAGATATTTGGGGTAAAATTAGAAGTAATAAAAGAGCTGCTGTGGCTTCATATTTACAAACAGTATCTGTGCAACAAGCTATTGAAACGCAAATTGTTGCAAGTATTGCTTCAACGTATTATCAATTATTAGCTTTAGATGCACAAGTTAAAATTGCTGAAAAAACATTGATTAATCGTAATGAAAGTATAGAAACTATAAAAGCGCTTAAAGATGCAGGTAGTGTAAATGAAGTGTCTGTTAAGCAAACAGAAGCGCAAAAATATGCTACTGAAATTATACTAAAAGACTTAAAGTATAATGTAAAAATTGTTGAGAACACCTTATGTATTTTATTAGGTAGATCGCCTTCTACCATTGAAAGAAATACGTTTGATGCCCAAGAAATAACTGCAGATATTGTAGTGGGTGTACCAGCTTTATTGTTAAGTAATAGACCAGATGTTATTGCTGCTGAACTTAATTTTAGAAGAAGTTTTGAGTTAACAAATGTTGCTAGAAGTAATTTTTATCCTTCATTAACGGTAAATGCTTCTGGTGGTTTTAAAAATATTGAATTAGAAGATTGGTTTAATACAAAATCGTTGTTTGCATCTGTATTAACAGGCTTAACACAACCTATTTTTAATCAAAGAAAAATTAAAACTAATTACGAAATTGCTCAAGCAAATCAACAAAAAGCCTATTTACAATTTAAGCAAACATTGTTGTTAGCAGGTAAAGAAGTTTCTGATGTTTTAGCTGATTATAAAAATGAAACTGAAAAATTAACCATCAGAAAAAACCAGTTAGATGTGTTAACACAAGCGGCTAATTATTCTGATGAGTTATTGCAATATGGAATGGTAAACTATTTAGAGGTATTAACAGCTAAAGATAATGCGTTAAATACCGAGTTGGCTTATATTACAAATAAATATAACCAAATGGATGCTATAATTACCTTATATAGAGCTTTAGGTGGAGGTAAATAAGTTAATAATAAAATTAATCTTAATTGATTAAATGTGAAGAGAGAGGGAATTATTTCATATAATTTCCTCTTTTTTTTAAAACTTAATAGCTAATCTTTTTTCTAGATTGGCTATTTTTTTATGTAATTTTTTTAGAAATAATTGATGTTGTTCAGAAGTTGGATTAAATGGTTTATGCGCTAATCCTTTTTGAATGGTATCAATTTCTTTTTGAATAGAAGCCGTGTTATTGTCAATCCAAACTTGTTGAAATTGTTCCCAAATATAATTGATAGCAGTTTCGTTTGGGTGTAACATATCGCTATTGTAAAAACGATAATCGCGTAAATCATCCATCATAATTTCATAAGAAGGAAAATAAAATAATTTTGAAGTCTGAACAGAGTCGAAATCTTGTTTTCTTCTATCAATTATCTGATGAATTGCAGAAATTAAATGTGCTTTACTTTGCATATTTTCTACAAAACCATCTTTTAAATGCCGCACAGGACTTACCGTAAAAACGATGTTAATTTTAGAATTTATATTTTTTACTAGTGTACAAATGGCATTTAATGATGTTGTAATTTCTTCAACAGAAAGTAGTTTTTTTAAAAACTGTTTTTGAGGTATTTTATGACAATTTCCAACAAAAGTTTCGGTTTCAATATGTTTGTAAACCCAAGAAGTTCCTAGTGTAATTATTAAATGTGAAGCTTCTTTTAACTGTTTATTAGTGCTATTTATTGCATTGTTTAAATTAGAAAGCAACTCATTTTTGTTTGAATTACTTAAGTCGGAATGCGCATCAAAGCAGTGCCAACGTTCATTTAATTGAAAAATATCTTTTTCGGTATAAGTTTTTAAATTAAGAGCATTGGTAATTAAATTTTCAATTGCTTTTGGATTGAATAAAATGCCAAACGGATTGCTGAAAGTTTTAAATTTATAATACTCTAATTTTTTATTAATATTTTCTGAAAAGCAAGAACCAATTAGCAATATTTCTGAATTATAATCTACTTGATTATACTCAGGTTTAAGTGCTAGGTTGGTTCTAAAATTCATAACTTTATTGTATATGCAGTTTCATGCAGAATTTATTTCAGGTTTTTTATGATACTCAAAATCAAAGTTTAGAGCGATGTTATGTGTTTAAACAATATATTTTTTTACTTCACTTAAAGCTTTTTCAATTCCTTCAGGGTTTCTACCACCAGCGGTTGCAAAAAATGGCTGTCCGCCACCGCCACCTTGAATTAATTTTCCTAATTCACGTACAACTTTACCAGCATTTAAGTCTCTTTCAGCGACTAAATTTTTAGAAATAAAACAAGTTAAAAATGCTTTTCCTTCTTTTTCAGTTCCAAATAACACAAATAAATTGTCAACGCTTTTTTCTAGATCAAAGCATAAATCTTTAATACTATTTTGATCTAGATTTATTTTTTTAGTTAAAAAGTTAATACCATTTATAGCTTTAACTTCGTTAATTAATTCACCTTTTAAGTTTTTAGCTTTGTCTTTTAAAAGGCTTTCAATTTGTTTTTTAAGATTTGTATTTTCTTCTTGTAAATCTATAATTGTTTTTAAAGGATTTTTGGCGCCTTTTAAGTAATCTTTTATTTCGAAAAACGCTCTATTGTTTTCAAAATAAAAATCTTTTGTAGCATCGCTAGTAATGGCTTCAATACGTCTAACTCCAGCAGCAATAGCACTTTCTGAAGTAATTTTAAAATGCCAAATATCGCTGGTATTTTGAACGTGACATCCACCACAAAGTTCTACAGATTGTCCAAATTGAATAGCACGTACTGTATCTCCATATTTTTCGCCAAATAGAGCCATTGCACCTTTTTCAAGAGCGGTTTCCATTGGAATATTTCTAAACTCTTGTAACGGAATTTTATTATCTATACGCGCATTTACAAAATCTTCTACCTCACGCAATTCATCAACAGTTAATTTTGCAAAGTGAGAAAAATCGAAACGTAAATGTTTTGAATGTACAGCAGAGCCTTTTTGTTCTACGTGAGTTCCTAAAACTTCTCTTAATGCTTGGTGTAATAAATGTGTAGCGGTATGGTTACAAGCTGTTCTAAAACGTTGCTTTTCATCAACAGTAACATTAAAAGTTTGGGTTGGATCTTTTGGTAAGTTTTTAGTAAAGTGAATTATTAAATTGTTTTCTTTTTTGGTATTTACAATATAAATTACATTTCCATTATCTACTTCTATATAACCTTTGTCTCCAACTTGTCCACCTCCTTCAGGGTAAAAAGGAGTTAAGTTAAATACTAACTGATATAAATCGCCATCTTTTTTAGAAGAAACCTTACGGTAGCGGGTAATTTTAACTTTAGCTTTTAAAGTGTCATATCCAATAAATTCTACTTCATCATCTTCGTATAAAACCACCCAATCATCCGTTTCAACAGCGGCAGCAGCTCTAGATCTATTTTTTTGTTTTTCTAGTTCACTTTTAAAACCTTCTTCATTCAGGGTCATTCCTTTTTCAGAAAGAATTAAGGCTGTTAAATCTATAGGAAACCCATAAGTATCGTATAATTGAAAAGCTTTTTTACCAGAAACCTCAGTACCATTTGTATTTGCTATTATTCCATCTAACAATACCAATCCTTGATCTAAAGTTTTTAAGAATGAATTTTCTTCTTCTTTAATAACATTGGTAATTAATTGTTTTTGAGCTATTAATTCAGGGAAATAAGAACCCATTTGTTTACTTAGTGTGTTTACTAATTTGTAAATAAAAGGTTCTTTGGTATTTAAAAAGGTAAATCCGTAACGAATGGCTCTTCTTAAAATACGTCTAATTACATATCCAGCACCATTATTAGAAGGTAATTGTCCGTCTGCAATTGCAAAAGCAACAGCTCTTACGTGGTCTGAAATTACACGAATAGCAATATCTATTTCTTCATTTTTACCATAATCGTTATTAGTTATTGTTTCAACTTCTCTAATAAGTGGTGTAAATACATCTGTGTCGTAATTAGATTGTTTGTTTTGTAAAACCATACATAAACGTTCAAAACCCATTCCTGTATCTACATGTTTTGCTGGTAATTTTTCTAATGAACCATCAGCTTTACGGTTGAACTCCATAAAAACAAGATTCCATATTTCTACAACTTGTGGATGATCTTTATTCACTAAGCTTTTACCAGAAATTTTAGCTTTTTCTTCAGCAGAGCGAATATCAACATGAATTTCAGAACAAGGACCACAAGGACCTTGTGCTCCCATTTCCCAAAAATTATCTTTTTTATTTCCGTTAATTATACGGTCTTCACTAATATGTTGTTTCCAAATATCGTAAGCTTCTTGGTCAAAATCTAAACCATCTTCATCAGCACCTTCAAAAACAGAAACATACAAGCAATCTTTATCAATTTTTAAAACATCAACTAAAAATTCCCAAGCCCAATCAATTGCTTCTTTTTTAAAATAATCACCAAAACTCCAGTTTCCAAGCATTTCAAACATGGTGTGGTGGTAAGTATCTTTACCTACTTCTTCCAAATCGTTATGTTTTCCAGAAACACGTAAGCATTTTTGCGAATCGGAAACGCGTTTGTTAGTGGCGTTTTTCTGACCTAAAAAATATTCTTTAAAAGGTACCATTCCAGCATTGGTAAACATTAATGTTGGATCGTTTTTTAAAACCATTGGTGATGAAGGTACAATAGTGTGTTTTTTTGATGCAAAAAAGTCTAAAAATTGTTGACGGATTTCTTGTGATTTCATGAATCTATATTTAATTTTTTTAAGGTCACACGCTGTTTGCTTTTATTTATCTCTGTTACAAGATAGGCGTTTTACATGCACGTTATTTTTATTTTTTTATTTTTATGAAGGTCTTAAATAAAAGAAATTACCAGAATTACTTGTGTTTATTTTAGACTTTTTCAATGTTAATTATATGCTAAATTAAAAGTGTTTTAACCAATTTGTAAAACATTTTGTAATTTTGTTAAATCTGCACTACAATAATACTCAATAATATGACGTTTTGTTTTGCAAAAATAAGATAAATTATAAACAATGGCGAAGGTAAAATATTATTACGATTCTGATACATTATCTTACCAAAAGATAAAACCTAAAAAAGGGCAAAAAATAAAGGGTTTATTGCTTACATTGCTTGGTGGTTTTGTGTTTATGATACTTGGTTTTGTTGTATTTACTCCAATTTTTGAATCTCCTAAAGAAAAAGAATTGAAGCGCGAACTAGAATTTGTTAAGCTTAATGAGGAATTACACGCAAAAAAAATTGCTCAATTAGATAAAATTTTAAAAGAAATTCAAGATAGAGATAACAATATTTATAGATTGTATTTTGAAGTAAATCCAATACCTGAAGAGCAAAGAACTGCTGGTTTTGGAGGTGTAAATAGGTATAAAGCATTAGAAGGTTTTGATAATTCTGAAATGATAATTGATGTTACTAAAAACATGGATATTTTATCTAAACAATTATATGTACAGTCAAAATCACTTGATGAAATTGTGAAACTAGCAGAAAATAAAGAAAAATTATTAGCTGCAATTCCTGCAATTCAACCTGTAAAAAAAGAAGATTTAACACGTATGGCTTCTGGTTATGGTTGGAGAACAGATCCGTTTACAAAAGCGCGTAAAAGACATTGGGGAATGGATTTTACCGCGCCAAGAGGTACTCCGGTTTACGCATCTGGAGATGGTGTTGTTACTAGAGCCGACCAAAACTCATCAGGATATGGAAAACATATTAGAATTGACCATGGTTTTGGCTATCTTTCTTTATACGCACACCTAAGTAAATACAATGTTAGAAAAGGTCAAAAAGTTAAACGTGGCGATTTAATTGGTTTTGTTGGTAATACTGGGCGTTCACAAGCTCCACATTTACATTATGAAATTCATAAAAATGGGAAAAAGATAAATCCTATTAATTTTTATTATGGTGATTTATCTCCTGAAGAATTTGAAGCCATGCAAAAAGAAGCCCAAAAAGAAGGACAATCTCTCGATTAATGCATATAGATTTACCAGAAAAGCGCTATTATAAAATTGGTGAAGTTGCTAAAGCTTTTGGCTTAAATACTTCGCATATACGTTTTTGGGAAAAAGAATTTGATATTTTAAAGCCTAAAAAAAACAATAAAGGCAATCGGTTATTTACACCTGAAGATCTAAAAAACCTGCAATTAATTTATCATTTAGTTAAAGAAAAAGGGTTTACTTTAGAAGGTGCTAAAATTAAAATGAAACAACAACCAAAAATTGTAAAAGGAAATCATGATATTATTTTAAGATTAGAATCTATAAAAGCAGAATTGATTAATATTAAAAAAGAAATTTCTTAAATTTTTTATTAATTTAGTAACATTGTTACAAATAAAACAACTAATTAAGTATAAATTAAAAAACATCAAAACATGAAAAAGTGGTTAATACCGTTAATTATAATAGCATTACTAGTTTTTGGAGGCTATTCTTGGGTTAAAGGATTTTACAATACTGGAATTCAATTAAATGAGAATGTTTCAGAAAGTTGGGGAAATGTAGAAACAGCTTACCAACGTAGAGGAGATTTAATTGGAAATTTAGTGAAAACAGTTCAAGGTGCTGCTGATTTTGAAAAAGAAACCTTAACACAGGTTATTGAAGCAAGAGCAAGCGCTACTTCTGTAAAAATTGACCCATCTAATATTACACCAGAACAATTGGCACAATTTAATCAAGTACAAGGAGGTTTAAGCGGTGCGTTAAAAAGTTTATTGGTTACAGTAGAGCGTTATCCAGATTTAAAAGCAAATCAAAACTTTTTAAAATTACAAGATGAATTGGCAAGTACAGAAAATCAAATTTTAACGGCACGTACGCGTTTTAATGAAGCAATTAAGCCATTTAATAATCATGTTAAAACATTTCCAAATAATATTTTAGCTGGCTTTTTTGACTTTGAAGGAAAACCTTATTTTGAAGCAGAAGCTGGTTTAGAAAAAGCGCCAGATGTTGAATTTGATTTCGGAAAAAAAGAATAATGTCTAAAGTTGAAGATTTTTTATCGGCAAAACAAGAGAAAGTTTTAGTTGAAACTATACAAGTTTCTGAAAAAAATACTTCAGGTGAAATACGTGTACATATAGAAAAATCTACAGAAAAATCTCCAATGGATAGAGCATTGGAGGTTTTTTATTTTTTAGAAATGGATAAAACAGAACTAAGAAATGGAATTCTAATATACGTAGCCGTTGAAAGTAAAAAAATCGCAATTCTTGGAGATGAAGGTATTAATAATTTAGTTCCTAAAGATTTTTGGGATCAAGAATTAGCTTTAATGCTTACACATTTTAAAAAAGGTGATTTTACTAAAGGGTTGCAATTAGCAATTATAGAAATTGGAGAAAAATTAAAGCAATTTTTTCCTTATCAGAAAAATGATATTAACGAATTATCTGACGAAATTTCTAAAGGATAAATGATTTTTACACACAACATGTTAAAAAAATACACAGCATTTTTTATTGCAATTTTGTTTTTTCAGGTTGCATTTGGGCAATTTACAATTCCTAAAAAACCAACCTTACAAACAAGTGTTTACGATTATGCCAATCTACTTTCTGCTTCACAAAAAAGCAGTTTAGAAAAAAAACTTATAAGTTATTCCGATTCAACTTCAACGCAAATTGTAATTGCAACTATTGAAACCCTTGAGGGGGAAGATATTGGTGTTTTAACTCCAAAATGGGCTCATCAATGGGGAATAGGACAAGCTAAAGAAGATAATGGAGTTTTTATTCTGTTAGCAAATAAAGAACGTAAAATATGGATTTCTCCAGGCTATGGTGTAGAGCATAAATTAACCGCTGGTTTAACAGGTACTTTAGTTAGAAATGTAATACTCCCAGAGTTTAGAAAAGGTGATTATTATGACGGTTTAGACAAAGGGACCTATGCCATTTTTGAAATATTAAACGGGACTTATAAAAATAATGCACCTGCCGAAAGTGGTGAAGGTGGGTTTCCTTCAATTGTTATTATCATCATTATTTTTGTTTTCTTATTAATTATTTTTTCTAAGAAAAATAAAGGAGGTGGCGGTAATGGAAGAGGTGGATTTAAAGATAATTCTACAGCTGCAGATATTTTAAATGCAATTATACTAAGTCGTGCTGGAAGAGGTGGTTTTGGCGGCGGAAGCTTTGGCGGAGGATCATCGAGCGGTGGTTTTGGCGGTGGAGGCTTCGGTGGCGGTTTTGGCGGTGGCGGTTTCTCTGGTGGTGGAGCTGGTGGAGGCTGGTAAAAACTAAAATGTGTAAATATTGTTTTACTCGATACTATTTTTAATAATTTAGAGCTTTAATATTTCAAAACATGGAGTTATTTTAATCTGGAATAATTAACGCATCATCATAAAACTACCTCCACGTTGTCTTTGAGGTTTACTTGTATTGTTAAAATTCCATTTTAAACTTAACATAAAATAGCGTTTAAGAATAGAGCTTTCCGAATCTTGAATATAGTTTTCTGTTGCAGTTCTTCTTGCATTAGTATTCTGATTTAGTATATCATAAACTTTTAAAGTAGAAACAAATTTATCACCTGCAAATTTATAAGCCAATGTAGCATTCCAATTCCAAGAGCTTTTTTTAAATCCCTCTGCTATATTTGGGTTGTAGTTATAATTTATATTATTTTGCCATTCAAAGTTTTTTGGAATGGAAGTTCTTGTTCTTACAGAAAATGAATGTCGAGTATATGTTCTATCTTTAAAAAGAGCAATATCATATTTGCTTTCACTTAATGAAATTGAATAATTTGGACTAATTTCCATTATATTATGCCAATTAAAAATTAAACCTAGGGAAGGAGAAAGAGAGTTATTGTTTGAAATATATTTTTCATCATTACTAAAATTTACATTTCTAGATGAATTTAACCCTAATCCAATATTAAAACGAACTGTTTTAACACTATCAACTTTAATTGATTTACTATAATTAGTATTTCCATACAAATTGCGGTTTCCATCTACATTTGTGTAAGATGTTGTACGTAAATAATTTTCATCAATTGCAGATTTTGAAACAATGTTATCATTTATAAATCTAGCGCCTATATTAGCATTAAAATTACTCTTTTTTTGCATGTTAAAATTGTAAAAGGCTAAATTGATTTGATGGTTGTTAGAAGGCTCTAAACTTGGGTTTCCTATTATGGTGTTTAATGGGTTACTTATATTTTTAAAGGGTTGAAGGTAGGATAAACTTGGTGGTGAATTAGTTAAATTATAACCTAAAGAAAATGTAGATGTTCTATTAGAATTAAAACGGATATTAGAATTTAAGGATGCAGAAGTAAATTTTCTCTCTAAATCTAATTCTGGTCTTAAAAAATCACTGTTTTTTAAGGTTCTAAAATTAATGCTAGAACCAATATGGGCACTTATTTTTTCTTTTTGTAAATTTAAAGAAACTCCAGTACTATTATTAATAGACGTATATGTAAAATCTGAACTAAGGTCTTCTGAAAATTCAGTAAAATCTTGTGTATTTTCATCAAATTCATACGAATACTTTTCATTAGTTTGTTTTTGATTGTTAAACGCATATTCAAAATTTATAAAAAATTTATTTGCAATAATGGGTTGGCGATATGTAAAATCTATTTTGGTGTTGTTTGACGAGTTTTTAGAAGAAATTTGTTGGTTTCTTTCTATAACGGATGGAGTATCACCAAAAAGTTCGGTATTTGAATCATAGAAACTTTCTGAATCTTGATTGTTATTATTGCTGTTTATTCCTAATCTAATAAAACGTCCCTTGTTGTTTAATTTTTTTGAAATGGATAAGTTATAATTAAAAGATTTTGAAGTAGTTTCTGAAAAATTATTATTGGTAGATTTATTAATTAATTCTTGATTGTCGTTTAAAGATTCTTCATTTGAACTTGCTTCAGAAAAACTTTTAGTATATTCAATTGTTGGTTTAAAATAAATCATTAATGTTGAATCAATTTTAAATTGAGTACTAAAATTTATTCGATGTTTATTTTTTTCATTGATAGAAGTATTATCAGAGTTTGAAAAGTATCTTGAATCTGGTAAAATATTTTCTCTTTTAGTTTTGGTTGCTCCTTCGGTATTACTTGTTGAATAAAAATAATCTGTGGTGAAATCTACTTTTTTACCAAAATTATCTGAATAATTTATACCTCCATTTTTAGAGGTTGTTATTCCGTTACTAGCGCCAAAAGAAGGCATTCCTTGTACAAGTGATCCTGCACTTACTTGAGAAAAATTTACTGAAGATACCATTCCAATAGTCATGCTAGAAAATCCACCCATGCTAAATCTCGGAGAATTTACATTGTTTCCACCAGCAACAATACTTAATCTTTGATCGTTGTTAAATAAATTAAGCATTCCTGCAACTTCGTAACGATCATCACTTCCTTTTCCTGCAGATAAACTACCAAAAGCACCTTTGTTGTTTTTTTCTTTAATTACTAAATTTATTGATTTGTTTAACTGTTCTCCATCTTGTCCTAAAAATACTTCAGACTTTGATTTTGTATCTGTAACCTGAATTTTTTCAATTATATTTTTCGATAAATTTCTAGTTGCAATTAAAGGATCGTTGCTAAAAAAGGGTTTTCCGTTTACTAATATTTCATTAACCACTTTGCCATTTATTTTAATTTCTCCATCCATCCCAATTTCTACTCCAGGTAATTTCCTTAATAAATCTTCAACATTTGCATCTTTTTTTGTGTTAAACGATTTAACATTAAATTCTAAGGTATCTTTTTTAACAGTAATTGGTGCTCTAGATTTAATTTCAACTTCATTTAATAAGTTTTCATGTTGTTCTAAAAATATTGTTTTTAGATCTATTTCAGAAGTCTTTAAATCTATTGTTTTTGAAAAGGTTTTATAACCAAAGTAGGAAACAAAAAAATTAATTTTTAAATCGTATATTTTATCTTTAATGGTAAACAAACCATTATTGTTTGAAATTGTATAGTTTATAACAGAACTATCTTTAATTCTTTCTAAATAAATAGTTGCAGATTCAAGTGGAATACTATCGTTAATACTAACTATTTTACCAGTTAATTTTATATTTTTAGATTGAGAATAGGAAAGACATGTAAATAAAATTAAGATGATTGATAGCAGTTTTTTCATACTTTTTGAAATGATTTAAAGTAATAAATTTAATAAAATTATGTGTTTTAAAGTGCTAATGATAAGTTAAGTTTCTAAATAATATTTAATTACTTCTTTGTAAATATATTTTCTTATTTATAATAACTATTTGGTAATTTTGCCAAATATAAAATTTGTTAGTAATATGAAAAATTATACTTCCATAGTAATCAGTTTACTTTTTGGTTTAAATGCAATTGGTCAAACAATAGAAAAAATAGTGGCAAAAGATGTTTTAGAAATAGTTGTTAGTAGAGATACAACAAATACTATAATGATTGATGGTAGAAGTGCTGAAATGTTTGCAGATAAGCATATTGAAGGAGTTGTAAATATAGATGCTTTTAGTGAATCGTCTTCAATAGAATTAAAGAATTATATTGATAAACAAGAGCTTATAGTGTATTGCTCTAACAATAAAAGAGGTGGAATTATTATTGAAAAACTTATATAGTTAGAATATAAAGGCAAAATTATATTTATATCTGATGGTATAAACGGATGGAATTTAGCAGAATATAAAACAGTAAGTGATAAAAAACAAGGATAGTGAATCAAGATATAGAAAATCAATTTCTAGAAAAAGCAGCATTATTTAAAGCATTAGCACACCCAACTCGCTTATTTATTATTAATGCTGTAAAAGATAAAAAACTGTCTGTAAAAGAGCTTACAGAACTGGTAGGTGTTGATATTTCTACAATGTCTAAACATTTAAGTATTCTTAAAAATCACAAAATTATTAAAGGGAAAAAGGATAAAAATTATATTTATTATAGTTTAGAAATTCCTTGTGTGTTAGATTTTATGACTTGTGCCGTTAAAGTAATCGAAAAAAATAAATAAAATGAGTGTTTGGATACTTGCAATTGTTATAATGCTTATTGCATTTTTAATGACAATGACCGGTCGTGGTGGTGGAAATTTTTACGTTCTTGTATTGGTTTTTTCTGGTTTTAGTATGAATATTTCTGCTTCCACTGGGCAATTTATTCTTATGTGTTCTTCATTTATTGCGACTATTCTTTTCAGTAAACAAAAAATGAACCACTGGAAATTAACCATACTTTTAGGAGTATTATTATTTATTTCTGCAATGGCTGGTGGATTTTACGGGCAATATTTTAACGAAAAAGCACTTAAGGTAATTTTTGCGATTCTTATGTTTGTCGCTGCTTTGTTAATGTTGAAAAAACCTAAGCAAAAACTTAAAAATGATGGTATTTGGGTTGTTACATTAACATCAAATAATGAAACTTTTAAAGTGAATTTATTGGTAACAATACCAATAGTATTACTTACTGGTTTTCTTTCTGGAATGGTTGGTGTTTCTGGTGGATCCTTTTTAGTTCCTCTAATGCTATTAACTATGAATGTTCCTATGCATGTTGCAGTTGGTACTTCTACAACTTTGGTGTCTGTATCTGCAGTAGCAGGTTTTTTTGGACATATTGGAGCAGGAATTGTAGATCTTAATTTAGCAATACCTTTAGCCTTGGGAGGTGTTATTGGTGGTTTTATGGGTGCTAAAATGGCATTAGAATCAAAACCTAAAAATTTAAAATATCTTTTTGCTGGTACGCAATTGATAGCTTCCATTATTATGATTATTAATGTTATATATTGAGTTTTTCACTTTTAATATTAAATTATTTTTAAAAAATATATTAGTAATATACTCATTTTAAAAATTTTAACATTTTAATAAGAAGGTAATATATTAGATTTGTTGGACGTTTTATTAGAATTAATAAGATTAATAATCTGAATTCTATAAGCTAAAGATTAAATAATACGTACAATGCAAAATACTATTTTACTACTAATTTCTTTATTCTTTATTGGATTTACTTCAGATAATAAAGAAATAGTTACAAAACAACCATTAAATAACGCTACCATACCGGTTTATAACTTTTCTGAATTAGAGCCTTTATTATATACAGATTCAGAAAAAATACATATTGTAAATTTTTGGGCTATGTGGTGTGCTCCTTGCGTAAAAGAGTTACCAATTTTTCAAGCGTATGAAAAAAATAATGAAAATGTAGAAATGATTTTTGTGAGTCTTGATTTTCCTGAAGATATTGAAACAAAACTTAAACCATTTTTAGAAAAAAAAGGAATTACATCAAAAGTTGTGCTTTTAGACGATCCAGATGCAAATACTTGGATAGATAAAATTGACCCTAATTGGTCTGGTGCAATACCATTTACCATAGTATTCAATAAAAATAAGCGATCTTTTCACGAACGTGCTTTTGAAAATATTGAAGACTTAGAAACTGAAATTAATAACACAATAAATAACTAAAAAAATGAAGAAAAGTAATTTAACATTCACAGTAATTTTAATTTTATGTAGTTTTTTAACAACTATAAATACAAATGCGCAAGAAAGAAAGGGACCTCCAAAAGGTGGTCACAGTCCTCAACAAACTAAAACTTTGGATGAAATTGGAGGTTATAAAATAGGTGAAGTTGCTACTGACTTTAATCTTAAAAATGTTGACGGTACTATGTTTTCTTTAGCAGATATTAAAGACGCAAAAGGATATATTGTAGTATTTACTTGTAATGAATGCCCGTTTGCTAAAATGTATGAAGATCGTTTAATAGAGCTTCATAATAAATATGTTTCACAAGGATATGCTGTAGTAGCTATTAACCCAAATGTAAGTGAAAATAACGCGAAAGAAAGTTTTGAATCAATGCAAAAAAGAGCAACAGAAAAGAAATTTCCTTTTGTTTATTTAGCTGATGAAAAACATGATGTTTTTCCAAAATATGGAGCTGTTAGAACACCTCACGTATTTTTATTAGATAGCGATAAAAAAGTACAATACATAGGTACTATAGACGATAATGCTAGGTCTGCGGCTAATGTTAAAGTAAAATACCTTGAAAACGCGATACAGGCGCTTCAAAAAGGAACAACTCCAGAAGTTACTTTTACTAAAGCAATTGGCTGCCCTGTAAAAGCAATTTAATTAAAGTAGTAACTGTATAACTTTATGCTTGTTTATAAATAGTGAACAGCAATATTATTAAAAGTTTATTTTATTAATAATGAAAAAATACTTCTAGTATTATTTGTATCTACAATTTTAACATTTGGAGAAGAAACTCAAATGTTAAAATTGTTTGATGCAATTCTAGACAGAAAAATGTTTTACTTAAAAAATCTCCAAAATTTCGGCATTGTTAAAAGCTAGAGTTCCTCCAATTTTTTGTCCTAATAATTGCTTTCCAATAGGAGATTGCGAAGAGATTGCGAAATAAGTAGCGTCTTCAACCAAAATTTTTCCAACACTAATAGCTAAAAAATAAGTGCCTTTTGAAGTTTTAATAAGACTTCCTAAACAAACAACTTCAGAAGATTTTTCAATTGAAATTTTGTTTAAAACGGCATTCATAGCTTCAATTTCGGCTAATTGTTGACTCGATTTTTCCATTTCTAACTGAATCATTGCTCTACCGGTTTCGTGTTTGTCGCCAGCAGAACTTTTAGTTTCAGAAAATAAATCGTTTTTGTTAGAAGCGATACTTTGGCTAATAACAGCACTTTTTTGTCGAACAAAGTGAAAACACTGTTCAAGTAATTGTTGTTTTATTTTTAAATAATTCATCATATAAAGTGTTGTAAAAATAACAATTCTTAATTTTGCAATTAATTATGCAAATTACAGGAAAACGATATTTAGATTATAGCTCTTTTATTAAATTAAATTTTGGTGAACGTGTACAAAAAATTTCATTAGATATTGGATTTTCTTGTCCAAACAGAGACGGAACAAAAGGTTTTGGTGGTTGCACGTATTGCAATAATAATACTTTTAATCCAGAATATTGCGAACCTCAAAAAAGTGTTAAAACACAATTAGAACATGGTATTGAATTCTTTTCTAGAAAAGGGAAAAACAATAAATATTTAGCATATTTTCAAGCTTATACAAATACCTATTCTGATTTTGAATCGCTAAAACAGCTGTATTTAGAAGCTTTAAGCGTGCCAAAAGTTGTTGGCTTGGTTATTGGAACACGTCCAGATTGTATTTCAAAAGAAATTATAGATTTTTTAGACGAACTTTCTAAAACCTATTTTATATCTTTAGAATTTGGTGTAGAAAGTACAAACGAAGCAACCTTATTAAAAGTAAATCGTTGTCATACCTACGAAGAAACTAAGGAAACATATAATTTGTGTAAAAATAAAGGCTTTCATTTAGGCGCACATATAATTTTAGGACTGCCAGGAGAAACTAAAGCTGCGTTAATGAATCATGCCGTAGAATTATCGAAATTACCAATTTCTACTTTAAAATTACATCATTTACAGATTGTAAAAAACTCGGTAATGGCAGTTCAATACAAACGAAATCCTGAGAATTTTAACTTATTTGCTGCAGAAGATTATATAGATTTTGTGTCTGAATTTATTACCTATTTACGGCCAGATATTATTATTGAGCGTTTTATTAGTGAAGCTCCGAAAGACTTGTTAATTGCACCAAAATGGGGTGGACTTAAAAATTTTGAGATTGTAGCTAAAATTGATAAAAACCTTCAGAAAAATAATTCTTGGCAAGGGATGAATTATTAAGTTTTTCTTAAATAAAGAAGCCATTCTGAATGATATTTAAACATCTTTTATACGTTATTTAACCGTTGTGCCTTTTGATGAAAATTCGTCACTTCAAGTGAATTTAACGATTGAAAGTAAGTGAAATTTGTATCGAGAAGTAGAATTTCATCAATTTATTTGTCAATTAATAATTTTATAGTACTTTTGTTGAGTGATTAGTCAATATAAAAAAGATAAAAGAGAATTATTGTTAGAAGCAGCAACCAAACTTTTTGTAGAAAGAGGTTTGCATGCTACACCAACATCAGCAATTTCAAAAGAAGCTGGAGTTAGTGCTGGAATTTTGTTTCATTACTTTAAAACCAAAGAAGATTTAATTGATGAATTGTATATTTCTATTAAAAAAGAATATTCTTCTGCCATTCTTGAAGCTATAGACAAAATTAAATCTGACCTTGGAAAATTAAGATTAATTTGGTCAAATTCTTGGAGCTGGGCTTTAGATAATGATTTGAAATTTAAGTTTTTATTACAAATAGATAATACCAGTTGTGCAGAGCGCGTAAAAACACACCCAGATATTATTACCAAATATGAAGTGTTTAACAACTTAATACAAGGATATATAGATAAAAAACTAATCAAAAATATGGATACTCATTTTTTAATGGCATCTATGTTTGGTTTAATTACATCAATGGTTAGTTATATTACCCAGTTCCCAGAGAAAAGAAACGATTTAGTTTTTATTGAGCAAGCTTGGGAACAATTTTATAATTATTTAAAGCTTTAAAAAAATTTAACCATTGTATTGATTGAATACTCAATCAAAAAACTCATATTATGAAAAATATAGCATTAATAACAGGAGCATCTACCGGAATAGGAAAAGAATTAGCTACCATACACGCAGAAAATGGAGGCGATTTAATATTGGTAGCCAGAAGTAAAAAGAACTTAGATTTATTAAAAGCAACCTTAGAAAAAAAGCACGGTGTAAATGTGTTGGTAATTGTTAAAGATTTAAGCAATTTAAATGCTGCCAAAGAACTATTCGATGAGGTAAATAATGCTGGAATTGAAATAGATTATTTAATGAATAATGCGGGTTTTGGAGCTTTAGGGAAATTCCACGAATTAGATTTAGAGCGTCAAATTGCAATGATAAACCTTAATGTAACGTCATTAACCGCATTAACGCATTATTTTATGCCTAACTTTATAAAAAGAAATTCTGGAAAAATATTAAACACTTCTTCAACGGCAAGCTTTATGCCTGGTCCGTTGCAAGCTGTTTATTTTGCGACAAAAGCGTATGTTACATTTTTTAGCAATGCACTTGCAGAAGAATTATGCGACACCAATATTACTGTAACTAATTTAATGCCGGGTGCTACAGAAAGCGAATTTGGTGCAACTTCTGGAATGGATAAAACAGAAATGTTTAAAAAAACAGCGACCGCCCGTAGTGTGGCAGAAGATGGTTATAGAGGAATGTTAAAAGGAAAGTTAGATGTTGTTTCGGGTTTAACAACAATGCAAAAAATAATGATGGCTATGATTCCTTTTACTCCTAAAAAAATGTTGTTAAAGCAAATTCGTAGAATGCAAGAAGTAAAATAAAACTGCTGACTTGAGCTGAAAAATACCAATTAAAAAAATTAGATACATCATTGAAAATGATTAAAAAAATATTAAAAAAAATGTTGATAGGATTTATAGCAGTGGTGCTTTTAATAGTAATTGTAGGCGTATTATTTGTTAATTTAAGTCCACAATTTGGAGGGAAACCAACCAAAGAAAGCTTAGTTAAAATTGAAAAATCACCAAATTATAACGGAGATGGGACTTTTAAAAATTTAGAATTAACCTCAGCCAGTACGGGTTTTAAATTGAGCTCTATTCCAAAGTTTTTTACCAATGGAGAGAATAAAGTTCCAGCAAACGAATTGCCTTTAGAAAAAATAACTAAAGCATATTTTGAGAATGAGCCTAAGGAACCTAGAATTACTTGGTTTGGACATTCTGCTATGTTTATTGAAATGGAAGGACTAAATATTTTTATAGATCCAATGTTAGGCGAAGTACCAGCACCACATCCGTTATTAGGAAATGCTAGGTTTAATAAAGAGTTACCTATTGCAATTGATGATTTACCTGAAATTGATTTGGTGTTGATTTCACACGATCATTACGACCATTTAGATTATGGTTCTATTCAACAAATACATTCAAAAGTGAAACAGTTTTATGTTCCATTAGGCATAAAAGCACATATAACTGAATGGGGTGTAGCTGCATCAAAAATTACAGAATTTGATTGGTGGGATAGTCAAACTTTAAACGGAATTGAGTTTATTGCAACTCCTGCACGACATTTTTCGGGAAGAGGTTTTACTAGAAACAATACATTATGGAGTTCTTGGGTATTAAAATCTGAAAGTAATTCAATTTATTTTAGTGGCGATAGTGGTTATGGAAAACATTTTAAAGAAATTGGTGAAAAATATGGTCCTTTTGATTTTGCTATGATGGAATGTGGGCAGTATAACGAACAATGGGCGCATATACATATGACTCCAGAAGAAACAATTTTGGCTTCTATTGATGTAAAAGCAGATTTAATTATGCCAATTCACTGGGGTGCTTTTAAGTTAGCATTACACACCTGGAACGATCCAATTATTAGAGCAACAAAAAAAGCAGCTGAATTAAATGTACAAATAAGTACCCCAAAATTAGGAGAAGGAATTGTTTTAAATGGAGAAGATTTTCCATCTTCGCATTGGTGGTTGAAATAGAAATAATATAAGAAAATACATATTTTAATTTCTTATTTCGAGATTTATAAAATTGGAGATTATTTACTGGCTTTAACTCGGTTTAAACGCGTTTATATTTACTTTGTTAGTTATAAAAGCAAGTTACATTTTGTATATCCAAGGTCTTGGATTTTCTTTATGGGTATTGTTCCAAAATTCAAATCCTAAAATGGTTTTTCCTGTAATTTTATCGGTAAAAATAGTACCAATTTCTTGTTTGGTTTTTACATTATCACCAGATTTTACAAAGGTGTTTTCTAAATTTTTATATACAGTAATATAATTACCGTGTTGAATTAAGACAGCTTTTTTATTTCCAGATGTTACTTGAACCGCTAATACTGTACCATCAAAAACAGCGCGTGCTTTACTGCCTTTTTCTGTTGTAATTCTAACGCCATTACTTTGTATAGTAGTAGTTTTTACAATTGGGTGAGGTTGCTTACCATAGAATGTAGAAACATAGCCTTTTTCAACGGGCCAATCTAATTTACCTTTATTCAATTCAAATTTTGAATTTAATTCTTTTGCAGCTGGTGTTAAAGCAAAAGAAGTTGCGCTTTTAGAAGTAGCTTTTGCAGTGGTGGTACTTCCAGATTTTTTATTAGAAGCGGCAATAGCAGCTCTAATAAGTTTGTCTATTTGACTGGCAACTCTGCTTTCTTCTTTTTGAAACTGTTTAATTTGTTTTTTATAGGTATTTTCTTTTTGTTTTACTTTAGCCAATAAAATTTCTTGTTCTTTTTTTTCTTTTTCAATTACAGAATGCTCCTTCTTTTGTATATCTAAAAGAGCCTTCTTTTGATCTTTTTTAACTTGTAAAGAATCTGTTAGAGCTTGTAATTCTGTAGTTTTTTTATGAATTTCATCACCTTGTTTTTTTCTAAAAGCAGTATATTGTTTCATATATTGAAACCGTTTATAACCTTGGAAAAAATTTTCTGATGACAGAAGAAACATAATTCTGCTATTTTGAGATTTACTTTTATAAGAGTTGTAAATCATTTCTCCGTAGCCTTTTTTTAGTGCTTCTAGATCTCTTTTGTTCTTGTTTATTTCAAGTTGATTTGTGTAAATTTCGTTACTAAGTTCTTTCGATTCGTTTTCTATAGCTTTAATTAACTCTTGTCGCGTATTAATTTTAGCCTTAAGATCGTTTAGTTGATTTAATACATTTTTTTCTGTTCTTATAGTATTAGAAAGTAGTGCATTAATATATATTTGATCTTTTTGAAGCTGCACACGACGTGCCTCTAACACTTGGCGTTTAGATTTTTGAGCAGTACTATTAATACTGATAGATACTACTAAAAGCAGTAAAAGGTACTTTAATTTAAATTGCATTATTTTAAACTAATTTCTTTGTAACCATTTGGTATTGAAAACGGAAAAGCTAAATCTTTATTGAATTCAACAGTGCGATATTCAATATCTATGGTTGTTATTTTTTTATGATCTAAAGCTTTAATATTAATACTTTTTGGAAATTCTTCTCCTTTTATTTTTGTGTAATCTGAATAAGAAACTGTTAATAATTGTTGTTTTTCTTTATTGCTAATTTCTTGTTTATTTATTTTAAAATTATCCGAATTTAAAAAGAATAAAATATCGAATAATGCTACATCTTTTTTAGGTTGTAACTGATATAATTTATTAGTTATTGTTGAGTTGTATTTTCCTTTTTTTAGGTTTAAAACAGCCTGACCTAAAAGAATATTCTGAACTTTTTCGTAATCTAATTCTGTCCCTAACCATTCGCTTAGTAAAGAAAAATCTCCATCAAAAAAGGTTCTTTTCATTTTCTCGTAATAAAGAACCCTATTAGGGGTTATCATTACTTTTGCAACTGGAAATCCAAATTTTGTGGCACTCATCCAAATTGTTTTATCTTTTTCTAAACGCAGTTTAATACTAAAACCTACCGATGTTTTATCATCTTTAAATTTAGCATTTATTTTTGCATCTATTGTTTTTTGGTCAAAATTAGAATTGTAATGGTTATTTATAATTTTTTTTGTTGAAATATTTTTGATGTTAGCATCAACAGCACTTTTATTAGATTTACACGATGTGAAAATTACTAAAAAGATTAATAGTATTTTAGAAAATTGTTTCATTTAATTTACCTGTTTTAACTGGTCTATTTTTTGTTTGTATTTTAAAACTTCTTTATCGTTATTTAAACCTTTGTGGCTTATTATTAACTGATTGTAAAAGTTTACTTCCATTTCGTTGTTGTCAATAACAAAATCAATGCCAATTGTTAAAACGTCAATTGCTTCATTATATTTTTTAAGTTTATTAAGTGCGTAGCCATTTAATTGATATAGCACTGGTTGCGCTGGAAATAATTCTAGTGCCTTTTTGCTATCTGATTGTAACATTTCAAAAAGATTGTTTTCTAATTCGTAACTTAAAATTTGAAGTAATGTTTTAAAATTTTTATCTTTTTTATAAGAAGCTTTTAAAGCTTCAAAATCTTTAATTTTAGGAAAACTTTCAGTTATTTTATCTCTTTGTTTAAGCAGTTTTTTTCTATTGGTTAAATAGGTTTTAAACCTTTTTATTTTTAAGGTAGTTAGTGCTTTGTTTTCTACTTCGGTAATTAAATCTTCGGCTTTTGTAAATTCTTTATTCTGAATATAAAGCAACACTAACTCATCGGCGTAAATTGGTTTTATTTCAACAAGTTTTTTTTGAACTTTAATAGCATCTAAATAATTTCTTTGTGCTTTTAAAATGGCCACTTTATGTCTTAACAGATGGTGGTTGTTAGGTTCTTTTTCTAATGCCTTATCTATAAAAATTTCAGCTTCGTAATATTTTTTTAGCAATAAATAATTCTTAGAGAATTCAAAATCAACAGCTATGTTTTCGGCATCAATTAAGTTGCATTTCTCTAGGTTCTCAACAGCCTTTGAATAATTATTTATGCTAGTTTCTTTTAATGCTTCAAAAAAGTATTCCTGAAATTTTAAATTTTCAACTTCAGGGTTTTGTGTGTTTTGAGCGTGTGAAAAACCGGAAAAGAGCGCAATTCCAACTAAAACTATAGTATGTATTTTCTTTAAAATCATATAAAGGTGCAATATACAATTTATTAAGATGATTTAAAGTTGATTTTTTTCAATTTTAATTACTAATTGTTTGTGTTTAGTTTTAATTATTGCGTTAGGGATGGTAGTGGAAAGCCCACAGCGATAGCGAGGACTTGAAACGAACAGCCAGACCTGCAAGGTAACGCCCAAAATATAATAATTGTAGTTTTCGGTATTTTTTTTGTGTAGTTTTGCGTTAAAATTTACGGTTAATGAATTACTTATCAGTTGAAAATATATCGAAATCGTTTGGCGAATTAACGTTGTTTGAAAACATTTCTTTTGGAATTAATAAAGATCAGAAAATTGCTTTTATAGCAAAAAATGGTACTGGAAAAACATCGATGCTTAATATAATTGCTGGTTTAGATAGTTCAGATACTGGGCAGGTTATTTCTAGAAAGGGCTTAAAAATTGAATATTTATCGCAAGAAGATCATTTAAATGAGGCTTTAACTATTGAACAAACTATTTTTGATTCGGATAATGAAACTTTAAAAGTAATTGAAGAATACGAACATGCATTGCAACACCCAGAAGAAGTAAATGAATACCAAAGGGCTTTTGAAAAAATGGAGCGTTTAAATGCTTGGGATTTTGAAACACAGTTTAAACAAATACTTTCTAAATTAAAATTAGACGATTTAACCAAAAAAGTAAGTGAACTTTCTGGTGGACAACGCAAGCGCTTGTCTTTGGCTTTAATTTTAATTCATAAACCAGATTTGTTAATTTTAGATGAGCCAACAAATCATTTAGATTTAGAAATGATTGAATGGCTTGAAAGTTATTTTGAAAAAGAAAAAATCACTTTATTTATGGTTACACACGACCGCTTTTTTTTAGAACGTGTGTGTAATGAAATTGTAGAGTTAGATAATGGTGGTTTTTATACTTATAAAGGAAATTACTCTAACTACTTACAAAAAAAAGAAGAACGTATAGAAATTGAACAAGCTACCGTAGATAAAGCTAAAAACTTATTTAAAAAAGAGCTAGAATGGATGCGTAGGCAACCAAAAGCACGTACTACTAAAAGTAAAAGTAGAATAGACGATTTTTATGTAATTAAAGAAGCTGCTTCTAAACGTAGAAACGACCATAAAGTTCAGTTAGATATTGATATGGAACGTATGGGAACTAAAATTTTAGAGCTTCATAATGTTTCTAAATCGTTTGGTGATTTAAAAATTCTAGACAAATTTGACTATAATTTTTTACGTGGAGAACGCATTGGTATTATTGGGAAAAATGGTACTGGTAAATCTAGTTTTTTAAATGTTATAACAGGAGAAATTCCTACCGATAGTGGTAAGGTTGTTATTGGTGAAACTATAAAGTTTGGTTATTATACGCAAGATGGAATTGTAATAAAACCAGGTCAAAAAGTAATTGAAGTTATTAAGGAATTTGGGGATTATATTCCGTTAAAAAAAGGTGGAATTATTTCTGCCGGACAGTTATTAGAACGTTTTTTATTTAGTAGAAAGCGTCAGTACGATTTTGTTGAAAAATTAAGTGGTGGAGAGCGTAAACGTTTGTTTCTGTGTACTGTTTTAATTCAAAACCCGAACTTTTTAATTTTAGATGAGCCTACGAACGATCTAGATATTATAACGTTAAATGTGTTGGAGAGTTTTTTATTAGATTTTCCAGGTTGTTTATTGGTAGTATCGCACGACCGTTATTTTATGGATAAAATTGTGGATCACTTATTTGTGTTTAGAGGAAAAGGTGTTGTTGAAGATTTTCCAGGAAATTATTCAGATTTTAGAGCATATGAAGATTCTAAACCTAAAGAAGATGTAGTAGAAGTTAAAAAAGTTGAATCTGTTGCTCCAGTTAAAACTACAACAAAAGCAAAGTTAACCTATAAAGAAAAAAAGGAATTTGATGGTATTGAAGATGAAATAGCAGCCTTAAATTCTGAAAAAACAGCCATTGAAGCTAAATTTTTAGATGGTAATTTGTCTGGTGAAGAAATTAATGAACTATCAATTAAACTTCAAGAAATAGCAACTGAAATTGATGCTAAAGAAGAGCGTTGGTTTGAGCTCTCTTCTAAGTTAGAAGAAGATTAGATTTATTGTCATTTCTGTGAAAACAGGAATCTATTTTTACTGAGTTATGGATATTTGCCGGAAGTATTACAGCATTGGGGCTTACTTTTTACTTGTAAAAGTGTTTAATTGTTGGTGAAAATACTAACAATGACTGTTGAATACTAGGTGTGGAAATTAAAGTTTCGTTTTATTTACGAGGTCTTTTTTTACGATGTTTTTTTAGTTTTTTTGGTCCATACCACAACCAAAATCCAGTTATTGTAAATAATAATAAAGCCAAGCCCATTATTGTGGTGTAAATTACTCTAAAAATTTTTGAAGAAGTGTTAAGCCAGTTGTCTAAAACAGTTCCGTCATGTAAATTTTCAATAAAATCGGAATGTCTTTTGCCAATATTTAAAACAGTGCCAGTTGCACCATCTAATTGAATTTCCCAAGTATGATTTTCAAAAATAAATTTAACCATTCCTTTATTTTTTCGAATATCAATTCTGTCGAGTTCTGAAGATAAATCTGTAGCAATGGAATCTTTTAAAACAACTATAGCTTTTTTATGTAAACTATCAATTGGTAACCATTCACGTAAATCGTTTGAAGTACCTTGGTGAGATTGTGGTATAATTACATTGTTGCTATGGCTTTTCCAACCTAAAAGGATTCCTGTAATTGAAATTATAAAAAAGAATATAAAGAGTAAAGCTCCAGTAGCTCTGTGTACTTTTCTAAAATTTCTTAAAATTTTTGCTTGCGTTTGTCTAGAGTTCAAGTTTTAAAAAGTGTTATTGAGTTAATTTAGGTTGTTTTATCAACTTCGTTAATTACCTTATTAAGGTTTAATTGTTCTTCAGGGATAAAACCTTTTATGATTAAAACAATGCCGAAAATTATTAATAGAATTCCCATAGCGCGTTTTATTTTATATGTAACCGCAGGTGTTAAATATTTTTTAAGTTGTTTTGCAAGTGTTATTTTACCAATATCTGTAATTAAATAACTTAATAATATAACAGAAAAGTAATTGAATATTTTATTAGAGTCCATTTGTAAGTTAGAGCCAACTACAACTATCATTCCTAGCCAAAAAGCTAAAACACCAATATTTATAAAGTTTAATAAAAAACCTTTTAAAAAAAGTTTTAGATAATTTGTTTTTTCAGGAAGTACTAAGGTTTCATCTTGTACAATCTGTTTTTGGCTCTTATTTAAAAAGGTAATAATACCATAAACTACTAAAATTAAACCGCCAATATAAAAAAGTAACGGATCGTCTTTAATACTTTCTAAAAGACTTTTACTACCAAAATAAGCTATTAAGATAAAGGCTATGTCACCCAAAATTACACCTAAGTCAAACGCAATAGCGGCACGTGCACCTTTAATAATGCTAGTTTGAATTAGCATAAAAAAGACAGGGCCAATCATAAAGGCCAAAAAAAAGCCAATAAGCGCTGCTTCTTTAATTTCGTTGAATGTCATAGTGATTGTTTAATAAAAATTCAAGATACTATAATTATTAAACATCATCATAATCTACAGTAATTTTTTGTGAAGTTGGATGTGCTTGACAGGTTAAAATTAAGCCTTCTTCAATTTCACTATCCGATAAAATAGCATTTTTAGTCATTTTTGCGCTTCCTTCTGTTACTTTTCCTAAACAACTACTGCAAATTCCACCTTGACAAGAATACGGAGCGTCTAATCCTTCTTCTAACGCTGCATTTAAAATGGTGGTTTTAGCATCCATTTTAAAAGTAGTTTCTTCATCATCAACAATTATTGTAATTTCTGAAGTTCCTTCAAAATTTTCAGAAGTTTCTTTTTCGGAAGTTACAGGTGTTGAAAATAATTCGAAATGAATATTATTTTTATCAATATTATTTTCAATTAGTGTATCAGTAGCTACTTGAATCATGGCTTCTGGTCCGCATAAAAAAGCATTGTTAAATGTTGTGTTTTTTAATTTATTTTTAACAATATAATTAATGTTTCCTTTGTCAATTCTACCAAATAAAGAATTTTCTTGTTCTTCTTGGCTGTACACATATTGTAAATTTAACCGATCTGGAAAACTGTTATGTAAGTTGTCAATTTCAGTTTTAAAAATAGTTTCAGTAACTGTTTTGTTTCCGTAAATAAGTGTAAAAGTACTATTAGGTTCTTCAGTTAATACTGCTTTTAACATTGCCATAATTGGAGTAATTCCGCTTCCTGCAGCAATAGCTAAATAATTTTTAGTGTTACTTTTACTAGTTTTTAAAATAAACTTGCCTTCTGGTTTTTGAACATCTAAGGTGTCGCCTTCTTTTAAAATGGTATTGGAAAAAACAGAAAATGTACCATTGTCAACGGCTTTTACAGCAACTCTTAATTCGTTACTATTTGGTGCGGAACAGATAGAATATGCACGGCGTAATTCTACGCCAGCCAATTCTTTTTTAATATTAATATACTGTCCAGCAGTAAAGGTAAATTCGTTTTTTAATTCGGTTGGAATATCAAATACAATAGAAACCGTATTTTTGGTTTCTTTTTTTATTTCTTTTATAGTAAGTGTGTGAAATTTCGACATAATCATTTTTATAAGTTTACAAAAGTAACCAAACTAAAATTAAATTTCTTGTTAAAATTAATACATAAGAAAGTTATACATAAGAAAATTATGCATATATTTGTGGCGAATCGCAACAGATAAATTTTATTGGTGGATGTTTTTTTAAGTGTTAGAGTGAATTAAAATGAGCTAAATGCGAAATTTAAAATTGTATAGAGCTTAAATAAAACCTTTATTCAGATTCATTATCAGGATACGTAGTGCTGATAATTTAAAAAACAACTACCTATTACATAAATAAACGATTAAACCTTTAAACCAACATAAATGGCAAATCAAAAATTATACAAGGGCTCTTTACAAACCATTATTTTAAAATTATTGGAAGAAAAAGGCAAAATGTATGGTTACGAAATTACGCAAAAAGTAAAGGAATTAACCAAAGGGGAGCTTTCAATTACTGAGGGAGCCTTATATCCTGCGCTTCATAAATTAGAAGCTGAAGGTTTGTTAGATGTTGAAGTTGCAAAAGTTGACAATCGCTTACGAAAATATTATAAGTTAACTGAAAACGGTACTAAAGAAACCGTAAGTAGGTTGGCCGAAATGGAAGATTTTTTACGAACCATGCAAACTATTGTAAATCCTAAATTTAGTTTAGAATAAGATTGCTTTTTATGAAAAAAGATGTGAAACTTACCCGAGAACAACTTCAAAAAATTGAAGCTTACCTAAACAACAACGATATTAAATATATTGATTTACATTTAGAAGTGTTGGATCATATTTCTACGGATATCGAAAGTGAAATGACTGAAAATAATACTTCTTTTGAAAATGCTTTTGATGAAGTTAAACTGAAATGGCGTAAAACATTCAGTTATAAATGGACTTTTTGGTTGGGAATTTCAAATGGTGGTTCAAAATTATTTATTGACCATTGTTTAAAAATTTATAAACCTTTATGGTTTAAATGTATTCTTGGAATTGTTGCTTTTATTGCTGTTTTTTATGGAGCTGTTACAATATTTAATATAGATTTAGATGCAAATTACCTGCTATTTAAAATCACTTTCCTTTTAATAGCTTTGTTTTTTCCTGTTCTTTTAATCTATTGGAAATATCAGTTAAAAAAAATAAAATTAGCTTCTACATATAGCTATTTATATAATAAACAGGTTTTTCCAAATATTTTTATTGTGATTTTGTTTGTAATACAAATTATTGATAATGAAAAGTTTAGTGATTTTACTTTTGTTTATTTGGTTACATTATTTTCATTAATAATTATGGGATATAGTTTCTATAAAAACCACTTAAAAGTAGTTTCAAACTATAAAAAATATCAATTACAATGAAACTAACCTCAGAACAAATACAAGAACTCTACAAATTTACACGTCAACATTACGTAGAACATTACGATATGCAAACCGAGTTAGTTGACCATTTAGCAAACGATATTGAACAAATTTGGCAAGAAAAACCAAGTCTTTCTTTTGAAGAAGCTAGAACTATTTCATTCAAAAAATTTGGTGTTTTTGGTTTTATGGATGTCTATGGAGCAAGGCAAGGAGCATTGAGTAAAAAGTACATGAAAATATTATGGCTCCATGCTAAAGAGTGGTTTAGATTGCCAAAAATTATAGCAATTATTACCTTTTTTTATTTTTTCTACAGAGGTTTAATTCAATATGGAGATACATTTGCGCTTTCGGTTTTGGGTGTTGTAATTTCATTTGGTTTAATAAAGCATATTATTTTATTAAGAAAAGTAAAAAAAAGACAAAAATTAAGTGGTAAAAAATGGTTGTTAGAAGATATTATTTTTAGAGGCTTATTTTTAGGCGGCGGAATGTTAGGTGTAAATCTGTTTAATATTATTAATATAGCAAGTCCAGATGTTTATAATGTATATTGGGCAATTTTTTATGCTGCTATTTTTACAATAATGGTTGTTTACGTGTATATTAGTGTTGTTGTTTTACCAAAAAAAGCAGAAGAATTATTAATAGAAACGTATCCAGAATATAAAATCGTGTAAATTTACCTGTAACAAATTGTATAAAAAATATACTTATTAACCATAAAGTCACAAAAACTACCCAAATGATTAAACAATTTTTAAATTTTGAATGGAAACAATTTTCCCGTTCATCATACTTCAAAAAAGGTATTGGAATAAAAATTTTACTTGCCTTGGCTGTAATTTATTTTGGAGGAGCTGCCTTACTTTTAGGGGTTGGGCTCTTTTTTATTTTAGAGAAAACAATGCCAGAAATAGATCCAATTATTACGGTAAATAACTTTTTAATTTATTGGTTTATTTTTGATTTGGCACTTCGGTTTTTTATGCAGCAATTACCAGTTATGAATGTAAAACCATTAATGATTATTCCTGTAAAACGAGATGCCGTTATAAATTATTTGTTGAGGAAGACAGCAATTTCATTTTTTAACTTTATACCGCTCTTTATTTTTATTCCTTTTAGTATTGTATTATTAGTAAAAGGTTATCCGGTTTTAAATGTATTATGTTGGTTTTTTGCAGTGGTGTGTTTAGTGTTTTCAAATAATTTTATAAACTTTTTAATTAATAAAAGCAATACGGTTTTTTATGTGTTGCTTACAGTTTTTGCTGCTTTAATTAGTTTGGAGTTTTTTAATATTTTTAAAGTTTCAGAGCCAATAGGTGTAGCTTTTAATGCATTGTATAACAATCCTGTGTTGGCTATTATACCACTTGTTTTAGTATTTGTGCTGTACCGCATTAATTTTAATTTTATACGAAAAGGATTTTATTTAGATGATGCTGTTACAAAAAAAATAGAAGAAGCAAGTGAAGTAGATTTATCGTGGATGGATCGTTTTGGAAGTGTTGCAATTTTTTTAAAAAATGATGTGAAGCTTATTTGGAGAAATGCACGTCCAAAACAAGTATTAATGATGTCTTTTTTGTTCTTATTTTATGGATTAATTTTTTACACAAATAAAATGTATAGCGATTCTCCAGCTTGGATAGCATTTGCATCTATATTTGTAACAGGTGGTTTTTTATTAACATTCGGACAGCTAGTACCGTCTTGGGATAGCGAATATTATAAAATGCTAATGAGTCAAAATATTCCGTATAAAAAATATTTAGAATCTAAATGGTATTTAATGATAGTTGGTGTTGCAATTTCGTTTGTATTAAGTACACCTTATATATATTTTGGTTGGAAAATTTATGCTATGATTGCCGCTGCAACATTATTTAATATTGGACTTAATTCGTTTATAACCTTATTTGGAGGCGCATTAAATAGAGTTCCTGTAGAATTAAATGTAAAAGCAAAAGCCTTTGGAAACACAAACGGATTTAATCCAACACAAATGTTAATTGCATTACCAAAAATGCTGTTACCAATGTTGTTATTTTACATACCTTATAAGTTAGTGAATTACGAAACCGGAATTATAGTGCTTGGTTTAAGTGGTGTTTTAGGAATTGTTTTTAAAAACTTTTTCTTAACTAAAATTGAAAACATTTACCAAACAGGAAAATACAAAACAGTTGCTGCCTTTAGCGAAAAATAAAATTTAAGAAGATTTAAAATGATTATAACAAGCGAACTTTCAAAAAAATACGGAGAAAATACGGTTTTAACTATAGATGCTTTAGAAATTCCAAAAGGGCAATCTTTTGGTTTGGTAGGTAATAATGGGGCAGGTAAAACCACTTATTTTAATTTATTGCTAGATTTAATAAAACCAACAACAGGTCATATAAAAAATAATCAAATTCAAGTAAATGTAAGTGAAGATTGGAAACCTTTTACAGCAGCTTTTATAGATGAAAGTTTTTTAATAGGTTATTTAACACCTGAAGAATACTTCTATTTTATAGGAGAGTTAAGAGGTTTAAACAAAGCTGATATCGATACTTTTTTAAGTCAATTTGAAGAAATTTTTAATGGAGAAATTTTAGGAGGGAAAAAATATTTAAGAGATTTATCGAAAGGAAATCAAAAAAAGGTTGGAATTATAGCTGCTCTAATTGGAAGTCCAGAAGTTGTTATTTTAGATGAACCTTTTGCAAATTTAGATCCAACAACACAAATTAGACTTAAAAAATTATTAAAAGATTTAACCGTAAACAGCAATGCAACGGTATTGATTTCTAGTCACGATTTAGGGCACGTTACCGAAGTTTGTGAACGTATAGTTGTATTAGACAAAGGAGTTGTTGTAAAAGATATTAAAACTTCAGAAGAAACTTTAAAAGAGTTAGAGTCTTATTTTTCGGTGTAATCAAATTAAATTCATTGTTTTTTGTATTTTTACAATCCTATTACAATAATAAACAAGGTATTTAGTTAAAGGAAACGTAAAACAGAACTCTTTTGAATAACATTAATAAAATATTTATTAGCATAATTTTAGTGCTTATTGTTGTTGGTTGCTCAACCAAAAAAGATGCATTTTTAAATAGAAATTTTCATGCTGTTAACACCAAGTACAACATTCTTTTTAATGGGCACGAAGCACTTAGAGCTGGTTTAGAACAGTTAAATGCTAATTACGAAGATAATTTTTGGGAACGTTTACCTGTTGAACCACTAGAGGTAGATGAATTGGTGGTTCCTGGCGTTACACCTGAAGAAGTTGCTCCAAAAGAATTTGAAAGAGCTGAAGAAAAAGCTGTAAAAGCCATTCAAAAACACTCAATGCTTATTGCGCGTCAAGAAAGAAATAAACAAATAGACGATGCATATTTATTATTAGGAAAAGCTAGGTATTACTCTAAAAGGTTTGTACCAGCTTTAGAAGCTTTTAACTACGTAATAAGTAATTACCCAAGAGCAAACCTAATTAACGAAACAAAAATTTGGCATGCAAAAACACTAGTCCGTTTAAGAAACGAAGAGCAAGCTATTGATAATTTAAAAGAGTTATTAGAAGATCCAACAATAAAACAGAAGATTTTTGAAGATGCGCATACAGCTTTAGCAATGGCTTATATGAGTATAGATAGTTTAGACCTTGCTTTGTATCACTTAAATAAAGGCGTTTTAATTACCAATAAAAATATTGTGATAGCAAAGGCAATGATTACTCAAAAGAAAACAAATGTAATTAAGCCACAATTATCTACTAAAAACGCCGAGCAAACAGCACGAAATTTATATATAATAGGACAAATGTATAAAGAGAAGGGGCAAATAGATTCTTCTAATATTGCATTTACAAATATTATTAAATTTAACCGAGCGCCTAGAAAGTACCAAGCAAGAGCGCAGATAGAAAAAGCGAAGAATTTTGTTACAAAAAAAGATGCTGCAGCTGCAATTGAAGCACTTCAAAAAATGACAAAAAACAGTTATAATAAACCTTATTTAGATGAAATTTATTATCAATTAGGTGTTATTGAAAATGCTAATAATTCTGAAGAAGCTATTACATATTTTAAAAAATCTATAGAGGAAAGTGCACAACCAAATCTTCAAAAAGAATTGTCTTATGAAGCTGCCGGTAATTATTATTTCGATAAAGCTGAATTTGCTGTTGCAGGTGCTTATTACGATACCATTTTAGGAATTACAGCTTCAGAAGATTCTAAAAGAATTAGAAGTTTAGCTAGAAAACGCACCAATTTAAATGATGTTATTTTATATGAAAATATAGCAAAAACTAACGACAGTATTTTAAATCTTGCAGCAATGAGTTTAGATGAGCAAACTGCATATTTTAATTCATATATAGAAAGTTTAAAAGCTGAAGATGAAAAAAATCAGAAAGTAATTACTAGTGGAAGTGGCTTTTTTAAAGGCTTAGGTTTAAGTAAAAATGATAAAAGTACAGGGAAATGGTATTTTTATAATACACAAACACTTGGTTTTGGAGAGCAAGAGTTTAAACGTATTTGGGGAAATCGTCCGTTAGAAGAAAATTGGAGGTTGAGTGATAAAACACAGTTGAATTTTCAAGAAAATGATGCAGTTGATATAGAAGGTATTGCTGAAATTGATGTTACTAAAATGTACGATCTTAATTATTACTTAGAGCGTATTCCTTCAGAAAAATCTGAAATTGATAGTTTAAAACAGAAAAGAAACAATGCGTATTACAAATTAGGAGTAATTTATAAAGAGCAATTTAACGAATATGATTTGGCAATTGATAGGCTAGAGAGTTTACTGTTGTTTGAGCCAAATGAGAAAATTGAAGTTCCGGCAAAATACCATTTGTATAAAATGTATGATTCTCAAAACAATTACAAAGCAACATATTTAAAACAAGATATTGTAAGTAATTACCCAGAATCGTTGTATGCTAAAAACATTTTAAATCCAAATTCTGCGCTTATACAAGAAGACGGAAGTTCGGCAGAAAGTGAATATGCATCAGTTTTTTACGATTATAAAGACAATAAGTTCGATCTAGTTCTAGAAAAAACAGCTTTGGCAATATCAAAATACGAAGGTCATGCCATTGTTTCTAAATTTGAATTGTTAAAAGCATATACAATAGGTAAAAAAGAAGGCATAAAGGCTTTTGAAAATGCTTTAAATTTTGTGGCAACAAATTATCCAAATACCGAAGAAGGAAAAAAAGCATTAGAAGTAGTTGAAGCTATAAAATCAAGAATTTAATCATCCCTTAATAAATTTATAAATCATGTTTTCAGAAAAAAAAGAAAAGCAATCAGGAGTTTCAGAACGGAACATAATTGGAAAAAATACATCCATAGTTGGAGATGTAATATCTGAAGGAGATTTTAGAATTGATGGAAGTATTGAAGGAACTATAAAAACAAATGGTAGAGTTATAATTGGAAGTTCTGGAACTGTTAAAGGAAAAGTAGAATGTAGCAATGCAGATATTGAAGGTGTATTTTCTGGAGAGTTGTTAGTTCATAGTATTTTATCTTTAAAAACAACTGCTAAAATTTCTGGCGATGTAATTATTAGTAAGTTATCTGTAGAGCCAGGTGCCGAGTTTAATGCAACTTGCGCAATGAAAGGTACTGTTAAGGAATTAAAAAATGGACAATCCAAAAAAGAAAAGACAGCTTAATAAATACTTACAACTAACTGGTGTAGCCATGCAAATGGGTGTTACCATATATTTGGGTGTTTATTTTGGAAAGTGGTTAGATGCTTATTTTCAAACAACTAATAAAATCTATACAATAATACTAACTCTATTTGCTCTATTTGCCTCAATTTGGAGTGTTTTAGCACAGTTAAAAAATATAAATGATAAATACGATTAATCCAGTTTTTATTTTTTGTTTTAAATTATTTGTACTGTTAGGTATTGTTTTTGGAGTTCATTTAATATTCTTATTTTATTTAAAATTACCACTATTTAATAATTTAATTTTGGCATCTTACGGTGTTAACTATTTATTAGCAATTGTTATTTTTATTGCTTTATACAAGCTTAGAAAAAAATATTTAGACCTACTTGGTTTTATATTTATGGGTGGAAGTTTGTTAAAATTTACAATATTTTTTATTTTTTTCTTTCCAATTTTTAATAAAAATGGAAGCATAGATAAGTTAGAGTCTTTATCGTTTTTAGTGCCATACCTAACGTGCTTAGTGCTGGAGATAATTTATGTATCCAAACTATTGAATAACAAACTTTAAATAGGTTTAAATAGTCTTATTTAGATGGGGGAAAACATCAAAAAATATTTTTTGGTTTCTAATATAAAAACGTACATTTGCAAAATATTTTTAGGGAACACTATTAATAAAGTGATATGCACAGAATTAACTTGATAAAAATACTTACGTTACTGCTTTTAATGGTAACAATTTCAGCAAATGCACAACATGATGCTTCAAAAGAAGTTCATGGAGATTCTTCTAACGAAGATAAAGATATTAGAACTGAAATTAAAGAATATATAGCACATCACTTGCTAGATTCATATGATTTTACATTGTTTTCTTGGACAACAGATGCCGGAGAACATAAATATTTTAGTGCTCCACTACCAGTAATCTTATGGGATGGTGGCTTAAAAGTATTCTCTTCTTCAAAATTTAATCACGGAGAAACATTAGCAGAAGTAGATGGTAATTATTACAAGTTATACCATAGTAAAATATACAAAACAGATGCAGCAGGTACTATAAATTATGATGAAGAACATCATGCTACAAATGTAAAGCCTTTAGATTTTTCTATTACTAAAAACGTTGTTTTTATTATGTTTGTTGCTGTTTTAATGCTGTTTATTTTTATTAGAATGGCTAAATCATACCAGAACAATGCATTGCCAAAAGGAATAGGCCGTTTGTTAGAGCCTCTAATTGTATATATTAGAGATGATGTGGCAATTCCAAATATTGGAGAAAAACATTACAGAAAATACATGAGTTACTTGTTAACTGTATTTTTCTTTGTGTGGATAATAAACTTATTAGGTTTAACACCTCTAGGAGTTAATGTAACTAACAATATTGCAGTTACTTTTGCTTTAGCATTAATAACATATTTACTAACAACTTTTACAGCAAACAAAAATTACTGGAAACACATTTTTTGGATGCCAGGCGTACCAACATTAATGAAAATTATTTTAGCGCCAATAGAATTGTTAGGAACATTTATTAAACCATTTTCATTAATGATTCGTTTGTATGCAAATATTACAGCAGGTCATATTGTATTAATGAGTATTATTGGTTTAATGTTTATTTTTAAAAGTTGGATTGGTAGTCCATTATCATTTGGACTGTCATTTGCTTTAGCATTATTAGAATTATTAGTAGCAGCGCTACAAGCATATATTTTCACTATGTTATCTGCATTGTACTTTGGTATGGCGGTAGAAGAACATGATGAACATTAAAATTGAATGTTTAATTAATTAATATATATAAATATGGAAGGTCTAAATTACATTGGAGCTGGAATAATTGTTATTGGTGCTGCTATTGGTATCGGTAGAATTGGAGGACAAGCAATGGAAGCTATTGCTCGTCAACCAGAAGCTTCTGGAAAAATTCAAACTGCAATGCTTATTGCTGCAGCTTTGATTGAAGGTATTGGATTTGCTGCTTTATTTGCAGCTTAAGAAAAAATAAATAGCTACAACGGTTGGTTGTAGCTATTATTTAAACTATTAATTAAAGAATAACAAAACAAAAAATGGATAAGTTAATAGAACAGTTTTCTATAGGTTTATTTTTCTGGCAATTAGTTTTATTTATTGTCTTAGTACTTGCATTGCATAAATTTGCTTGGAAACCTATTTTAAACTCAGTTAATGAAAGAGAAGACGGTATAAAAGATGCATTAGACGAAGCTGAAAATGCGCGTAAAGAAATGCAAAACCTAACAGCAGATAACGAACGTATTTTAAAAGAAGCGCGTGCGCAACGCGATGCACTTTTAAAAGAAGCGCGTGAAATGAAAGAAGGTATTATATCTGAAGCCAAAAATGAAGCACAAGCACAAGCAACTAAAATTGTAGCACAAGCACAAGCAACTATCCAAGCTGAAAAACAAGCTGCAATTACAGATTTAAAAAATCAAGTTGCTGAATTATCAGTAGATATAGCAGAAAAAGTTGTTAGAGGTGAATTAGCAGATAAAAACAAGCAAATTAAACTTGTTGAAGAGCTATTAAAAGAAGTAACTATTAGCTAATAAAATTCAAATGAGCGGATCTAGAGCAGCAGTAAGATATGCAAAAGCAATATTAAGTTTTGCACTTGAACAATCGAAAGAAGTTGAAGTGAATAACGATATGTTGATGGTTGTAAGTACAATTGAAGAAAGTAAAGATTTACAATTGGTTTTAAATAGTCCAGTTTTAAAAGCGGAGTCTAAAAAAGCCGCTTTAAAAGAAATTTTTTCTTCAAAAGTATCTGGTTTAACTATTGGCTTAATAGATCTTTTAGTTGAAAATAAAAGATTATCAATCTTAACAGACGTAGCTGAAAAATATACTGTTATTTTTGATGAGTTAAAAGGAATAGAAGTTGCTAAAGTAACAACAGCAGTTCCATTAACAGAAGCTTTAAATACCCAAGTGCTTGCTAAAATAAAAGAAGTTACTGGCAAAGAAGCTACTATAGAAAATACTATAGATCCTAGTATTATTGGTGGATTTATATTACGTATTGGAGATATTCAATACGATGCAAGTATTTCAAATAAATTACAAGTATTAAAAAGAGAATTTGAAAATTAATAGTTTTTAAATTTAAATATAAAAGATTTTAGTATTAAAAAATATATAAAATGGCATCAATAAAACCAGCTGAAGTATCAGCGATTTTAAAACAACAATTAGCAGGCTTTGAAGCATCAGCTTCATTAGACGAAGTGGGAACAGTATTACAAGTAGGTGATGGTATAGCACGTGTATATGGTTTAGCAAATGTTCAATATGGTGAGTTAGTTGAGTTTCAAGATGGATTAGAAGGAATTGTACTAAACTTAGAAGAAGACAATGTAGGTGTTGTTTTATTAGGACATTCTTCTGCAATTAAAGAAGGTTCTACTGTAAAACGTACTGAGCGTATTGCCTCATTAAAAGTAGGTGAAGGAATTGTTGGTCGTGTAGTAAATACCTTAGGTTTTCCAATTGATGGTAAAGGTGCTATTCAAGGTGAAACTTTTGAAATGCCATTAGAGCGTAAAGCTCCTGGTGTAATTTATAGAGAGCCAGTAACAGAACCATTACAAACAGGTTTAAAAGCAGTTGATGCTATGATTCCTGTTGGTAGAGGACAACGTGAGCTTATTATTGGTGACCGCCAAACTGGTAAATCAACAGTTGCTATTGATACTATTATCAATCAAAAAGAATTTTACGATGCTGGTGTTCCAGTATATTGTATATATGTTGCAATTGGTCAAAAAGCATCTACAGTTGCTGCCATTGCAAATTTATTAGAAGAAAAAGGAGCTTTAGCTTATACAACAATTGTTGCTGCTAATGCATCTGACCCTGCTGCAATGCAAGTATATGCTCCAATGGGAGGTGCTGCAATTGGAGAATATTTTAGAGATACAGGTCGTCCAGCTTTAATTGTTTATGATGATTTATCTAAACAAGCTGTTGCGTACCGTGAAATTTCTTTATTATTACGTCGTCCACCAGGACGTGAAGCATACCCAGGAGATGTTTTTTACTTACACTCTCGTTTATTAGAACGTGCTGCAAAAGTTATTAATGATGATACAATTGCGGCTCAAATGAATGATGTTCCAAAATCTTTACAAGGAAAAGTAAAAGGAGGAGGTTCTTTAACAGCCTTACCAATTATTGAAACACAAGCAGGAGACGTTTCGGCATATATTCCAACAAATGTAATTTCAATTACAGACGGACAAATTTTCTTAGACGGAGATTTATTTAATTCAGGTGTACGCCCGGCTATTAACGTAGGTATTTCAGTATCTCGTGTAGGTGGTAACGCTCAAATTAAATCAATGAAAAAAGTAGCAGGTACATTAAAATTAGATCAAGCGCAATTTCGTGAACTAGAAGCGTTTGCTAAATTTGGTTCTGATTTAGATGCAGCTACAATGAATGTGATTTCAAAAGGACAACGCAATGTTGAAATTTTAAAACAAGCACAAGCAGATCCATTTAAAGTTGAAGATCAAATTGCAATTATTTATGCAGGTTCTAAAAATTTATTAAGAAATGTTCCTGTTGAAAAAGTTAAAGAATTTGAAAGCGATTATATTCAATTATTAAATGCTAAACATAGAGATACATTAGATACTTTAAAAGCTGGTAAATTAACAGATGAAGTAATTGATGTTTTAACAGTTGCAGCAAAAGAAGTTTCAGAAAAATACGCTTAATTAAGATTTTTTAGTATTTAGTATTGAGTTTTTTCTCAATACTAAATATTCACTAGATACCAGATATAAATGGCAAACTTAAAAGAAATACGTAACAGAATTACATCCATTGGTTCAACAATGCAAATTACCAGTGCCATGAAAATGGTATCGGCTGCAAAGTTGAAAAAAGCACAAGATGCAATTACACAAATGCGTCCGTATGCCGAAAAACTCACAGAACTTTTACAAAGTTTAAGTACAACTTTAGAAGGTGAAGTAGGTGGCGTTTATTCTGAACAAAGAGAAGTTTCAAAAGTATTATTAGTTGTAATTACATCTAATAGAGGTTTATGTGGTGGTTTTAACTCTTCTATAATTAAAGAAACTGCAAAATACATTAAAAATTCTTACAGCGGTAAACAAGTTGAACTTCTAACAATTGGTAAAAAAGGAAATGATATTTTAGCTAAGAAACATACTGTTATTGAAAATAATAACGATATTTTTGATGAATTAACATTTGAAAATGTTGCTGTTATCGCTAACAAAATAATGGATATGTATGCTGAAGGTGATTACGATAAAGTTGAATTAATTTACAATAGATTTAAAAATGCTGCAACACAAATAACTACGGTAGAGCAATTTTTACCTATTGAACCAATGAAAGAAGGTGAAGTTACTTCAAATGCTGATTATATATTTGAGCCATCTAAAGCTGAAATTGTATTAGAATTGATTCCTAAATCATTAAAAACTCAATTATACAAAGCACTTAGAGATTCTTTTGCATCTGAACACGGCGCTCGTATGACTGCAATGCATAAGGCAACTGATAACGCAACAGATTTACGAGACGAGTTATTATTAACTTATAACAAAGCCCGTCAAGCTGCTATTACAAACGAAATATTAGAAATTGTTGGTGGTGCAGAGGCTTTGAATAATTAGACGCAGAGTAGCGAAGTCAAATTATCCAAAAGCGCGGAGGCTTTAAACAATTAGACGCAGAGTAGCGAAGTCCTAAAATTCTCACTCTAGATTAAAAATACATTGAAAAATATAAAAGAGCTTTCCATTGTGGTAAGCTCTTTTTTTTAACTTGGTATATGTTTTGTAATACTATTTTAAATTTTTATAAAATGAAAAAATTACGATATTTAATAAGTTTTGGAATGCTAGCTTTACTATTTTCTTGTGGTAGTACTTCAAATAATAAATTAGAAAAGCACCTTCCATTTAATATACATAATGCATTCTATACTTCTTGGTTTGGCCAACAGCCAGGAGCTAAAGGTTATACAATTTATCTTGAGATTGATAATTCTAATATTACTTTAGATTCTATATATTTTAGAAATATGTCTGCTAAGTTAGAAAAGAAGGACACTTCTATAGGTGAAAACACTTATTTTGGAACGTTTAAAATGCCAAATAGTATAAAAAATTATGTATTGCATAGTGATTCTAAAAAAGAGTTCGGAAATCAACTCCCTGATATTTCAAAAAATATACCTTTTAGTTTAACTAAAAACGAAGCTGTAATCTCTTTTTTTAGTAAAAATAAAATAAACTATTATAAAATTTCAGAGATAAAAGAGGGTAATAAATAAATATTATTTAAGTTTTAATTGACATAATTTCAGTTGGTTAACGTTTATTTATTGAGTTTATTATTTTTTTGGCATAGATTTTGAATTTTCTACAGTATAACAATAAAACCAGATGATTATGAAAACTTTAAAATTACTTTTTGCTAGCCTTATTATTGGAGTGTCATTTTCATCTTGTAGCGTATCTATAGGAGATGAAGATTATTATTACGGACGTTTAGAAGAGGTTATTACAGATTATGATTTATGGTATATAGATTATAATAAAACAACGGGAACGGGAGATGTACCTTTTTTATCTAAAGCGTTTACTATTTCATTTATAAATGGAAGAGTATATGCAAATAATAATATAGTTGGTATTGGAATTAATGGTGATGGATATGGAGTTCAAATAGGATATTACGATACGTATAACGGATTCTTAGAAATAGATCATAATTTAGATGGTTATTATGATTTTGATGTTATTGAAGTATCGAGAGATAGAATACGATTAAAAGACAATTATAATAATGTAACCTATTATTTAGAAGGGTATCAACAATACAATTTTGATTACGATCAAGTGTTTTATGACAATATTGAGTATTTCTTACAAGAATATAATGCTTGGGAAAAAAATTATACTAGTAATGCGGGTTATGTAAATGAATTTGATAATGAAAACTTTTTAGCATTTACACCTGAAAATTTAACAACATTTTATTCTTCACAAGATAAAGTTGGCACGCAAATTGCTAGTATATATTGGGATTATGTAGGTGGCTATTCGGTGTATGATGTACAAGGATATGATGATTTAAAAATTTTAACATTAAATTATGATTTGTACGGTACTGAAGAGTTTGAGTTGAGCGTTGTAAATGATGGAAGGATTAGTTTGTACCACATTGATTCTGGAACAACTTACGAGTTTACCGGAAGAGGTTACATACAATATTTAAAAAATAGTTCAGAAAAAAATGCAGTTGAGAGTGTAAGTAATGAGGGTAGAAAACGAACTAAGGTAATAAGAGAAACAAAAGTTAGAAGAAATTTAAAATAAAGTTTGGTTAGTTGATTTTTAGTTGGCTATTTCGATAGCTAACTAGTAAAACCGCTCCTTTTTGGAGCGGTTTTTTTGTACCTTTATACTTCAAAAAAAATATTTTAAAATGAAATCAAAAACTGCATTTATAACAGGAGCAACTTCTGGTATAGGAAAAGCTACAGCAGAAATTTTTGCTAAAAACAATATAAATTTAATTCTTTGTGGTAGAAGAAGTGAACGTTTAACAGCGCTAAAAGAAACGTTGGGTAAATTAACCAATGTTATTACTTTACAATTTGACGTAAGTGATAAAGATGCCGTGTTTAAAGCTATAGAAACATTGCCTTCAGCTTTTAAAAAAATTGATATCTTAATTAATAATGCCGGAAATGCACATGGCTTAAGCAGTATTCAAGATGGTAGTATTGACGATTGGGACGCTATGTTAGATATTAATGTGAAAGGTTTGTTGTATGTTTCAAAAGCAATTATGCCTCAAATGGTAAATAGAAATGAGGGATTTATTGTAAATATAGGCTCTATTGCTGGGAAAGATGTATATCCTAACGGAAATGTGTATTGCGCATCTAAACACGCTGTAAATGCTTTAAATAAGGCAATGCGTATTGATTTAAATAAGCATAATATTAGAGTTGCTGCAATTCATCCGGGTGCAGTAGAAACAGAGTTTTCTGAAGTTCGTTTTAAAGGTGATGTAGAAAAAGCTAAAAATGTATATGCAGGTTACAAGGCTTTGCAAGCAATAGACATTGCAGAAATTATTTATTTTGTAATTACTCGCCCGGTTCATGTTAATATAGAAGATTTAATTGTTTATCCTACAGCGCAGGCAAGTGCAACAATTTTAAATAAAGAATAATTAGATTAAAATGATAAACAAACGTTTACTAATAAAAAATTTACTAGCACAAAATGATGAAAATAGCTTTTATGATAAAAAGTTAAAAGTGCTATTAGATTCTAATGAGGGGAAAGCTAAATTTTTAAAACACGTTTGCGCATTATCTAATTCTAACCCAGAAAATAATTCATACATAGTAATTGGAGTTGAAGATCAATTAAATTTAATTAAAGGTGTAGATTTTTTTGATGATAGTAAAATTCAAAATTTAGTAAATTCATATTTAGAAAATCCGCCTAAAATTCAATACGAAAACATCCGGTTTCCAAGCTTACCACGTTATAAAGTTATCGGTTTGGTTACTATACATCCTAATAATAAAATTACCCGTTTAAAAAAACAACTATGGAAATATGCAAAAGGACGTATTTTTTATAGAAGAGGAAGTACTTCTATGTCTACTTTAGTAAAATTTGAATTAAAAAGTACCAATAAAGAAATTGTAGAAGCTATTGAAAAAAAAGCGAGTAATAATATAAAACTAACATTAGATGGGGTTTTCGATTTTTTTGAAAGACATAAAGAAGCATATAATCCTATTTATAAAGTCTTTAATGAACAATTTGTGTTGTGTTGGGCTGGAGAGAAAAAAATTGTAGGAGATAAAGTTTTTTATTCTAGAGTTGATATTGAACTTATAGATGAGCAAGTCCGTTTGTTTTATTCTGCATTAGATGAAGTTAAGATAGAAGTGAATGCTCAATCGTTTATTATTACAGAATATGTTTTTTTAAGAATTAAAGACGAATTTGATTTTTATCCTTTAGAAAAAACAGTTATTAATTTTAAGGAAAATGGTAAATATGATATTGTAACAAAGCTTTTATTTAAACCGCCTCGTTTTAATAAAAAAGAACTACGATGTATATTTAATAATTGCAATACTATTTTAGATAAATTAAAAAATAAACAACCTCTAAGTGAGGTTGAGTGTGAAGATGTAAAAGAGTTACCAACAAATTATATGATTTGTGTGTTAAACCAAATACCCAATGCTTTTTCTAAATTAAAAGAATCTAAAAGCTATTTAAAAAACTTAGAAAATAAATCTAGTTATATAAAATATAAAGAAGCTGTGCGGGTTTTAAGAAAGGCAAATTACCCTTAATAAAAACTAAAAAAATTAACCATTTATTTTTTTATATAATTGCAAAGCAAACCCATCTGTTAAACTAGCAACAAAACCACAAATATTTAAAATTCTAAGGTAAAGTGTTTCGTTTGGTGTTTGTAAATGTTCAGGCAATAAGTTAAGCACTAATTTATCGTAATTAGAAAGTTTGTTTTCAAATTTATTGTTAGAAGCTGTTAAAAAGACATCGAGTAATTTAGAAATTATAGAATAGCCCATTAATTCTTTTTCAATTACTTCTCTGCTTTTGTATATTTTTTCAACACTTAATTTAATAATATCATTTATTTGAGCTTCATATTTACATTTTTCTAAAAGAGAATACGGGTAATTTCCATTTAAAATAGCTTCTTCATTTTCTAAAAAAACTTTTGAAGCTTCACCAATAAGTGTTCCAATTGCTAAAGCGCGTAAATAGCTTAAACGATCTTTTTTATGCTTTAATTGATAATATTTTTCTGAATTAATAGTGTCTTTAACCAGTTTTATTAAATATTCTAAAGCAAATTCTTCTTCAATTAAACCTAAATTAATGCCATCTTCAAAATCTATAATAGTATAGCAAATATCATCTGCAGCTTCTACTAAATATGCTAACGGATGTCTTTTAAAAGCAATATTTCCATTAGTTCCAGTTGAAATTAAACCTAATTCTTCTGCTAGTTCATTAAAAAAATCTCTTTCAGATTGAAATATGCCATATTTTTTATCGGCAATATGTTGTGTTGGTTTTTTTGGTAAAGATTCTTTTGGGTATTTTAAAAAAGCACCTAAAGTTGCGTACGATAAACGCAAGCCACCTGCTATACCTTCTTTGGTTTCACTTAAAATTCTAAAACCATTCGCATTTCCTTCAAAGTCAATTAAATCTTGCCATTGTTTATCGGTAAGCTGTTCTTTAAATTTTTTACCTTTTCCATTTGTAAAATATTCTCCAATAGCTTTTTCACCACTATGTCCAAAAGGAGGGTTTCCAATATCATGAGCTAAAGCAGCAGTGGCTACAATGGCTCCAAAATCGTTCATTTTATAACCTAAATTTGTTAATACAGGATATTTTTCTAGTACTTTTTCTCCAACAATTCTACCTAAAGATCTTGCTGCTACACTAACCTCTAAGCTATGTGTTAAACGTGTATGCACAAAATCTGTTTTAGATAATGGTATAACTTGTGTTTTGTCTTGTAAGCTTCTAAATGAATCTGAAAAAATTATACGGTCATAATCTACCTCAAATCCAAGGCGTGTTTCATCTTGTTTACTTCTTAGTCTTATTTGCCTATCTCCATAACGCTTTAAAGATAGTAGTTGATTCCAATTCATTGTTGTTTTTTTAATTTGACGCAATATAGTTATTAATAATAATTTTAAAGAATCAAATAGTTTTAAAACTTAACACTAAAGACACATAACTATAAGTTTAAAATAACCTTTACTTAACATTAAGGTTGGTTATTTGCTGTAAAGAAATTTTAAAGTATGAAAGCATTAATTACAGTTTTATTTTTATTGGTTGGAGTAACTTCTATGGGGCAATCTTTTGAAATGACCTCTCTTATAAAGCAAGAGAGTAATGGTATTGTTGAGGGAATTGTTTTAGATAAAGCAGCTGATAATGAGCCGCTTATTTTTGCAACAGTTACTGTAAAAGAATTAGACAAACAAGTAGAAACTGGCTTTGATGGTTCTTATTCAATTGCCTTAAAACCTGGAACATATACTTTAGAATTCTCTTTTATTGGGTATTCTAAGGTAATAGTTGAAAATGTACTTATAACTTCAGGAGATAAAAGCATTTATAATCAAACGTTAGATGTTTTATCTTTAAGTACTACCAATAACGCTGTGGCTCAAATTGACAAGCAGTAATTTTTAACCTTAAAAAAGACTTAATTCTCTTTAACTTTAAATTAACCTTATAGTTATTTTTTTATAACATCTGATTAACTATTCATTTACCTAGGGGTGGTTTATTTGCACCAACAAAAATGAATAATAGAAAATTAAATTTAAAAATTAATTAAAATCAGATTATAATGAGAAAAGTTTTGTTAACGGCTTTAGTAGCAACGTCATTTATTTTTACAGGATGTTTTGAAGATGATGATACTCCAATAATAATTGAGGAGGTTACAAATAATATCACTAACAACAGCTCAACTGGAGGTGGTGAAGAAGAAAATTATGAAACTATTATCAAAGCAGGTGGTATTGCTTTAGATGAAACTTGGACTTCAGGCAACGTTTATATATTAGATAGAAAAGTTGTTGTACAAGAAGGTGTTACTTTAACAATTGAACCAGGAACTATTATTAAAGGTAGAGCAGGTACAGGATCTTTATCTTCTGCTTTAATTGTAGCAAGAGGAGCTAAAATTAATGCTAAAGGAACAGCTTCAAATCCTATTATATTTACTGCTGAAGCGGATAATATTGAACCAGGTCAAAAATATGGTACTAACTTAGATGAAACCAATAATGGTCTTTGGGGTGGAGTATTAATCTTAGGAAAAGCAACTAGTTCTTTTAAAAATGATGTTACTCAATTACAAATAGAAGGAATTTCGGCAGATGATACATTTGGTTTATACGGTGCCGTAGATGGTGTATTTACAGATGACGATAATTCAGGAGTATTTGAATATATTTCTATCCGTCACGGTGGTACTTTAATTGGAGAAGGAAACGAAATTAATGGTTTAACTTTAGGTGCTGTTGGTTCAGGTACAACAATTAATAATATTGAGATTGTTGGAACTGTAGATGATGGAATTGAATTTTTTGGTGGAACAGTAAATGTTTCTAACGTGTTAATTTGGGCACAAGGAGATGATGGTTTAGATGTTGACCAAGCGTATTCAGGTACAATTGATAATGCTGTAGTTATTTTAGGAGCTGACTCTGACCATGGTTTAGAAATTGATGGTCCAGAAGGAACTATTGAAGGGCGATTTAGTATAAAAAACTTAACCTTAATTGGTAACACTGATACCGATAATGGTGAGTATGCAGATTACAGAAGTTCTGCAATGGGATCTACAACTAACGTTTATGCTTACGGATTTAAAGCTAGTTCTGATGTTGAGTTAGATAATGATGGAGTTGCAACAAATTATAATGATGGTAAATTAACATTTGGTACTTGGGAAATTGTATTGCCTACAGGAGTTACAGATGTTAAATCTATTTTTGCAAATAAAGCTGAAACGGTTACAGTAACTGGTTTTGGTGATACCGCTTCTGCTGTAACTTCAGGAAATCAAACTGTTGGAGCAAGTACTTCTAGTTTAAGTTGGACTTATGCTAATGAAGCAGCAAGTTTAGGCTTCTAATCTATTATAAATCACAATACCTTATAACAATAACTGCTCACAAGGTGAGCAGTTATTAATAGCTTAATTTTATATGAAAAAAATATATAAATTTCTAACACTTATCTTTGTCATTGCTTCATTTTCAATGAATGCTCAAAAGGGTAAAGTTGCAGGATCTGTAATAGATGGTGAATATAATGAGCCTTTAGCTTTTGCAAATATTATTGTAAAAGGAGCCAGTATTGGAACTACTTCAGATTTTGATGGTAAGTATTCGTTAGAATTAGAACCAGGAACCTATACCTTACTTTATTCTTTTATTGGGTATGATACTCAAGAATTAACAGAAGTAGTTGTAAAAGCTAATGAAGTAAATACTATAGACATTACTTTAAATACAAATACATTAGATGAAATTATTATAACAACTTCAGTAAAAAAGAATTCTGAAGCAGCAGTTTTAAATTATCAAAAAAAATCAGCGACTTTGTTAGATGGTTTGTCTTCACAAACAATTAATAAAACTGGAGCCGGAGATTTAGCGGCCGCCGTAAAAAGTGTTCCAGGTGTTTCTGTTCAAGGTGGAAAATATGTATATGTAAGAGGTTTAGGTGATAGATATACAAAATCAATGCTTAATGGTGTAGATATTCCAGGTTTAGATCCTGATAGAAACACAATACAAATGGATATTTTTCCAACCAATATTTTAGAAAATGTAATTGTAATTAAAGCTGCTTCTGCTGAATATCCTGCCGATTTTACAGGTGGTTTGGTTGATATTGTAACTAAAGATTTTCCAAATCAATTTGAAGCTTCAGTAAAAGTTGGAGCTGGTTACAATTCTGAAATGCACTTCAATAAAAATTATCTTTCGTATAGCGGAAGTGATACTGATATTTTAGGGTTTGATAATGGCTTAAGAGATAGACCTATAAATAGATACCAACCAATTCCTGGTACTTTTGAAAACAGATTAACATTAACTTCTTTAACAAATAGATTTAATAAAGAGTTAGCTGCAGAAAAAGAAACTAGTGGTATGGATTATAATTTTGGGTTTACAATAGGAAATCAATACAATGTTGGTGAGAATGATAGATTTGGTTTTATTACCTCATTTTCTTATAAAAACTCAACTGAATTTTATGAGAACAGACTTGATGGAGCTTATGTTTTAAATCAAGATAAAAGTGAGAATGAACAAAGACCCGTTTTAACATCTAATGGTGCTTATGGAGTAAATAGCGTAATAGCTAACGGTTTATTAGGTCTTACTTATAAAACAGATTTGTCTAAATACCGCTTAAATTTATTGCATATCCAAAATGGAGAATCTTCAGCAGGGTTTTTTAATCAATCTATATCACAAGACGGTACAGGTGGAGCTCAAGAACCATTAATTAAGCATGCTTTAACTTATACGGAAAGATCAGTAACTAATATTTTATTTTCTGGTTCTCATCAATTAGGAGACAATGAAGATGCTTGGGATTTTGATTGGAATTTTTCACCTACACTATCTAAAGTTCACGATAAAGACCATAGAATAACACCTTTACAAGCTTCTGGAGAAGGAGATTATAGTATTAGTCCTAGTGCTTCAACTTTTCCAATTCGTTTATGGAGAATGTTGCAAGAAGAAAGCTGGGTTGGTAAAGTAGATTTAAAAAAGAACCACGAGATGTTTAATAGACCTGCTAAATTTAAATTTGGAGGTAACTATGTTATGAAATTTCGTGATTTTGAGGTAGATGATTTTACATTTAAAATTACTGGAGATGGATCTTTTATTGCTGATGGTAATGTAGATAATTTATTGGCCGAAGAAAATTTATGGACTTACCAAACAGGGCAAGGTTCACATTTAATTTTTGGAGATCAATATAATCCAAACGATTCTTATGAAGGTAAACAAAACATTTATGCCGCGTATGTGTCTTCTGAGTTTAGTTTAAGTGATAAATTTAAATCTGTTATAGGTTTACGTACCGAAAAATTTGAATCTTTTTACACAGGTCAAAATAACGATGTAATTTATGATAGTGAACCAATTTTAGATGAATTTGATTTTTTTCCATCAGCAAATTTAATTTATGAATTAAATGATGATGCTAAAATTAGAGGTGCATATTTTAGAACAACAGCAAGACCATCATTTAAAGAGGCTTCAAAATCTCAAATATTTGATCCAATTACAGGTTATTTATTTATTGGTAATATAGATTTACAACCTACATACGTTAATAACTTTGATTTACGTTATGAGATTTTTAGAGAAAGAGGACAAATGGTTTCTGTAAGTGGTTTTTATAAAGATTTTACAGATCCAATTGAAAATGTATTTTTCTTACAAGCACCAACTCAGGTTACAGTAGATAACCTTGGTAGTGCAAAAGTATATGGTCTTGAATTAGAATTTAGACAACGTTTAGGTTTTATTTCCGAAAGTTTTGATAATCTTAAATTAACTGGTAATATTTCAATAATGAAATCTGAACTAGAGATGGAAGATAACGAATATGCTAGTAGATTAAATGCTGCAAGAGATGGACAAAATATAAGTAAAATAAGAGATTTACAAGGACAATCTCCGTATTTAGTAAATGCAGGTTTAGATTATACAAATGAAGCGTTGGCATTTGAAGCGGGACTGTTTTACAATGTGCAAGGTGAAACTTTAGAAATTGTAGGAACTGGTGATGTTCCAGATGTATATACAAGTCCATTTCATAGCTTAAACTTTACTTTAAATAAATCTTTTGGTGAAGAAAAAAGATCTAAAATAGACTTAAAGCTAAACAATCTTTTAAATGAAAATAAAGAAAGTGTATATCAATCTTTTAAAGCTGAAGATCAAATTTATTCTTCTAGAGTTACCGGATTTGAGTTTTCACTTGGGTATTCTTATAAGTTTTAACGAGTTTAAATTTATAAATCATAAAAAAAGGGATGCAATTGCATCCCTTTTTTTGATTTTAAATTTTAAAGAATAATAACTTTGTTAGTTCAAAATTACTTCTTCTGATTTAACATCAATTATTTTATTGTTTTTATAAGTAACTATATCAACTTTGTCTTTTTTAATATACGTCCAAGTTCCTTCCTTTTTACCATTTTTATAATGTGCTATAATAGTTTTAGAACCATTTACATCGTAATTTATCCACGTACCGTGTAATTTTCCATCAGCATTAAAAAAGCCTTCTCGTTCAACTAAATCACTGTTATCAGCAAAGTAGTAAGTTGCTTTTACCATGTCGTTATCTAATTTTTTATAATCTACTTTTTGTTCTTGTGCAAATGATGTTACGCAGAATAATAGAATTGCTACTTTTAAAATTGTTTTCATAATATATATGTTTTTTTAATGAATATTTGTTTTAATGAATATTTGTTTTAATCTGTATCAAATTTAGTTTATTAGCATTAAATTTACTATTTCTTAACATTAAGTTTACATTAAGTTTTTTTTAAAATAGTATATATGGTTGATTGTTAGTTTATTATGTATTTTATTCAATACTTTGTAAAATTTGGATATTAAAATAAAACGTTTTTCAAACATTTTCTATCATAGGTAATGCAACTAATTATTTAATGATTAGATAATATTTTAGTTACATACTTTTTAAAAAGAAACTTCATTTTTGTTGTTGCTATTATAACTTTATAATAAGCACATCATTTCATATAAATTATTAGTTTTTGTCAACAATATTTTTGAAATGTAAGGCCATCAATTTTTTGATGGTCTTTTTCTTACATAAATATTAGTTATTAAATAACCTGAGGTTAACGTTAAATTAACATGTATGTGCTTCATTTGCAGTGACAAAAATTAATAATAAATGAAAAAATTATCGTTTTTAGGGGCTTCCCTAATTTCTTTAGTTTCATTTTCACAGAATTTAGATGAAACTTTTAAACCAGATGGGGATGTGCAATTTAAAGTATTTTGGAATTACCATACTGATGTATCTAAAAATGCCACTCAAACAAGTGCTTTTGAATTAGAACGAGCTTATTTTGGGTATCAATACGCTTTTAATGAAACAATTTCTGCAAGAGTTACTTTAGATGTTGGTAATAACACTGCAGGAAGTAAGTATACAGCTTTTTTAAAATTTGCTCAATTAGACTGGCAAGTTGCACCAAGTGTAAAACTTAGTATGGGTGTAATCGGATTGCAACAATTCAATGACCAAGAAAATTTTTGGGGATATCGTTATGTATTTAAATCTTTTCAAGATGAAAATGGATTTGGAAGTAGTGCCGATTTAGGAATAAATGCAGCATTTAAAATTAGTGAAAACCTAAAGGCAAATTTTTTAATTGTTAATGGAGAAGGTTTTAGAAACTTACAAGACGAAGATGGTAAGCATAAAGTAGGCGCTAGTTTGGTATATACACCAATTAAAGGTTTAATTACCAAAATTTATGGAGACTCACAACCTTCTGCAGATGGTGCAGAAGCAATTACAACATTTTCATTATTTACAGGCTATACCTATAGTAAATGGAAGTTTGGTGTAGAATACAACAAATTAAATAATGGAGAAGAATTTTCCACTCCAGCTGAAGATCACAACTTAAACGGTATGTCGTTCTATACTACTTATAGCATTAATAATAAAATTGAAGTGTTTGGGCGTTTTGATCAGTTAAGTTCAAATACATTAGGTGGTGAAGTAGAAGCATGGAATAGTGCTAAAGATGGAAATCAAATTATTGCCGGTATTCAATATGTACCTGTAAAAGGGCTTAGTTTATCATTAAATTATCAAGGTTATAGCTTTAGTAATAGCGCTATTGATAACAAATCATTACTATTTTTAAGTACAGAATTTAAATTATAGTAAAATTATCTTAAACAATTAATTTTCTGTTAACCAAAACTTAACAACTGAATCATTTCTTTGTAACATAAATAAAAATTAATAAAATGAAAAAAGTAGTATTTATACTTTCACTAGCAATTATAGCAATTTCTTGTGGAGAAAAAAAAGATAAAAAATCCAATTCTGAAGCAAGTGTTATGGAAGGAACTATTAAAATAGATGGTTCAAGTACGGTATTTCCGGTAACAGAAGCCGTAGCAGAAGAATTTAGAGCCGTACAACCTAAAGTAAAAGTAACTATTGGTGTGTCTGGAACAGGTGGAGGTTTTAAAAAATTCTCAAGAGGAGAAACCAACCTTTCAAATGCATCACGTCCAATAAAAGATAAAGAAATAGCTGCTTGTAAAGAAAATAATATTACATATTTAGAATTAGAAGTTGCTTACGATGGTTTAGCAGTTTTAGTAAATCCAGGAAATGATTGGGTTGACAACTTTACAGTAGAAGAATTAAAGAAAATTTGGGAACCAGCTGCACAAGGTGTAATAATGAGATGGAACCAAATTAGACCAGAATGGCCAGATGAAGAAATTCATTTATTTGGACCTGGAGTAGCATCAGGAACTTATGATTATTTTACAGAAGCTATTGTTGGTAAAAGCGGTTCAAGTAGAGGTGATTTTACTGCAAGTGAAGACGACCACGTATTAGTACAAGGAATTGCAGGAGACAAGTATTCTTTAGGTTTCTTTGGTCTAGCGTATTATTCAGAAAATAAAGATAAACTTACTTTAATTGGCGTAAATAATGGTAAAGAAGTTGTAAAACCAACTTTAGAAACCGTAAGTAATGGAACTTATAGCCCGTTATCAAGACCTTTATTTGTGTATGTAAATAGCACTTCAGTAAAACATCCTGAAGTAGTAGAATTTATGAATTTTTATATTGATAATGCAGGTGAATTAGCTGAAGATGTTGGTTATATTTCTTTACCTTCAGAATTATATGTAACACAAAAAGAGCATTTTAAAGCTTTTGTTGAAAGTAACAAATAATTAAAAAAATTGAAATTGTTTAAAATTGAAATAAAACTTCATTATTGGTATGAAGCTAATTGTTTCTATTCATTAAAATGAAATATTTCAGTACTATATAAACAACTTCATTTAAATTATAATTAATGCGTAAAATAAAAGAATTTATAATTGAAAAATCGCTACTGTCAAGTGCCTTAATTACAATCGCTGTAACTTTTGGTATTATTTCGGTATTGACAGTAGAAGCTTTTCAATTTTTTAGTGAAGTTTCAATAATAGAATTTTTTACAGATACACAATGGACACCATTATTTACAGATAAACATTATGGTATTTTACCATTATTGTCTGGAACACTGTTGATTTCTTTTATAGCAATTTCAGTAGCACTTCCTGTAGGACTTTCAATAAGTATTTATTTAAGTGAATATGCTCCAAAAAGTTTTAGAAGAACCGTAAAACCTTTATTAGAATTATTGGCGGCAGTACCAACAGTAGTCTATGGTTTTTTTGCACTAATTGTAGTAACACCATTTTTACAACAATTTATTCCAGGTTTGTCTGGGTTTAACTCGCTTTCAGCAGGTATTGTAATGGGTATTATGATTATTCCATTTGTCTCATCTATTAGTGAAGATGCATTGCATGCGGTACCTAAAGATTTAAGAGAAGCATCTTATGGAATGGGAGCAACAAAATTACAAACAGCTTTTAAAGTTGTTGTTCCAGCGGCTTCTTCAGGTATTATTGTATCTATAATTTTAGCAATTTCAAGAGCAATTGGTGAAACTATGATTGTAGCTATTGCTGCAGGTCAACAACCACGATTAACATTAGATCCTACCGTTCCTGTTGAAACAATTACGGCATATATAGTTCAAGTAAGTTTAGGAGATGTACAGCACGGCTCAATTGAATACAGAACGATTTTTGCTGCTGGTATTACATTATTTGTATTTACATTTTTACTGAATACATTGAGTTATAGAATCAGAAAAAAATACCAAGAGAAATATGAATAGTATTCAAAAAAATAGATTAAAAGATCAGCTTTTTAGAATTTGGGGAATAGCTTGTACACTATTTGGGTTAATTTTATTAACTGTATTTATTGGAGATATTTTAATAGACGGAATAAGAAGAATAGATTGGGCTTTTATTACCGGTTTACCATCTAGAAAAGCTGAAAAATCTGGAATTTATACGGCTTTAATGGGTAGTATCTGGATTTTACTTTTAACAACAATAATTGCTTTTCCTGTTGGTGTAGCTGCAGGTGTGTATTTAGAAGAATACAGTAAAAAAAATAGACTTTCAGCAATATTAGAAATTAATATTTCTAATCTGGCAGGTGTACCTTCTATAATTTATGGTTTATTAGGTTTAGAGGTTTTTGTAAGAATAATGGATTTAGGTGCCAGTGTATTGGCAGGTGCATTAACCTTGTCGTTATTAATATTGCCAATTATTATTGTAGCAACAAGAGAGGCCGTAAAAGCAGTTCCAAATTCTATTAGAGATGCTTCCTATGCTTTAGGAGCTTCAAAATGGCAAACAATATGGAATCAGGTATTACCAGCTTCAGGTGGAGGTATTTTAACAGGAGTAATTTTAGCGCTTTCTAGAGCCGTTGGTGAAACAGCTCCTTTAATAGTAGTAGGTGCCTTAGCGTATGTGCCTTTTGCTCCAACAAATCCAATGGACGAATTTTCGGTTTTACCAATTCAAATTTTTAACTGGATTTCAAGACCACAGCACGGTTTTATAGAAAATGCTGCTGCTGCAATTATTATTTTATTATTAATTACCTTCATAATGAATGGGATAGCGGTTTATTTTAGAAATAAATGGCAAAAGAAATGGAAATAACAATGACAAAAGTAAAAGATAAAACAAGTACAGACCCAGCTAAAATTGAAGATCAATTCTCTAGCGAAGGAGCTAAAATAGCAATAAAAGATGTAAAAGTTTGGTATGGCGATTTTATGGCAATTAAAGGAATTGACATGAATATTAAGCCGAATACCGTAACCGCTTTTATTGGTCCATCTGGCTGTGGAAAATCTACATTCCTTCGTTTATTTAATAGAATGAACGATTATGTAGAAGGCTTTAAAATGGAAGGGAAAATTAAAATAAATGGTAAAAATATTTATAAGAATAAAGTAAATGTTGAAGAAATGCGAAAAGAAGTTGGTATGGTTTTTCAAAAGCCAAACCCTTTTCCAAAATCAATTTTCGAAAACGTTGCGTACGGACTTAAAATACAAGGTATAAAAGATAAGAAGCTAATTAATGCACGTGTTGAAAAAGCTTTAAAACAAGCAGATCTTTGGGATGAAGTTAAAGACAATTTAAAAAAATCTGCGCTGGCATTATCTGGAGGACAACAACAACGATTGTGTATAGCACGTACATTAGCTGTTGAGCCTTCAATTATTTTAATGGATGAACCAACATCTGCTTTAGATCCAATTTCTACAGCAAAAATTGAAGATTTAATATTTGAACTTAAAGAAAAATATACGATTGTTATTGTTACGCACAATATGCAACAAGCAAGTAGAATAAGCGATTATACGGCATTTTTCTATATAGGTGAGCTTATTGAATTCGACAAAACAAAAACAATTTTTACAAACCCAGAAAAACAACAAACCGAAAACTACATTACAGGTAGATTTGGATAAAAACATAGAATTATGATAATAAATGCACAAGAGCAAAGAGCCAGTTTAAACGAAGCTGGTTTTGAAATGCTAATTTTATGTATTTCGCAAATAGAAAAAGCAACCGAAGCATTTTTAACACACGACAGCGATTTAGCTGAAGAGGTTATAAATACTGAAACACGTGTAAATGCGTTGGATTTAAAAATTGAGAACGATTGTGAAAAGTTTTTAGCACTTTACACGCCCGTTGCTATTGATTTACGTTTTATAATGGCAATTTTAAAAATTAATTTTGATTTAGAGCGTATAGCAGACCATGCTTATGGAATTTCAAAATATATTGTTGATCAAGATATAAAAATAGCTCCAGAGTTATTAAAAACCTTAGAGTTTGAAAAAATGCACAAGACTATCTTATCTATGTTTGATGATATTACGGCAGCTTATGAAGAAAAAGAAGCTAAATTTGCTAGAAAGGTGTTTAAAAAAGATAAAATTTTAGACAAAATAAATGCTAATTCATTTGCTATTATTGAAGAAGAAATTAAAAAAGATGCTTCAGTTATAGATCAAACATTATTGGTGTTTAGTGTTATTAAAAAGTTTGAACGTATTGGAGATCTAATAAAAAATGTTGCTGAAGAAATTATTTTTTATATTGATGCTGAAGTAGTAAAACATAAAAAGATAAAATAAGTAGTAAAAGCGCTACTTTAACCTAATTTAACTCCGCTCAATACTAGTGAGCGGAGTTTTTGTTTTTAATACTATAGAGAATTATAATTCTTCATTATCAAAAAGTGAATCTTTATTTCCGTAGAGTAATTCGGCTACTTCAATTAGTTTTTTAATCATATCATTTACGTTGGTATTGTCGTTAAATAATGAAGAAGCCATTTCTGCAGAAATTAAATTTTTTCTAATTAATTTATCAATAGATTTATTGCTTTGTCTAATATTTTCTTTTGCTTTTTTCTTTAAATTATCTAGTTTTTCAGCATATTTTTTAGATTTTTCTTCAGTTCTAAACAAATAGATTACACGTAAAACTTGTGTCAATTTTTTTCTAAAACTGTTATATTCATTTAGTAAATCTTTATTTTCTAATGTAAAAGAGCGGGTTAAGTTTTTATTTAATTCTCTAGCGTCTTTTATTATTTCAACCATTTTACGGTTGGCTATTTTAATATCGGTTATTGAATTATTCTGCTTTTTACTCAATTTAAGGTCGTTTTGTGCGGTTGTTGCATACCTTAATATTTCACCATAGATTAATTTAAATTTTTTGTAATATAAATTGTCAATATCAACATTAAAGTTTTTAGTTGATTTTTTAATAATCTTTTTAATCTTTAGATTTGAAATTATATCTTCTCTATGAATATTTACGGCGTGTGAAACAATTTCAAATACTGCGTTTTTATATAAAAATTTTGTCTCTTTAACCAAAGCTGAAATTGTAGCATCTGGATATTTTAAAACAGCTTCATTTAAATATTTAGGATCGTTAATGTCTTTAGAATTTTTTTCATTAAAGAATTTCAATAAAAAGGATTCTAGTTTTTGTATAAAAGGAATCATAATTAAAACCCCAATAACATTAAAAATAGTGTGAAATAAAGCTAGTTTTAAGGTGTAATCTGTTGGTGCTATATGTACTAAATCAGATAAAAAATTTACAAATGTAGCAAGTGGATATATAAATATTAAAGCTATTAAACCCGTAATAATGTTAAATATTAAATGGGCGCCAGCCAATCTTTTTCCTGCTATATTCGATTTTAAAGAGCCTAAAATGGCTGTAATTGTGGTTCCTATATTAGCTCCAATTGCTAAAGCTAAGGCGTTTTCATACTCAATTTGTCCTGCCGATAATGCAGTTAATACCAGTACCAAAGAAGCAGCACTAGATTGTAAAACAATTGTAATAATTATACCAATAAAAGTATATAATAATACACCTAAAAACCCTGAAACTGCATATTGGGTTAGGTCTATATGTTGGCTAAATACATCAAAGCCTTCTTTCATAAAAAAGATTCCAAGAAAGAAAAAACCTAAACCAGCAAGTATATTTCCAAGACCTTTTAAAGTACCCGATTTTTGAAATGAAAAAATTAAACCAAAAATAATCATTGGCATTGCCAATGCAGAAATTTTAATTTTTAATCCAAATCCAGCTACTAACCAAGCAGTTGTTGTACTTCCAATATTGGCTCCAAAAATTAAACCTATACCACCGGCAAGACTTATTAATCCTGCACTTATAAATGAAATAGTAATTATAGAAACTAATGAGCTAGATTGTATTAATGCAGTTACAAAAGCACCTGCAGTTATACTTTTATAAACTTTATTGGTTGCTTTTTTTAAAAAATTTTGAAGAGGCCCTCTTGTAAAAGCTTGAAAACCTTCTTCTAATAATACCATTCCAAAAAGTAGAATTGCAATACCAGCAGTTATAGTTTCAAAATTTGGATTAAAATAAAGAGCAACTGCAAGTGCAATTAACAAAAGAATAAATACAATTTTTTTAAACATAAATATAAACGTAATTGTTACAAAGGCTTTTTAATACATGTAAACCCTTTTTAAAGTGAAATGGGTTTACATGTAAACATACAGTAAATATTTATAATTAAAAAGCCCTCAAGTTATTGAGGGCTTTTGATATCTAAAAAAATAATGTTTATTTATTTGCTTTTTCTTGAATTTGGAAATCGTGGAATAGTTGTAATAAACTCATTAAGGCATATAATAAATCTTTGGTCTCTAATAAAATTCCAAAGTATAATGATGAGTTTTTAGGACTGCTTTCTTCTGTTCTAATTCTAGAAATTTGTTTATCTATAGATTCGGAAACATTGTCGAATATTTCTTGTTTTGCATCTAAAATTGTAGATAAATTATCAAAATCTTTGGCTGTAAAATCAGTTTCAATTTTACTTAATAATACATTTAAGCTTTTGTTTATAGCTTTTAAATCTTTTACAGATGAAGCTTTTAGTTGTTTGTGATTATTATTTACGTGTTTGTAACTTGTAGTTGAAATGTATTCAATAGATTGTGTAATGTCTTGTAAATAACCTAAAATTAAAATATAAAATCTACTTGCTTTTACAGAGGTGTCATCTAAAGATTTAATAAAGTAAAATACTTCTTCTCTTAATTCATTTACTTCGTTATTTAATTTTTTTACGTGTTTTCCTGTTTTCGATAATTTATTTAAATCGTGTGTAGATAAATCGGAAACAACATTGGTGAATAATTTATTTACACGTTTTACAACTTCAGAAATATGTGCCGAACTTTCGTTAATTACTTCGTTAATAGTAATTTGTTCTGCACGTTCCATATAACGTTTTTCTTTTTTTCTTTGAGCTCTTTTAGCGTGATTTATTTTACTTCTAATTAATAAAAAAGCAACAATAATTAGTAGTATAGCAACTGAAACAATTTCACCTAAATAAATAACATATGCCAGAATTGCGGCTAAAGTAAATGCTGAAAAAGCAGTTAAAAACCAACCTCCAATTACATTAAAAACACCTGCAACTCTATATACGGCACTTTCTCTTCCCCAAGCTCTATCGGCTAAAGAAGTACCCATTGCCACCATAAAGGTTACGTACGTTGTAGATAATGGAAGTTTTAAAGAAGTTCCTATAGAAATTAAAATACCAGCAACAAATAAATTAACTGAAGCTCTAACTAAATCGAAAGCTGGTAGTTCGTATGATTTATCTTTTGGTAATTTTATTACTGGTTTTTGAAATTTTGAATCAACCCAGTTTATAACAGGGTTTGGAATTATTTTGGTGATTCCTTTATTAAATAAAATTGCACCTCTAACTACCACTCTTGAAGCTGGGTTTGGGTGAAATTTTTCATGACCTTCTCCTTGTCTAGAAAGGTTAACACCAGTTTCAATAACATCTTTAGCTTTTTTAGAAAACCAAATGGTTACTACCATTATTAAACCAGCAATAAAAAGTAAAACAGGTTGTGCTTGTACATCGCCTTTTAAAACGCCCATTGAAAATTCTGTAGGTGCAATTCCACTTCCAGACCAAGCTTGGTAAGAGTTTAGTGCAGCCATAGGTACACCAATAAAGTTTACCAAATCATTACCAGCAAAAGCCATTGCTAAAGAGAATGTACCTATTATAACAATAAATTTTAAAATATTTAACTTAAAAATCATTATTAATAGTTGCGATAAGATTGTCCAAAACACAAATCCGTAGAAAATAATTTCATAAGTTCTACCTTCAATTAAATGTTTTACATCTCCATAAAAATCGGTGCCTTTCATCCCTTTTACAAAAATAAAATAGGTAATTGCAGTAATTGCAAAGCCTCCAAAAATAGCATTTACGTAGCTTTTTCTTTTTTGAAAATCGAATGTGTATAATAAACGCGATAAAAACTGAACAATAGCTCCAATGGTAAAGGCAACTAAAACAGAAAGCAGAATACCAAAGATAATTTTTAAAGCGGTTGAAGAGTTTATGTATTTACCTAACTCTGCAATAGACTCACCATTATTTGAAATTTTAATTAATGAAATTGCAACAGCAGCTCCCATTAATTCAAATACAATAGATACGGTGGTTGAGGTTGGCATTCCTAATGAATTGAAGACATCTAATAGTAAAACATCGGCAATCATTACTGCCATAAAAATGAACATTATTTCATTAAAATAAAATTCATTGGGATAAAAAATTCCTTTTCTGGCAACTTCCATCATTCCACTTGAAGTAATTGCACCAAGTGCAACACCAACGCTGGCTATAATTAAAATTGATTTTACTGGAATTGCTTTAGAACCAATAGCTGAGTTTAAAAAGTTAACGGCGTCATTACTAACACCTACAACTAAATCTATTATTGCTAGTACGGTAAGTGCTACTAGCATTAAAATATAAATATTTTCCATTTTTTTATTTTATCAGGGCAAAAATACTTTCTATCTACAAAGTGTATATTAAGTTAATGTTACTAATGTTAATTATATGTTAACTTAATGTTATGCGCAATTTGATTTAAGGATGTTAAAATCAAATTATTCATTCACAAAAAATGTTCTTTAAAATTACTAAATTTTAGGCACATTTTATTTTTTATAGAACTTTTATTTTAGTTTTTTTATTATTTTATCAAATCTACTATCCATACATATACTAATATCGGTTGTTATAAATTTTCCGTTTAAAAATAAGCTAAAAATAGTTGCAGGACTTGGAGCTTTTTGTGCTTGATCCAATGTTTCTAGCTTAATTATTTTTAAGGGCAAATTTCTGTTTTTTGCAGTTTCTATTAATGATGTTGTTGCATGAAATTCTGCAAACGGACATCTATTAGAATAATATACTACAATTCCATTTTTTTGAGGACAAGTTCCACTTTTTACCGATGCGTTGAATTTAGGATTTTCAGCTTTTAAATTTATTTTTTTTGCCAATAAACTAAAACCGCTTGAAATTTTTTCAACTTCTTCAAAACCTTGATTTAACAACCATTTTGTATCACTCATAAAATGAAATTTTTTGGTTCCAACAACCGTAACCAAACCATCTTTTTTTTGTTTTTTGGCATCTTCTAGTGCAGTTTCTATAAGCGCTTTTCCGTAGCCATTTTTTTTGTACTTGCCAGATACCCAAAAACAATTAATATTTAAATAATTATTGGCAGTTATTGGAATCCAAGCATTTTCTGCAGGTCCATATTCTATAAATACTTTTGCTCTTTCATCAATGCGTTTAAAAACATAACCGTTGTTAAATTCTTTTGTCAACCAATCTTTTTTTGCTAGATAGCTATCAGCACATTTTTTGTCTGAAATTGCACAACAAATATGTTCAGTTGCTATGTTTTTTGAATTTAGGTTAATTAACGGTTTCATTTTCACGCTTGATCTATAATTTTTTTGACTATTTTTTCGAGTTCTTGTTGTTTAAATTTAAACCATTGTTCTCTATAATCTGAATTATCGATAAGGTATTTAAAATTTCTGAACGGTTTTTTATTAGTTAGTGCATAGTTTAGTTTTTCTATAAAATTGGTATCAGATAATTCGTGTTTAAAATCTTCTATAATTTTAAAAGTTTCATACCCTTTAAGTAATTCAAACGCTATAAAATCTTCTTTGTATTTAGTAATTTCATCAATATCCTTTTGAATAAATTCTTGAAAATCTTTATCTATTATACCAAAATCATCTATGTTAGGAATGCCTATTAATTTTCTATTTTTTGGATTGTAATAAGAAGTAATTCCACTATCTAAATTATTGGCTATTTCTTTAATGATTTTTTGCATAGTTAAGCTTCATATTTTTTTCTGTAATAAACTTCAATTAGGGCAGTAGTTATAAGCATTGCAATAACAGAGAAAATTGAGCCTTCAAAACCAAAAGCACCACCGTTTAATAGGCTTTTTTCGCTGATATTAAATTCAATTATTGAATAGGTGTCTAAACCGCTTACATTAAAACCTAATAACGATTGAAATAAATTCCAACTTAGGTGCAGTGCAATGGGAAACCATAAGTTTTTAGTATGAATATAAGATAGACCTAAAAGTATACCTGCTAAAAATAAATTAGTTAATGCAAACAAATCTATATTTGGATTAAAACCGTGCATTAAAGAAAATAGGATTGAAGAAATAATTAAGGCACTGTATTTATTAAATGAAATCATTAAATTTCTTAAAATATAGCCTCTTAAAAGAGTTTCTTCAACAATTGCTACAATAGTAAATAGTAGTATGGTTATTAGTGTTTCTTTAGTGTTGAAATTTATTTTTTGAAAGGTAATTTCGTTTAAATATAGCAATAGAAAATAACCGATACTCATTATTAGCAATCCAATTACTATTCCAATAGCAAAATCTTTAAACCTACCTTTTATGTAAAAACCGAGTTTAATAAATTGCTCTTTATCTATAAATTTCATAAAAAGCCATAAAACGAAAAATGTGCCTAAAAAATCGAAGGAACTTATTATTAATTGTTGAATGGATGTTTGCTCTAATTCGCAATCAGTTATATTAACTCCAGAAATTAAGGCTCCTAAAGATTGAAAAAAACCAACTGTAAAAATATAAGGTACAATAAGCAGTAAAACTCTTTGCCAGCCTCTGTGTTTATTTTCTACCTCCATTTTTTACTTAATTAAGCGTAATTTGTTACAAATTATAGAAGTTATAAATTTAAGATTTTTTTATTTTAGAAACGTTCTATATTGCTATGGTTGAAGGTTTTTAATTTTCTAACTAATCTTGTTAGAAGAAGTATTATATTAAAAATGCGCTATAATTTTTTATAGCGCATTTGTATTTATAACTTTTAAAATAAATCTGTTTTTAAAACACCTCCGTTACTAGCATTTGTAACTAAGGCTCTGTATTGTTTTAACCAACTAGATTTTAGTTCTTTTTTTATTGGAGTAAATTCGGCTTTTCTTTTGGCAATTTCTTCGTCACTTAAATTTACAGATAAAATATATTTATCTACATCTATATGAATTTCATCTCCATCTTTTAGTAATCCAATCATACCACCTTCAGCAGCTTCTGGACTTACATGTCCAATACTTGCGCCACGGGTAGCGCCACTAAACCTACCATCGGTAATTAAAGCTACTTTATCGCCTAATCCCATTCCCATAATTAAAGAAGTTGGCGCCAACATTTCTTGCATTCCTGGCCCTCCTTTTGGTCCTTCATATCTAATAACAACTACGTTACCGGCTTTTACTTTACCGCCTATAATTCCATCAATGGCTTCTTGTTGGCCGTCAAAGCACACTGCAGTTCCGGTTAAAGCTCTATCACCAATAATTCCTGCGGTTTTTATTACTGCACCTTCTTCTGCTAGGTTTCCATATAAAATTGCAAGTCCGCCTACTTCAGAGTAAGGGTTTTCAATGGTATGAATAACACTTGTATCTTTTATAGTTGCGTCTTTAATTTTTTCTAAAACTGTTTCTCCAGTAATTGTAAGGTTGTCATTTAATATATTATCTCCTCTTTTGGTCATTTCTTTCATTACTGCATTTACACCACCAGCAGTATTGATATCTTCCATATGTACAGTAGATAAACTTGGCGATATTTTAGCAATGTGTGAAACTTTTTTAGAAATATGATTGATATCTTCAAGGTTAAAGTTAACATTTGCCTCTTTGGCAATAGCCAACATATGCAATACGGTATTAGAACTTCCACCCATAGCCATATCAACTGCAAATGCATTTCTTACAGCGTTTTCATTTAAGATATTTCTAAGTTTGAATTTTTTTGTTTGAGCTTCACTTTTGGCTATTTCACAAATTCTTCTTGCTGCTTTTCTATAAAGTTCTTCACGTTCTTTGGTAAGTGCTAAAATGGTTCCGTTGCCTGGAAGTGCAATTCCCATTGCTTCCATAAGTGTGTTCATAGAGTTTGCAGTAAACATTCCTGAACAACTACCACCACTAGGGCAAGCATTACATTCAATATCGTTTAATTCTTCGTCTGTCATTTCACCAGCTTCGTGTTTTCCTACAGCTTCAAAAGCGGTAGCAAGATCAATAGGAGTACCATCTTTAGTATATCCTTTTTTCATAGGTCCACCACTTACAAAAATGGTTGGTACATCAACCCTTAAAGCTCCCATAATCATACCAGGAACAATTTTATCACAGTTTGGAATGGCAATCATAGCGTCTAACTTATGTGCATTCATTACTGTTTCAATAGAGTTTGCAATTATTTCTCTTGAAGGCAATGAAAAAAGCATTCCATCGTGTCCCATTGCAATACCATCATCAACACCAATGGTATTAAATTCAAAAGGTACACAGCCATTTGCTTTAATTTCTTCTTTAATTACTCTAGATACTCTGTCTAAGAAAAAGTGACCTGGAATTATTTCTATATAGGAGTTTGCAACCCCAATAAATGGTTTGTCAAAATCAGCATCAACTAGTCCAGTTGCTCTAAATAAGGATCTATGTGGTGTTCTTTGATGTCCTTTTTTTACTTCATCACTTCTCATAATATTTTAATTTATTTATTTTAAATCTTTAATTTTTAAGGGTTTGTGAATGTGGAAACAATGTGTTTTTTATAGTGTTTTTATCACGCGTTTTTAAGCTACTAATTTAGTAAATACAAATTGAATAGAGAATTGATGAGAATTTTATTTAGTATGTACTTAACAATTTTTTAAATATTGTTTAAAATTGCTATTAAATATTGATAAAAGAGCCTATTAAAATGTGAAAATTGTTTTAATAGGCTCGAAAAAGGAATGATGGAAAAATAAAGAATCTATTTTTTTAGGACTTCACTTTCCCAATAAGCGCCGCTTATATCTGTTATTTTTAAGGTGTATGTGCCCTTAGGTAAATTTGATATAATTTTATCTTTAAAATTAATTTTTGCTTTTGCTCCTAAAGGCACAATTAAACTATGTTTTCCAGGTTTTATTTTGGCAACATAATAATTTGAGATATTTTCTTTGTTTAAAGAGGCTAAATCTTCTTGATTAAATTCAATAATTGTATTATTCTGATTGTCAAATAATTCAATTTTTATAACCCAAGAACCATAAACATCAACTCCTTCTGTTCTAAAAACATTAAAAGAAAGCGTGTTATTATTTATAAGGCTTTCTGTAATTTCTAATTTCGGTTTTACAGATTTGTTATGAAGTGTTCCCCATAATCCACCATGAAATACTTGGTTAGTCATTAAGGTCATTCCTAAAATAAATAAAGATCCAGCAAGTACAATTTTAGGAAATATAGTTTCTTTAATTGGTAAAATACCTGAACCTAAGCAAGCAAACCATTTCTTTTTTGTGAATTTGAAATCATTTTTCATAAAATAATTATCTAATGAATATTTGCCACTTCCAGTTAAAAATAACACAAAACCGGTTGCTATTCCTAAGATACCAATTTGCCATTCATCTAAACAAGTTGTGCCTATCCAGCCAGAGCCTAGTAATATTCCCATCGCTAAAAAGAATACACCTATACTCATAATTCGAGTAAATAATCCAAGCATTATTAATAAGCCTACAATACCTTCAATTATGGTGAATATTACCATATTTAACCAAAGTACATCTGGGTTTTCTACTAAATATTGAATAATTGGTTTTATGCCCAAAGCATTGGGTAAAAAGTGATTAAATTTTTCGCCAATATAGCCCGCTGCATCTGGGTCGAGTTTATTAGCTAATGCTGTTCTTCTCCAAAAGGCTGAAAAGTAGGTCCAGCCTATTACTAATCTTAACGCCAAAGCTAAAAGCCCAGCGTCGTTTTTGATACTGATATTTTTCATGTTTATTTATCTATAATTTATAAAATTCCAGTTTATTTTAACTGGGTAACTAGTACTTTTAAAGAAAAGTAAATTATAGATAATCTTTAAAATTCTGATACAGAATATAGAGAGGCACTGTAGTAATTGAATTAGTACTTGCCTTTAATAGTTGTATTTTTTTAGTATAAAATAGGTGAAGTTTTAAGGTGAAATCAGTAGTTGTTAGTACTGCGGTTGTTTGTAGGGTGTTAGAATTATGGCTAACCTTATTTTTGGTTGAAATCTCTAAATTGTTACAATTAGTATTATTAATTGTGGTTTTCCCTTTGTTGGTAACTTTTGTTTGTTGAACACCAAGCTCTGCTTGAATAAAGTTTCTAACTTTACAAGGTAAAAGCAATAATAGTAGCGCTAATCCTAAAATTGGAAATGCAGTTTTTATTGTTTTATGGCTCAATTTTTCTTTCACAGTATAAATTTACAAAATAATAGTCGATTTTTATTTTATAAGATTTTACTATAATTAAAATTAACTATATTTTATGAAATAAAGAGAATTAGTAATATTGCTGCCCTATATATTAATTTGAAGGTTTTTTTGAAGATTAAATAATTAATCAAAAGAGAGTTGGGTGTAATTATTAAAGTTTTCGAATGCTGCAGAAAATGTGTTGTTTACAAATTCATATTCCCAAAGTTCAATATACCGAATGCCAATAGTTTGTGCCTGGCTAAATATACTGGTGTAATCATTATCTTTAAATCGTTCAATTTGGTCCGATCTTCCAATGGCTTGTGCATAGATATCTCCAGGAAAATCAGAAAGTACATTTATTAAGTTGGGTTGGTAGGTTGTTTTACCCGAAATCCACCACATAGCAGCTCCAACTCGTTTATTTAAAGAGCTGTCATTCCATAAGTCAGTAATAATTCTGTTTGGTATTGAAGTATCGTTTATGATATCGTGTACTTCAACGGCTATTGCTTTATTTGAAAAAGAATTGGCAAATATTTTTGCTGTTTCTTTTACAGAATTCACCCATTTATCGGCAGTAAATCCTGTATTTATTAGTTCGGTATTAGTAACTCCATTAAAATGACCTTCTATACCATTTGCAGTCATTTGTGGTACATATATTAATACTAAATCTTCATCATTTGCGTATGCTTCTTCTAAGGCTTGTGCTAAATAAGTTAATCTTTCATTTACTTTAGAATCCCAAATTTTTGGAATTCTTTTTATGGTGTTATCAATACCGTTAATTTCAAAATATGTTGCTCCAAAAGAATCAATTAGCCAATCCGGGCTATCTCCACCTGCAATAATTCCTAAGCTCCATTTTAAGTTTCTCGATTTTATTGCAATTAAAAATTGATTTATTTTAGAAAAATCATAAACCCCTTTACTTGGTTCTAGATCACTCCACTTAACACGTATTAATGAACCTTTAACTTGGTTGTTATCTAAAGCAGATTCATTACCAAATGAGCTAGAAAATAGACCTTTTGGTTTAAAAGTACTACTGGTTTCTTCAGGTGTGTTAATGTTATTTGAGGAGCAAGAAAAAAGAATAATTAGTAATAGCGAAAATAAAAATTTGTTCATTGTTATTCTAAGTATGGTTTTTAATAGGACTCTAATTTATTTAAAAGGTTTAATTTGTGATGGTTATATTGTTTAAAAAGCATTCTATCTACTTTATAAATTAATATAGTTTAAGTTTCCATTTTTGCCAACTAATTTAGAAAAGTAGTAGTATTGTTTTAGATGAATAATTTGAATTTTGCGAATATGAATAAAATATTAAACTTTGGAATTTTTACAATACTTTTAGTAAGTAGTTTAACCATAATGGTTGGGGCGGTAATTGCGCCATCACTCTCAGGAATTGTATAACATAAAAATTTAGGTTTTTCACCGAGTTGGTTAATTACCTTACCTTCTTTAGGTGTAGTAATATTTGCTCCTATAGTTGGTAATTTATTAAATCGTTTAGGGACACTTAAATTATTGAGTTTAGGTCTTATTCCGTATGCTTTTTTAGGTGTTGTTGGGGCCTTTATTACAAATGATTATTTGTTGATTTTAGATAGAATTTTACTTGGTACAACTACAGTAATTATTCAAGTGTCTGTTACAGCTTATATTGCAGATTTTTTTTTCAGGTGAAGTAAGAATGAAAATGATTGCATGGCAAGGCATGTCTATTGAGTTAGGCGGGGTTGTTTTTTTAGCTGTTGGTGGTATTTTGGGAGAGCTAAATTGGCAATATCCTTTTTATATTTATCTTATTAGCCTTACTATGTTTGATTTTAGTTCTAAAAACATTGCCAAAATCTGAAAATAAACGACAAGAAAGTAAGTTTGGTTTAGAAAATGCAAACAATAAATCGAAGGTTTTTCTTATATTTTTAGCTTCCTTATTAGCAATGATGCTGTTTTTTATGTTGGGTTATTTTGTTTTAACTACAACACAAAGTATTTCATTTTTAATTTTAACAGCTGTTTTTATAGGGGTCGGATTTGGTTTTACAATTCCATTATTGAATCATATGATGCTTGAAGTAAGTACTTTACAACAACAAGGAGAAAACTTAGGATTGTTTTCAATGGGAGTTTTTGGAGGGCAGTTTTTATCTACATTTATTAATTATATATCTTATAATTACAAGGCTATTTATGGAGTTGCTTCTATTTTGGCTTTTATAATTGGTTGTATTATGTATTTTTTATTTCAGAAATTAATTAAAAAATAAATTTGATTAAATTCTTCTTACTTTTGAAATTCACTTCAAAGTAAATGAGACAAGAAAACTGGAAAAATAAAATTCAAATTATTCGAAATATTGAATGTGATGATCTACGGACTTTAGGAAATTCAATGGGGATTTATTTTGAAAAGAATTTTGAAAAGCATCTGATTGTTTATTTTAAGCCTCTAAATGAAGATTTTGATAAAAGTGTTTTTGGTACAAATAAAGGAACTCTCATAAATTTTGAACGTGACCTTATAGATGAAGATGATATAGAATATGCTTTAGATGTTATGTCACTTTTTAATAAATACCCAAAATTTGTTTTAAGTGAAGAAAGTGAGATTCAACAAATACAGCATTTAATTAAATTACTTAATAATGAATTTTGTAACGATTCGGTTTCTTATATAATGTTAAAAACTTTACTTAAAGTTTTATTGTTACATTTAATCTGGAATACCTACATTTATAGTTACAGTTAAAACGGCTCATAAATTAATATATTTGAATTATGAGTAAAACAAAAAGGTACGACAAGGAATTTAAGATTATGTTAGTAGAATTAATGCTCTCAGGTCAGAGTGCAGAAGATTTGGGGAAAGAATATGGTGTCCATTCTGCAAGTATACGCAGTTGGAAAAGATCCTATTTATCAAACCGAGAATCTTTTACAGGTTCAGGAAATCCGAGCTTAACACCAGAAGAAAAGAGATTAGAGAATTGAAAAGGCGTCTTAGAGATGCTGAGATGGAGAGGGATATCTTAAAAAAGGCGGTGAGCATCTTCTCCAAGAACGACAGGTAAAGTACAGGTTTATAAATAAAAACAGTACCAACTATCCTGTTGAGAAGATGTGTAAACTTTTAAAAATTAGTAGAAATTCTTATTATCAATGGCTAAGAAATAGTAGTATTATCAGAGTCTCTAAAACAAGAGTACTAAAAGCGAAAATTCATCAGATATGGAAAACAAATCGTAAAGTATATGGAAGTTATAAAATCACTAAAACCTTAGCTAGAGCGGGATATCATTATCATCCATCGTATATTTCAAGACTTATGCAGCAAATGGGAATTAGAAGCCAATCTAAAAGAAAATATGTAGTTACAACGAATTCTAATCATAATTATAACATCAGTCCTAATATATTGAATAGGAATTTCAACATAAAAGAACTTGGTAAGGTTTGGGTTTCTGACATTACCTACATTCGATGTAAACACAAATGGATTTATTTAACTACTATGATAGATTTAGCTGATAGAAAGATTGTTGGATGGTCTTTAAGCAATGATATGACTGTAGAAAATACAGTTTATAAAGCCTGGGCAAGAGCTAGAAAAAACAGACCCATTTCAGATGATTTTATTTTTCATTCTGATAGAGGGGTTCAATATGCGGCAGGTAAAATGACTGCTATTTTTAGGCATAATAAAAAGATAAATCAAAGTATGAGTAGAAAAGGTAATTGTTGGGATAATGCAGTAGCTGAATCATTTTTTAAAACAATTAAATGCGAATTAATTTACAGAAGATCATTCAAAACCTTTATCCAGGCATATAGTCAAATAGATAGTTATATTCATTGGTATAATACTAAAAGAATACATCAGTCTTTAGACTATTTAACTCCTCTAGAAATGGAAATAATATTAAAAAATATCAAAACTAAACGAGCCGCTTAAAAATGTAATCTTTTTTGTAGGAATATCAATCCGTTATCAAAATAATGGTTTTTTAGATCAAAACGTTCATCAAAAAAGAGTTTTTTTGTTTTTAGAATTAATGGAAAAAAATTTCTTAAATGAAACAAATGCTCTTTTTTATGCAAATGAAATTGGAATTAGTGTAAAGCGTTTAATCAGATTTTAAAAGAAAAATTAAATTTAACCGCAAAACAAGTTATTCAGCAACGGCAAATTACAGAGGCGAAACGAAGGTTGATTAGAGGTGAAAATTCTACTAAAGAACTAGCTTTTCAATTTGGATTTAATTCTATTAGTAGCTTTTCACGATTTTTTAAAAAAGCGGTAGGAGTAAGTCCTTCAGTTTTTAAGTAACAACATACATATTAATTATTGTGAATATTTTTTATTTTAAGTTGTAAAAGGTTGTTAAATTTCTCTAGTAATTTTTATATAATAAGCACCCCAGTCTATTTCTTCTCGATTGGTAAACCAAGCACTCATAGTTGTTTTTCCTTTTGTAAAATTTCCTTTGAAAGTAACGGATTTATCATTTGGTAATACTTCTTTAGTTTCTTTCCAAGCTCCAATTTTAAGCGTACCTTTTGTAAAGTTTTTAGCAATACCTTTACTTATAGCTCCAGTTGAAATAGTTTTTTCTCGTCCGTCTATACCAGAGTTAATAGCTAAATCAGATTCAAAAGGCCATCTACTAATTTCAATTTTATACGCACCGCTTTGTTCAAAAGCTACAATAAACGTTCCTCCATATGGGTTGTGTTTTCCAGATCTAATAAAGTTTTGGTTCCAAGGTATTTTTGAATCACTAATATGTTCGTCGTGGCATGTTATTGTAATGGGGTTTTGTTTATCCGAGCCCACAATAATAACAGGGTATTGGTTGAATTCTTCAGATACGGAGTCCCACCATTCATTGTAGTAACCTCTCATTTTATTTACAACCTCCGGTTGTTCGTTTGCAAGATTTTTGGTTTGTGCTGGATCTGTGGAGATATCATATAGTTCTTTACCGTTAATTAAGCGCATTTTGTTAGACATTACAGCGCTTTTTCTCCATTTTATAGGTTCTTGAAGGCGTTGAGAGTCTGTTATTACATAATCTCTGTTAAGTGTTGCGTTTTTATTAAAAAATAAAGGAGATATATCCGTTCCATCAAGTTTTAAATCTGGTAAATCTAGTTGACATAAAGAAGCTAGCGTAGGTAAAATATCTATATTAGCAGTAAGTGCATCAATATCTAATCCTCCTTCAATTTTTCCATTTGGATAGCGAATAAAAAATGGGACTCTGTGACCGCCATCATATTCACTGTTTTTTGTTCCTTTCATTCCAGCATTAAAGCCATATAGTTTGCCATTAACAGATCTGTAACCAGAGGCTGTGCCATTATCTGTCATAAATATAACGATGGTATTGTCTAGAATATTTAATGCTTTTAATTTCTTTTGTAACTTGGTTAAATTATCATCTATATTGGTAATCATTCCGTAAAAAATCTTTTGAAATTCTGGAATATCTAAATCTTTATATAAGTTGTAATATGACTCTGGAACATTAAATGGGCCATGAGGAGCATTGGTTGAGATGTAGCAAAAGAAAGGTTTGTCTTTAGTTGTTTCAATATAACTTATAGCTTCATCAAACCAAACATCTGTACAATAACCATTGTATTTAGTAGGAACTCCATTTTTAAAATATGTGTCGTCAAAATAATCATTTCCCCAATAATCAGGAGTTTGTCCCACACCACCACCACCATGGTTTACAGTATATTTAAAACCTTTATCTTGTGGTCGAGAAGGGTAGGTGTCGCCCAAGTGCCATTTACCAAACATTCCAGTTTCATATCCATTATCTTTAAAAACCTGAGCTATGGTAACTTCTTTTTCTCGAAGTATAGAAACGCCTCCAATAGTATGCCATACACCTACGCGGTTTGCGTATCTACCAGTTAAAAGTCCTGATCGAGATGGTGCACACGTTGGACCTACATGAAAATCGGTTAATCGTATAGATTCATCATGTAATTTATCCATAGCAGGTGTCTTAATAAGCTTGTTGCCATGAGCGGCAATATCACCATAACCTTGATCGTCTGTAATTACAATTATAACATTAGGCTGTATTTTTCTTTTGTTAAGAATCCTGTTTTTATTCTGAGAAATAGATGGCAGTGTAAAGTATAAAGAGGTAATTATTGCTATTAAAATTCTTTTATTCATTAGGTGCAGTATTAGGACTTTTGGCAATTTTAATATGAATTTTTAATAAAAAAAACATAAATTGGTTTAACAAAGGTGTTTAAAATTATTAAATAATCATATTTTTTTATCAAAAATTTTTAAGCTGTAACTTGTGTAAATCTTTGGTCTATAATTAGATGTTATTGGTCGAAAAATTAGCTATTAACACTAAAAAAAAATTATTTTTATATCAATGGTAAAACCTATTTAAATTGAAGGAAGTTTTTTTAAAACAAAATATACTTTAATATTATTTTGGGTTTTAACTCAAATAAAAGAACCTAATAGACTAAAAATTAACTTAACAAAATGATTAATAATAAAAGAAGTATAAAAAAAAGAATTTTAGAGAGCTTATTGTTTTCGTTAATACTATTTGTTTCGTGTACAAAAAATGAACTTAAAGTAGGAGAAACGTCAGTAATACCTTTACCAGTAGAGTTAACTACTAGTAGTGAAGGTTATTTTGTAATATCAGAAAAAACCACAGTTTCTGTAACTAATAAAGAACAATTAAATATAGTTACTAATTTTTTTAAGAAATTTGAGAAGGTGGCTGGATTTACCCCAGAAATTGGTATAGAAAAAGCTAAAGCAAATATTGTTTTTAGTGTAGATGCAACTTTAGAGGATGAAGCATACGAACTTGTTGTTGAGGAAAATACTATTGCTGTAAAATCGGGTTCTGGAGCTGGTTTTTTCTATGCTATGCAAAGTCTAGGTCAGTTATTACCTGTATCTTTTTATTCAGAAAAAGTACAACCAAATACAGATTGGGGAATTCCTATTGTTACAATTAAAGATAAACCTGCTTTTAAGTGGAGAGGTTATATGTTAGATGTTTCTAGGCATTTTTTTGATAAAGAGCAGATTAAAGATGTAATAGATTTTATGGCAGAAGTAAAATTAAATCGTTTTCATTGGCATTTGTCAGATGATAATGGGTGGCGTATAGAAATTAAACAATACCCAAAATTAACAGAAGTTGGAGCATGGCGTGTAGATTATAATGCTAAAGATGAAAATACTTCAAATTGGTGGGGAAGACCAAGGCAAAAAGAAGGAGAAAAGGCAACCTATGGAGGCTTTTATACGCAAGAGGATATTAAAGAAATTGTAGCTTATGCTAAAGAAAAATATATAGAAATTATTCCAGAAATAGATATGCCAGGACATTCATTGGCAGCTGTTGCTTCATATCCAGAAATTTCATGTTCTGAGGGACCTTTTTATGTGGGAACAGGTGGAGTAGTTAGAAATAACACATACTGCCCGGGTAAAGAAAGTACTTTTGAATTTATTGAAAATGTATTAGGAGAGGTAATGGATTTGTTTCCTTTTGAGTATATGCATATTGGAGGTGACGAATGTAATAAAGAGGCTTGGGCGGTTGATCTAGATTGTCAGAAACGCATGAAAGAAGAAAACCTTAGTGATTTACACGAATTACAAAGTTATTTTATTAAAAGGGTTGAGAAAATAGTGAATGCCCATAATAAAAATATGATTGGCTGGGATGAAATATTAGAAGGTGGCTTGGCGCCAAATGCAACCGTAATGTCTTGGCGTGGTGAAAAAGGGGGGATTGCAGCTGCAAGACATGGAAATGATGTTATTATGACGCCTTCCAAATATTGTTATTTAGATTTAAAACAAGGAGACGATGATTTAGAGCCGAATTTAGGATATGCTTACTCTTTTTTGAAAGATACTTATAACTACAAAATAATTTCAGATAGTTTAACAACTGAACAAGGAAAACACGTTTTAGGAATACAAGGTAATTTGTGGACTGAGTCTATTACCAATTGGAGTCAGTTAACTTATATGACTTTTCCGCGTTTGTATGCAGTTGCAGAAAATGGGTGGACAGCTCAAGAAGCTAAAGATTGGAATGGTTTTACAGAGAGGTTATTAACTCAAATGAAACGATTAGAAGAAAAAGGTGAGCGTTTTGCAACCAGTGCATATAATGTTAGAATAAACCATCAAGGACATAAAGCGGGCTTTATTGATATTTCGCTTAAAACCGAAGTAGATGGACTTGATATTTATTACACATTAGATGGTAGTGAGCCTTCTTTGAATTCAATAAAATACGAAAAGCCATTTGTAATAAAAAACACAACAACCATTAAAGCAACCTCGTTTAAAAAAGATGAACAAATAGGTAATATTTCAGAAAAAAAATTCCCTATTCATAAAGCAATAGGTGCAGAGGTGGTTTTTCATTCTCCATTAATTAAAGAGAAAAAAGCAACGTATGGTTTGGTCGATTTAAACTATGCTAAATTAAATAGAGGAGATAGAAAGTGGAATGAATTTTTGAGCGATTTAGATGTAGATTTAGTGTTTAAAGAACCTAAAGAAATTTCATCTGTAGAAATAACAAGCCTTAGATTTACCAATTCAAGTGTTTATGTTCCAGAATATATAGAAGTTTATGGATCGGTAGATGGAGTTTCGTTTACCAAATTAGCAGAAGTTAAACAACTAGAAAAAAGTCATATTCAAGGTAGAAATAAAGTTAAAACAATAATTAATTTTGATAAAACAGTATTAAAATCAATAAAAATAAAAGCAAAAAGCGTGAATCCAATACCTACTGGACATCGTAGAGAAGGAGGATCTTCAAGAATTTTAATTGATGAACTAGTTGTTTTTTAAACATTATAATAAAAATAGATAAAATGAAACATTTACTTTTAATAACACTGTGCCTAATAATTAATTCCTGTTCAAATAAATATGAAACTGTAGTTAATTCTGAAGAAGATTATTTAATAATACCTAAACCTACATCATTAGAAATTTCTACAGGTAAATTTTTGATAGATTCAAATACAAAAATTATTGGAGAGGAGATATTAGAAAATGAAGGAAATTACCTTTCAAACTTGTTAAGTGAAGTGGCAGGTGTAACTGTTCCTTTTACCAATGAAACAAAAACAAAAGGAAATATTTTATTAAAGCTAGATTCAAATATAACAAATAGTGAAGGGTATGAATTGTCAATTAATTACAATCAAATTACAATAGCAGGTAAAACTACTAAAGGCGTGTTTTATGGTATACAAACTTTAAATCAGCTTATTCCGTTAACTAAAGAAGCTAATAGTGAAGTTTTAATTCCTGCGGCAACTATTACAGATAGTCCAAGATATGCGTATAGAGGAATGCATTTAGATGTAGCGCGTCATTTTTTTCCTGTACAGTTTGTAAAAAAATATATAGACATACTAGCAATGCATAAAATGAATACGTTTCATTGGCATTTAACCGAAGATCAAGGTTGGCGAATTGAAATTAAAAAATATCCAAAGTTAACAGAGGTTGGGAGTATTAGAAAAGAAACAATTGTAGGACATGGTAACACTTGGAAAAAATCAGATGTAAAATATGATGGAACACCTTATGGAGGTTTTTATACACAAGAAGATGTAAAAGAAATTGTTGCATATGCCGCAGAAAGGTATGTAACTGTTATTCCTGAAATTGAACTTCCAGGGCATGCATTGGCTGCAATTGCAGCTTACCCAGAACTGGGAAATACAGGAGAACAATACGAAGTTGGTACTAGGTGGGGTGTTTTTCCAGAAATTTATGCGCCAAGTGAAGAAACTTTTAAATTTTTAGAAAATGTTTTATCAGAAGTTGTTGAATTATTTCCTAGTAAACTAATTCATATTGGTGGAGATGAAGCGCCAAAAACACAATGGGAAAATAGTAAATTAGCTCAAGAGGTAATTAAAAGAGAGGGTTTGAAAAATGAACATGAGTTACAAAGCTATTTTATTAAAAGAATTGAAAAATTTTTAAACTCAAAAGGTCGAAATATTATTGGATGGGATGAAATTTTAGAAGGTGGTTTAGCACCAAATGCAACAGTAATGTCCTGGAGAGGTGAAAAAGGAGGTATAGAAGCAGCAAAAATGCACCATAATGTAATAATGACGCCAACTAAATACTGTTATTTCGATTTTTATCAAACTAAAAATAGAGAAAATGAACCGCTTGCTATTGGTGGTAAAACAACTGTAGAAGATGTCTATAGTTATGAACCTACTCCTAAAGAGTTAACCGAAGAAGAAAGTAAGTATGTTTTGGGGGCTCAAGGAAATGTTTGGTCAGAATATATAAAAACTCCAGAACATGTAGAATATATGATTTTACCTAGATTAACAGCTTTGTCTGAAGTTGTTTGGTCTTCTAAAGATTCTAGAAATTGGGGTGATTTTCAAAAACGCCTAAAAAAAATAGTATTGAAATATGATGAAATGGATTTAAATTATGCAACACATAGTTTAAGTATAGATGAATAATAGATAGAGTACCTAACTCTATTTAAAAAGTAGCTTAAAATTAACCTATTTAAAGTAGTTTAGGCTAATTATAACTCAATATCACAAAATAAATAGGCTATCTAAAAGTTTTATTATTGTTAATTAGAATTAAATTTGGATTAATATTCCGAGATTTTTTAGATAGCCTTATTTAATAGTTAAAAAATAAAAACAGGTAAATTTAGGTTGGCTTTTTTACATTAACTTAAGCTGTTTTAATTTTAATTGTTTATTTTTAAATGTTTTCAAAGCAACTTTATTATAATCCTTCTCTTAGTTGTTTGCTTCAAAATTAATGGCGTGTAAAAAACAAATATTTAAAGTTGCTATAATAGCCGGCAATTATATTTATTTCTTGTTAAGCAAAACTGCCAATAAAGTGGTATTTTAGATGCTAAAATGTAAAATTTAGCAATATTATAACGTTAAAGAAACACAAAGAGGTTAAAAACTTTGCTTTTTTAACCCAACACCTTTTTAAATTTGTTATTAGTCGAATTAATTTTAGTTGGTGTTTTTTTATTCTTTACTTTATAACACTTGTTATAGAATAAAATATAGAGAATACTATAGTTTCTATGCTTGTTAATTGTTGAAAATTAAGGGAAAATGAGATTCTTAAAATATAAAAATAGAGTTATGGTTAAAAACAGGTTAGTTGTATTGTTTTTTTTAATGAGTGTTTTTCTTATTTATAGTTGTAAAAAAAGTGAAAAGGTTAGTGAATCAAGTAGACCAAATATTGTATTTATTATGAGTGATGACCATGCTTATCAAGCAATTAGTGCTTATGGTGAAGGGTTGAATAATACACCTAATATTGACAGAATTGCAACGGAAGGAGCAATTTTTAATAGAGGTTTTGTAACAAACTCTATTTGTGCGCCTAGTAGAGCTGTAATGCTTACTGGAAAACACAGTTTTGTAAATGGCAAGGTAGACAATGTAAGTCCTTTTAACTGGGACCAAGATAATTTTGCTAAATCATTACAAAAGGCGGGTTACCAAACAGCTATGATTGGTAAAATACATTTAGATGGATTGCCTCAAGGTTTCGATTATTCTAATGTGCTTCCTGGACAAGGGAAGTACTATGCTCCAGAATTTATTGAAAATGGCGTAAAAAAAACATATCCAGGTTATGTTACTAAAGTAACAACAGACATTGCTTTAGATTGGTTAGAAAATAAAAGAGATAAAGAAAAACCTTTTTTAATGTTATATCATCAAAAAGCGCCTCATAGAACATGGATGCCAGAAGAAAAGTATTTAACGTTAATGGATGATAAAACTTTTGATCCACCAACCAATTTTTTTGATGATTACGAAGGAAGACCAGCGGCGGCAGCACACGAAATGGGTATATATAAAGATATGGATTTAGTATATGACCTAAAAATGTTAGATAAAGAAGGCGAAATTAAAACAAAGTATAGAGAAGCTTTTCAGAGAAATTATGATAGGATGGATGCCGAGCAAAAAGCTGCTTGGGATGCTTATTACGATCCTATTATTGATGAGTTTAAAGCAAATAAATTAGAAGGTAAAGAATTGGCTCTTTGGAAATACAATAGATATATGCATGATTATTTAAGAACAATACAGTCTGTAGATGATGGTGTTGGTGAAGTTTTAGATTATTTAAAAGCTAATGGACTTGAGGAAAATACAATTGTTGTATATACATCAGATCAAGGGTTTTATTTAGGAGAACACGGTTGGTTTGATAAACGTTTTATGTATGAAGAATCTTTTAGAACCCCAATTTTGGTTAAATATCCAAAAGAAATTAAACCAGGAACAGTGATAAATGAACTAGTACAGAATTTAGATTTTGCACCAACCTTTTTAGATTATGCCGGTGTAGATATTTCAAAAGAAATTCAAGGTGAATCATTTAGAAAATTAGTAAATGGAGAAGTGAGCGAGTGGAGAGATGCTATTTATTATACTTATTATGAGTTTCCTGGAGAACATCATGTTAAACGTCATTATGGAGTAAGAACTGACCGTTATAAATTAATTCATTTTTATTATGATATTGATCAATGGGAATTATACGATTTAGAAAAAGATCCATCAGAAATGAAAAACGTATATAACGATCCAGCGTATGCAAGTGTAAAAGAAGATATGCACAAGCAACTAGAAAAAATGAGAACTCAATATGGAGATAGTGATGAGCTTAATCAAAATAATTTAGACCATTATCTAAAAGCAAAAAATATAAAACACTAATAAAAAAATAGTAATCATATGAAAAATATTAATATAACTTTTTTACTACTTCTACTATTTATTACTGCTGGTTTTGCTCAAGAAAAAATTAATTATTTGGAGGAATCTAAAGAAGATTTTAGTCAAAGAATGCAATGGTTTAACAATGCTAAATACGGCATGTTTATTCATTTTGGCTTGTATAGCCAATTAGGAGGTATTTATAAAGGGAATGATGAAGGTCGTTATGCCGAATGGATACAAGGAAATCAAAATATACCTTCAGAAGAATATGTAAAATTAATCGATACTTGGAATCCAAAAGATTTTAATGCTAATAAAATCGTTAAAATAGCCAAAAAAGCAGGGATGAAATATTTAGTTGTGACCACAAAACACCATGAAGGTTTTTGTTTATGGGATTCTAAATATACCGATTTTGATATTGCAAATACACCAATGAAAGGTCGTGATTTTGTAAAAGAATTAGCAGACGCATGTAAAAAGCATAATATCGTGTTTGGAACCTATTACAGCATTACAGATTGGCATCAAGGTTCTCAATATGTTGAAGAAGGAAAAGGTTGGGGAATGATGAAAATGCACGAAGGTAGAAAAGAAGAATATGTGCAATATTTAAAAAATCAAATAAAAGAATTAATAGAAAATTACGATTCTAACATTATTTGGTTCGATGGTGATTGGGTAGATTGGTGGACTTTAGAAGATGGAAACGATCTGTACCAATATATTAGAGAGTTAAAGCCAAGTATTATTATTAATAATCGAGTTTCAAAAAGAAAAATATTTAAGAAAGATTTTGGAACTCCAGAACAGTTTCACTTAGAAAATAAAGTAGATTATTATTGGGAAGCATGTTATACTATGAACGATTCTTGGGGCTTTAAAATAAAAGATACAGATTGGAAAAGTCCTCAAGAAGTGTATGAGAAATTAAAAGATATCAACGGAAAAGGAGGAAATTTTTTATTAAATATTGGTCCTGATGGTGATGGAAATGTACCAAAAGAATCTGTTAAGATTTTAAAAAAAGTAGGTAAGATGTTAGCTAAAGAAGAAAAACAAAAATAGGATGGTTGCAAAAAAAATAGTTTTAAGTATTGCACTTTTAACATTAGTGATAATAGGTTGTAAAGATGCTAAAACCCAAGGAACACAAATAAAAGAAGAAGTAAATAAGCCAAATATTCTTTTTTTATTTACTGATGACCAAAGAGGTGGAACTATAGGAGCGATGGATAAATACGATGTGAAAACGCCTAATATGGATCAATTGGTTGAAAATGGAACATCTTTTACAAACTCATATATTTTAGGAGCAACAAGTGCAGCGGTATGTTCGCCAAGTAGAGCTATGCTTATGACCGGGCGCCATTATTTTAATATAGAACCTAATGTATATGCGCAATTTGCATTTAATAAAGAAGATAGAGGTAAAAGCGATAAATTAACCTTTCCAGAATATTTTAAAACAAAAGGTTACGAAACTTTTGCTACAGGAAAACAACATAACGGTGAAATTTGGTTAGAACGAGGTTTCAGTCAAATTAAATCGGCTTTTTTAGGTGGAATGACTACGCATTATGGTACAAAAGTAAAAGATTATACACCAGAAACAGGTTGGTCTGCACCATATAAAAATACCGAAAAATTTAGTAGTGAAGTTTTTGCTGATGCTGCAGTTGGATTTTTAAATAGTTATAAAAAAGAAGACCCATTTTTAATGTATGTTGCATTTACAGCACCACACGATCCGCGTACACCACCAAAGGAAGATAAGGATATGTATCCTGAAGAAGGTATTGTATTGCCAGAGAATTTTATGTCAGAACATCCATTTGAAATTGCTGATGATAGAATAAGAGATGAAATGTTAGCTCCTTTTCCAAGAACAAAAACAAGACTTCAAAAAGAAATTTCAGATTACTATGCTATGATAACAGCTACGGATGTTCAAATTGGTAGAATATTACAAGCTTTAGAAACTTCAGGAAAAGCAGATAATACCATTATTGTTTTTGCTGGAGATAATGGTTTGGCTTTGGGACAACATGGCTTATTAGGTAAACAAAGTGTGTATGAACATAGTGTGAGTGTACCATTAATTTTTGTTGGACCAAATATTCCTAAAAATCAAAAAACAGATGCTTTGGCGTATTTACACGATGTTTTTCCAACCTTATGTGGTTTAACAGGATTTGAAATTCCAAAATCGGTTGAAACAGAAGATTTAACACCGGTACTTAAAGGGAATAAAAAAGAAGTAAGAAATAGTATGATGTATGCCTATAATTCTTGGCCAGGTGATCTTTTAAATAAAAATAGAAAACACAACCCTGGCGGAGGACATAGAGCTGTTAGAAAAGGAGATTTTAAATTAATAGTAAGTGCAAAACACGATGTCTTTACATATCAATTATTTAATTTATCTAAAGATCCGTGGGAACTAAATAATTTAATTGAAGATAAAATTTTTAAATCTGTAAAAGATGATTTAATGAAAGAGTTACAAAAATTAATGGATGAAGCTGGAGACCCAGCAGATTTGTCTAAAAATGAATTCGGACTTTTTGATAATCCGGAAGATTATAACTTTAAAAAATGATAATTAATGGGTTTTAGGTTTTCATTTAAATATAATTTTAAAACGAGTCTTCAAAAAACGGTTGTTACTAATCTGTTTTTTGTTGGCTTATTTTTTCTATTAAATACAAGCACAATTATAGCGCAAGAAAATCAATTTTCTTGGAATGAACTTGCAGAACAATACGAATGTCCAGAGTGGTTTAGAGATGCTAAGTTTGGTATTTGGTTTCATTGGGGACCACAAAGTGTACCTGAACAAGGTGGTGGTTGGTATGCTCGCCACATGTATATGAAAGATGTGGGGCGTCAAAAATTTGGTAAAATGGCAAACGCATACCATCTTCAAACGTATGGACATCCTTCAGAATTTGGTTTTAAAGATGTAATTAACGAGTGGAAAGCTGAAAAGTTTGATGCAGCAGCCTTAATTAAATTTTCAAAGAAAAACGGAGCTAAATATATTGTGGCCTTAGCAAATCATCACGATCATTTCGATTTATTTGATTCGTCTTTTCATTCTTGGAATTCTGTAAATGTAGGTCCCAAAAAAGACATTATAGGTGAGTTTGAAAAAGCAACACGTAATGCAGGTTTAAAATTTGGAGTTACTAGTCATGACGATCGTTTTTTAAATTGGTGGTTACCTGCTTTTGGAGCAGATACTAAAGGTGAAAAAGTAGGTGTGCCATATGATGGACGTTTAACAAAAGAAGATGGTAAAGGTCTTTGGTGGGAAGGTCTAGATCCAGCAGATCTTTACGGTCCAGTACCAGAAAATAGAACACCAGAGGTATTAGAAGCTATAAAGAAAAATTGGCAAGAACGCCATATTGAATTGGTAAATAAATACAATCCAGATTTATTGTATAATGATGGGTTTAGCTTTACTTATGGAAAATATGGTAAAGAAGTAGCTCGTACCTTATACAATAATAATTACAATAAAAATGGATCAATACAAGCAGTAATGCTTTTAAAAAGAACTGAAAAAGGTACAGTTAACGAAGTAGAGTCAGGAGGAAGTAACACACTTAGAGCCGAGCCTTGGCAATCTGAAATAACATTTACCGATTGGTTTTATAAAAAAGACCGCCATTTAACACATAATTCGCGTACCATTTTAGAAATGCTTATTGAAGCCGTTAGTAAAAATGGAAACTTACTTTTAAATATTGAATTAAATCCAGATGGTACAATTCCACCAGAACAAAAAGTAATTATTGATGTTGTTGGAGATTGGTTAGCTATTAATGGAGAAGCCATTTATAAAACGAGACCATGGAAAGTTTATGGAGATGGTAAAAGTATTCGTGGTGAAAATGAAGTTTTACAAAATGGAGAGATTAGAAATGCAGGAGATGATATTGCCGAAAAAACAAAAAAAGGAGAACATTACAATCAAAGAACTACTGCTTCTGCTGAATTTGCTTCGGATGAGGTTAGATTTACAACAAAAGGAGGTGATTTTTATATCATTGTAATGAACCCTAAAAAAGGTGATTTTAAAATTCCAACATTGGGTTTAAATGTTGCTATGAACCCTGGGAAACTTAAAAAATTAACAAGATTAGACACAAATAAAAAAGTGAAATTTAATCAAAAAAAAGAATCTACAACTATAACCATTCCAGCAATAAATGGTAAAAGTTATCCAATAGTTTTAAAAGCAAAATTTGTAAAGTAAATAGATGAAAAATATGAAGAAATTAGTTTTTGTACTTGTCGTTTTTTTTGCAATTACTCAATCTGTAAACGCTCAAAACAATACAAAGGTATATTATGTTAAGCTTGTTGAAGGTGAAATAATTAAACCAAATCCTATAGAAGAAATAGTTGGAGAGTCAACAAAATCTGGTATTTCAGTTCGTATCTATCCAGATATTACGTTTCAAACTATAGAAGGTGTTGGAGGTGCTTTTAACGAAATTGGAGGAGAAGCATTAATGTCGTTAAGTGAAGAACAACGAAATGACATAATGAAAAATTTATTTGATAAAAATGTTTCAAATTTTTCTGTTTGTAGAACAGCTATTGGTTCAAGTGATTTTGGAATAGATGCTTATAGTTATAGCGAAGTACCTAACGATTTTAAAATGAGAAAATTCTCTATAGAAAGAGAAAAAACAAGTGTTATTCCATATATTCAAATGGCTTACAAATACAATCCAGATATGGAAATATTTGCATCACCTTGGAGCCCTCCAGGATGGATGAAAGAGTCAGGGCTTATGGATAGAGGTAAAGAATTTCCAGCTAAAAATGTTTTAAAAAATGATCCTAAAATTTATAAAGCATACGCATTATATTTTTCTAAATATGTAGCCGCTTATGCTAATGAAGGCATAAAAATAGATAGAATAGTGGTGCAAAACGAACAAGATATTAATACAAATTATCCTTCTTGTAATATACCTCCAAAACAAATGGGTGAATTTGTTATTAATTATTTACGTCCTCAGTTTAAAAAAGATAATACACCTTCAGAAATTTGGGCAGGTACTTTTAGAACAGCAAAACAGCTTGATGGTTTAGAATTTGTTCTCAATAAAACTTGGAGAGAGGCAGTTGATGGTATTGGTATACAGTATACAAGTTCTATGCAAATAGAAAATATGCGTGCAGTTTATCCAGAAATTAAATTATTACATACTGAAGGAATTTGTTATGGAGGAAAAAATAGTATTAAAGAAGCATTTTCTAGGTTTAATGAAATAGCTTCTTACATAAACCATGGAGCTCCGAATTTTTGTTATTGGAATATGATTTTAAATGAAACATCTTCTAGTGGTTGGGGTTGGAAACAAAATAGTTTAATAAAAATAGATCGTAAAAATAAAAAAGTAACCTACAATCCAGATTATGCAGTTATGGCGTTGTTTGGACAGTTTATGCGCTCAGGAATGAAAAGAGTTGCTTCGGCTTCTTGGTACGGAGATACAATTACAGTAGCAGATGATAAAAATGTATATCTATTTATTAAAAATGATTCCGATAAATCAAAAACGTTTGATGTATGGTTAAAAGATAATCAAGCTAAAATAGTAGATATTCCTGCTCAAACAGTAGCTGTAGTAGAAGTAAATTATAAGTAAAAACTATGAATCGAAATATAAAAAAAATTAAAAGTTTTAGAATAAAAACACCTACAATATTTGTAATGGTTTTTTTATTATTGATCTCTTTTAAGGCTCTTTCTCAAGAAGTATTACCTTATTTAGATACCTCATTAACTTTTGATGTAAGAGTAAACGATCTTGTAGAAAGAATGACTTTAGAAGAAAAAGTAGGACAGATGATGAATGATGCACCTGCAATTCCAAGGCTTAATATTCCAGCCTATGAATATTGGAACGAGTGTTTACATGGTGTAGCTCGGGCAGGTAAAGCAACTGTTTTTCCACAAGCTATAGGTTTAGCAGCAACTTGGGATACAGATTTAATTTATAAATCTGCACTTGTAATTTCAGATGAAGCACGTGCAAAACATCACGAAGCTTTACGAAATAATTCATTTAAAAGATATGAGGGCTTAACGTATTGGACTCCAAATGTAAATATATTTCGAGACCCGCGTTGGGGACGTGGTCAAGAAACTTATGGGGAAGACCCATATTTAACATCTCGAATGGGTGTTAATTTTGTAAAAGGAATGCAAGGTGATGATCCTAAATACTTGAAATTAGTTGCAACTCCTAAGCATTTTGCAGTACATAGTGGTCCTGAACCAGAAAGACATTTTTTTGACGCTACAACAACTGAGCGCGATTTATATGATACTTATTTACCAGCTTTTGAGGCTACTATTGTTGAAGGTAAAGCCTATTCTATAATGGCTGCTTATAATAGATATATGGGAAAACCTTGCTGTGCAAGTCATCAGTTATTAGATAAAATATTAAGAAAAGATTGGGGTTTTAAAGGATATGTAGTTTCAGATTGTAATGCAATTAGAGATATACACGATTATCATAATTATGTAGATTCTAAAGAAACAGCAGCAGCTGTGGCTGTTAAAGCCGGTTGCGATTTAAACTGCGGTTCTCGTTATAAGTACTTAATAAATGCTGTTGCAATTGGCGATATTACTGAAGATGAAATTGATGTTTCTTTGAAAAGAATTTTAAAAGCACGTTTTAAATTAGGGATGTTCGATCCTGAAGAAATGGTTCCTTATGCAAGTATACCAATGAGTGTGGTAAGTTCTAAAAAGCATAGGGATTTAGCCTTGGAAACAGCTCAAAAATCAATTGTTTTGTTAAAGAATGAGCAAAGTGTTTTACCATTAAAAAAAGATATAAAATCTATTGCAGTTATTGGTCCTAATGCTAATAATTTAGAAGTGCTTTTAGGAAATTATAACGGATTTCCATCACAGTATTATACTCCTTTAGAGGGTATAAAAAATAAAGTTTCTGAAAAAACAAAAATTTATTACGAAGCTGGTTCCGAATTAATTTCCAAAGAAGCTGCAATGTCTTTAATTCCAGCAGAGTTTTTAAGCTTCAAAAATAAAAAAGGGTTGCAAGCTAAGTATTATAACAGTCACAATTTATCTGAAACACCTATACTTACAAGAGTAGAAGAAGGTATTAACTCTAACTGGAATTCTAATCCTATTAAAGGCTTAAATGAAGAAAAATTTGCAGTAGTATATACAGGAGATATTAAAGTAAATACTTCAGGAGATTATACTTTGGGTATGCAAAGTTATAAAGGTTATAAATTATTAATTGATGGAGAATTAATAGTTGATAATACAAAAGATTTAAAAAGAAGAATTGTAAAAAATAAAATATTTTTAGAGCAAGGGAAAAAATATAAAGTTTCAATACAATATTTTCATGAAGGATATCCAGCAAAGTTAAAATTGCTATGGAGTTCGCCTGATAAAACGTCTTATGAAAAAGCTATAGCATTGGCGAACAAATCTGATGTTGTTGTTTTTGTTGGTGGAATTTCACCAGGAGTAGAGGGGGAACAAATGCCTGTAAATTCTAAAGGTTTTGATGGAGGGGATAAAACTAATATTGAGTTACCCGAAATTCAAAAAGAATTATTAAAAGCATTACACGCTACAGGAACACCAGTGGTTTTAGTATTGCTTAATGGTAGTGCATTGGCTGTTAATTGGGAAGATGAAAATTTACCAGCTATAGTAGAAGCTTGGTATCCTGGTGAACTTGGAGGTGCAGCTATTGCCGATGTTTTATTTGGAGATTACAATCCGTCAGGTAGACTTCCAGTTACATTTTATAAAACTGTAAAAGATTTATCACCTTTTGTAAATTATAGTATGAAAGGTAGAACCTATAGATATTTTGAAGGAGAAGCATTGTATCCATTTGGTTACGGATTAAGCTATACGTCATTTAATTATAAAAATATTAGAGTGTCTAAACCTAAAATTAATACTTCTGAGTTTGTTGAGGTAAGTGCAACAATAAGTAATACGGGTAGTTTAAAAGGAGACGAAGTAGTACAATTATATATTACAGATAAAGAAAGTTCTGTGGTGCGTCCGTTAAAAAGTCTTCGTGGTATTAAACGTATTTCTCTTGAACCAGGACAATCAACAGAAGTTAAATTTACAGTTAATACAGAAGATCTTTCATTTTATGATATTACAAAGCAAGAAAAAGTTGTGGAACCTGGAATTTTTGAAATAGGAATTGGAGCATCATCAAAAGAAATGATTAAAACATCATTTGAAGTTGTAGAGTAATTTAAAATATAAATAGATAAGTAATGAGCAAAAAAATTAAATGGATTTTTCCTCTAGCAATTGTTTTTATAAGCTTTATTAGCTGCAAAGAAACTAAAAAAACAGAAGCTGAAACCATAGCAGAACGACCTAATATTTTATACATAATGTCCGATGATCATACCTCGCAAGCTTGGGGTGTTTATGGTGGAATTTTAAAAGATTATGTACATACACCAAATATTTCACGTTTGGCAGATGAAGGAGTTGTTTTAGACAATTGTTTGGTTTCTAATTCTATTTGTTCACCAAGTAGAGCTACTATTCTTACAGGGCAGTATAGTCATATTAATGGAGTTAAAATTTTAGCTGGTGGTTTACCTCCAAAACATCCTACAATTGCAGGAGTTTTACAACGAGGTGGTTACCAAACAGCAATTATTGGAAAATGGCATTTAAAGCAAGAGCCTACAGAAGAGTTTGATTATTATAGCGTTTTACCAGGGCAAGGACGTTACTGGAATCCAATATTAAAAACCAAAGAAAATTGGGAAGATTATATGGGAGGTGGAAAAGAATATGAAGGATTTAGTACAGATGTTATTGCTGATAAAACTATTGACTGGATAGAAAATAGAGATACTTCAAAACCTTTTATGATGATGTGCCATTTTAAAGCAACTCATGAACCTTTTGATTATCCAGAACGCTTTAGTCACTTATACAGAGATGAAGATATTCCTGTGCCGAGTACATTTTACGATCAAGGAGCTGAAACTACAGGGAGGTCTTTTAAAGGACAATCTGTAGATAATTTAAAGAAAAGATATTTAAGAGCTTCAGAAGATCCAGATAATGTGCCAGGATATATGCAATATCCAGAATTGCCATTTTCGGTTGATGGTTTAACAAATGATGAAGCACGTTATAAAACATATCAAAAATATGTGAAAGATTTTATGCGTTGTGGAGCTGCAATAGATGATAATATTGGAAAATTATTAGATTACCTTGAAGCATCTGGTCTAGCAGAAAATACAATAGTAATTTATACTGCAGATCAAGGCTACTTTTTAGGTGAGCACGGTTTTTTTGATAAACGATTAATTTATGAAGAATCTATTCATATGCCGTTTGTTATTAGGTATCCAAAAGAATTACCTGCCGGAACACGTAATACAGATCTTATAGAAAATGTAGATTTTTCAGCTTTATTTGCTGATTATGCCGGACTTGAATATCCAGAAACAATGCAAGGTCATAGTTTTAGAGAAAATTTAAAGGGAAATACTCCAAAAGATTGGCGTAAATATGCTTACTACCGTTATTGGGATCATTCAATAGATCGTCCTGGGCATTTTGGTATTAGAGGTGAGCGGTACAAATTAGCTTTTTATTACGGGAATGGACTTAAAGAAAATGGTTTTACTAAAGAAAATCAGCCTAAAAAGTTTTGGGATTTCTTTGATTTAGAAAAAGATCCTCAAGAAACTCGTAATGCTTATAATGACCCAGAATATCAAGAAATTATAAAAGAAATGAAAGCAGAAATATTAAAGCAAAGAGAAGCTTTAGGTGATACAGATTCTGATAATTCAGAAATACACGAAATTATAAAAGCACACTGGAATGATTAAAATTTTCAACTTTTTTAAATTCGTTATAACGTGTAGTATATGTGTTTTTATAACAAAAGTACAAGCTCAAGACACATTTAAATTATCTTATAACAAACCTGCAGAATTATGGACCGAAGCATTACCAATAGGTAATGGTAGTTTAGGAGCTATGATTTTTGGAGGCGTAACAGAAGAACATATTCAATTTAATGAAGAAACACTGTGGGCGGGTAAACCTCATGATTATTCACATAAAGGAGCGAGTAATTATTTAGCAGAAATAAGACAATTACTAACTGAGGGGAAACAATTAGAGGCTCAAAAACTAGCTCAAAAAGAGTTTATGAGTGAACCTTTAAAGCAAGTTCCTTATCAACCATTTGGAGATTTATACATTGCTTTTAAAAACCATAACAATTACTCTAATTACAAAAGAGAATTAGATATTGAACAAGCAATAAGTAAAGTTTCTTATACTGTAAATGGTGTAACTTATAAAAGAGAAGTTTTTTCAAGTTTTCCAAATCAAGTTATAGCGGTTAATTTAACTTCAAGTAAATCAAAAGCATTAAATTTCGATTTATGGTTAGATGCACTTCACGAAGATAAATTAGTGAAAACTAATGGAGATTCGCAAACTTTAGAAGTTCAAGTTAAAGATGGAGCTTTAAGAGGTGTTGCTACTTTAAAAGTATATACAAACGGTACTATTGAAACTGTAAACGGAAAGCTTCAAATTACAAACGCATCTAAAGCAACTATTTATTTAACAGCTGCTACAAACTATATTAACTTTAATGATGTTTCTGGAAATCCTAATAAAATTTCAGAAGAAATTTTAGCGAATGTTTCATCAAAAATATATAAAAAAGTTAAAAAAGAGCATATAAAAGATTACCAATCGCTATACAATCGGTTTAAATTAGATTTTGGTAACAATGGAAAATCTGCAAATACAACCGATAAAAGAATCTATGATTTTTGGAAAGAACCTAATGATCCACAATTAGTTTCATTGTATGTGCAATATGCACGTTATTTAATGATTTCAAGTAGTCGTCCAGGAACTAAACCACCAACACTTCAAGGACTTTGGAATAATAAAATGAATCCGCCATGGTTTAGTAGTTATACCACCAATATTAATTTAGAAATGAATTATTGGCCAGTAGAGGTTGCAAATTTAAGTGAATGCCATGAACCTTTGTTTAGTTTTATTGAAGATCTTTCAAAAACAGGGAAAAAAGTAGCTAAAGAACATTATAATGCAGCAGGTTGGATAGCACATCATAATATAGATATTTGGAGAGGTGCTGCTCCAGTAAACGCATCACACCACGGTATTTGGCAAGGTGCTGCAGGTTGGCTAAGTTCTCATATTTGGGAACATTACTTGTTTACGCAAAACAAGTCCTTTTTAAAAGAGAATTACCATTTAATGAAAGACGCAGCACTGTTTTACTCTCAAGTTTTATACGAAGATCCAAACACAGGATACTTAATAAGTTCACCTTCAAATTCACCAGAAATAGGAGGTTTAGTTGCTGGGCCAACAATGGATCATCAAATTATTAGAGCTTTGTTTAAGAGTATTATTGAGGCTGCTGAAATTTTAGATACCGATCAAGAATTTTCTAAAGAGTTAACGTTAATGCTTCCTAAAATTGCTCCAAATAAAATTGGTAAACATGGACAATTACAAGAGTGGTTAGAAGATAAAGATGATCCAGAAAATCACCACAGACATGTTTCTCATTTATGGGCAGTATATCCTGGAAATGGAATTAATTATGAAGAAACACCAGATTTAATGGAAGCTGCAAAACAATCTTTAGAATATAGAGGAGATAACGGTACAGGTTGGAGTTTGGCCTGGAAAATTAATTTTTGGTCGCGCTTTAGAGATGGAAATAGAGCTTATAAATTATTGCATAGATTGCTAAGTCCTGCAGAACATGAAGAACGAAATGTAGGAGGGGGTTCATATCCAAACCTTTTTGATGCACACCCACCATTTCAAATAGATGGTAATTTTGGAGGTGCTTCAGGAATTTTAGAAATGATATTACAAAGTCATTTAAATAAGATAGAATTATTGCCAGCCTTACCAGATGCGTTATCAGAAGGAAATGTATCGGGTATTGTTGCCAGAGGTGGTTTTGAGTTAGCATTTAAATGGAAAGATTCTAAGTTGCAAGAAGTGGAAATTATCTCTAAAAAAGGACTTCCATGTACTTTAGAATATAATGGAGAGACGATTAAATTTGATACCAAAATAGGAAAAAAATACACATTTAATGGTTCTTTAAATAAAAAGTAAATTATGAAATTAATAGTAAGTATTATAGCTGTTTTTTTGAGTTGTAGTTTAAATGTATTTGGACAAGTAAATCAATCCAAGCCTAATGTAATTATCATTTTTACAGATGATCAAGGTTATCAAGATGTTGGCGTGTTTGGTTCGCCCTTAATTAAAACTCCAAACTTAGATAAAATGGCATCCGAAGGTATAAAGTTTACCGATTTTTATGCAGCTTCTTCAGTATGCTCGCCTTCACGTGCAGCATTATTAACAGGTTCTTATCCACCCAGAGTTGGTGTGCCAAAAGTGTTGTGGCCAAATTTACCGGGAGGTTTAAATAACCAAGAGCTTACTATTGCCGATATGCTAAAAACAAAAGGCTATAAAACTGCGTGTATTGGAAAATGGCATCTTGGAGATGAAGCTCAATATTTACCAACAGCACAAGGTTTCGATTCTTATTATGGAATTCCATTTAGTAACGATATGTCTGTTAACCCAAGTTCAAAAGTTTCAAAAGATATTGTTTTTAGAGAAGGAATGTCAATCGACAGTCTTCGTGAAAAAAAATGGCGCGGAAAAAGGGTGCCTTTAATGAGGCAGGATGAAGTTATAGAATATCCAGTGGATCAAACAACATTAACACAAAGATATACAAAAGAAGCTGTTAATTTTATTAAAGAAAATAAAGATGAACCGTTTTTTTTATATGTAGCGCAAACAATGCCACATGTACCATTGTACGCTTCTTCAAAATTTAAAGGAAAAAGTGCTAGAGGTTTATATGGAGATGTTATTGAAGAAATTGATTGGAGCGTAGGCGAAATTTTAAAAACATTAGAGTCTTTAGGATTAGGCGAAAACACATTGGTGGTTTTCACCTCAGACAACGGTCCTTGGAATTTAGATAATGGAAATGGTGGTAGTGCTTTGCCTTTAAGAGGGCATAAATTTGAAACCTTAGAAGGAGGAATGCGTGTGCCAATGATTGCTCAGTGGAAAGGTAAAATAAAAGCTGGGAGTGTTATTGAAGAGGTCGCTTCAACTATAGATTTATTGCCAACTATTGCTTATTTAACAGATGCAGAACTTTCTGAAAAACCAATTGATGGTAAAAATATTTGGACATTGCTTTCTGGAGATGAAAAGGCAAAATCACCACATAGTAAAAGCGGATTTTATTATTATAAAGAAAATACGCTAGAGGCTGTAAGACAAGGTGATTGGAAATTACGTATTACTAAAGATTGTGTAGCATTGTATAATCTTAAAGATGATATTTCTGAAAATAATAATGTAGCGGCAGCACATCCTAAAATTGTGAAAAAACTACAAAAAATGATGAAAAAATTTGATGCAGATTTAAAAGAAAACCAGCACAAGTATAACTAGAAGAAATAATAAATAGTATGAGAAGTAGTTTAAAAATTGGAATTTTAGGGCTATTTATAGTAAGTACACTTGCATTTACTACTAAAAAAGACCCACCATATAAAAACCCTAAATTACCAGTAGCTGAACGTGTAAATGATTTGCTTGGTAGAATGACTTTAGAAGAGAAATTCTGGCAAATGTTTATGATTCCGGGTGATTTAAACATAGGAAAAGATAAGTTAAAACATGGTATTTTTGGTTTTCAAATTTCTTCAAAAGGATTAAATGATAATGCAGCTGAGCAAATTATGGACTATGGTTCTACTGGAACAGCTGCTAATATGGCTAGAGAAATTAATGAGCTTCAAAAATATTTTTTAGAAGAAACACGTTTAGGTATTCCTATCATTCCTTTTAATGAGGCTTTGCATGGTTTAGCACGTGATGGAGCAACAATATTTCCTCAAGCAATCGCTTTAGCTTCAACGTGGGATACAGATTTAGTTAGTGAAGTAGCTGGTGCTATAACAAAAGAAACCAGTACAAGAGGTATTCGTCAAATATTATCTCCGGTATTAAATATTGCGCGTGATGTACGTTGGGGTCGTGTTGAAGAAACCTATGGAGAAGATCCTTATTTAACAACTCAAATGGGAATTTCATTTATTAGTCAATTCGAAAAAGCAGGTGTAATTACTACGCCTAAACATTTTGTGGCTAATGTAGGTGCAGGTGGTAGAGATAGTTACCCAATTAGTTTTAACGAACGCTTGTTAGAAGAAATTTATTTTCCTGCATTTAAAGCTGTTTTTCAAAAAGCAGGTGCACGTTCGGTAATGACATCTTATAACTCTTTAGATGGAACCCCTTGTACATCTAACGAATGGTTATTGCGCACTAAACTTAAAGAGGAATGGGGCTTTAATGGCTTTGTAATTTCTGATGCTGGTGCAACAGGTGGTGCAAATGTTTTGCATTTTACAGCAGCCAATTATGCCGAAGCAACAGAAGATGCTGTTGAAGCAGGGTTAGATGTTATGTTTCAAACCAACTACAATCATTACCCTTTATTTTGGGAGGCTTATAAAAATGGAATGGTTGATATTAAAGCTATTGATGAAGCTGTAAGCAGAATTTTAACGGCTAAATTTGAATTAGGATTATTTGAAAATCCATATGTTGACGCAAAAGAAGCAGCAATTTGGAACGGACATAAAACACACCGTGACTTGGCTAAAAAAGCAGCTTCTAAAGCAATGGTTTTATTAAAAAATGAAAATAAAATTTTGCCTATAGATGCATCAGTTAATAAAATTGCGCTTATTGGTTATGATGTGAAAAAGGTGAGATTGGGAGGTTATAGTGGACCAGGTAACAATCTTGTATCTATGTATAAAGGTGTTTCAAATAAAATTGGAGAAGAGCGTATTGTATATGCTCCAGGTGTTCCACTAAAAGAAGAAAAATACAGCCCGGTTGCATCAACTTATTTATCGACAATTGCTGAAGGTAAAAAAGTTGAAGGATTAAAAGCTGATTATTTTGATAATATAAAATTAAGCGGACAACCAAAAGTTGGACGAGTAGATAAGCAAATTAAATTTGGTTGGACACTTTTTTCACCACATGAAGATTTAGCTTATGATTGGTTTTCTGTACGATGGACAGGAAAATTAAAAGCCCCAAAAACAGGAAAATTTAATATTGGTATTGAAGGTAATGACGGTTACCGTATGTATTTAGATGGTAAACTGATTATTGATAATTGGCAAAAACAATCGTACACTACTATTTTAAAAGAATTTTCTTTTGAAGAAGGCAAAGAATACGATATTAAAATTGAGTTTTTTGAGTCCGCAGGAAATGCAAAATTCAAACTAGTTTGGGATGCTTTTATTGAAAATAATTGGGAACAACAAATAGCCGAAGCTGTAGAAAAAGTAAAAAAAAGTGATGTAGCAGTTGTTTTTGCAGGTATTCACGAAGGAGAATTTCAAGATAGAGCTTTGTTAGCATTACCAGGGCACCAAGAGGCGCTTATTAAAGCAGTTGCAAAAACAGGAAAACCAACTGTAGTTGTTTTAATTGGTGGAAGTGCTATTACTATGGCAAACTGGATAAACGATGTTGATGGTATAATTATGGCGTGGTATGCTGGTGAAAATGGAGGAAATGGTTTTGCTGATATTCTTTTTGGAGATGAAAATCCAGCAGGTCGTTTACCAATAACTTTTCCTGTAGATGAAGCACAATGTCCATTGTATTATAACAATAAACCAACAGGTAGAGGTGATAATTATCACAACTTAACTGGGCAACCATTATTTCCGTTTGGTTATGGATTAAGTTATACTTCTTTTGAATATTCTAATTTAGAATTTAGTAAAAATACTATTGCAGCAAATGAAACAGTACAGATAACGTGTACCATTAAAAATAAAGGGGATGTTGCTGGTGACGAGGTGGTACAATTATATATCCGTGATGAGTTAGCGTCTGTTTCACGTCCAATAAAAGAACTAAAAGGTTTTAAACGTATAAATTTAAAAGTTGGGGAATCTAAAAAAGTAACTTTTGAATTAGGCCCTGAAGAATTATCGATGTTAGATAAAGATTTAAAAAGATTGGTTGAGGCTGGTGATTTTAGAATTATGATCGGAGCTTCATCAAAAGATATCCGTTTAAGAAAAATTTTAACTGTAAAATAAAGAGGAGATATGAAAATTTTTAAGAGCTGTATGTTATTTACAATTATTGTTGCTCTTTCAGCTTGTGAAAGTCAACCAAAAGTTACTTGGGTAAGTAGTACAGATACCGATGTTTGGGTAAATAAAACATACAATCAACAAGAAAATACATCTAATGCTGTTATTAATATTAACGTAGATGTTACAAAACAAGAGCAAGAAATAACTGGTTTTGGAGGTTGTTTTAACGAGTTAGGTTGGGAAGCTTTAAATGTGGTTTCTCCTGAAGAAAAACAACAAATTTTAAACGATTTATTCAGTCAAGAAGATGGGTGTAAATTCAGTCTTTTTAGAATGCCAATTGGAGCTAATGATTATGCGGTAGATTGGTATAGCCATAATGAAACTCCAGAAGATTTTGAGATGGTTAATTTTTCTATAGATCGTGATAAAAAAAGACTAATTCCATATATTAAAGAAGCACAAAAAATAAATCCAGATATAGCAATTTGGGCTTCACCTTGGTGTCCGCCTTCTTGGATGAAGCATAGCAAACACTACGCCTGTAAGTCAAATCCAAAATTTAACGATTTACCTATAGAATTTAGTTCTACAGAAGAATTGGTTTCACGTTTTATTATGGAATCAAAATACTTAGAATCGTATGCGTTGTATTTTTCAAAATTTGTACAAGCGTATAAAGCAGAAGGTATAGATATTAGTGCAGTTCATGTTCAAAATGAGTATAATTCAGCGCAAAACTTTCCGTCTTGTGTTTGGAAACCACAAGATTTAGGAATTTTTATTGCCGATTATTTAGGTCCTAAGTTTAAATCAGAAAATATTGATAGTGAAATTTGGTTAGGTACTGTTGAGCGCCCACAAATAGAAAGAGTTTCTGATATATTAGAGTATAAAAACACAAAGGATTATGTAAAAGGTGTTGGTTTTCAATGGGCAGGAAAAGGAGCAATTGAAGCCGTACATGCAAAATATCCAGAAATGGAATTAATGCAAACAGAAACAGAATGTGGCGATGGTTCTAACGATTGGAAAGCTGCAGAGTACACATTTAATTTAATGAAACATTATTTCGAAAACGGAGCAAACTCATATATGTACTGGAATATGGTTTTAGATGAAACAGGAAAAAGTCAATGGGGTTGGAAACAAAACTCAATGATTTCTATAGACCGAACTAGTAAAGCCATTACTTATAATCCAGAGTTTTATTTAATGAAACATTTAAGTGCTTTTGTAAAACCAGGAGCTGTAAAATTAGCAACAACAGGAGATACTGATAATGCAATTGTTTTTTACAACGAAGCAGAAAATGAAGTTGTAGTTCTTGCTTATAACAATGCTGAAGAAAATAACGAGTTAAAATTAAATGTAAATAATCAAGAAATAAATGCCTTGTTAGATGCTAAATCTTTTAATTCAATAGCAATTAGTTTATAAGATTGAAATACCTATGGAAAGAAGAGAGTTTGTAAAATATTTAGGGGCAATGTCTATTTATATTGGAGCAACTTCTTGTGGGGTAATAAATATTTTTGGTGAGCAATATAATGAAGAAGTTTGCCAGAGAGCCTGGGATAATTTACGTAAATTAAAAAGCCCAGCTTTTAAATATGTAAACCCTAAAAAAGAGCTTCTAAATGTTTTAATTTATGGAGATTCTATTTCTATTGGATATACACCAATTGTAAGAGTAACATTATCAGAAAAAGCGAATGTATTTCGGATATATGCAAACGGAGAATCAAGTGATAAGTTTATTTCTTATGTTGAAAAAATGAAGAAAACCATGTTTCAACCATCTTTAAAAGGTGGTTGGAATTTTGAATGGGATGTAATTCATTTTAATGTTGGTTTACATGATTTAAAATATTTATCAGCAGGAAAACTTGATAAGAAAAATGGCGAAGTAGTTAACAATATAGAAGAGTATAAAACGAATTTAGATAAGATTTGTACCTATTTAACTGAAGAATATCCGAAAGCTAAATTAATTTTTGCAACTACAACAGCTGTTCCTAGAGGCGCTAATGGTAGGTTTGTTGGAGATAGTGTAAAATATAATAAAGCAGCAAAAGAAGTTGTTGCTAGGTACCCTTCAATATTAATTAATGATTTATATGGCTTTACCAAACCAAATTCATCTAAATGGTATGTAAAACCAGGAAATGTTCATTATAATAATTTAGGGAAAACGGAACAGGGAAAACACGTAGCAAAAGTTATAGCTGAAAATTTATAATTATGAAGAAACTATTATTATTTATCGCAATTTTTATTTTTTCTATAGAAGGAAAAGCTCAAGAAAGAGAGAGCACATTTATTCCTCAACCAGAATCTGTAGTATTTACTTCTGGAGGATTTAAATTAAATGAGGATACGCAGGTTTTTATTCCTAAAAAATATAGTAAAGATTTAAAAGCTGTTATAGTTTCAGAAATAGTAAAAGATACTCAGTTAAACCTAACTGTAAATACAGGTCGTGTAAAAGTAAGTTCAAACTATATTGTTTTTCAAATAGTAAAAAATGCTTCCATAAAAGCAGAAGGTTATGTTTTAGAAATTACACCATCAAAAATTACAGTTAAAGCAACTGATTATGCTGGTTTGTTTAATGGTTTTCAAACCTTAAGACAAGCAATTCCTGTGAGTTCAGATTTAGAAACTGCAATACCGAGTATGATTGTAGTTGACAACCCAAGGTTTAATTGGAGAGGTGTTATGTTTGATGTGTCACGTCATTTTCAACCTAAAGCTTTTGTTTTAAAGCAAATAGATGTACTGTCTTCATATAAAATAAATAAACTGCATTTACATTTAACAGATGATCAAGGTTGGAGGATTGAAATAAAAAAATACCCTAAACTTACAAAAATAGGCGCTTGGAGAGCCGATAGAACAGGGATACCTTGGTGGAGTAGAGAAGCGGCAACAGCTAAAGAGCCTAAAACTGTTGGAGGTTTCTATACACAAGAAGATTTAAAAGAAATTATAGCGTATGCTAAAATTAGAAATGTAGAAATTATACCAGAAATAGATGTTCCAGCGCATAGTAAAGCGCTTATAGCTGCATATCCACATTTATTTTGTTATGATAATCCAACTGCAAATTTTGAAGTTGCTGTTGGAGGTAAAGCATCTGATAATGCATTGTGTGCAGGTAAAGAAACAACGTATAATTTTTTAGAAGATGTTATAAAAGAAGTGGCAGATTTATTTCCATCTAAATATTTACATATTGGTGGAGACGAATGTAATAAGAGTAATTGGAAAAAATGTCCGTATTGTCAAAAAGTGAAAGGAGAGCATCATTTAGCGGATGAAGAAGAGTTACAAAGTTATTTTATTCAAAGAATGCATAAAATTGTAACTGCCCAAAATAAAATAATGATTGGTTGGGACGAAGTTTTAAGTGGTAATGGAGTAAAAGGAGCAACAATTATGGCTTGGCGTAGAGGAAAGCATACTCCAGAATTACAAGCGCCAAGAGAAGGGTATCCAACAATTATGACTTCTTATTTACATTCTTATATTAGTCAAGTACAGGGGCCAATATTTATGGAGCCTGAGGGGCCAAATGTAGTGTTGCCTTTATCTAAAGTTTATAATCATGAGCCTATTCCCAAAGAGCTAACAACTGAAGAAGCTTCAAGAGTTATGGGGAATGAAACTTGTTTATGGGGAGAGTTTACTCCTACAGAAGAACATTTTGAATATATGTTATATCCAAGAACATTGGCAAGTGCAGAAGTATCTTGGAGTGCGCCAAAAGTAAAAAGTTGGAAACGTTTTCAGAAAGCATTAGAAACTTCACATTTTAAAAGGTTAGAACGTAATAAAGTTAATGTGTCTAAAAGTATGTTTACGGTGTATCCTGCATTTGCAATAGACCAATTGCATAATCAAGCAATAGTATATTTAGAAACAGAAACTGAAGGTTATTCTATTTATTATACAACTAATGGAGATGATCCAACAATAAATGCTACTAAATACGAAGGTAATTTTAAAGTAAAACTAAAATCACTTTTAAAAGCAGGTTTGTTTAATAAAGAAGGACATTTATTAGGAGAAATAACTGAAATAAGATTAAAATAATGATTATGAAAATTTCAAAGTTAATAGTTTTGTTAATGCTAGTTGTTAACTATGCATGGGCACAAGAAAAACCAAATATTGTATATATTATTTGCGATGATTTAGGTTATGGAGATGTGCAAGTTCTAAACCCTGAAAAAGGGAAAATTAAAACACCAAAAATAGATGCATTAGCTAAACAATCTATGATGTTTACCGATGCGCATTCAGCAGCAGCTGTTTGTACACCTTCAAGATATTCAATTTTAACAGGGCGTTATTCTTGGCGTTCAAGGCTACAAAAAGGTGTATTAGGAACGGGTGATGAGTTAGAACCGTTAATTGCAGAAGATATAGTAACAGTTCCAAAAATGCTTAAAGAAGCAGGTTATAAAACTGCTGCTATTGGTAAATGGCACCTTGGATTTAAGTTTGTTGATGATGAAGGAAATCCAGTGAAGGTTTATGAAGGTAAAAAAGTAGTAGGTCCAGCAATTGGATCAACTGTGCCAAACGGACCAATTTCACGTGGTTTTGATTCTTATATAGGTTTTCATCACTCAAGAGTTATGCAAACAGTTATAAAAGACGATAAGGTTATTGATAAGATGCCTCCTATAAAAATGTTGCAATTTTTAAGTGATCAGGCTATAGAATATATTTCAAAAGAATCTAAAAATGAAACGCCGTTTTTTATGTATTTGGCATTAAATTCTCCTCACAGTCCAGTTGTGCCTTCAGAAGCTTGGCAGGGGAAAAGTGGTATGGGTGCTTATGCCGATTTTGTAATGGAAACTGATGATGTTGTAGGTCGTGTGTTAACAGCTCTTGAAGAAAATGGTATTGCAGATAATACGCTTGTTTTTTTTACAAGTGATAATGGATGTTCTGCTCCTGTAGCAAAAGCAGGTAAATTAGAAAAAGAATTTGGTCATTATCCGAGTGCTAATTTTAGAGGGTATAAATCTGATATATGGGAAGGAGGACATAGAATACCTTTTATAGTTAGATGGCCAGGGAAAATTGAAGCAAACTCTGTAAATGATAAATTAATTTGTCAAACCAATTTAATGGCAACTTGTGCCGAAATTGCAGGTTTAGATCTTGCAGAAAGTGCTGGGGTAGATTCTTACAGTATTCTACCAATGCTAAAAAATAAAAAGTCTAAAACAGACTATAATTTTGTTATACATCACTCTATAAATGGTAAATTTTCTATTAGAAATAAAAAATGGAAATTAGAGTTAACACCGGGTTCTGGAGGATGGACAGGACCTACAGATGTCAAAGCTATAAAAGAAAACTTGCCTAAAATACAGTTGTACAATATGAAAAAAGATGAAGAAGAGACAACAAATGTATATGATAAGCATCCAAGAATTGTTAAAAAATTGACAGAAAAATTAAAACAGATTGTTGAAAATGGAAGAACAACATCTGGTAAGTTACAACAAAATGATGTTTTTGTAGATATTTATAAAACAATAGATTCTAAGAAAACAACAACACAATAACAATTAAACAACTACGGCAAATATGGAAATTGATAAAAGAAAAATAGTAGTTTATTGTAGTTTAATACTGGGTATGTTAGTTGTAGGTTCGTGTTCATCTACAATAAATAACGAAGAGGTTGTACCAAATAAAAAGGAGTCTGTAGATTTTATAGATCCAATAATTGGGGCAATAACTTATGGGAAAAAATCTAAAGATGCTCACGGTTTTGGAAAAACATTTCCAGGGACTGCTACACCTTTTGGTTTGGTGCAATTAAGTCCTGATACGTTTACAGGAGGTGATAATGGTTCAGGATATTCTTATGAGCATCCTACATTAGAAGGTTTTAGCTTTACACATATGAGTGGTGTAGGTTGGTTTGGAGATTTAGGGAACTTTTTAGTTACACCAACAACGGGTAAGTTGCAGACTAATAGAGGGGTTCCAGACAATCCAGAAAGTGGATATCGTTCCCGTTTTACGCATGATTCAGAAATTACAAAAGCAGGATATTATGCCGTAACTTTAGATGATTATAAGGTGAAAGCAGAACTTACTTCAGCACCAAGGGCAGGAATAATTAAGTTTACCTATCCAGAGAATAATAGTTCTCGTATTCAAATAGATTTATCCCGTCGAGTAGGAGGTACTTCAACAGAACAGTATATAAAAGTTGTGAACGAAAATACCATTGAAGGTTGGATGAAATGTCCGCCTGAAGGTGGCGGTTGGGGAGCTGGAGATGGAAATGCCGATTATGTGGTGTATTTCTATTGTCAGTTTAGTAAACCTTTAAAAAATTATGGTATTTGGAGTGCCGATATTCCGGATGTTCCAAGAAAAATGCGTTTTATTAGAAAAGAGACTTATCAAGATGCCGTTAAAAATGCTCAAATTTTTGAAGGTAAAAATGAAATGCAAGGCAAACATTTAGGTTTTTATACCAATTTTGAAACAAAAGAAGGCGAAGAGGTTTTACTAAAAAGTGGTATTTCATTTGTTAGTATTGCGGGTGCTAAAGAAAATTTAGAACACGATATTAATCATTGGGATTTTAATAAAACAAAACAAGAAGCTCGTGATAGTTGGAGCAAAGCACTAGCAAACATTTCGGTTTCTGGAGCCACAGACAAAGAAAAAACAATTTTTTATACTGCTTTGTATCATACTATGATTGATCCTAGAACATTTTCTGATGTTAATGGAAATTATATTGGAGCAGATAAAAAAATACATAAAACACAAGATTTCACATATCGTACTATTTTTAGTGGTTGGGATGTTTTTAGATCACAGTTTCCACTACAAACCATTATCAATCCTACATTGGTAAATGATGAGATTAATTCATTATTACAAATGGCAGAATTTAGTGGGAATGAGTATTTACCTCGTTGGGAAATGTTAAACTCTTATTCTGGTTGTATGTTAGGAAACCCTGCAGTATCAGTTATTGTTGATGCATATGAAAAAGGAATTAGAAATTACGATATAGAAAAAGCCTTTAAATATTCTAAAAACACAGTAGATAATACAGGAAATGGAGCTTTAGGTTATTCAAATAACCATATATCTAAAACATTAGAATATGCTTATTCTGATTGGGCTTTGGCAACGTTTGCTAAGTCTTTAGGAAAAGAAACAATTGCAGCTGATTATTTTAAAAAGAGTAAAAATTATAAAAATATATGGAATAAAGAAGTTAATTGGTTTAGAGCCAAAGATAGTTCTGGAACTTGGTTAGATTGGAAAGGTAAAACAGTTCATGGGCAAGGTTGTATTGAAAGTAATCCATACCAACAAGGTTGGTTTGTTTCACATGACATTGAAGGTTTAAAGGAGTTAATGGGAGGCGAAGAAGCTTTTAAGAATGAATTGATTTCTTTCTTTGAAAACACACCAGAAGATTTTCTTTGGAACAACTATTACAACCATCCTAACGAACCTGTACACCATGTGCCTTTTATGTTAAATGAAGCAGGTGTACCGCATTTAACTCAGAAAATAACTCGTAAAATATGTAATAGTGCATATGGTACTGATGCTTATGGGTTATGTGGAAATGAAGATGTTGGGCAAATGTCTGCGTGGTATGTTCTGGCTTCAATAGGAATTCATCCAATAAATCCTGGAGATAATAAATATCAAATAACAAGTCCTGTTTTTAATGAAATTGAAATTAAGTTAGATGAAACGTATTACACTGGAAAAACATTTAAAATTATAGCCAATAATAATTCAGAAGAAAATATTTATATACAATCTATTAAATTAAATGATAAAACATTAGATCGGTATTGGATATCACATGAAGAAATTACTAAAGGTGGAGTTTTAGAACTAGAAATGGGATTGGAACCAAGAATTAATAAAAGACTAAATCAAAAATAGAGATTATGAAAAAAATAGGACTAATATGTTTACTTAGCTTACTAATGTTTAGTGTAAACGCACAAAAGCAGTATGAATATTCAATGCCAGATTATACGCCAACGGAAGCTAATTTAGAGGCTCGTGCAGCATTTCAAGATATGAAGTTTGGTATGTTTGTTCACTGGGGAGTCTACAGTATTCTAGCAGATGGTGAATGGGTGATGTTAATAAAAAAAATTAAAGCAGATAATTACGAGCGCTTGGCAGACTTTTTTAATCCTCAAGAATTTAATGCAGATGAATGGGTAAAGCTTGCAAAAGATGCAGGAATGAAATATATTACAATAACTTCACGTCATCATGATAGTTTTAGTATGTTTGATACAGCTGCTAGTGATTTTAATATTGTTGATGCTACACCTTACGGAAAAGATCCTTTAAAAGAATTAGCTGAAGCGTGTAAAAAAGAAGGTATTAAATTAAATTTTTATTATTCTTTACTCGATTGGAAACGGGATGATTATAAAAATGGTAAAAAAGGAGATAAAGAAGCCTGGAGAAACTATATAGATTTTATGAAATTACAGCTTACCGAGTTACTTACCAATTATGGTGAAATTGGATGTATCTGGTTTGATGGCCATTGGGATCAAAAAGAAGCAAACTGGCATTATGATGAAATTTATCCATTAATTCATAAATTAAGTCCAAGTACGTTAATTGCAAATAACCATCATATACAACCAATTTTAGGAGAAGATATTCAAACTTTTGAGCGTGATTTACCAGGAGAAAATAAAGGTGGTTATAGTCACGGAGTAGAAGTAAGTCAATTACCTTTAGAATCTTGCGCTACTATGGCAGGCAAATGGGGTTACAGTATTTATGATAAAAAGTTTAAGTCAACAAAACAATTAATTCACTTTTTGGTGAAAGCAGCTGGTAAAAACGGAAATTTATTATTGAATGTAGGACCTATGTCAAATGGAAAAATTCAACCAGAATTTGTAAATACTTTAGGTGAAATTGGAGATTGGACAAGTAAATATGGTGAAAGTATTTATGGTACACGTGGAAATGTTGTTAGTTCTCAAGATTGGGGTACCATCACTAAAAAAGATAAAACGCTTTATGTTCATATTTTAGAAGCTCCAAAAGAACCTTATATTTTTATTACCGAATTTAATCAGAAAATTACTTCAGCAACATCATTCGATGGAAAAACTAAAATTAAATTTAAACAAATGAAAGAAGGTACTTTTCTGTATGTAGATACAAAATCTATTAATAATATTGATGAAATTATAAAGCTTAAAATAAAATAGAAAATTAAATAAGTTTCTTTATGAGGTGTTGTTTTATCATATTATTTATTGTTTTATTTTCAATTAATAATGGGTTTTCTCAAGATACAATTCCTTTAACAAAAGATATAGTTGTTGTAGCTACAGGTGAAGGAATCCGTACTATTATTTATACAGATTCAACCTTTTATAAATTTATTCTAGAAGATAATTATTATTTAAAAGAACAGGATAATGTAGGTGTAAATAGAATAGACAATGTTGTAAAATGGAGATATTCAATTCTAAATAAGATAAAAAACTAATAATATTTATGAAATTTATTTACTCTATACTTCTGTTTTTTATTTGCGGATTATCTTTAAAAGCGCAAATTAATATTTATGTTTCTCCTACAGGGAATAACACAAATAATGGAACTAAAGAACAGCCTCTAGCTAGTTTAATAGAGGCAAGAAACACCATTAGAAATTATAAAAGAACTTCACATAAAAATCAATCTTATACAGTTATTGTTGAAAATGGATATTATATAATGAAGGAACCTTTTGTATTAACTTCAGAAGATAGCGGTACACCTAAGAATCCAATTGTATATAAAGCAGCAAAAGCAGCCAAACCAGTTTTTAGTGGAGGAAAAGAACTAAAGGGTTTTAAGGTAAATAAAAATGGTGTTTGGGAATTAAAAATTCCTGAATGTGTTTATTATAAATGGCAATTCGATCAATTATATGTTAATGGTAAAAGAGCAACTTTAGCTAGAACTCCAAATCAAGGTTTTTTAAAACTAGATAAAGTTGAACAAGATATTTGGAAATTAGGAAGCTCTCGAACACCAGAAAAGGCAGAGCAACAATTGTTTTTTGGGAAAGAAGCTTTAAAGCATCTAACAGGTATTCGAAAGGACGAAATAAACCAGGTAAGGTTTAAAGCATTTCATAAGTGGGATTATACATTACGTCATATCGATGCTATAAATATAGATAGTTTATCAATTATAACTTCAGGGGAAGGAATGAAGCCTTGGAATGAATTAAAAAAAGGAGGTAGAATTATTTTGGAAAATTATAAAGAAGCTTTAGATATAGCAGGTGAATGGTTTTTAAGTGAAAAAGGAGTTTTGTATTATATACCAAGACCTGGAGAAACACCTGAAAATTCAACTGTAATAGCTCCTGTTTTAGAGCAATTAGTAACGATAAAAGGAAATGCTTCTAAATATAATTATGTGGAAAATATTAGTTTTGAAGGTTTGAGTTTTGAGTATTGCCATTATAAAATACCAAAATCTGGATCTGAACCTAACCAAGCAGCTGCCTTATTAAATGCTGCAATTTATTTAGAAGGAGCAAAAAATATAACTTTTTCTGAGTGTGAAATTTCCAAAACTGGTCAACATGCCTTGTGGTTTGAAAAAGGTTGTAGTACTTCTCTTGTAGAGAATACATACTTGCACAATCTTGGTGGTGGCGGAGTTTATTTAGGTGCTTCAAAAGCTTTAAAAGGTAGAGAACATACACGTCATATTCAGATCAATAATAATATTATTCAATCTGGAGGTCAAGAATTTCCTGCAGCTGTAGGTGTTTGGGTTGGACATAGTTCTGATAATAAAATAACGCATAATGATATTGGAAACTTTTATTATACAGGTGTTTCTGTAGGCTGGGTTTGGGGATATAAGCCTAGTTTAGCTAAGAATAATATTATTGCTTATAATAAAATTCATCATATTGGATGGGATTTATTAAGTGATATGGCAGGTGTTTATACTCTTGGATCTTCTGAAGGAACAGTGGTAAAAAATAATGTAATTCATCATATTCATGCCTATTCTTATGGAGGTTGGGGAATGTATGCAGATGAAGGTTCAACAGGAATTGTTTTTGAAAATAATTTAGTTTATAATACTAAAACGGGTGGTTTTCAACAAAATTACGGAAAAGAAAATATTGTGAAAAATAACATATTGGCATATGCAAAAAAATATCAATTACAATGTACTATTGCCGAGGCGCATAAATCGTTTACTTTTACAAATAATATAGTATTGTTTAATAAAGGTATGGTGTTGAAAGGAGCTTGGAATCAGGTTATTGCAAATATTAATAATAATATTTATTGGAATTCAAAAGAAAATAAATACAATTTTAATGAGCTTACTTTTAAGGATTGGCAAAACAAAGGTTTTGATAAACAGAGTTTTTTAATTGACCCAAATTTTAAAGATCCTATAAATGCAGATTTTAGATTTAAAGACAAAAAAAGTTATAAAAAAATAAATTTTATACCGTTTGATATTTTTAAACCTGGAGTATATGGCGATAAAGAATGGCTTGAAAAAGCTGAATTATCAGAATTTATTACAAAATCTTTTGATGAGATAGTACAGAGAAATTTAAAACTTAACCCTGAGAGAGGTTAACGTGATATTAAATTTAAAAAACAAATATTTAATAAGAAAAATAGGATTATGAGAAGTGTGTTTTTATTTTTATTTTCAACTTTGTTGTTGTCTTGTTTGGGGCAAAAAAAACAAATTACCAAACAACCTAATATTGTTATTATTGTAGCGGATGATTTAGGTTATGGAGATATTTCTAGTTTTGGAAACACTAAAATACAAACTCCAAATATTGATGCGTTGGCAACTACAGGTATTAAGTTTACAGATTTTCACTCTAATGGAGCAGTTTGTAGTCCCACAAGAGCAGCATTAATGACCGGTAAATACCAACAACGTACAGGAATTGAAGGAGTAGTAACGGCTAAAAGCCATAGAGATGTTGGTTTAAGTTTAGCACAAGTTACTATTGCCGAAGAACTAAGTAGCTATGGTTATAATAGCGCTATGTTTGGTAAATGGCATCTTGGTTATGCAAAAGATTACAATCCATCTTTACAAGGATTTCACCAGTTTGAAGGATTTGTAAGTGGAAATATAGATTACCATGCACATATAGATCAAGAAGGTTATTTAGATTGGTGGAAGAATGTAGAAATTAAAAATAGGGAAGGGTATTCAACAGATTTAATTACAGAAAATGGAGTTAAATTTATAAAAGATAATAGTTTACAAAAAACAGCCAAACCTTTTTTCCTCTACTTACCTCATGAAGCACCACATGGTCCTTACCAAAGAAGAATAGATAAAGTATTAAGAGAAGTTGGTAGTTCTATTACAAAACCAGTGGTTAAGGATAGTATTGCTTCTATTTATAAAGAAATGGTAGAAGTTATGGATGAGGGTGTTGGTAAAATTATTAAAACGCTTAAAGAAACAGGACAGTTCGAAAATACAATTGTTATTTTCTTTTCAGATAATGGCGCTAATCATTTTGGAAATAATGGAGTTTTAAGAGGAGGAAAAGGAAGTGCTTATGAAGGGGGAAGTAGAGTGCCTGCAATGATTAGTTATCCTGCTATTATTAAAGATGCAATTGTAAGTGATCAAACTGTTTTAACTATGGATATTTTGCCTACATTATTAGATTTTATAGCGCAAAAGCCAAGTGCTAAAGATGTAGATGGAATAAGTATAAAAAACCATTTATTAAATCAAACAAAACTTCCTGAAAGAGATGTGTATTTTGGTTACGGAAGAAAAAGCTTTATTAGAAGTGGAGATTGGAAGTTGATTAAAACCCAATTAAAAGAAGGTTCTAAAATGGAACTTTATAACTTGTCGAACGATCTTAAAGAAAGAAATAATTTAAGTGAAGAAAAACCAGAATTGGTAGAAAAACTTCTAAAAAAATTAAGATTATGGGAAAATGAAGTTACAGAAGGAGTTGAAAAAATTTCAAAATAGAAAACATTATAAAATATAAACTTAGAAGGATGAGAAAACATATACTATTAATCTTGTTAACTGTACTTTTGGTGTCTTGTAAACAAACAAACCCATCGTTTAACAAAGAAGAAATATCAATACTTCCAAGACCTTTAAATTTTCAATTAAATGAAGGTTCCTTTCAAATTGATGCAACTACAAAAATCATCCTTCAAAATGAAAGTCAACAAAAAGCTGTAAATTACTTAAAAGGTTTATTTAATAAAGCGGCGGGTTATAATTTAGAAGTGTTAAATATTACTACAAAATCAGCAATTGTTTTTGAAACAGTTGAAGGTTTAAAAATAGGAGCATATCAGCTAGTGGTAAATCCAACATCAATTTTAATAAAAGCTTCAGAAGAAAGCGGTTTTTTTAATGCTGTTCAAACCATTCGTCAATTATTGCCTGTTGTAATAGAAAATAAAGAAAAAACAACTGCAAATTGGTTTGTGCCAAGTGTAGTTATTGAAGATGAACCTCGATTTGAATGGAGAGGAATGCACATGGATTTTAGCCGTCACTTTTTCAATATAGACGAAGTAAAATTTTTTTTAGACTATATGGCTTTGTATAAGTTAAATACCTATCATATGCATTTAACAGACGATCAGGGTTGGAGAATTGAAATAAAAAAATATCCTTTATTAACAGAAAAAGGAGCTTGGAGAACACCAAATAATCAAGATACTCTTTGTATGAATAGAGCTGTTGAAAATAAACTCTATACTATTGATGAGTCTAACTTTAAAGAAATTGATGGAGAACGTAAATACGGTGGTTTTTTCACACAAGAACAAATTAAAGAGATTGTTGCTTATGCAGATGAAAGATGTATTACTGTAATTCCAGAAATAGATATGCCTGGTCACTTTAAATCGGCTATAGATAATTATCCGTTTTTATCTTGTAACGAAGAATCTGGATGGGATACCGTTTTTACATACCCTACTTGTTTAGGAAAAGAAACTACTTATGAGTTTATGAAAAATGTGTTGAGCGAAGTTGTTGAATTGTTTCCGGCATCTTATGTTCATATAGGAGGTGATGAGGTAAATATTGCTTCTTGGGAAGTGTGCTCTCATTGTCAAAAAGCCATCAAAGAGAATAACTTAAAAGATGAGCACGAATTGCAATCATTTTTTAATAGAGATATAGAGCAGTTTTTACAATCTAAAGGAAAACAATTTATGGGTTGGGATGAGATTGTAAGAGGTGGATTAACAAAAGACGCAAGTGTAATGTGGTGGAGAAATTGGGCTCCAGATGCTCCAAAAATTGCTGCAAAAAATGGAAATAATATTGTAGTTACTACTACAGCAGCTTATTATTTCGATTATTTGAATGAAGGGAATCCTTTAGAAAGGGTATATAATTACGAGCCAATTCCAGCAGATTTTACCGAAGAAGAAGCAAGTAATATATTGGGAATACAAGCAAATTTATGGTCAGAAAGAATTCCTAGTTTTAAGCGCTTACAATATCAAGCATTTCCTCGATTTTTCGCTATATCAGAAAACGGTTGGGTTACGCAAGAAAAAGACTTTGAAAACTTCAATAAAAGAGTAACAACACAATACGATAGGTTAGATGCTTTAGGGGTGTATTATTATATACCAACCGTAAAAGGATTGGATAGAGAAATTGCATTTGTAGATAGCGCTACTGTAAAGTTAAATTTAGCGTATGCGTTAGAGGGAACAGAAATATATTATACCTTAGATGGAAGTGTACCAACAAAAGCATCTTTAAAATACGAAACGCCATTTGTTGTAAAAGATACTATTGAAATAAAAGCACGTGCTTATAGAGGAAATATTTATAACGACTTAATCTCTACAAAAGTAATTCGTAAAAATTATATCGAATCTGTACAAACTACCACTAATGAAAAAGGATTAAAGCAATGGATACTTAAAGGAAAATTTAAAAATGTAGATGATGTTAAAACACCTACAACAACTAATTATACAAAAGTAGATGGTATTGCCTTAGGAAATTTAAAAAATGAGAAAAGATTTTCTGTAGTTTATAAAGGATATTTTAATGCTGAAAAAGATGGGATTTATGAGTTTGAAACAAGATCTGATGGCGGTGATTTATTATTTATTGGAGATGAAACAATAGTTGATAATAGTGGTTGGCACGGACCTAGAAAACGTTATGGTAAAGTAGCTTTAAAACAAGGCTTGCATCCAATAACTATTAAATACAGACCAAGTGACAATCCAAGAGTTATTGAAGTTAAGTATGGTTTGCAAGGAGAAACGTTGAAGTCAATTAATAGTTCAGTTACCAGTTTTTAAACCTTTTTTAAGTATACGTAAATCAACTGTATTAAATTAATTATAATGGTTAGGTCTTATAAAATGAAATATTATAATCAGATTATTCTGCTTTTATTTAGTTGTATGTTTTTACTTTTTAGTTGTAAATCTAATTATGGAATAGAAGATGAAGAAAATAGGCCTACTGGTTTATCAGTAGAATTTATAAGACAACCAGAAACTGTTTTAATAATAGATCAAAAACCTGAATTTTCTTGGGAATTACCAAAAACTGCAGTTAAGCAGTTGTCGTATCAAATTTTAATAGCTTCTTCTTTAGAATTGATTGAAAATAACAAAGGAGATGTTTGGGATTCAAGAAAAATAGTGAGCGGTCAATCTATAAATATAGAGTTTGAAGGAGCTCCATTAGAGGTTGGTAAAACCTATTTTTGGAAGGTGAAAATATGGGATGCAGCAAATAAAGAGAGCCTTTACTCAAAATTTCAAAGCTTTAGAATAGGAGCAAAAGAAAATATAATAACTAGTGCAAATAGTTTTCAAATAGAAAGTTTAAAACCTGTAAAATTTCAAAAGTTAAATGCTGATTCATATTTTATAGATTTTGGTAAAGCTGCGTTTGCAACACTAGAATTTAACTATAAAACAACAAAAAAAGATACACTTGTTTTTCATATTGGAGAGCAACTTGTAGAAAATAGAATAAACAGAAAACCTAAAGGAACTATTCGGTATCAAAAAATTAAAGTTCCTGTAAATCCAGAACAAAAGAAATATACTTTATCTATAAAGCCAGATAAAAGAAATACAAAACCTGTAGCTATAAAATTACCAGATTCGTTTCCTGTTTTAATGCCTTTTAGATATGTTGAGATAGAAAATTCAAAAGGAGATTTACAATTAAAAGATTTTACTCAAATTGCATATTTTAGCTATTGGGAAGATAATACAAGTCATTTTGAAAGTTCTAATCCAATTTTAAATCAAGTTTGGGATTTATGTAAATACTCTATTAAAGCAACCACATTTGCGGGTTTATATGTTGATGGCGACAGAGAACGTATTCCTTATGAAGCCGACGCTTATTTAAATCAATTAAGTCATTATACTACCGATAGAGAATATGCAATGGCAAGACAAACATTAGAATATTTTATGGAACATCCAACATGGCCAACAGAATGGCAACTTCATGTGGCATTAATGTTCCAAGCCGATTATATGTATACCGGAAACACGGAACTTATTGAGAAATATTATGAAGACTTAAAGCATAAAACCTTAGTAGAATTAAAGCGAGAAGATGGATTGATAAGTTCTGATAAAGCTACTCCGGAATTCATGAGAAAATTAGGATTTAAAAATCCGAAAGATAAGTTGAAAGACATTGTAGATTGGCCACCAGCACAAAAAGATACCGGTTGGAAACTAGCAACAAAAGAAGGGGAGCGAGATGGTTTTGTTTTTAAACCAATTAATACTGTTATTAATAGTTTGTACTATAGAAATCTAGAAATTATGGCAGAATTTGCTGAAATTTTAGGTAAGACAGACGAAGCTAAAATGTACGAACAATTAGCAATACAAGTAAAGGAATCTATTAATAATAAGTTGTTTAATGCTAGTATAGGAGCTTATATAGATGGTGAAGGTACAAACCATGCCTCTCTTCATTCAAATATGATGGCATTGGCTTTTAATATAGTTCCAGAAAAAAATATTGAATCGGTTGTAACTTTTATTAAAAGTAGGGGAATGGCTTGCAGTGTTTACGGTGCGCAGTATTTGTTAGAAGCATTATACAATGCAAATGAAAGCGACTATGCTTTAGAATTAATGACTGCTACCCACGATAGAAGTTGGTACAATATGATTAAAATTGGATCTACAATTACACTGGAAGCTTGGGATATGAAATATAAACCAAATGCCGATTGGAACCATGCTTGGGGAGCGGCACCAGCTAATATTATTCCAAGGTATTTATGGGGAATTCAACCTAAAACACCAGGGTATGCAGTTGCAAAAATAAAACCGCAATTAAAAAACTTAAAATCAAGTTCTATTGTTGTTCCAACTTTAAGAGGACAAATTAAAGCTACTTATATTTTACAAGATAAAATTGAAAGATACATTATAGATATTCCTGCTAATATGAATGTTGAATTTGTGGTAAAACCAACTTCAAAAGTAAAAGTGAATAATGAAATTAAATCGAGTAAACTTGGAGTTATTTACTTAGAAGCGGGTAATAATATTGTAGAAATAATTAATTAAAAAAAGAGTAATGAGCAAATTAAATTTACTTAAAAATTCAGCATTAATAGTTTTTGTATTTATAAGTGTTTTAGCAACTAAGGTTATTGGTCAAAATATTATTTCTAATCCTTTAATTTTAGATATGGTGCATCATAACCCTGGTGAAACACCGTATGATTCTAAATATAATGATCCAGCAGTAATTAAAGAAATGGGATATAATGGTAAGGTATATTTCCTTTTTGAATCTCCTGCGTTAGCCATTAATTGGGAATCTGTAGATGCAGCTATTTTACCAAAAGGTACAGAAGATAGAAAATGGGTTGATGCAAAAGCAGCACAAATAAAAAAAATGCATGCAGCTTGTAAAGCCGAAGATATAGCTATTTATGCAATGTCTGATCTTGTTTTGTTTCCTAAACGATTAATTGAAAAATATAACATTGAAAAAACTTTTGGAAACCCGAATGATGCATTAACAGAAAAGCTGATTCGTGCTCAAATTAATGAGATGTTTGATCAGTTTCCAGATCTTGATGGATTGGTAGTGCGTATTGGAGAAACGTATCTGCACGATGCGCCATATCATAAAGGAGCAATTAATGATAAAACAAGTCCACAAAAAACAATAATCCCGTTAATAAATATCTTAAAGGAAGAAATTTGTGAAAAAAGAGACAAGCAACTTATTTTTCGTACTTGGGGTGCATTTGATAGAAATATGGACGATTATATGGCTGTAAGTAATGCTATAGAGCCACATAAAAATTTAATAATTAGTATAAAACATGTTGAAGGTGATTTTCATAGATCAAATGAATTTAGTAAAGTTATTGGTCAAGGGCGTCATCGTCAAATTATTGAAATTCAATCTGCTCGCGAGTATGAAGGAAAAGGAGCATATCCAAATTATATTGCCAATGGTGTAATTGATGGTTTTGAAGAGCATGCTAATATGCCAGAAGCACAAATTAATAGTTTAAGTGAGTTTGTAGAAAAAAAACCAGAATTATATGCCGGCGTATGGACTTGGTCTCGTGGTGGAGGATGGGATGGTCCATATATAAAAGATGAAATGTGGTGCGATTTAAATTCTTGGGTAATGGCACAATGGGGACAAAATACCGATAAAAGTGAAGCATTTATTTTTAACAGATATGCCACAGAGCGTTTAGGTTTAAAAGGTGATGATGTTGCTAAATTTAGAAAGTTATGTTTGCTTTCGGCTGAAGCAGTAGTTAGAGGTAGAAATAGTACGTATAGAGATATGAATCCGTGGTGGACAAGAGATCAAGGTATTGCATGGCCAATGGTAGTTAAAGGTACTAATGAACAAAAGAGAAACCTAGTGCAAAAGGATGAAGCAATTGCAAAATGGAAAGAAATTGTTAAGTTGGCAAAATCAATTCATTGGCAAAATAAAGCAACTAAAAACCATGTAGTTGGGTCTTCAAAATATGGTTTAAGACTGTATGAAATATATAGAACACTTATTTATATGAAATATGCAGACGATAATGGAAATGGTAAAGACGTTCAAAAATGGATTAAAGCATACGATAAAGCTTGGAAGAATTATAACAAGCTTGCAAAAAAATATAGTAGTATAGCAACTCTATATACGCAAGATTATGAGCGTCATATAGCAAATAATGCAAATCGTAAAGTAAATAAATTAAGAGCGCAGGATAAGTAGTTTTTATTGTTATAACTTTCTATTTTAGAATAAAAACCAGGGTTTAATTTTTTAAAATTGAACCCTGGTTTTTAATTTGTACTTTTTTTTAGAGAGGTATTTGTTTTCAGTTTAAATACTTCTTCATTAATAAAGCTGCACCTAAAGCACTTTCATTTTTACAGTTTGAAATTTTAATTTCAAGATTGTTTTTTAGTAGTTTTAGAAGCTTGATAAATATTTTATTTTTATTGAATCCTCCCGAAATAAATACTTTTGAAATGTCTGCGTTTTTATCTGAAATTAGTTGAATACCGTTAATTACTTTTTTTGATATTTCGTATACTAATTGGTAATAAGCTGCTTCATACGAAGTAAAATTCTTCAAATATTCTGGGTGAGCTTCAAAATCTGTATCTATACCTTCTGATAAAAATACGCGAGCATTTTTTTGCACTAATTCTTCACAGAGAGTTGTGTTTAAAACAAGATCTAAATGTGTGTCGATACTTACCTTAAAATAGTCGCTTAAAGCTTTTAAATACACTTCGTGTATTCTTCCTAAAAATTGCATAGAAGACTTTATTTGTTGCTTTTCAGGAGTCATAAAACACAAGCAATTATTTTTAAGTTGGTGTTGTGTTAGTACTTCTTTACTAAATGGATTCATAGCAATAATCCACGTGCCAGTTGATAATAATATAAAATCTTTTTCTTTTTCCAATAAAGGAATTATAGATGAAGAGCTGTCGTGCATACCAGAACCTACAGCTATTTTTTCTTCATTTATTTCAGTAATAATAGCTTCATTTCCTTTGCAAGGTGTTGGTAAGTTTATGTTTTCATCTTTTAACCAACTATGATATTGCATTGTGTCAAAATCCCAAGTTGCAGTATGTGCACCAACAGATGTATAATCTGCTGTAATTTTTTTTGTAAATAAATAGCTTAAATACTGTGGATAGTGTAAAATGGCATCAACTTGTTTCCAAATTTCTGGTTTGTGTTTTTTAATCCAAAGCATTTGTAAACCAGTATTTAGCATACCATAAACAGGTGAAGCTGTTTTTCTTGAAAATTCATCAGTTCCTCCGTTGTTTTGATAAAGGGTTTCGTAATCTTTTAAATCTAAATTTTTTAGATAATTGTATAAAGGTGTTATACGTCTTCCTTCTTTATCTAGGTAAATTAAAGAAGCACCATGCGTTGTAAAATTGATAGCTTTTATTTTAAAATCCCCTTTTTTTTGAATATTAGAAATCTGATTTTTAATCCAGTTTTCAATTGCTACAATATCATCACAAGGAAAACCATCATCGTCAATTATTTCATCAAATTGAGTTGAATTTTGAAATACTACTTCAAAACTTTCATCAAACAAAAATATTTTTTTATTTGTTTTTCCTATATCAATAATTGCTATAACTTTTTTCATCTGTATTGAAAATTTAGATATGAAAAGCCTTCCTAATAATTTTTAAACTAAAAATTATTAGGAAAAGCTTTAACAATATTATAAAAAGAATATGGTGATTAAATCAGACAATTATAATTAAACCAGTTCTTCTTAATATATTTAATTATTTATTCTTTAAATCCGTATAGAGGTCCGTAGTTGTTGCAGGCTCTATAATCTGCACCTTCAAGGTTTTCGCCAAAAGCAGACCATGCACTAGGTCTAAATATATCATTTTCATCAACATTATGCATATTTACTGGAATGCGTAACATAGCGGCTAATGAAATTAAATCTGCTCCAATATGTCCGTGAGAAATTGCTCCGTGGTTAGCTCCCCATTTAGCCATTACAGTGTACACATCTTTAAAGAAACCTTTACCAGTTGTTCTAGGTACAAACCAAGTTGTTGGCCAAGTTGGGTCAGTTCTATCATTTAAGACATTATGAATATCTTCAAGTAGTTCTACACTCCAACCTTCTACAATTTGTAAAACAGGGCCGATTCCTTTAATTAAATTAACTCTACACATGGTTAATGGCATTTGACCTTTAGTTAAGAAATTAGAAGAGAATCCTCCACCTCTAAAATATTCGGTTGTAGCTGGTGGCCATTTTGTATTATCTAAACATCTTTTAACATCATCTTCTGTAATATCCCAAAAAGGTTTCATAGTTGGGTTTCCTTCAGCATCTAATTGTTGTGCGGTAGCATCTAAAGTTGTTGAACCAGAATTTATTAAGTGAATAATTCCGTTTTCTGCAAGACCTGTTAATTTTTTACCCGTAACTCGTTCTACAGATTCTGGGCTCCAATAGGTTCTTACATCAGAGAATAATTGCGCTTTATTAGTCAATAAATGACCAAATAGCATTGAAATTGCATTTAAACAATCATTTTCTGTAGCAAATACATAAGCTTGGCGAATTCCGTTCCAATCGAAAGACGAGTTTAAAATAGACTCTGTAAAATCTGCATTTGGTTGGTAATCTGTCCATTGACGTTGTCCTTGAAAACCACCCATAATGGCATTTCTACCTTTAGATTCTTCACCGAATCCCATTTCTTTTAATTTTGGGTTTCCGTTCATTAAATCTTTACAGATTAAAGTCATTTTTACAACTTTTTCCCATTCTTCGTCTTTTTGTTCACGAGATTTTTGTGATTCAGGGTTGTTTCTGTCTTCGCCTTCTTCACAATTTGCTTTGGTCCAAGCTAAAGCTTTTTCATATTCATCTTGATCAAAAATATTGTTTTCAATACGTCTTAAAAGTTCAACAGATTCTACAAATTCTGCTCTTACACCTAAATAGTCTTGTAAAAAGTTTATATCTACCATAGAACCAGCAATTCCCATAGAGCTATATCCTATTGATAAATAAGATTTTCCTTTCATTTGAGCTACTGCTAAAGCACCTTTAACAAAACGTATAATTTTTTCTGAAACATCTTGAGGGATGGTTTTATCACCACCATCTTGAACTTCTTTACCATAAATACCAAAAGCTGGTAATCCTTTTTGTGCATAACCAGCTAGGGCTGCAGCTAAATATACTGCTCCCGGTCTTTCAGTACCATTAAATCCCCAAACTGCTTTTGGTGTTAACGGATCGGTATCCATAACTTCAGTTCCATAACACCAACATGGAGTTACTGTTAAAGAAACTTCAACACCTTCTCTTTTAAATTTATCTGCACAAGCAGCTGCATCAGCAACGCCACCTATTGTAGTATCTGCAATAACACATTCCACTTTTTCTCCGCTAGGAAAACGCAATGTATCTTCTATTAATTTGGCAGCAGCTTTTGCCATATCCATTGTTTGAACCTCTAAAGATTCTCTTACGCCTAATTCGCGCCCATCAATTACAGGACGAATCCCTACTTTTGGTAATCTACCTATTAGTCTATTCATTATGTTTAGTTTTAGTATTCTATGTAAATTGTTCTAATTCTGTCAATTGTTTATTTGAAAGTCCTGCGGGTTTAAACCCAGCAGCCCAACACATCATTAATAATTTAGCACCTTTGTTTGCTACATCTAAAAAATCCCAGGCTTTTTCTACATCTGGTGCGGTTGCAGTTGCACCATGTTTTTCCCATAAAGAGATATTTCTTGTTTTAAAAGCTTCTATAGTTACTTTTGCCAATGGCTCTGTACTAGACAATGCATATGGTGTACAGTGAATTCCTTTAGGTACAAATACTTTAATTTCAGGACACATCATCCATAATTGTCTATTCAATTCTTCCTCATCATTAAATAATTCATGATGACTCATACAAATTAATTCTAACGGATGTGTATGTACAACTGCTAAATTTTCTGGATGATTAATTGAATTAAACAAATGTATACTTGCATGTGAAATTAATTCACAAGTAGGACCAAAACCTTCTCTTTTACCTCCCCAAATAATTGAATAAGCAGTTGCATCTTCATTGATATAAAGTATACAAGAAGCTTCTTCAATTTTATCTATTAAATCTCTTAGATAACAGCCTGTACCAGTAATATAAATTACAAAGCCAGCAGCTCCTTTAGGAAAATCAAATGGCACTTCTGTACCAATACCTTTCACTTCTTCTTTAGAAAAAAAAGATGTTAAATTAATTGAAATATTTCCTGCATTTCTTTCAGCCCATTCTCTTTGCCATAAATAACCGGCTACTTTAGAGACATTATTTAATTCTTTTTGTACTTCATTAGGAAGTTTAATTGTACCCATATCTATTATTTTATAACATAATTAATACTACAAATTTACTGATTAACAAGTGTTAAATAAATATTTAAAATTTGTATTTTTGTATCTAATTCAAACATTTTGAGTTTATGAAGTTCGTAAAAGATATTGAATTAGGAGATCCTTCGTCAAATAATCAAAATTTTATCGACCTTAAATTAAGGTTGTTATGTTGCAGATATTGGTTGTTAGATTTGTGGGATTGCCATGATATGGTGTTTCCTTTTTGGAGGCTGTATTGGAATAAAAATGAAGGAGGCGAATTAATTCATCAAGAAAACATTTATAAAATGGACCCTAAATTTCTTTATATTATTCCACCTTTTACATCATTTTCTACACAGTTTACAAAAAATCATAAATTTAATAATGGTATTCATGTAAATGGAAAACAATTGACAAGTTTTTATGATGAAAATGAGTATTACGATAAACATTTAATTCATTTTTTTGTGCATTTTAACTTAGGAATTCCTTTTGATAACGTGTATCCAGGGATTTTTAAAATTGAATTAACCGATTACCTTAAAGATAAATTACACTATTTAACAAATAGATTAAAAATTGAAAACAGCGATTTTAAATTAACGTTTAACTTAAAATTACAAGCTTTTATAAAAGAGGCTCTTACTAATATTGGTCCAGAATTGTGGAAAGCTATCGATATTGATGATCGTGTTTTAAAAGTAATTCGATTTATTGAAATTAATATTGGTAAAAAATTAAGCAATTCAGATTTAGCTGAAATTGTAAATATGGCTCCAAATTCTTTTTCAAGATTGTTTAAAGAAGAAATAAATGTTACGCTACATAATTTTATTCAAAATAGAAAAATAGCTAAAGCTTGCGATTTGTTTGAGTATACGAATAAAACCATTGAAGAAGTTGCTTATAGTTTAGGGTTTTCAGATCGTTACCATTTTTCAAGGGTATTTAAATCTGTTACGCGGTTAACACCTGCAAGTTATAAATCTGGAAAATATACCTAGATTTTTTTGAATTACGAATGACAAATGTGACAATTCGTAATTCGTAATTTTTAAAGGTTGCATTATGCATAAACTAAGATTTTGAAGTTTTATAGAGTATTCACTTTCAACCCATCAAGATCTTATTTTTTAGGTAACATGTTTAAATTCTTCATACTATTGATTATTATAGATAATTAATTTTAATAAAGTATGTTTTATATTTGTTGAATACACACGCTTTTTAATATTAAAACAATGTGTTTTATAATAGAATTTATTGCTTTTTCTATTTTTCTGTATAAACCAAATACTAATTAAAATATATAAATAATGAAACAGTTTAAACAATTTATCAACGGTAAATTTATTAACTCAACATCAACTAAAATAATAGAAATATTAAATCCTTGTACTGAAGAAGTAATATCAACAATTCCTGCAGGATCTGTTGAAGATGCTAATTTAGCATTAAATTCTGCTAAAGAAGCGCAACCAGTTTGGGAAGCATTGCCTGCAATTCAAAGAGCAGCCTTTTTGCATAAAATGGCAGATGTTATTAGAGAAAATAGGGTGTTTTTAGCAGAGACTTTAGCTAAAGAACAAGCAAAAGTAATTGGATTAGCACAAGTAGAAATTGATGTTACCGCAGATTATTTTGACTATAATGCAGGATGGGCAAGAAGAATTGAAGGAGAAATAATTCAAAGTGATAGAGCAAATGAACATATTTATTTACATAAAGTTCCAATTGGAGTTGCTGTTGGTATTTGTCCTTGGAATTTCCCGTTTTTTGTAATGGCTCGTAAAGTAGCGGCATCATTAATTACAGGAAACACCTGTGTTATAAAACCTAGTTCTGAAGCACCTAATACTATTATGGAATGGGCTGAACTTATTGAGAATATTGGATTGCCTGCAGGTGTATTAAACATTGTTTGTGGATCTGGAGCTTTAGTTGGTAATACACTTTCTAAAAGCCCAATTACCGGAATTATTAGTTTAACTGGAAGTGTTTATGCTGGTCAAAAAGTTTTTGAAGCTGCTTCAGAAAACATTACAAAAGTATCATTAGAATTAGGCGGTAAAGCGCCTGCAATTGTTTGTAATGATGCAAATTTAGAGTTGGCAGTAAATTCAATTGTTACATCAAGAGTTATATTCAGCGGACAAGTATGTAACTGTGCAGAACGAGTGTATGTGCAAGATGATATCTATGATAAATTTATGGAAATGATCACCAAAAAAATGAGCGAAGTTAAAGTTGAAGATGCTTTAACTGGAGTAAATGCAGATATGAGTGCTTTGGTGTCTAAATCTCAATTAGATAAGGTTTCTGAAATGGTTGAATTTGCCAAAAAAGAAGGAGCTGAAGTTGTTGTTGGAGGTAAACGTTCAGAAAAATTTGATAAAGGTTATTACTACCAACCTACCTTGTTAACAAACTGTAGACAGGATATGGAAATTATTCAAGAAGAAGTTTTTGGACCTGTATTGCCAGTTATGAAGTTTGGAACCTTAGAAGAGGCTGTAGCTTTGTCAAATGATAGTAAGTTTGGATTAACTTCCTCTATTTTCTCTGAAAATTTCAACAATATAATGTATGCTACCAACAAACTTCAATATGGAGAAACATATGTAAATAGAGAACATTTTGAAGCAATTCAAGGTTTTCACGCAGGATGGAAAAAATCTGGTGTTGGTGGAGCAGATGGAAAACACGGAATGGAAGAATACTTACAAACCAAAGTTGTTTACGCACAATACTATAATAAATAATAAATTCTAAAAAAAAACTGTCTAAAAACCTGTAAATCCGTCATGCTGAACTTGTTTCAGCATCTCATTATGCTGATAACCAATCAATATAAGAACCTGAAATGATTCTTCAAGAATTCCATAAATAAAATACAAAATGGATGAATAATCAAGTTCAGGTAGACGAGCGTTTTAATTAATTTTTAGACAGTTTTTTAATACTTAAATTTCATAAATGAAAAATAATAACATCCCTGTAGTACCTAAAGAATATTTATTCCCTTTTATTCTAATAACGTCGATATTTGCGTTGTGGGGATTTGCCAATGATATTACAAACCCAATGGTAGCAGCTTTTGGAACGGTTCTAGAAATTTCAACAGCAAAAGCCGCATTAGTTCAGTTTGCTTTTTATGGAGGCTACACTACCATGGCAATTCCAGCCGCATTATTTGTGCAAAAATACAGTTATAAAAAAGGAATTATATTTGGTCTTATTTTATACGCCATTGGCGCATTATTGTTTTATCCTGCAGCGCAATTTGAAGTATTTGGATTCTTTTTAGTGTCTTTATATATTTTAACATTTGGATTGGCATTTTTAGAAACAACCGCAAACCCATTTATTTTATCAATGGGAGATGAAAGAACTGCTACCAGACGTTTAAATTTAGCACAATCGTTTAATCCAATAGGTTCTTTGCTAGGTATGTTTGTTGCTTCAAAATTTATTCTTGCAGCGTTAGATTCAGACAAAAGAACTGCAACGGGCGAGTTAATTTTTACAACCTTAGACGAGGTTCAAAAAGCAGCCATACGTACCCACGATTTATTAATAATTAGAAATCCGTATATAATTTTAGGCTTTGTTGTAATTGTAATGCTAATAATTATTAGTGTTTATAAAATGCCTCCGCAAGAAAAAAAAGATGAAAATTTTAACGCGTTGGAATCTTTTAAAAGATTGTTGAAAAATGGAAAATATAGAGAAGGAGTTATTGCTCAAATGTTTTATGTAGCAGCACAAATTATGTGTTGGACTTTTATAATTCAATATGCCGATAATTTAGGTATTGCAAAATCTACTGCCCAAAATTATAATATAGTTGCTATGGGTATTTTTCTTTCAAGCAGGTTTGCTAGTACTATGTTAATGAAATATATAAATGCTAAAAAATTATTGCTATTTTTTGCAATAGGTGCAATGTGTAGCGTAACTGGTGTTATACTTATTGAAGGACAATTAGGATTGTATTTATTAGTTGCAACTTCTGCATTTATGTCGCTTATGTTTCCAACAATTTATGGAATTTCATTGTATAAATTAGGTGAAGATACTACGTTAGGAGCAGCAGGATTAGTAATGGCAATTGTTGGTGGTGCGTTAATGCCTCCATTGCAAGGTGCTATTATAGATTTAGGAACTGTTGGTTGGTTACCAGCTGTAAATGCTTCTTTTATATTGCCTTTAATTAGCTTTTTTGTGATTGCAATATTCAGTTATAGAACTTTAAAAGTACACGAATAGTTTTTGCTAGTTAATTTTAAAGGAAACAATTAGATGAAAAAATACTGCTTAACGCTCGATTTAAAAAACGATAAAACCTTAATTGCTGAATATAAAAAATACCATAAAAAGATTTGGCCTGAAATTACAGAAAGTCTTATTAATTCTGGAATTGAAAATGCTGAAATTTACTGTGTAGAAAATCGGCTTTTTATGATTTTAGAAGTTAATGATGATTTTTCTTTTGAAAAAAAGGATAAAATGGATTTAGAAAACCCTAAAGTACAAGAATGGGAGAATTTAATGTGGAACTATCAAAAAAAATTACCTTTTGCTAAAAAAGGTGAAAAATGGATATTAATGGAAAAAATTTACCAATTATAAATCTAAAAAACATGAGAGTAGGTTTATTTATACCTTGCTATATCAATCAATTATATCCAGAAGTTGCTATTGCAACATTAGAATTGTTAGAGAAATTAAAGGTAGATGTTTATTATCCGTCTACACAAACTTGTTGTGGGCAACCTCTGGGAAACTCTGGATATGAAGAAGATTCAAAAGGAGCTTGTCAATTATTTGTTGAAAATTTTAAAGAATATGATTGTATAGTTGGGCCATCTGGAAGTTGCATTTATCACGTTAAAAAACATTTCGATATTTTAGAACAAACACCCGATGTTGTTAAAGTTAGAAACAATGCTTACGAATTATGTGAATTCATAGTAAAAGTATTAGGTAAAACAGATTTAGGAGCTTCATTTCCTCACAAAGTAGGTTTACATAAAAGTTGTCACGGTTTACGCGGATTGCATTTAGGATCTTGTTCCGAAAGAATGGATCCACATTTTTCTACCGAAGAAGATTTGTTGAATAATGTAAAAGGTTTAGAACTAATGAAACTGAATAGAGAAGATGAATGTTGTGGTTTTGGTGGAACATTTTCTGTATTTGAAGAAGCTATTTCAGTAAAAATGGGAAAAGATAAAATTCAAGATCATTTAAATAGCGGTGTTGAAGTTATTACGGGTGCAGATCATTCTTGTTTAATGCACTTAGAAGGTTTAATAAATAGAGATAATAAACCGTTAAAAGTGATGCATATTGCAGAAATTTTAAATAGTACTATTTAATTATGAGCCATTCAGAAAAAGCAGCAATTTTTAATAAAAATGAAGCCAAAGTAAACTGGCACGATAAAGCTTTATGGTATGTTCGAGAAAAAAGAGATAATGCTGCACACGGAGTAAAAGGTTGGGAATATTTAAGAGATACTGCTTCAAAAATAAAAGGAAATGTACTTTCTAATTTAGATAATTATTTAATAGAATTTGAAGCCAATGCTCTAAAAAACGGCATTAAAGTACATTGGGCATCCGATGCAAAAGAACACAATTCAATTGTTTACAAAATAGTAAAAGAACATAATGCTAAAAAAGTGGTAAAAAGTAAGTCTATGCTTACCGAAGAATGCCATTTAAATCCATATTTAGAATCTAAAAACATAGAAGTTGTTGATACCGATTTGGGAGAATATATTGTTCAAATAGCAAAGGAAACTCCAAGTCATATTGTATTGCCAGCTATTCATAAAACAAAAGAAGAAGTTGATGAATTGTTTCAAGAGCATTTAGGTACAAAACCCAGCAATGGAAACCCGGAATATTTGACGAATGAAGCAAGAAAACACCTTAGAAATAAGTTTTTACAAGCAGATGTTGCTATTACAGGTGTAAATTTTGCAATTGCTGAAACAGGTGGTTTTGTTGTTTGTACTAACGAGGGGAACGCCGATATGGGAGCGCATTTAGTACCAGTACATATTGCGTGTATGGGAATTGAAAAAATTATTCCGAAGGAAGAACATTTAGGTGTTTTTTTAAGATTGTTAGCAAGAAGTGCAACAGGACAACCAATAACAACCTATTCATCGCATTTTAATAAACCTGCTGAGGGAAAAGAATTACACATTGTAATTGTTGATAATGGAAGAACAGAACAATTAAGTCGTGAAGATTTTAGATCTTCATTGCATTGTATTCGTTGTGGCGCTTGTATGAATACATGTCCAATTTATAGAAGAAGTGGTGGTCATAGTTACGATGCTACAATTCCAGGTCCAATTGGTTCTATTTTATCACCAGGAAAAGATTTAACAAAACACAGTTCACTACCATTTGCATCTACGCTTTGTGGTTCGTGTTCTAATGTTTGTCCGGTAAAAATTAATATTCACGAGCAATTGTATAAATGGCGTCAAATAATTGTAAAAGAGGAACCGCAACCATTTGTGAAAAAATCTATTTTAAAAATTGCGGGTAAAGTTTTAGAAAATAGAACACTATATAATTTCGCAGGAAAATCAGCTAGATTTATGCTAAAATATGCGCCAAAATTTATGATTTACTCCAAATTAAACGCTTGGGGAAATGCAAGAGATCTTCCTGAAGTTAAGAATACAAATTTTGATGATTGGTATAAAGCAAAAAGAAAAAACAAAAAATAATGGGTAGAGAAGCAATATTAAAATCGGTTCAAAAAAACAAACCAACGTTGTTGCCATTGCCTGAAATAGATTTTAGTTTATTTGAGGAAGAACTTAATTTATTAGAAACTTTTAAAGAAAAAGTTACTTTGGTTGGTGCTAGTATTGTTGAATTAAATGCTACAACAGAAATTGATGCTAAAATTAAAAAAAGGTATCCAAATGCTAAAGACATTATTACTTGTACTCAAAAATCGTCTTTAGAAACGGTTTCAGTTTCAGAAAAAACAAATCCCCATACTATGGCATCAATTGATTTGGCTGTTATAGAAGGGGAGTTTGGAGTTGTAGAGAATGGTGCTATTTGGATTACGGAGAACGAGTTTCCAATTAGAGTTTTACCATTTATTACAAACGATTTAGTAATTGTTTTAGACAAACAAAAATTGTGTGCTAATCTGCACGAAGCTTATAAGTTAATTGCAAATAGAGATCGTAATTTTGGTCTTTTTATTGCTGGGCCTTCAAAAACAGCAGATATAGAACAATGTTTGGTTATTGGAGCTCAAGGCGCAATGAGCTTAACTGTACTGCTAGTATAATTGTATTGCAACAATTTATAGAATTACCTTCTTTTCACTTTAAATAAAGGGAATGCCCTTTGTTTAGAGTGTGTTTTTATATATAATATAGTATTTTCTGTTTTTTGTAATAAGGTTGAAGTCTTTTACGTGAGTTTATTCATAATTAGTAATTTTTTGAAATTTTCTTATAGGTAAATGACAAGATATTATTGGAAAATAATCTAACATATACTTAATTTTGAATAGCAAAATCTCAGAATGCAAAAGTATTATTAGTGAAAAATAATTTTTATACAAAAAATAATTATGATAAAAAGACAGGAATTTTATACGAATAACAATTTTCAGAATATACTCACACTGTTAATACTTTCATTGTTTTTATATTCTTGTGATAGTAATAAAAAAGAAGCAGTTGTAAAGCCAATATTGGTTGATAAAAATGCTTCAAACAAAACCATAGAGTTGCATACCAAATTGGAAACTATTTCAAAAAATGGTTTTGCTGTTGGGCATCAAGATGATACGTCTTATGGTTTAGGTTGGAATTATAAAGATGACCCAACAACTATAAAAAGTGACGTAGAAAAAGTAACTGGTGATTTTCCTGCAGTGTTTGGTTTTGATTTGGGTTGGATTGAAATGGATAAATCATACAATCTAGATACAGTTCCTTTTAATGCTATGAGAGATTTAATTATTGATGCCCATAAAAAAGGCGGAATTATAACAATTAGTTGGCATGCTAATAATCCAGTTTCTGAAGGTAGTTCTTGGGACCAAACCATTGCAGTGCCAAATATTATTAAAGGTGGAGATCAACGAGAAAAATATGAATTATGGATTTCTAGAGTAGCAAATTTTATAGCATCTTTAAAATATGAGGGTGAAGCTATACCAATAATTTTTAGACCTTTTCACGAAATGAATGGTTCTTGGTTTTGGTGGGGTGGTAAAAATTGTGATGCCAAAGATTATATTACTTTATGGAGAGAAACTGTTCATTTACTTAGAGATACTCATAACTTACATAATCTTCTGTATGTTTATTCTCCAAATAAATTAAATCCTTCCGACACCTATTTAGAGTACTATCCAGGTGATGAATATGTCGATATTTTAGGTATGGATATCTATGATTTTAACAATGCAGAAGATTATCAAAAATCCGTTATTCACGATTTGGCAATTGTTAGAGAGATAGCCACCGAAAAAAATAAAGTATACGCTTTTTCTGAAACAGGTTTAGAATCTATAAAAACAGAAAATTGGTTTACTGAAGTATTGTACCCAGTTATAGAAAACTTAGGAATTAGTTGGGTTTTAACTTGGAGAAATTATGATAAAAAGCATCATTATATGCCTTATAACGGACATATAAATGAAGCCGATTTTATCAAATTTAAAAAATTGCCTAAAACAATATTTTTAAAAGATCTAAATAACTTAAATAATTAAGATAAACTTATGGAATTATTACATTCAGTAGATATTTTAATTATAGCATTGTATTTAGTTACAATTGTTGTTATAGGTTTGGTGCTTAGAAAACGCGCCCAAAGAAGTAAAGATGATTATTTATTAGGCGGAAAATCAATTCCTTGGTATATGCTCGGGCTTTCAAATGCTTCTGGAATGTTTGATATTTCTGGAACTATTTGGCTTGTAACTTTAATGTTTGTTTATGGTGTTAAAAGCGCTTGGATTCCTTGGTTATGGCCAGTTTTTAATCAAATATTTTTAATGGTTTACCTATCTAAATGGTTAAGGCGTTCTAATGCAACAACTGGTGCCGAATGGATTGGTACCAGATTTGGTTTTGGAAAAGGAGCTAAAATGTCTCATATTATTGTTGTAGTTTTTGCTTTAGTAGTATGTCTCGGATATTTAGCTTATGGCTTTATCGGTTTGGGAAAATTTGTTGAGATATTTGTTCCTTGGGAAGTAGTTAGTAATTATATTCCCTTTGCTATTGCACCAGAATATGTACCGCATTTCTACGGAACATTATTTACAATTTTTGCAGTTTTTTATTCGTTACTTGGAGGTATGTCTGGTATTGTATGGGCAGATGTTGTGCAATTTGCAATTATGACAGTTGCTGCATTGGTAATAGGTTATTTAGGTTTTCAAGCAATTGGAACTGGCGGACTTCATGTTCCTGAAGGTTGGATGAGTCCTTTTAAAGGAGGTTTAAATATGGATTGGAGTACTATTATTCCAGAAGTAACTGATAAAATAGAAAGTGACGGATACGGTTTATTTACCTATCTAATTTTAATGATGCTTTTTAAAGGAATTCTTGTCAGTGTAGCGGGTCCTGCACCAACCTACGATATGCAGAAAATTCTATCGACAAAATCACCTGCGGAAGCCGCTAAAATGAGTGGGTTTGTATCTGTTATTTTAATGCCAATTCGGTATTTAATGATTGCAGGTTTTGCTGCTTTAGCATTGGTTTATTATGATAGATTAGATTTATTAAATTCAACCGGAAATATAGATTTTGAATTAATTCTACCTACTGCAATTAAAGAATTTGTTCCCGTAGGTTTATTAGGCTTGTTATTAGCCGGGTTAATTGCTGCTTTTATGTCAACTTTTGCAGGTACTTTAAATGCAGCCCAAGCGTATTTAGTAAACGATATCTATTTAAAATATACAAAACCAGAAGCTACAGCTAGTCAAATTAAGAATATGAACTATTTAACAGGTATTGTTGTAGTTATTGTAAGTATTATTTTAGGGTTTTATGCAGAAAATGTAAATGCTATTTTAAACATTATTGTTTCTGTATTGTATGGAAGTTATGTAGGTGCCAATATTTTAAAATGGCATTGGTGGCGATTTAATGGTGAAGGTTTTTTCTGGGGAATGGTTGCTGGTTTAGGAGCTGCTTATATAGTGCCAACGCATATGTTTCCAGATGTAAATGAATTGTATTTATTTCCAATTTTATTAATAGTATCTCTTATTGGAAGTATTATTGGTACTTATTCAGCACCTCCAACTAATGAAACTGTTTTAAAAGAATTTTATAAAAATGTAAGACCTTGGGGATTTTGGAAGCCCGTTTACGAAAAACTTGTTGCTGAAGATCCAAACTTTAAGAAAAATAAAGATTTTGGTATGGATATGTTTAACGTAGTTGTAGGTATTGTTGCTCAAACGGCATTAGTAATTTTACCAATGTATATTATTTTCAGACAAAATACACCTGTATATATTGCAATTGCAATATTAGTAGTGTGTATTTATTTACTGAAAAAATTCTGGTGGAATAATTTAGAAAAAGAATTAGATTAATTAACAAAATATTATGGAACTGACTACGGGATTAAAAACCTTAGATAAAGAAAAACAACATTATATTAAATTAATAAATAAAAAAAATAAGCCTATTTCAAAAACAAATGGAATTTATAGAAGGTATAAAAATCCCGTATTAACTAAGGATCACACACCAATTCATTGGAGGTATGATTTAAACCCTAAAACAAATCCTTTTGGATTGGAAAGAATTGGAATAAATGCAACTTTTAATGCAGGAGCAATAAAATGGAATAATAAATATTTGTTGTGTGTTAGAGTTGAAGGAAATGATAGAAAATCATTTTTTGCTATAGCCGAAAGTCCAAATGGAATTGATAATTTTGAATTTTGGGATACTCCTTGTGTCATTCCTGAAATTGAAGGAAATCCAGATACAAACGTATATGATATGCGTTTAACTTTACACGAAGATGGTTGGGTTTATGGTGTTTTTTGTACGGAAAGAAAAGATCCTAATGCTTCGGCTGGAGATACAAGTTCTGCCATAGCAAATGCAGGAATTGTACGTACAAAAGATTTTACAAATTGGGAAAGATTACCCGATTTAATTTCAAATACTGGGCAGCAGCGTAATGTGGTTTTACACCCAGAGTTTATTAATGGCAAATATGGACTTTACACAAGGCCTCAAGATGGGTTTATTGATATTGGAAATGGTGGTGGGATAGGTTTTGGTTATGTGAAGGATATGTCAAATCCTATTGTAACAGACGAAAAAATATTTTCAAATAAGGTTTACCATACTGTTTACGAATTAAAAAATGGTCAAGGTCCCGCTCCAATAAAAACTTCAAAAGGATGGTTACATTTAGCACATGGTGTTCGTAATACAGCAGCAGGTTTGCGTTATACTTTGTATATGTTTATGACAGCCTTAGATGATGTTACTAAGGTAATTTATCATCCGGCGGGTTATTTTATGGCTCCAAATTACAAAGAAACCTTAGGCGATGTTTCAAATGTGTTATTTACAAATGGCTGGATTAAAGATGAAGATGGAACCGTTTATATTTACTATGCTTCATCAGATACAAGAATGCATGTTGCCGTTTCTACAGTAGATATTTTAGTAGATTATGTAACTAACAGTCCAGAAGATAAATTTACTTCAGCAGGCTCTGTTGAAATAATTTTAGAGTTAATTAAAAACAATAAAGGCTTGTATTAATGCATAAATTAGCAGAATTAGTTTCGGTTTCATTAGCTAAAGAACTTCAAAATATTCTTAATTATTGGAGTGCAAATACTATTGATGAAATTAATGGAGGTTTTGTAGGTGAAAGAGATCATTACAATAATTTAGTTCCAAATGCTTCAAAAGGAATTATTTTAAATTCTCGTATTTTATGGTCTTTTTCAGCAGCATCAAATCATTTAAAAACTACTAAATATACATCTATTTGCAAACGAGCATTTAACTATTTAAAAGCTCATTTTAATGATGAAAATAGTGGAGGTGTTTATTGGGAATTAGACGCTAAAGGAAAGCCTATAAATACAAGAAAACAGGTGTACGCACAGGCTTTTATGATCTATGCTTTGTCTGAATATTATTTGTTTTCAAAAAGTAAAGAAGCTTTGAATTGGGCTGTTGAACTTTACAATCTTATTGAAAAATATGCAAAAGACACTGATTTTGGTGGTTATATTGAAGCTTTTAATAAAGATTGGAGTCCGATTGCAGATATGAGATTAAGTGATAAAGATAAGAATGAAGCTAAAACTATGAATACGCATTTACACGTTTTAGAGGCTTATACAAATCTTTATAAAGTTTATGAAAACGAAGATTTAAAACAAAATTTAACAGACCTTATAAACTTGTTTTTAACTAAGTTTTTGAATGCTAACAATAATTTAAATTTATTTTTTGATGAGCAATGGAACCTTAAAAGTAGTGTAGTCTCTTTTGGTCATGATATTGAAACAGCTTGGCTTTTAATTGAAGCCGCAAAAGTTATAAAGGACAAAAAAATAATTTCTGAAACAGAAAGAGTGGCTGTACTAATTGCCGATGTTTTTATAGCAAAAGGAGTAGATGTTGATGGTGGTGTAATGAATGAATATGAACCAGAAACCGGAACACTAGATGGCGATAAACATTGGTGGCCTCAAGCAGAAGCCCTTGTTGGATTACGCTATGCTTATAATATTACAAAGAATGAAAGATATCTTGAGGTAGCATCTAAAATTTTAAACTTTATTCAAACAAAAATAATTGATAAAACAAATGGTGAGTGGTTTTGGAGAGTTAATAAAAATGGCGAATTATACACTTCTGAATATAAAATAGGAATGTGGAAAGCTCCTTACCATACATCTAGAGCTTGTATTGTTTTAAATGAAAAAATGTAAATAATATATATTTTATGAAAACTATTAAATACTTTTTACCTGTATTATTGTTGTTATGTTTTTCTTGTAAAGATAAAAGCACTGTAATTGTTAAAAAAACTGCTGAAAATCCAATAGAAGACGTAGCACTTATTTCTGTAAAAGGAACTCAATTTTTTAAAGGTGATAAGCCTTACTATTTTGTTGGTGCAAATTATTGGTATGGTCCATTAATCGGTGCAAAAAATAGTGGAGATAGAGCGAGGTTAATTAAAGAACTAGATTTAATGAAATCCGTTGGAATTGACAACCTACGTATTTTAGTTGGAGCAGAAGGAGCGGGAGAAGATTCTAGGGTACATCCAGCTTTACAGCCTAAACAAGGAGTTTATAATGAAGATTTATTAGATGGTTTAGATTTTTTAATGGCTGAAATGCGCAAGCGTAATATGTATGCGGTATTGTATTTAAATAATAATTGGATTTGGTCAGGTGGAATGTCTCAATATCTTGAATGGAATGGTTATGGAGAAGTTCCTAACCCTTTTTTTACTGAGAAATTTACTTGGAATGATTATATGAATTACACAAAACAATTTCATTCTTGCGAACCTTGTAAAGAGGCGTTTTACAAGCATGTTAAATTTATTATGGGTAGAACAAATACCTATTCAAACCTAAAATATACTGATGATAATACGGTTATGTCTTGGCAAGTAGCAAATGAACCTAGGGTTTTAATGACTCCTGAACACGAAATTGCATTTGCAAGTTGGTTGAAAGAAACTGTTGATTTAATTGAAAGTTTAGATACAACGCATTTAATTTCTACGGGTGCCGAAGGAAAAGCTAGTTATTTACAAGATATTAAGATGTATGAAAGATTACATACAAACAAAAATATTGATTATTTAACAATACATATGTGGCCAAAAAATTGGGGTTGGTATGATATTGATAATGAAAAAGAATCTACACAGTTTTCTATTGAAAAAGCTAATGAATATATGAATGAGCATATTGTAATTGCTAATAAAATTCAAAAGCCAATTGTAATGTCTGAGTTTGGTTTTCCACGTGAAAAAGAAAGTCTAGACCCTAATGCTTCAATAGAAAATAGAAATGTTTTTTATAAGGCTATTTTTGATAGAATAAATGAAAGTGAAATTAATAATGGAGCCTTGTCAGGTTTAAATTTCTGGGGTTTTGCTGGTTTTGCAAAAACGAATCCTGAAAATGGAAAATGGATGCACGGAGACGATTTTAGTGCAGACCCACCGCAAGAACCTCAAGGATTAAATTCTGTATTTGCTACAGATATAGCTACACTTAATCTTATTAAAAAAGCAAATGATAAATTGATTATAAAATAAGGATATTATAACACGCGTTTTATACCCTCAAACTTCTCTCGGTATTCGCTAGGAGTTGTGTTTTTAGATTTTTTAAAGGCTCTGTTAAAGTTGGCTATATTGTTAAAACCACATTTAAAGCATATTTCACTTATACTTAAATCTGTTTCAATTAACCATCGTGTAGCGTAGCTAATTCGTGTATCGTTAATATAATCTACAAAAGTTTTTCCTGTACGTTTTTTTATAAATCTATTAAAAGAAACAGCACTCATATTTACAACAGCAGATATTTCTGAAAGTAGAATTTTACGATGAAAATTTTCTTGAATAAAAAGATAAACCTTTTTAATTTTATCACTGTTTTCAAAATTTTTATTTTGAGTGCTATATGTTGAAAGAATTCTTTGATTTCTAGAAGTAGCTAAATCCTGAAGAATTGAAATAAGCTCCATAAAATAATCGATGCTATCAATTTTAGCCAGTGCTTTAATTCTATCCATCATTTCAAAAGCAGTTTTTTCTGAAAAAAGAATGCCATAATTAGATCTTTCAAACATATCTTTTATAGGTTTGAATATTCTGCGAGAAAGCATTTTTTCATCAAATAAATCATTGTGAAATTGAATAGTAATTTCATTAATGTTTGAATTTTTACAATTATGAAGCTCCCAACAGTGTGTTATATTTGGACCTAATAAAACAAGTTCATATTCAGAAATTTCTTCTATGCTATTACCTACTATTCGGCGGACTCCTTTTCCATTTGAAATAAAATTTAATTCATATTCAGGATGAAAATGAATTGGAAAATCAAAATCATCTTTAACACGATCAAAAACTTGAAAACTATCATCAGGAGCAAGTGGTGTAATTTCTCTATGAGAATCTTTAATCATAATTTAATATTATATATTTGGAAAAATGAAAATGACATTTTATCTCTATAAATATAATGTAAAATATGTTTATTTTATGAAAAAACTTGTAAAATGATAATTTTTACAACTAAAAATGTTTTTAAACCAAATACTTTAAAATAAAAATATATGCGATTTAATGCTAATTTTTTAATAACAATCCATTAAAATGGCATCCTTATTTTGGTAATAACTTAACGATTTTTTGAGATGTTTTTGGCAAATACTATCTAAGGTTTGAGTTACATCTTTTTGCATAACTACAGAGCCACAAATCATAATTACACCTTTGTTTTTTAGAATTTCAGCAACTTTTTCAGCATCTGATTTTAATAAATGTTGAACATAGGTTTTTGTATCTTGTTCTTGAGAATAAGCCACATATATAGCTTGTAAATTTCCTTTTTTTTGTTGTGCTTTTAATTCTTTTTTATAGAGATTGAATGAAGTTTCTGTACGTCCGCCCCAATAAAGTTGTAGTTTCGTTTTTTTATTGTTTTCATCAATCATTCCTAAATAAGGACCAATACCTGTTCCGGTAGCAATTAATAATGCATTTTTTGCTTTTTTAGGAAGATGAAATCCTTTGTTTTTTACAATGCTACAAGTTATTTTATCTCCCATTTTAAGATTGTTTAAACGATTAGAAATTACACCTTTATTATGTAATTTTACACTTAAAATAAGTTTGTTTGTACCTAATTTTCCAATGGAGTAGAGGCGTTCTCTTCCATCTTCTTCACTAATTATTGATAGTAAATCACCCGATTTAAATTTAACTTTATTTAAAGCTTTCATTTTAATTAAAAATGTTGCTTCTGGTTGATTTTCAGCTTTGGTATTAGCTATTATTTCAAAAGTAGATGCGTTCTGTTTTTTCTTAGAAATTAACGATTTTGGCAATCTAATAGCTAAATTCTCTGTTTTACTCCATTGTAATAACCACTTGTTATAAGCTTCTAAAGATTGATTATTTACGGTAAAAACATCATTTAGTCTTTTGCTTGTTGGAAGTTTTTGTAGCAATTCATCAACTTCATAAGCATATTTACAAAAATCTGGGTATGCTAATGATCCAAAGCCTACAACAGAATAATTAAAAGAATTTTCTTGTGGTTGAAGTTGAGTTAATGTTTCAAATTTTTTAGCATTTGTTGGTGCTTCTCCTGCGCCATAAGTAGAGGTCATTATTACTAAATGCTGTGTTTTTATATAACTTGTATAGCTGTTAAGTTCTGTTAAAAACGATTTTTTACCAAGTCTAATTAACTCTGAATGTAAGTAATTTGCAAAATAAAATGTAGATCCATTTTCTGAACCGATAAGAATTATATATTCGCAATCGTCTTTTTTATAGCGATTTTTTATTCTAGATTTTCGTCGTTGTAGTGCAATATGAAATCCAGAATACATAAAAAATAAGATTCCAATACAAGCAATTAACAAAACAAGACTCCAAATAATACTTGCTTGACCAGTATGAAAAATAAGACTATAATAAGAAATTACTGTTGTAAACGGATAGTTGATTTTACTTATAATAGCTCCGTTAAACTGATTTATGAGTAGCTCTTTATCTTTTAATTGTAATAAAAAATATGATTCTGGAAATTCAGAAAAAGGAAATTCTAGTTTTTTAACTTCAGAAAGTTTTGTGTTTTTAAAGGTGTTAAATTCGGCTAGTTTTAGTACGGGTTCTTCTTCAAATTTAGTATCTTCCTGATGCATAATTTTTGCCTTTGGAATAATATTAAATTGTTCTAAAGAAAGATAAACTCCACTTAAAGTAATTATTAATATTGGAATTAAAAGCCATCTTCCAAAGATAGTATGGAAATACGGATTAAATTTTTCTTTAATTATTGGACTAAAAAAGTTTTGGATTCCTCCTTGTTTTTTAACGATTAGAAAAATTCCGGTAATGCTAATTAAAAAAAGTAAAAAGGAAGTTAACCCCACAAAAAAACGTCCAATACTTTTTAAAAATAAAGATCTATGCAGGCTTGTAGCAAACTTAAATAGTGCATTAGTTTCTTTGGGTTTGCCTAAATTTTCTCCGGTTTTAGGGTTTATGTAAAAGATTTCATTTGTACCTTCTTCATTTATTATAGATGCTGTTACCCAATCATTTTTATCAATTTCTAGTGAAATTATTTCAGCATATTTTTTTTGAAGTGTAGTAGCTATTTCAGCAACTGTAATTTCGTTTAAATTATTGGTTGTGTAAGGTTGTACACGATTTGAAATGGGTTCAAATGCTAAAATAATTCCTGTTAAGGAAGCAAGTAATATAAAAATAGAAGAAGATACAGCCAATGCTAGATGGCTGTATCTCCAAATAGATAACGTCATAATAAAATTACTTTTGCGGTAACATTCTTATATATCTTATGTAACCGGTTCCATCAACTTTACTTTTTACACTTTCTGAAGTAAGTTCAAAAGTTACATCATCTGCAACATATTTTTGATCTTCAACAGCAGTTTCAAAACGTATTTTGTAGCCTTTATTTAAAAATTCATCATCAATTTTAATCACTTTTATACTACGTTCACCACCGCTTATAGTTGCACCAGTAATAGCATCTATATTATTTGATTTTTTTTCAAAAAAGTTCCACCATTCTGTTAAATCATGGTACCATTCTTGGTCATCGCCAAGTACGTTTAAGGTTTCTACATAGTTGCCTTGTGGGTCTAATAATGAAACAACAATATAGGCGCCTTCACCTTCGTAATTTATAAGTTGAATCATGCATTTGTATGAAGTGCTTTTAGTAGCTGGACTAAATGCTGTAAATGTTAATAGACTTATTATACCTAAAATAAAAATTTTTACTTTCATTATTTTAAAAATTCAATAGCGTTCTTATTTAAAAATTCATTCTCTAATGCTAAATCATAGGCAGACTCTTCAAAGTCGGTTGCAATAGTTGTTTTTGCGCCTAATTTAATAAGGTGTTTTATTAGATCTGTTGTATTGGCTGTCATTGCTGCAATGTGTAATGGTGTTAGTCCGTTACTGTTTTTAGCATTAATGTCAACTTTTTGCTTAACTATTTTATCTAATAAGTCAGTGTCGTTTTTAGTTACTGCAAGGTGTAAAAGGTTGTTGTTTTCACTTTGAATATGTGACATGTTTACACCGTTTTTTAGCAATAAATTCCATTTTGCTTCAAATTGTTTCTTATTTCTTTTTGAATAAGAATCGACAAGATAATACGCTAGGTTGTTATTGTCTTTATCAATAATAGTTACATCAGCTCTTTTAGTAATTAATAAGTCTACAACTTCTGAAGAATTAGTTGCTACAGCTTTTGATAAGGCAGATTCTCCTTCGCTATTTGTTGCGTTTATAGCTATTTTTTTGTTAAGAAAATAAGTGATAATTTCTAAATCATTACTTCCCGCGGCATTTATTAAAGCAGTGTTTCCATTGCTATCGGCTTTAGTTACATCAACCCCTTTTTCAATAAAATAATTGAATATGGTTATGTCTTTATTTCGAGCAGCTAATTTAATAATTGGATTTACCCCTTTTTTATTTGTTATGTTTGGGTTTATTCCTAAACCTTCTAAATATTTAAAGAAGGCTAAGTTATTTCCACCATTACGACCTATGGTTGCAGCTTCTAAAAAAGCGTTTCCACCATCTGTATTTGTGTCTTTATATGCAATTCCTTTTTTTATTAATTGTTCAATAATTTCTTTGTTACCAGAACGAGCGGCGTAGTCTATTGTGTTTAAACCAGATTTATCGGTATCTGAAAAGTTTAAACCTCTCATTACAAAATAAGTAAGTTCATTTAAATTTTTTACTTTACCTATTAATTGGTGTATAGCATTGGTGCCTTTTGGGTTTGTTTCGTTTATAGAAGCACCATTAGCTAATAATAAGTTGTACAGAGCTGGGTTTGTTTGTCCACCTCCAGCGGCAAAAAGTAAAACTGAACTTCCTTTGTCATCAACAATATCTGTTTTAGCGCCTTTGTCTAACAGAAGTTCCATAATTTCTAAATTACCTCTAGAAGAAGCCCAAAATAAATATGTACGTCCGTCGTGTGTAATTTTATTAATAGGGTTTCCTTCTATATTTAAAAGGAATTCAACAACTTTAATAGGCGCATTTGCTAAAATTGCGTAGGTTGTTGCATCAAAATTATTTTGAGTTAATGCGGTTGCACTATTGCCTTCTTTTATTTTTTGTTGTACTTCGGCTACTGTTGTAGTTGGTTTCCAAAAATCTCGACTCAAAAAAATATTGGATTCTTGAGCGGAGATTGATCCAATAAAAAGTAAAAGGCTAAGGGTTATTAAGTTTTTCATATTTAAAATATTTAAAATCAAAACATTACTATTTTAAAAGCAACGTTTTTAATTATTAATTGACTGCTATTAAATGCAAATATATAATTTATTTTTATTTAGAATAAATAAAAATAAGAGATAATTTTAAAATATTTGAAATGAATATTTAGTTGTTTTTAATTATTTGACTTGGTAGATACCCCAGCTTTTTTTTAAATGCAACTGTAAAATGTTGTGGGTTTTTATAGCCAACTTCATACGAAGCTTGTGAAATTGTATAGTCTTGTTTTGCAATTAATTTTATAGCTTTTTCTATTCTTAATGTGGTAATGTATTTAAAAACAGTCATACCATAAAATTGTTTAAATATGCTTTTAAATTTAAAAGTATTAATGCCTGCTAACAAGGATAATTGGTCTATTGTTAATTCCTTTTTTAAATTGGTTTTTATATAATTTCCTATACCAATTAAGGTTTCTTTTTCTTTTTTACTGAGTTTATCTGTTGTTATTTTTGATGTTTCAGGAATTAAAGCCAACACTAATAATTCTGTTAATTTAGATTCTAAATAAGATTCGCGTATTACTCCTTTAAAAGAGCATTTTGTAAAATCATTTACTATATTACTTAGATTTCTATTATGAACTAGGTCTTTTTTTTGAAGCTTACAAAGTTGGTTTACTTTAGTTACTTGTATTTTGTTTTTTAAATCTTTTGTGAATTCTTCTCCCATTTTTTTCTTTAAAAAAGATTCAGTAAAATAAATAGTTAAACTATTGTTTTTTTGATTAAGGTATTCAAAAGAATATTTTGAAGGAGGGATGTGAAATAAATAACAAGTATTATTTTTTAAATGATATATGTTTTGCGAATTATTATTTAAATAGAAAGACATTTTACCTTTAATTATAAATAGAAGCAAAAAACCAGGATAATCTTGTTCAACTTCAACCATACATTTTTTTGTAGTATGTTCTTGATGTAAGGCATATACATTGTTTATATGTATTTCTTTTAGTACACCAGAAATTTTATCATTAAAATCTGAATGTGTTTTTTCAAAAAAGCTAGAAGTTTCAACATTTTTATTAAAATGTTTTTCATACTCCTCTCCATTACATTGCGAACTTTTAAATCGAATTTTCATTTATACCTTTTGCGTTATTATTATTTCCTTTTACGTTATCAAGAATCAATCTAAATAAGATATTTTTGCGAAGTTAATTATTTTTATTCAATCTAAATAAACATAAGTTTGAGATTATTTATAATATTGTTACTATTCGCATCGTTAGGTTATTCCCAAAATTCAATTTCAGGAAAAGTAGTAGATGGTTCTGGGCAACCATTATTTGGTGCTACAGTAGTTGTTAGTAATACTTCACGTGCAACGGTAACCGATGAAAACGGAATGTATATATTAAACAATATACCTAAAGGAAAGTTTGGGGTTAAAGCTTCGTATGTTGGATTTATTTCTAAAACTTTAGAGGTGATTTTTAACGGTTTTAACCAAAAAAGTGTGATAGATTTTACTTTAAGTGAAGATGTAGAATCTTTAAATCAGGTAACTGTTAATGGAAAAACCGGAAAAACGAAAGTGGAAACCCAGGGTTTTGCTGTAAATATAGTAGAAACTAAGGTAGCGAGTCTTAGAAATGTTCAAATTAATGAATTGTTAAATACTACAGTTGGTGTAAAAATTCGTCAAAATGGTGGTTTAGGGTCAAATGTTCAATATTCATTAAATGGTTTGTCTGGAGGTTCTGTTCGTATTTTTATCGATGGAATTCCTATTGCTATGTATGGATCTTCATTTAGTTTAAACAGTATTCCTGCTTCAATGATTAAAAACATTGAAGTTTATAAAGGCGTAATACCAGGGCATTTGGCAGATGACGCTTTAGGAGGTGCTATTAATGTTGTACTACACAAAGGAACAAAAACCAATTTTAATGCCTCAGTTTCGTATGGTTCTTTTAATACTTTACAAACAAGTTTAAATGGTTTATATAGATTTGAAGAATCTGGTTTTACCGTAAAAACTTCTCTTTTTCATAATAATTCTGATAATGATTATAAAGTTTGGGGTGGTCAAGTTAAAGACATTGCTCAAGATGGAAGTCAAACCCCAATTACAGCCAGAAGATTTTATGACGCCTATGAATCTAAAGGGGGAATGGCACAAGTTGGTTTTACTGATGTAAAATGGGCAGATCAATTTTTAATTGGTTTTACAGGTTCTGAAGATTATAAAGAAATTCAACATGGTGCTTTTATGACACTTCATCCTTACAAAGGAAGATTTAGTGAAACCAATGCCAAATTAGCCAACTTAACATATCAAAAAAAGAATCTTTTAACTGAAGGTTTGGATGTGAATGTAACTGGATTATATGGAGAAAGAAATACCATAGTTAATGATACCGTTGCTACTGCTTATACTTGGAGCGGAGAACGATTAGTTGGTTTTGATGGTAATTATCTTGATTATACTTGGGGCTCTCAACAAGAAGGTGGGCCAACTTTATCTAATACCAATAGAAATGTAGCTTCTATAAGAACAGGTGTATCTTATGCTATAAATAAAAATCATAAAATTTTAGTCAATCATATATATAGCGGTTTAGATAGAGAAGATAATGATGAAATGAAATCTCTTTTAGAAAACACGTTTAAGCAAACAAGCGATTTGTATAAAAATATTTACTCTTTAAGTTATGATTTAAATGTTTTTGAAGAGAAATTAAAGGTTAATGTTTTTGGAAAACACTATCATCAAAAAGTATTAAATACAAGTCCAATATTTAATGACGATAAAACAGAAGTTATAGATGAAGTTTTTAAAAGCGATCAAGATTTTAACGGATTTGGTTTTGCAGCTTCGTATGCAATTCTTCCTAATGTGATTTTATTAACTTCTGCAGAAAAAGCCATACGATTGCCAAATGAAACTGAAGTGTTTGGAGATGTTGCTGGTAATGTTGAATCCAACTTAAATATTAAACCAGAAATTAGTAAAAATTACAACCTAGGCTTTAGATTTGGAAAATTTAATATTCAAAAACACGACTTCACTATTGCTACCAATCTTTTTTCAAGAAATATTGAAGATTTAATCGGATTTGCTTCTAATGCTGATAGAATTGTAGAAAGCAGTGATGAACTTGTACATTATGATAATTTTGATGAAAGCACAACATCTAAAGGGATAGAAGCTGAAATAAATTATAGTTACAATAACAATTTTGGATTTAATTTTAATTTTTCTCGTTTAAGTTTAGAATCTAAAAACAGAGCTGGAGATATAGTTGATATTCCTAACACACCATTATTTACTATTAATTCTGGAATACGCTATTCAATTAAAAACGTTCTTCAAAAAGAATCTCGTTTAAACTTATTTTATAACATTTATTTCACAGATGAATTTTCATACATAATGAATCAAGGCACCAATGTTGCTGGTCTTGACGCATTTATAGTGCCTACGCAAGTTATTCAAGATTTAGGGCTTAGCTATACATTTCCAAAAGAAAATTTTGTGGTGAGTTTCGATGCTAAAAATATTTTTAATGAAGCTGCTTATGATAATCGATCTGTACAAAAACCAGGTAGAGCATTTTATTTAAAACTAAATTATACAATAAACAAATTTTAATCATTTAACATAAATCTAATAAACACAATTTAATATGATACGCAATTTTATAAATTTTAAAACAATAATTCTACTCTTAACTATTGGTTTAATATCTGCTTGTAGTGACGACGATAATGATGTTGAAATACCAACTGAATCAGAAGAACAATCTGAAAGATGGATAACGGTTACTGGTGCTAGAATGGGTACTAATCCAGCTGATGGAAATGGTGGAACTTTAATATACGCCATTAGTAATGTAGATGCAAAAAACACCGAAACTGTAGTAGATGTTTTTAACAATGGTTTTGTTGCACCTTCAAATAGAACTGCTAGATTGCAAGCTTCTGAAGATGGTACTACTATTTTTAATATTAGTTACGCAGGTGATACTGGTGGTAATTATACAAAATATACGGTTGAAGGTGGACAAGATTTTATACAAACAGGATCTGAAGTTAGTATAGCACCTTATGTTGGTACCGCTCCAAGATGGATAAAACTATTTGATGGAGATCAAACAGGAGCAGCTGTTTATGTGTCTACAGAACATGAAATTGACGATAATGGTACGCCAGATGATGTTACAGATGATACGTATATCCGTACAGAAGCTAAAGTTGGTGTGGTTACTTTAGACTTAGTAAATTCTTCAATTAAAAATTTTCAAGAAATTAGTGTTGCTTTAAGCGCAGAGGAAGAAGCAGCAGGTTATTATTTTTCAAGAGTTGATATGCCAACTTTAAATGCTGCTGGAAATAAATTATATATTGGAGGTCGTTTAAGTAAAGTTGATCCTGCTACTGTAGAAAGCGAAAGTGGTTATGAAATTTTAGGATCTAAAACCATTGTTTTAGATTACCCTTCTTTATTAAATCCAAAAGTAATAACTTCTTCTGTTGGATATGGAAATACTAATGGTTACCGTAGTATTAATTCTTTTGAATACAATGGAAGCGTTTATCAAGCAAATCAAAATGATCCAAATGGTTCTCATATCTTAAAAATTGGCGCAGATAATGAATATGATAATTCTTATGTGTTTAGCTTAGATGAAGCTTTAGGTTTAAGCGACACTTATATAGTTGCTTGGAGATCAGTTGGAAATGGTAAAGCAGTTGTAGCATACGAACACGCTGGGTCTGCTACAGGGTCAGCAGATAAAACACAAGGTTTCTTTGCCTTGGTTGATTTAGATGCTAAAACTGCAGTAAAACTTGATGAAATTCCTGCTAGTGAGGATTTATATTTATACCAATACCAAGGTTTTGCTATTTATGAAAACGAAGTGTATTTAACAGTAGCTCCAGTTGGTCAAGACGGAAATATTTATGTTGTTGATACTGAAACTGGAAGCGTAACTAAAGGTGCTCAATTAAAAAATGCAACAGGAAGTCATTTTATTGGTACTTTCTAGAAATAAATTAATAAAATAAAAGTGTGGAAACCCTTACCGTTAATTCGGTAGGGTTTTTTTATTTGTAATGATTTTGTTCAGCTAGATTACCAATGTGTTTTTTTAAGTAAAAAATTTGCTGGTTTAAAAGAAAAAATTACTTTTGCACATCATATGTAAAAAAACGCATATGTTTATTTAGAATTTTGATTGTTGAATATATGAAACCTAATTTACAAAACAGTATAACTATATTTAAAGCTTTGTCTGAAATAACCCGTCTTAAAATTATTTGGTTATTAATAAATATGGATTCAAAAATTTGTGTTTCTGAGATTATTGAAGTTCTTAATGAACCTCAATACAATGTCTCTCGCCATTTAAGAATTCTTAGCAAAGCTGGTTTGCTTGAAGAAAATAAAGAGGGTAAATGGGTATATTATTTTATTAAAAAATCCGATGGTGAATTTATGCAATACATTAAAAAAGCAGTAAGTGTAATTTCAGAAAACGATATGACTTTTGAAATGCAGCGCTGCAAACAACTACTTTTAATTAGAGAAAAATAGCACATAAAAATTAATTAAAATCAACTTAGAAAAGATTTCTATGTCTTTTTATATGCGTTTTAATGCATATGTTAAAAAATAAAGTATTAGAATTATTAATTATATAAATATTTAAAACAATGACAGAAAATTTAAAATTAGCCTTAGACGAGTTTATACATGTTGGTGTAGCCTTATTCTTTATTATTGCGTTTGTATCAATTCTTACAGGTTTTGTAAGAGCGTATATTCCGCAAGATAAATTGCAAAGAAAATTAAGTAAAACAGGTAAGTATAGTGGTGTTATGGGTGCTTTATTAGGAATTCCAACTCCATTTTGTAGTGCTTCAATGGTTCCAGTATCAATGGGAATGCTTGAAATGGGAGCGCCGCTAGCAATGGTTTTTTCATTTTTATTATCTGCTCCATTAGCAAATTTTGTTGTAGTAGCCTTTATTTTTGCGGTATTTGGATTTAAAGTAGCAATAGTTTATTTTTTAATTGTATTTATTGGTGCCATACTTTTTGGAACTATTGTAGGAAAAACATCTCTTGTAAATCAAGTTAAAACAATTGGTAAAAAACCAGTAGGAGCTTCTAATAATACTTGTGGCATTCCTTCAGTTAAACAAGATAAAGCTGTAAATGTATCGAATGTTTCAGAATGTTCAATTGAAAATCAGCCACAAGTAACTTGTAGCCAACCTCAAGTTTCGAGCTGTACTGCTACAGTAGATAGTAAATTTTTGAATATTAAAAATGATAAAGTTAGAGAAGCTTTTGAATTTGCTTGGTCACTTTTTAAGCGTATTATGCCATATGTATTTATTGGAGCAGTAATTAGTGCAGTATCTGCAGCTTTTGTTCCAGATGCATTTGTGGAAAAATATTTAGGAAACGACAACCCTTTAGCAATACTTTTAGGGGCTGTTATTGGTGTGCCTTTATATCTTAGAATTGAAATGGCTATCCCTTTATTAAGTGTTTTAATAGGAAAAGGTATGAGTATGGGAGCTGCAATGGCATTGCTAATTGGTGGAACTGGAGCAAGTTTACCTGAAATAGCGATTGTTTCTTCTATGTTAAAACCTAAAGCGGTTGCTGCTTTTGTTGGTTCTATAATTGCAATAGCAATTATTGGAGGTTTTATCTTCTATTTTTTCTTTTAATGCTTAGTAACAATCGGATTTTGTTTTTATCAAAATCCGATTGTTTTTTTGATTAATACATCAACTATCTATAAGATTCATTAATCAACTTTTAAAATTAAAAACACCATTTCAAACTATAATTAATTAAATTTTTTTTATAGGGTTTAAAAGATAAAATAGTAACTTTATGCCTTCCAAAATTTGAGGCTCCATAGTTCAAGGGATAGAATAGAAGTTTCCTAAACTTTAGATCCAGGTTCGAGTCCTGGTGGAGTCACATACCAACATATTATTGATTTAATTTCTTTTTTTATTAGATTGTACTATATATAATTTTGGTATTCATTTTGCAAGCACTTTAAAAAATATAGTTTTTAATGAAGAAACTCAATATATATTTACTTTTTTTAATAAGTACACAATTCATTTTTTCACAGGTAAGAACGGTTAAAGAATTAGCCACTAATTGGAAATTTCAAAAGGGGGAAAATATAACGGCTTATCAAACAAATTTTGACGATTCAAAATGGGAAACTGTTACAGTTCCACATGATTGGGCAATTTATGGTCCTTTTGATAAAGAAATTGATAAACAACATGTGGCAATTGTTCAAAATGGAGAACAAGTTGCTTCTGAAAAAACAGGAAGAACTGGTGCTTTACCACATATAGGTACTGCTTGGTACCGCAATACATTTACCCTTCCTCAATATGAAAAAGGTAAAAAAGTAATGTTACTTTTTGAAGGAGCCATGAGCGAGCCAAAAGTATATTTAAATGGTAAAAAAGTAGGAGAGTGGGCGTATGGTTACAGTTATTTTTATTTTGATATTTCAGAAGATATAAAAGAAGGAGAGAATACATTGGCAGTTCAACTTTCTAATAAAGAATTTGCTTCTAGATGGTATCCTGGAGCTGGTTTGTATAGAAAAGTGAGTGTTATTGTAAAAAATAAAACGAGTATTAATCAATGGGGAACTACAATTACAACGCCTATTATTAACAAAGAAATGGCTAAAGTGAATATTAAAACCAACGTTTCTGGAGAAAATATACATTTGTTAACTACCATTTTAAATGCTGAAGGAGAGGAAGTTGCTTCACAAAAAACAAACACCAAATTTGGTGATGAATTTGTCCAAAATATAAAAGTAAACACTCCTAATAGATGGAGCCCAAAAAATCCTTATTTGTACACTGCTAAAACTCAATTGTATGAAGATGATATACTTAAAGATGAGGTTTTAACTCGTTTTGGAATTCGAGAAATTAAGTATGAAGCGGATAAAGGCTTTAGTTTAAATGGTGAAATTACAAAGTTTAAAGGTGTTTGTTTGCACCACGATTTAGGTCCGTTAGGAACTGCAGTTAATAAAGCAGCATTGCGGAGACAATTAACTATTCTAAAAGATATGGGTTGTAACGCAATTCGTAGTTCGCACAATATGCCTTCTTTAGAGCAATTGGAATTATGTGATGAGATGGGTTTTTTATTTTTAGCAGAAAGTTTTGATGAATGGGCAGTGCCAAAAGTTAAAAATGGGTATAACCGTTTTTTTAATGAATATGCTGAAAAAGACATAATTAATTTAGTAAAAGCGACTAAAAATCACCCTAGTATTGTAATGTGGAGTTCGGGAAATGAAGTGCCAGATCAATGGGGAACAGCAGGTGTAAAAAGGGCAAAATGGCTGCAAGATATTTTTCATAGAGAAGATCCAACAAGGCCAGTAACTGTTGGTATGGATCAGGTAAAAGCAACCATAGAATCTGGTTTTGGAGCATTGTTAGATGTGCCTGGTTTAAATTATAGAGTGCATTTATATGAAGAAGCTTATGAGAAATTTCCACAAGGTTTTATTTTAGGCTCTGAAACAGCTTCAACAGTTAGCTCTAGAGGAATTTATAAATTTCCTGTAGTACAAGAAAATATGAAACAATATGATGATTTTCAAAGTTCTTCGTACGATCTGGAAGCTTGTAGCTGGTCAAATGTTCCAGATGAAGATTTTGTATTGCAAGATGATAAACCTTGGGTAATTGGCGAATTTGTTTGGACCGGTTTTGATTATTTAGGAGAACCTACTCCATACGATAAAAGTTGGCCTTCTAGAAGTTCTTATTTTGGAATTAATGATTTGGCTGGTTTGCCAAAAGACCGCTATTATTTGTACAGAAGTCGTTGGAATACTACAGATGAAACACTTCATATCTTGCCACATTGGAACTGGGAAGGTAGAGAGGGAGAAACTACCCCTGTTTTTGTTTATACAAACTATAATAAGGCAGAGCTTTTTGTTAATGGAAAAAGTATGGGAATTCAAGAAAAGAATACAGCTACTCCACAAAACAGGTATCGTTTAATGTGGATGGATGTTAAATACGAACCAGGAACTTTAAAAGTAGTAGCTTTAAATAATGAAGGAAAACCAGTTGCTGAAAAAGAAGTGAAAACAGCTGGAAAACCTTATAAAATTGTATTAAGCCCCGATAGAAAAACAATAAAAGCAGATGGAAAAGATTTGTCGTATGTTACAGTTTCTGTAGTAGATAAAAATGGAATTGAATGTCCTACAGCTATCAATCAATTAAAATTTAAAGTTTCTGGTAGTGGAATTTATCGAGCAGCCTGTAATGGAGATGCTACTTCATTAGAATTATTTCACTTACCAACAATGAAATTGTTTAGCGGAAAATTGGTTGTTACTGTGCAATCAAAAACCGAACTAGGCGACATTCATTTAAAAGTCACTGGAAAAGGTTTAAAAAGTGCAACTGTAGAATTAAATACTGTTAATTAAAGTAAGGTTCTAAAATAATTTTAAAGTATTATTTGTAAGAAACTAAATCAACAAATTAGTATAATTATATCCCTTGAATTTTTTTAGCAACTTCTTGAACTTCATCTAAAACGCGGAATAAATTTCCACCCCAAAGTAGTTCAATTTGTTCTTCGGTATAACCTCTTTTAACTAATTCTATAGTAACATTTAAGGTTTCAGAAGCATCTTTCCAGCCATCTATACCTCCACCGCCATCAAAATCAGAGCTAATACCAACATGTTCTATTCCAATTTTTTCAACTAAATAGTCAATATGATCTACAAAGTCGGCAATATTTACAGGGTCTAGTGTTTTAGATAATGCTTCTATTTTAGGTGCTGCAAGTTTTGTAATTTTTAAGTATTTAGAATAATAGCTAGATTTTGCTTCTTTTTCTAATTTTCTATAAGCGCTCCACGGTATAATTTCAAAATCTTGACTTGCGGCTACTTCATTTAAAATAGCATTGGTCGCCTTTTTATATTTATTATTTTTTTCAGTATCTAAATAGGCTCCAAATGCAACAGTTTGTATAACACCACCGTTTTCTTTTAACCATTGTAGTTGTTCATCATCTAAATTTCTGCTGTGGTTACATAAACCTCTAGCCGATGAGTGTGAGGCAATTATAGGTGCTTTAGAAAGTTCTATCATATCTCTCATTGCTTCTTTTGAAGGATGAGAAATATCAATCATCATTCCCCATTTATTCATTTCGGCAATTACTTCTTTTCCTAATTCGCTAACACCATTATGTAGCCAAATGTTATTTTCTTCACCAGTATTTGAGTCGCATAATTGGCTATGACCGTTATGGCTAAGCGACATATAACGAGCTCCTAAATCGTAAAACTCTTTTACGCGGCTAACGTCGGCACCAATAGGATAGCCATTTTCAACACCAATCATAGCAACTTTTTTACCTTTTTTATTAATAGTTCTAGCTTTTTCTGAAGTGATGGCTAATTCAATTTCATTTGGAGCAAATTCTTCTGTTAATTTGTGAATGGCATTAAATTTTGCAATTGCTTGTTTGTAGGCATTTGCATATCCTTCAGGGGTTAATTCCCCTTGTCCTGTATATACAATAAACCAGGCAACATCCAATCCACCATTTTTCATTTTAGGTAAATTCACCTGATTGTCAAGTTCTTGAGTGTAATTTACATTGTTTGTAAAGTTTTTTGTGTTAATATCTATATGTGTATCAACAGTTAAAACTTTTTTATGAATTTCTGTAGCCATAGTTAATGTATCTATTGTAGGTTTAGGTTCTGGATTAGTAGTTTCAACTTTTTTTTCAGAAATATTTTTACATGAAATTATAGCAAAAATTAAAAGAAAAAGAATTTGTGATGTTTTCATGGGGTTGTTGATTTTTAAAAGATTTTTAAATTTACAAAACTTTAGAAAATAAATTAAGGTAATTTTAAAGAGTCTTATTTAAATTGAATTTTTTTATAAAAAAAACAATTAAGTAAAGAGTAAATTGTATTAATCTTCTATATTTACAAATAAAAAAAGAATTCTATAATTAAATATGTTAGAACTTGCAGGAATAATTATTTTAGGAATTTTAGCACAATGGGTAGCGTGGAGATTTAAAATCCCAGCAATTTTACCGTTAATTTTAATTGGACTATTAGTAGGTCCAATTGCTGCTGAATTTTTGTCGGAAGATGGATCAAAATGGATTGAGCCAATTTGGAATGGTGAAAAAGGATTGTTTCCAGGAGAAGGGCTTTATTACTTTGTTTCTTTAGCAATTAGTATTATTTTATTTGAAGGTGGTTTAACCTTAAAACGAAATGAAATTAAAACGGTAGGACCCGTAATTACAAAGCTTATTACTTTAGGCTCTACAATTACGTTTTTTGGTGCTGGTATTGCGGCACATTATGTATTTGATTTAAATTGGGAAATGTCCTTTTTATTTGCAGCATTAATTATTGTAACCGGACCAACAGTAATAACACCAATTTTAAGAAATATTCCATTAAAAAAAGATGTTTCGGCAGTTTTAAAATGGGAAGGTATTTTAATAGATCCAATAGGAGCCTTAGTTGCGGTATTGGTTTTTGAATTTATTAGCGTTGGTGGAGGTAGTGGTTTTACCAAAACAGCACTGATAGAATTTGGTAAAATTCTTCTTTTTGGTACTACTTTCGGATTTACATTTGCACATGCATTGGCTTTTGCTATCAATAAAAATATGATTCCTCATTATTTATTAAATGTAGTTTCATTATCTACAGTATTATTGGTTTTTGTAGAATCTGAAGTTTTTGCCCACGAATCTGGTCTTTTAGCGGTAGTAGTTATGGGAATGGTTTTAGGAAATAACAAATTAGAGAACATAAAAGAACTACTTTATTTTAAAGAATCTATAAGCGTATTACTTATTTCAATTTTATTTATTTTACTCTCGGCAAACATTAATATAGAAGATATGATGTTGCTGTATAACTGGAAAACTGTTATTTTATTTAGCATAATTATATTTGTAATTAGACCATTGGCAGTATTTTTAAGTACCACAGGATCTAAACTTAAAACAAATGAAAAACTATTTATAAGCTGGGTTGGCCCAAGAGGTATTGTAGCAGCAGGTATTGCTTCTTTATTTGGAAGTAAGTTATTAAAAGCTGGAGTAGAAGGTGCAGAGTACATTACTCCGTTGGTGTTTATGATTGTACTTGGAACCGTTCTCTTAAATGCAACTACAGCGCGTTTATTTGCAAAAATAGTTGGTGTATTTTTAAAGAAATCGGATGGAATTCTAATAGTCGGAGCTTCAAATTTTGCGCGATTAATAGCAACATACCTCAAAAAAAATAATAGAAGAGTTGTATTAATTGATAGTAACTTAGATAATATTAATAAGGCAAAAACCTTAGGTTTAGAAGCTATTGAAGGCAATGTGTATTCAGATGATTTATTGGAAGATGTTGAGTTAAACGATGTTGGTTATCTATTAGCATTAACTGGGGGAGCAGCAGTAAATGAATATGCAATAGAAAAGTTTTCATCAATTTTTGGAGAAAATGGTGCTTTTAGAATTATTTCGACCGATGAAATGCAAAAGGGAGATTTAAAGCCTAAAGACCACTTATTTACGCATAAAGACGACTTTTTAAATCTTAGTGAAGTAGTACGTGATTTTCCGTTAGTAAATGAAGTTGATGTAAATTCTAACGAAGATTATAAAAACATATTAAATGAAATAAATAAAGAGCCAAATGCAATTCCAATGTTTATAAAAGATAAGCATGAAGGAATTCATATTATTTCTTCTTTGGCGAAAGATTTCGTTATTGAAAAAGGAACAACTTTAATGTACCTTGGTAAAACCGTTATTTAAGGTGTTTATTTAATATTGTTTTAATGGATTTATTTTCTTCAAATCAACTTGAAAACAATCTTCCTTTTGATGGAAAATTACTTAATTACGGATTGGTTTTAAACAATACAGCATGCCAATATTATTTTAAAAAATTATTAAATGCTGATTTCTGGAAATATGATGAATTAATTCTATTTGGAAAACAGATTACAACAAAACGAAAAGTTGCCTGGTTTGGAGATAAAAATATACACTATTCGTATTCTAAAATTACAAAAACAGTTTTACCTTGGACTCCTGAAATTCTAGAATTAAAAAAACTGGTAGAATTAAGAACTGGTAAAAAATTTAATTCTTGTTTGTTAAATCTCTACCATAATGGGGCTGAAGGTATGGCTTGGCATTCAGATAATGAAAAAGAATTAGGTGTAAACCCAATAATTGCCTCGCTTAGTTTAGGGGCAACTCGTAAGTTTTCTTTAAAACACAAGGTAACAAAGCAAAAAATTGACCTGCTTCTACCAGCTGGTAATTTAATAGTAATGGAAGGTGAAATGCAACATAAGTGGCTACATAGTTTGCCAAAAACAAAAAAAATACACACTTCAAGAATTAATTTAACTTTTAGAACTATAGTTTAAAAGTTGGTTTAACATAGATATAATATTCACAAAACCTTCTAATAACAATTATTTTTTTTATTGCAAACAATTATTATTTAATTGTTTATGAGTGGATTCTAATAAAAAGAAGCGAAAAGTAAGTCTTGTTGTTATCTCAGATATACATTTAGGAACTTATGGTTGTCATGCAAAAGAGTTATTATCATATTTAAAAAGTATTAACCCAGATACTGTTATTTTAAATGGAGATATTATTGATGTTTGGCAATTTAGCAAGCGGTATTGGCCAAAATCTCATATGAAAATTATCAAATATATTTTTGGGTGGATTTCCCAAGGGAAAGAGATATATTATATAACCGGAAATCACGACGAGATAATGAGAAAATTTGTCGATTTTGAAATTGGTTCATTCTCAATTAAAAATAAGGTAGTACTGGAATTAGGTGCTAAAAAAGCTTGGTTTTTTCATGGAGATGTTTTTGATGTTACCATGCAGCATTCTAAATGGTTAGCTAAATTAGGAGCTATTGGTTATGATACTTTAATTTTAATTAATAGAGGTGTTAATTTTATTAGTAAGTTTTTAGGAAAGGGGAAAATATCTTTATCAAAAAAAATAAAAGATAGTGTTAAATCTGCCATAAAATTTATTAATGATTTTGAAGAAACAGCAATTGATATAGCAATAGATAATAAATACGATTATGTGGTTTGTGGACATATACATAAGCCAGCTATTAAAAAAGTTGAAAATGATAAAGGTTCTGTAACGTATTTAAATTCTGGAGATTGGGTAGAGAATTTAACAGCTTTAGAATATCATAAAAATAAATGGAGTATCTATAAGTATAACGATGATGATTTTAAGAAAAACACTTTAAAATTACAAGAAGACGAAGAAGATGTTGTTGATAAAACGGCTAAACAATTGTTTGGAGAATTAGTTGCCGATTTTTACCTAAAAAAATAAACTTATAAATTAATAAATACAAAAAACAAACTGTATACATGAAAATATTATATGCTATTCAAGGAACTGGAAATGGACATTTAAGTAGAGCAAAAGAAATTATACCTGCTTTATTAAAAAGAGCACAGGTAGATATTTTAGTTAGTGGAACCCAGTCTGAAATAGTTTTACCCTATAAAGTTAACTATGTAAATAACGGTTTAAGTTTTTACTTTGGAAAAAATGGAGGAATAGATTTTGTAAAAACGTTTAAAAATAACTCACTTTTAAAAGTATTTAAAGAAATTAGAAATTGTCCAGTTAAAGAGTATGATTTAATAATTAACGATTTTGAGCCAATAACTGCTTGGGCAAGTATGTTAAGAGGGGTAAAATGTATTTCTTTAAGTCATCAAGCTGCTTTGTATTTTAAAAATGTTCCAAAACCATCTCGCACAGATTTATTAGGTAAATTTATAATAAAAAATTACGCAAAGTGTTCAAATAAGTATGGATTTCATTTTAAAAAATACAACGACAATGTTTATACTCCAATAATTAGAAATGATATTCGTTTGTTGAAAAAAACTGAAAAAGATCATTATACAGTTTATTTACCAGCTTATTCCGATGAGAAAATTATAGACGTTTTATCTAAAATTAAAGGGATAAAGTGGAAGGTTTTTTCAAAAAACACTAAAAAATATTATCAGAAAAAGAATGTGTATATAAAACCTGTAAATAGCAAAAAATTTGAAAAAAGCTTAGCTTCTTGTCAAGGAATTATATGTGGAGCCGGGTTTGAAACACCTGCCGAAGCAATTTTTTTAAATAAGAAACTGTTGGTAATCCCTATGAAAAATCAATATGAGCAGCATTTTAATGCAAAAGCATTAGAAGAATTAGGTGTTCCAGTTTTAAAATCATTAAAAAAGAAGCATATTCCTAAAATTCAAAATTGGATAGATAGCAATTATGATATAAAGTTAGACTTTCCGAATGAAACCCAACAAATAGTAGATGATATATTGTACGATTTTATTTTTGAAGAAGAAATCTTATTCATTTAAATAAAAAAACACCGCATCTTTATTGTGTATGTAATAAAAAAAGTCAAATTTAGTAGTTCTAAATTTATGACATTATCAATTATCTAAAACAATTAAAAACAATGCGTTGGGGAATTATTGGGTGCGGAGCTGTAACTGAACTAAAAAGTGGACCGCCATATTATAAAACTGAAGGTTTTGAATTAGCCGCAGTAATGAGGCGTAATGAAGAAAAAGCAGCAGATTATGCAAAAAGGCATCACGTAAATAAGTACTACACGAATGCAGATGTTTTAATAAATGATCCGGAAATTGATGCAGTTTATATTGCAACACCACCTGATACACACAAATTGTATGGTTTAAAAGTTGCCAAAGCAAAAAAAACTTGTTGTATTGAAAAGCCTTTAGCACCAAGTTATGTCGATAGTTTAGCTATTTATAACGCTTTTGAAGCTGCTAAAACACCTTTGTTTGTTGCATATTATCGTCGTAGTTTACCTAGGTTTATTAAATTAAAAGACTGGATTGATACTGGATTAATAGGAGGAATAAGACATATTAATTGGCATTTAAGCAAACCAGCTAATCAGTTAGATTTATTAAAAAAAAAGAATTGGAGAACTGATAAAAATATAGCTCCAGGTGGTTATTTTGATGATTTGGCAAGCCACGGATTGGACTTATTTACATTTTTATTAGGTGATATAGAAGAAGCAAAAGGAATAAGTTTAAATCAACAAAATTTGTATACAGCAAAAGATGCTATTACTGGTTGTTGGGTTCATAAAAATGGCATTACAGGTTCTGGAAGCTGGAATTTTGGTTGTAATTTAAGGCAAGATAATGTAGAAATTTATGGAAGCAAGGGTAAAATTGTATTTTCAGTTTTTGATGAGCATCCAATTCAATTAATTTCAGAAAAAGAAAATAATTCTTTAATAATTGAAAATCCAGAGCATATTCAACAGTATCATGTACAAAATATGAAAGCTAATTTATTTGATGGTATTGAGCACCCTTCAACAGGTAAATCTGGATTGCATACTAGTTGGGTAATGGATAAAATATTAGGGAATATTTAAAATTAAATAAAAACGAGGCAATTTAAATTTTGTTTAAATTGCCTCGTTTGGTTTTTTACTAGTTTTTATAAAGTGCTTTTTATTTTACTTCATAAGTGTCACCAGAAAAGAATAAACTTTCTGTTTTTTTAAATTTTGAGTTTGCTTTTACTTGTGCTGTTAAAGCATTTTCTCGTTCTTCTAAAGTAACATCTTCATAGCTTCTAATAATACCAGTAGCTAATGGGTATTCTAACCGAACTAACATTTGGTGTAATGTTGGATCTTGTTCTTTTGCATTATGCACTAATATATCCTCTTGAGTTATTCCGTTTTCACCAATAGTTACAACTTCTAGTTTTAATCCATTTAAAATTAAACCTTTGTTTTTTTCTTTACCAAAAATCATAGGCTTCCCGTGTTCTAAATAAATCTGTTTATCTTCTTTTACGGCTTTATCTGTAACGTTTTTAAAGCAGCCATCATTAAAAATAACACAGTTTTGTAATACTTCAATTAAAGAAGTTCCTTTAAATTTTTCAGCTTCAATAAAAAGCTGTGTCATGTCTTTTGGAGTATTTCCACCAATACGAGCAAAAAAACGTGCCTGTGCTCCTAAAGCTAATTCACCAGGAGAAAAAGGTGGTTGTGTATTTCCGTAAGGAGATGACTTTGTTTTTTGTCCAACTAATGAAGTAGGAGAAAACTGCCCTTTTGTTAAACCATAAATTTCGTTATTGAATAAAATTATATTTAAATCTATGTTTCTTCTTAAAACATGAATAAAATGATTTCCACCAATAGCCATAGCATCACCATCACCAGTTATTATCCAAACACTTAAATCTGGATTGGCAAGTTTTACTCCAGAAGCAATTCCTGGTGCTCTACCGTGAATACTATGCATTCCATAGGTATTCATATAATAAGGAAAACGAGATGAACAACCAATTCCAGAAATAAATACAACGTCTTCTTTTTTTACACCCATTTCTGGTAGTGCTTTTTGCATAGCACGTAAAATAACATAGTCATCACAACCAGGACACCATCTTACTTCTTGGTCACTTGCAAAATCTTTAAATGTATATTTTTTTACAGCTGTTGTTTCCATAATTATTTTACTAATTGTTTAAATTTTTCAATTAATTCTTGATTTCCAAATGGTAAACCTTGAATTTTATTGAATTGATTAAATTCGAATCTGCTAAAGTTTATCTTTAATACTTTCGAAAACTGCCCGTTATTTAATTCACACACAATAAACTTTTTAAATTTAGATAAAATTTCTTCTGTGTTTTTTGGAAGCGGGTTTATATAATTAAAATGTGCAAAGCCTATATTTTTATAGCCTTCTTCGTTTAACTGTTTAACAGCAGAATATAGCGAGCCATAAGTACCACCCCAACCAATAACTAAAAGATCGCCAGTTTCGGCAAATTCAGTTTCTAAATATGGAATGTAGTTTTGTACACGTTTTACTTTTTCTGCTCTAATTTTGGTCATGTACTCATGATTTTCAGGTACATAAGAAACATTACCGGAAATTTTATCTTTTTCTAAACCTCCAACTCTATGTTCTAAGCCAGGAGTTCCAGGTATTGCCCAATTTCTAGCTAAAGTACCTTCATCTCTATTATATGGATGCCAGTTTTCTGTTGGTTTATTGATAATATTATTTTTAATAGCAGGCATATCGTCTACCGTTTTAATTTTCCAAGGTGCAGAACCATTTGCTATATAGCCATCTGTAAGTAAAACTACAGGAGTCATGTGTTCTAAAGCTAATTTTGCTGCTTGGTATGCGTAATTAAAACAGTTTGCAGGTGTACTAGCTGCAATTACAATAACAGGACTTTCACCATTTCTACCATAAAGAGCTTGCAATAAATCTGATTGCTCTGTTTTTGTTGGTAATCCGGTTGAAGGTCCTCCACGTTGTACGTTTACAATAACCAGTGGTAATTCAATCATCATTGCTAAACCTAAGGCTTCACCTTTTAAAGCTAAACCAGGCCCTGAAGTTGTTGTTATTGCTAAGTCTCCAGCAAAGGAAGCGCCTATAGCAGAAGAAATACCTGCAATTTCATCTTCAGCTTGAAAAGCTTTTACACCAAAGTGCTTATGTTTAACTAATTCGTGTAAAATATCTGTAGCAGGTGTAATTGGGTAAGATCCTAAAAATAATTCTAAACCAGATTTTTCTGCAGCGGCTAAAAAACCCCAAGCTGTAGCTGTGTTTCCCATAATAATTCTATAGGTTCCAGGAGCCATTTTTGCCGGAGAAATAGTATATGAATTAGGAATTAATTCTAATGTTTCTGCAAAATAATAACCTGCATTTAAAACTTTTGTATTTGCCTCTATAATTTGAGGTTTCGATTTAAATTTTTTATTAAAAAAATCTGTAGTATGTGATACCGAACGGTGATACATCCAATATACCATACCTAAAGCAAACATATTTTTGCTTCGAGTAATACTTTTATTATCGAGACCTTTAATGTCTTTTAAAGCTTCTTTAGTTAAACTAGACATAGCAACTTGAATAACTCTATAGTTTTCAAGAGAGCCATCTTCTAATGGATTTTTATCGTATAATGCTTTTTCTAAATTTTTTTTAGTGAAAGCATCTGTGTCTACAATAATTGTGTGTCCTGGTTTTACTGCATGTAAATTTGTTTTTAAACCAGCAGGGTTCATAGCGACTAATAAATCAACTTTATCACCAGGTGTGCTAATTTCTACACTACCAATGTGAACTTGGAACCCAGAAACACCATATAAACTTCCTTGTGGAGCTCTAATTTCTGCAGGATAATTAGGAAACGTTGCAATATCATTACCAAACATAGCTGACGTGTCAGAGAACTGTGTTCCAGTAAGTTGCATTCCGTCTCCAGAATCACCAACAAACCTAATTATTACCGCTTCCAGTACTTCAGGTTTTGGCTTTGTTGTTGTTGTTTTAATCATGATTTATGATAGTTAAATAAATTTTTTAAATTTATAAATTATTTTTGTACCAAAGGTTAATATGAACTTAAAGTTGAGATTTTAAAATACTAAATGACTTTTGTCACATACTTTTGTATAAAAATGTATAATTTTGTGTATATTAAATTTTAAATTAAAGTAATATGGCTATTAAAATAACAGATGAATGTATAAATTGTGATGCTTGTATTTCAGAGTGTCCAAATAATGCAATTTACGAACCAGATACTGAATGGGCTTATGCTGATGAAACTTCTTTAAGCGGTACAATAACTCTACCTGGTGGAGGTGAAGCTGATGCAGATGAAATGCACGAACCAAAATCTGATGAATTTTATTTTATCGTAACTGATAAATGTACAGAATGTAAAGGTTTCCACGATGAACCACAATGTGCTTCTGTTTGTCCAGTTGATTGCTGTGTTCCAGATGAGGATCACGAAGAAACTGAAGAACAGTTATTAGCTAAAAAAGTATGGATGCACGGAGAATAATTCTCTTTAGTATCTTATAAAAAAGCCCTTAGATTTTTAAATTTAAGGGCTTTTTTAGGTTTTTATATTAGGTAAAAATTAATCATTCAATTTTAAAACTGCCATAAACGCTTCTTGTGGTATTTCTACATTACCAACTTGTCGCATACGTTTTTTTCCTTTCTTTTGTTTTTCTAATAATTTTCTTTTTCTTGAAATATCACCACCATAACATTTTGCGGTAACATCTTTTCTTAATGCTTTTACGGTTTCTCTTGAAATTATTTTAGCTCCAATTGCGGCCTGAATTGGAATGTCAAATTGTTGACGAGGTATTAACTGACGTAACTTTTCGCACATTTTTTTACCAATACTATAGGCGTTGTCTGCGTGGATTAATGCTGAAAGCGCATCTACCGATTGTCCGTTTAATAAAATATCTACTTTTACTAATTTTGAAGCTTTTAATCCTGTTGGATGGTAATCAAAAGAAGCGTATCCTTTAGAAACTGTTTTTAAACGATCGTAAAAATCGAATACAATTTCAGCTAAAGGCATGTCAAAAGTTAATTCAACACGTTCTGGCGTTAAATAGGTTTGATTTACAATTTGACCACGTTTTTCTATACACAAACTCATTACTGGCCCAACAAAATCGGACTTGGTAATAATAGTTGCTTTAATAAAAGGCTCTTCAACTCTATTTAATTTTGAAGGTTCAGGTAAATCAGATGGATTATTTACTAATAATATTGTATCAGGATTTTTATTTGTAAATGCGTGGTAAGATACGTTTGGTACAGTTGTAATAACTGTCATTTCAAATTCTCGTTCTAAGCGTTCTTGTATAATTTCTAAATGCAGCATTCCTAAAAATCCACATCTAAACCCAAAACCTAAAGCAGCAGAGCTTTCAGGTATAAATACCAAAGAAGCATCATTTAATTGCAGTTTTTCCATAGAATTACGCAATTCTTCATAATCTTCAGTATCTACAGGGTAAATTCCAGCAAAAACCATTGGTTTTACATCTTCAAAACCTTCAATTCTATTTTCTGTAGGGTGTTCAACAGTTGTAATTGTATCTCCAACTTTAATTTCGCTGGCAGTTTTAACACCAGTAATTAAATAGCCAACATCTCCTGCTTTAATACTTTGCTTTGGAAGTTGTTTTAATTTTAAGGTACCAACTTCATCTGCAAAATATTCGTTGTTGGTTGCCATAAATTTAATGCGTTGCCCTTTTTTTATTTCGCCGTTAAAAACTCTAAAATAGGTTTCAACTCCTCTATAAGAATTATAAACAGAGTCAAATATTAAGGCTTGTAAAGGGGCGTTTTCATCTCCTTTAGGTGCAGGAACTTTTTCTACAATAGCTTTTAAAATATTTTCAACTCCAAAACCTGTTTTTCCACTTGCATGGATAACTTCTTCTGCGTCACAACCTAATAAATCTACAATATCGTCTGTAACTTCTTCTGGATTTGCACCTGGTAAATCTACTTTGTTAAGTACCGGAATTATTTCTAAATCGTTCTCTAGTGCTAAATATAAGTTTGAAATTGTTTGTGCTTGAATGCTTTGTGCCGCATCTACAATTAACAATGCGCCTTCACAAGCAGCAATAGAACGAGATACTTCGTAAGAAAAGTCTACGTGACCTGGAGTATCAATTAAATTTAACACATATTTTTCACCTTCGTGTATATAATCCATTTGTATAGCGTGACTTTTAATAGTGATACCACGTTCACGCTCTAAATCCATATTGTCTAATAGTTGCGCTTGTTCTTCACGTACTGTTGTTGTACCTGTAAAACTTAATAATCTGTCGGCTAATGTACTTTTACCGTGATCAATATGGGCGATAATGCAAAAATTTCTAATTTTTTTCATACTTCGTATTCCTTTCTACTTTATTTTATCGCAAAGATAACTAATTATTTGTTCCAAAAATGAAAATAAAATCTAGTCGTGATTTGGAAAAACAATGCCTGCATCTTTTCTAATAGCGTCTAAAATATTCATTAATTTTAAACTTAGAGAAAATGGTATTATCGGACTTTCTTTTAAATTTTTATCCAAACATTCCATTACGTGTTTAGCTTCAAATTGATAGCCTAAATTTGGACCATTTTCAAATTCAATTTCAGTAGTTTTTCCGTCTTTTATTAATAATATTGGGTCTGGTGAAAAACGATCATATTTTAGTATTCCGTGCTCAAAACAGAGTTCCGATTCATTTTTGTATTCCGAATCAAAACTTGATGTTAATACAGCAGTTGCTCCGTTTTTATAACCAAATAACATAGAAATGCTTTCTTCGGAACCTGTTGGACTAAAATGTGGAATTGTTTTAATTTGATCTGGTTCTCCTAAAAATAGTAATGTCGCAAAAATTGGATAAATTCCAATATCTAATAAAGAACCACCACCTAAATCTACATTGTACAATCTTTTTTGAGGATTAAATTCTGCATTAAACATAAAATCTGACTTTACAAATTTTAGTTTTCCTAAATTTTCTGAAGCTATAATTTCTTTTACTTTTAAATATTTTGGTCTAAAAATTACCCAGAAAGCTTCCATTAAAAAGGTGTTATTTTCTTTAGAAGTGGTAATCATTTCTCGCACTTCTTTAGAATTTATGGCAAAAGCTTTTTCGCATAACACAGCTTTTTTATGGTTTAAACATAATAGAGTATGTTCTAAATGAAAATTATGCGGTGTTGCAATATATACCACATCTACTTTTGGATCTTTCACCATTTCAAGATAAGAGCCATAGGCTTTTTTAAATCCAAATTGATTGGAGAAATCTTTAGCATTTTCTAAATTTCTTGAAGCTGCTGCGTATAAATTTGCATTAGGAAGTAATTTTAATTCTGTGGCAAACTTATTAGCAATATTTCCACATCCTAAAATTGCCCAGTTATATGTTTTTGACATTGTAATTGTTTTGAATGTAAAAATACAGTTATTTTTTAAACCTAATAGGTTTTTAAAAACTGTTAGCTTAGGTTTGATCTGTTTTGAGTTAGGGATTGCAGTGGTATCCTTTTTAAAATAATATAGAATTTTGATTTTCTTCTGTAATTTGCTTTTTTTTAAAAAGATTTAGCGGAAAGCCCGACCTGAAAGGGAACGCCCAAAGTATAAAATATTTATGTATTTTTGCAAACCTAAAAATATGTTTTGGTAAAAATTGGAGATATAGAATTGAATGACTTTCCGTTGTTGTTAGCACCAATGGAAGATGTGAGCGATCCGCCGTTTAGAGCTTTGTGCAAAGAACAAGGCGCAGATGTGGTGTATACCGAATTTATTTCGAGCGAAGGCTTGATACGCGATGCTGCAAAAAGCAAGAAAAAACTAGATATTTACGAAAAAGAACGTCCGGTTGGTATTCAAATTTTTGGTGCTAATTTAGAGTCGATGTTGCGTACTGTTGAAATTGTTGAACAATCGAAACCAGATATTATTGATATAAATTTTGGATGTCCTGTTAAAAAAGTAGTAAGCAAAGGTGCTGGAGCTGGAATTTTAAAGGATATTGATTTAATGGTAAGTTTAACTGAAGCGATGGCAAAACATACCAATTTACCAATTACTGTAAAAACACGTTTGGGTTGGGACGATAGTACTATAAAAATTGTGGAGGTTGCAGAACGTTTGCAAGATGTTGGCTGTAAGGCAATATCAATTCATGGTAGAACGCGTGCTCAAATGTATAAAGGAAGTGCAGATTGGGCGCCAATTGCTGAAGTTAAAAACAACTCTAGAATGCACATTCCTGTATTTGGAAATGGCGACGTTAATACGCCAGAACGCGCTGTAGAAATGCGCGACAAATATGGCTTAGATGGAGCTATGATTGGCCGTGCAAGTATTGGAAATCCTTGGTTTTTTAAGCAAGTAAAACACTTTATTGAAACCGGAGAGCATTTACCTGAAATTACAATTGCAGACAGAGTTGAAATGGCAAAACGCCACTTACAAATGGAGATTGATTGGAAAGAAAGTGAAATTGTAGGTGTTATGGAAACTCGTAGACATTATACAAACTATTTTAAAGGAATTCCTCATTTTAAAGAATACCGTTTAAAAATGGTAACTTCAGATGCTGCGCAAGATGTTTTTAATGTTTTTGATGAGGTTTTACAGAAGTTTTCTTAGTTATTAGATAATCTAAAAATCTTATTATCTGTCATGCTTAACTTGATCTAGGTTATTAAAGTAGCTAGAAATGAGTATGGTGAGATTCTGAAACAAGTTCAGAATGACGGGTTTCTATACTTTTTTGGGAGTGTCGACAGACATTAAAGTTTATAAAAAAGCAGTTTTAAAATTTTAAAACTGCTTTTTTATTAAAAAATGTTGGTTTTTACTTTAAATCGAATCTATCAGCATTCATCACTTTTACCCAAGCTTTTACAAAATCAGTTATAAACTGATCTTTATTATCGTCTTGTGCATAAAATTCTGCATACGAACGAAGAATTGAGTTTGACCCAAATACCAAATCAATTCGTGTAGCCGTAAATTTAACTTCTCCTGTTTTTTTAGAGCGGATATTATACAGGCCATTTTCTGTAGGCTCCCATGCATAACCCATGTCTGTAAGGTTTACAAAAAAGTCGTTAGATAAAGTTCCAACATCATCTGTAAATACACCGTGTTTAGTTGCTCCATGGTTTGTGCCTAAAACACGCATTCCACCTATTAAAACAGTCATTTCTGGAGCTGTTAATCCCATTAGTTGTGTACGATCCAATAGTAATTCTTCAGAGCTAACAATATAATCTTTTTTCTGCCAGTTTCTAAAACCGTCTGCTAATGGTTCTAGTGGTTCAAAAGATTCTATATCGGTCATTTCAGCAGTTGCATCACCACGTCCAGGGGCGAAAGGAACTGTAAGCTCTGTTGCTGTATTTTTAGCAGCTAGTTCAATACCCACATTACCTGCTAAAACTATTGTATCTGCAATGCTTATTCCAAATTCAGCTGCAATTGGTTCTAAAATAGCTAGTACTTTAGCTAGTTTTTCTGGTTCGTTACCTTCCCAATCTTTTTGAGGGCTCAATCTAATTCTAGCACCATTTGCGCCACCGCGTTTGTCTGAGCCTCTAAATGTTCTAGCACTATCCCAGGCTGTTGTAACCATTTCAGAAATACTTAAAACAGATTGTTTAATTTTATTCTTTACGGCCTCAACATCGTATGTTTTTTTCCCTTCGTTAATTGGATCTTGCCAAATTAAATCTTCTTCCGGAACATCTGGTCCAAAATAGCACGATTTAGGTCCCATATCTCTATGCGTTAGTTTAAACCAAGCACGTGCAAATGCATCAGAAAAAGCATTAAAATCGTTCATGAATTTTAATGAAATCTCTTTGTAAATTGGATCAACTTTCATTGCCATATCTGCATCGGTCATCATTGGGTTATGGCGAATAGAAGCATCTTCAACATCAACTGGTTTATCTTCTTCTTTTATATTTTTAGGTTCCCATTGCCAAGCACCTGCAGGACTTTTTCTTAATTCCCATTCGTGGTTGAATAACATTTCAAAAAATCCATTATCCCATTTTGTTGGGTGTGTAGTCCAAGCGCCTTCTAGACCACTTGTTACGGTATAACGACCTTTGCCAGATTTATTTGGGTTTGCCCAGCCTAAACCTTGTGCTTCTACATCTGCAGATTCTGGATCAGGTCCTAGAATACTTGCATCTCCATTTCCGTGAGTTTTACCAACGGTATGTCCACCAGCGGTTAAGGCAACTGTTTCTTCGTCGTTCATGGCCATTCGTTTAAAAGTTTCACGAATTTGTTCACCCGTTTTTAATGGATCTGGTTTACCGTTTACACCTTCAGGATTTACATAAATTAAGCCCATTTGTACAGCTGCCAAAGGATTTTCCATTGTGGCTGGATTTTCTAAATTTCCATAACGGCAATCACTAGGCGCTAACCATTCTTTTTCAGCACCCCAATAAATATCTTTTTCTGGATGCCAAATATCTTCACGTCCAAAAGCAAAACCAAAGGTTTTTAATCCCATATTTTCATACGCAATAGTACCAGCTAAAATAATTAAATCGGCCCAGCTTATTTTGTTTCCATATTTTTTCTTGATAGGCCAAAGTAAGCGTCTGGCTTTATCTAAACTTACGTTGTCTGGCCAAGAATTAAGAGGGGCAAAGCGTTGGTTTCCTGTTCCACCACCACCGCGTCCATCGGCTGTTCTATAAGTCCCAGCTGAATGCCAAGCCATACGAATCATTAATCCACCATAATGTCCCCAGTCTGCTGGCCACCATTCTTGGCTATCTTCCATTAGGTTGTGTACATCTTTTTTTAATGCTTCAACATCTAGTTTTTTTAATTCTTCACGATAATTAAAATTTGGTTTTAAAGGATTTGTTTTGGTGTCGTGTTGGTGTAAGATGTCTAAATTTAATGCATTAGGCCACCAATCCATTACAGATTTATCTGTAGAAGTGTTTCCTCCGTGCATTACAGGGCATTTATTTAAATCACTTACCTCCTCTTTTTTTGTAAACTGACTGTGATCAATAGGACATTTACCTTCTTTTGAATCGCTCATAGTTCTAGATTTTAAGTTTACCTCAAATTAAGTATAAATTATAGTAATAATTAAAAGGTAATGATAGATATTTCTTATACCTAAATAAGGTGTTAGATTACAATTTTAAAAAGAGTGAATTTAAGGTTTTACCTTTAAAATACCAAATAAAATTGAAACAATATTAGAGAAGAATGAGGGTTAAGTTATTGTTAATCAATAAGTTTTTTGGAAATTCTACTACTTGCAATTAGGGCTGCTAAGTAGCCTAAAATTAAGATGGTGATAATTACAGAAAACACATTGTACCAGGTTAATTCTACTGGGTAAGCAAGGTGTTGGGTAATCATAAATAGTGCATATTTTTTTTGAAGTATTACCAAAATAATACCAATTGAAAGTCCTACAATTAATCCGAAAAGTGATAATAAGAAGCCTTGTAGAATAAAAACACGTTTAATATCTTTTACTGTTGCCCCTAAATTGTAAAGTGTTTTTAGATTGTCTTTTTTATCTAAAATCATCATAATAATTGCGCCAATAACATTAAATAATGCAATTATTAGAATTAGAGTAAAAATTAAATAGGAAGCTAAATTTTCGGTATTTAGCATTTTATAAAAAACGGCATTTAGCTGTTCTCTGGTTTCTACATTAAAATCCGTTCCTAAGTTGTTTTTTAAAGTTTCAATAGTATTAGGACGGTTTTTAATATTTTTAACTTTTAATTCAATTGCTGAAATTTGTTCTGGAGCATAATTCAATAAAACTTGTGCTAGCTCTAAAGATATGAATGTAAATTTTCTATCGATGTCTTCGGTAAGAGAAAAAATACCAATAGGTTGTGTTTCTATTTGGCTAAAAGCGTCTTTTGGATTTGTTGCATATCCTTTTCCGGGTTTTGGAACATATATTTTTAGAGGTTCTAAAAAATCGTAAACACCTAGAGATAATACATTAGAAATACCATTTCCAACAACAGATCCAATTGGAATTTTCGGATTTAACCACGTGCCAGAATATACGGTAGAATCTAATTTATTAACATTTGTATAATTAGTGTCAACTCCTTTTATGTATGCAATATGAGTTTTTTTATTGAATTCAAAAAAAGCGCGTTCTTCAATTACTTTTGAGTATGAAGCAATATTAGTTTCAGATTCAATATTAGTTTTAATTTGAGGAGTTAATAGAAAAGATTTTCCTTTTACTGAGGTAATTTTTATATCAGGATCTGATGTGTTTAAAAAACCAACACTAAATGTTCTTAATCCAGAAAATCCAGATAAAACTATAAACAACGCCAATGTGCCAATAATTACACCAATAGTTGCAATTATGGTAATTATATTTATAGTGTTATTGCTGCTTTTAGAAAATAAATAACGTTTAGCTATGTATAAAGGAAAATTCAAGTTATCGTTTTTGGCGTTTATCTAGAATATCAGGATTTTTAATTGGGTTTTCTTTTTTACCTTGTAAAGCATTGTCAATATCTTCAATATAATCTAACGTGTCATCAATATAAAATAATAACTCAGGCATACGTCTTAATTGATCTTTGGTACGTCTTGCCATTTCGTAACGAATAGAAGTTGTATTTTCTTGAACCCCTTTTAAAATTATTTCACGTTTTAATTGAGGGAATACACTTATAAATACTTTTGCTTGTCCTAAATCTGATGTAACTTGTACTTTAGTAACAGAAATAATAACGCCCTTCATTCCATCACGTGCTGCATTTTGTAACACTTCTGCCAAGTCTTTTTGTAAAACTCCTGCTATTTTTTTTTGTCTGTTTGTTTCCATAATGCAAAAATATGATTTTAAAAGTATATAATTTAAGTTTTAAGGAAGCATTGTTTTAAATTAATTAAGAAAATACTTCTTTTAAAGCACAAAATATACGGAAAACTAAGTAGTTGCGTTTTAAAATATATTAAGCGGTAACTATTAGAATATAGTATACAACATGTTTAAACGAAATTAGCGTAAATTTGTTTTATAAAAAAGCAAAGAGTATCAATTAAAAACTAATAACTAAATTTGTATATTGCAAACTTTATAACCCATATAACTTTTGAATAATTCTTTCGATAAATACCAAAAAAGGAGATTGCGATCTTCCTACCTTTCAGTAATAATAAGTATTGCTTTAGTGCTTTTTTTAGTAGGTTTTTTAGGTGTTATTTTGTTAAAAACCAATACTATATCTAAGCATTTTAAGGAAAAGGTAGCTATTACCATTTTTTTAAACGACAATGCAAAATCTAATGATGTTGAAATTCTTAAAGGAGAATTAAAACAAGCCGAATACTCAAAAGAGGTGCTTTATATCTCAAAAAAAGAAGCTGCAGAAAAATATGCAGAAGAAATTGGCGAAGATTTTGTAAATTTTTTAGGAGACAATCCATTAAAAAATGCCATTGATGTAACCTTAAAATCGGATTTTGTTACACCAGAAAAAATGGAGGCAATTGAAAAGCAATTACTTATTAGAAGTATTGTAGCTGAAGTAGTGTACGACAAACCATTAATTGAACTATTAACAAAGAACATCAATCGTATTAGTTTTTGGATGTTGCTTTTAAGTGCTTTATTTACGTTAATAGCAGTTGTGTTAATTAATAGTTCTATTCGAATTTCAATATATTCTAAACGATTTACAATTAAAACAATGCAAATGGTTGGAGCTACAAAAGGATTTATTAGAAGACCATTTATTTGGAATAGTATAAAACTTGGAATTATAGGTGCTTTGGTTTCTATTGCAGCTTTAGTTGGGTTTATTATGTACATTAATAAAATGGTTCCAGAAATTGAATTACTTGCAGATTATAAAGAGTTTGGTATTTTATTTTTACTCATTATTATTATGGGAATATTAATAACTTGGCTTAGTACTTTTTTTGCAACTCAACGATTTTTGAATTTAAGAACAGACGAACTTTATTACTAAAAAAATGAATAAGAAGAAACAAGAAAATACAAGCAAATTTTTGTTCGGAAAAAAGAATTATATACTAATGCTAATTGGTGTTGCTTTTATTGCTTTAGGTTTTATTTTAATGGCCGGGGGAGGTAGTGATGACCCAGCTGTTTTTAACACAGAAATATATAATTTTAGAAGAATTAGATTGGCTCCAACATTAGTACTTGTTGGTTTGGGTATTGAAATTTACGCTATTATGGCGAAATCTTCAAAATAGAATATGAGTTACTTTGAAGCAATAATTTTAGGTATTATTCAAGGATTAACAGAATTTTTACCTGTATCATCGAGCGGACATTTAGAATTGGCAAAAGCAATTTTTGGAGATCAACTTTTACCAAACGAAAGTTTAACTTTTACAGTTGTACTGCATTTTGCAACAGCATTAAGTACATTGGTTATTTTTAGAGCTGAGGTTTTAGAAATTTTTAAGGGTTTGTTCCAGTTTAAATGGAATGAAGAGTTACAGTTTTCTCTTAAAATAATACTTTCAATGGTGCCTGCTGTAATTGCTGGGCTTTTTTTTGAAGATCAATTCGAATCTTTTTTTGGCGGACAAATATTATTAGTAGGTTTTATGCTTATAATAACTTCATTGTTGTTATTATTTGCCGATAAAGCTAAAAATACTACTAAAAATGTATCTTTTTTTAATGCTTTGGTTATTGGAGTTTCACAGGCACTAGCAATTTTACCTGGAATATCAAGATCTGGGGCAACAATTTCTTCATCAGTTTTATTAGGAATCGATAGAACAAAAGCTGCTCGCTTTTCTTTTTTAATGGTAGTGCCTTTAATTTTTGGTAAAATTTCTAAAGATGTTTTATCTAATTCCATAGATTTTCAAAGTAACCAAATTGGAACTTTAGGAGTTGGTTTTATCGCTTCATTTATTGCTGGCTTATTTGCTTGTAAATGGATGCTTGCAATTGTTAAAAAAAGTAAACTTTCTTACTTTTCGCTCTATTGTTTTATTGTTGGAATAATCGCAATTACTGTAACTTTGTTAAACGAATAATGACTTTAGAAGACTATAAAAACGGACAAATTTTATTGATTGATAAACCACTAAATTGGACTTCTTTTCAAGTGGTGAATAAATTGCGTTGGGAAATTAAACAGCGTTTTAAAATTAAAAAAATTAAAGTAGGCCATGCTGGTACTTTAGATCCGTTAGCTACGGGTTTATTAATACTTTGTACAGGTAAGTTCACTAAAAAAATTGAAGAATTTCAAGGGCAAATTAAAGAGTATACTGGTGAGATTACTTTAGGAGCAAGTACCCCAAGTTTCGATTTAGAAACAGCGATAAATGAAACCTTTTCAATTGAACATATTACCGAAGATTTAATTTATAATGCTACTCAACAATTTATAGGAGAAATAAATCAGGTGCCTCCCATATTTTCAGCCCTAAAAAAAGATGGAAAACGCCTATATGAATTGGCTAGAGCTGGTGAAACTACAGAAATTAAATCTAGAAAAATTACTATTTCAGAATTTGAAATTACAGCTATTAATTTACCAAAAGTAGAGTTTAGAGTAGTTTGTAGTAAAGGTACTTATATACGCTCGTTAGCAAATGATTTTGGAGAGGCATTAAATTCTGGAGCGCATTTATCAAAATTACGAAGAACAAAGATTGGAGATTTTCATGTAGATAATGGTATAAATATTGAGGAGTTTATAGCAAATCTAAAGTTATAACTTTTTTATGAAGAAAATGGTATCATTTTTAGCATTGCTATTTACTATTTACAGCTTTTCTCAGCGTGCAGTAAATTATAATTTTACACTTAATGTTACTTTTTCTGGAAATGAAAACTTTGGAGAATATGATGAGTATCAAGAAAAAACAGATTGGTCTCCAATAGCGCCAAATGCTATATTTTTACGAAATGGTTTAGATGTAAAACTTAATAAATTTATTACTACAGGTATTAATTTAGGTTTAGATGTGCATCCTGATGTTGATATTTTAGCGATTCCTTATTATATAGACGTAAAATTAGCCCTTGCACAGTCTGATGATGATAAATTCTATGTTGGTGGTGGAATAGGGAAGTTATTGAAACTTGGAAAGCCTTTTGAACGTGGAAAGTATTATAAAGTAGGAATTGGATATTATATTTCTTCAGAAAGGAATAATAGTCTTATTTTGAATATGGATTTTCATAATAAGCAAATTGCAAATTTTGAAAATGGTAGACTTAATAGTTTATCGTTTGGTATTGGAATGATTTTTTTATAAAAAGCGTCCTAACCAACTATTCATAATATTAATTTCCCAGTCGTTTTTTAATTCAGCTTTGGTAGTAATCATATTGTCAAAAACAACTGTTTTAGCAGAAACTCCTCTGTTTTTCATCATTTTTTTAAATTCTTTTAAATCTTTGTATTGTACAAACTCACCTTGTTTGTAACAAACATTAATTTTATCTAATAAAACAATGTCGTAAAATCTTTCTAACTCAAGAATAAAAGCGGTTAAAGCATCGTGTGCTTGTAAACTTAGACTTATTTCAGAATTATCAACAGACATAATAATAAAACGATCATATTTTAATTTATAAGAACAAGCTAAAGATTGCTCTTCATTTGTCCAATTTGTTAAAAAATCTTCAATACGTTGTTTTAATCCTTCAATTTCTTGAGGATAAAATTTTCTATTTGAAGGAAATACCCAAAGTTTACACCAATTAGGAATTTTATTAAAGTCTACAATCATTTTTAAAAATTAAAAAACAAAGGTACGCTAAATTAATTTGCGGCAACTTCTGATGCTAACAAGATTTCTAAAAGGTCTTTTTGAGTGTTATTTCCCTTATCTTTATTGTACCACATTTGTAAATCTTTTTTAAATTCTGCATCTAAACCACCGTGTTGTGCTTTGTAATCATTTACCATTTTAGTAGCAATAGAAGGTCTAGGTCCCCAAGAGTTTACAACTTCATTTTTATTATTTACAATAATAACTTTTGGAATGGCTTTGCCTCCATTTGTTAAAAATTGTTGCATTAAAGTTTCGTTTTCATCTCTACAAACAATTTTTAAATCAATTTTAGAAGAAGCTGTAGCAATTTTATTAATAACAGGTAATATTTGAGCAGCATCGCCACACCAACCTTCAGCTAAAATTAATAATGTATAATTGTTAGTTAATTGCTCTAAAGCAGTAGTTGTTTCTTCAGAAATTTTTAACGTTTTATCTAATCGATCCATACGTTTATCATTCAAAATACTATATTCTAAAAGAGCTTTAGATTGTTCGCTTCCAGTAGATTTACCTTCAACTAAAAGACCTTTTATTACTGTTCGGTAAGTGGAGTAAGATACTCCTTTTTTTATGCTATTTTTTATTAAAAGATTGTCCATTTGTTTAGTTAATTTAGTTTTAATGGTTTGACGTAGTATAATTTTAAACTTACATTTTAAGTTTTGTAAATTAAGGGTGCAAAAGTAATGTTTGAATATGGTTAAAAAAATGATTTATGTTACATAAATGAATTTTAAAAGAATAAATGCACCAATTCTGAGCATATAATTTTCTTAATATGCTTATATTTGTTCTTCTAAATTAATACCATTTTACATTGAAATAGCATACCAAATTTATGAAAAATTACAAGCCAAAAGGCAGGTTAGCTGCTGAAGCATATATTAACGGAATTTTAAAAGGAGATAGGGTATTGCTTTCTAGAGCTATTACTATTATTGAAAGTAATTTAGAGAGTGATAAAACACTTGCCAAAGAAATTATTCAGGCTATTTTACCATATTCTGGAAATTCTATTCGTATTGGTATTACTGGTGTTCCTGGTGTTGGTAAAAGTACTTTTATTGAAGCTTTTGGAAAGCATTTAGTAAGTAAAGGACATAAAGTTGCTATTTTATCCATAGATCCAAGCAGTCAACGTTCAAAAGGAAGTATTTTAGGTGACAAAACCAGAATGGAAGAATTGGCAAATATGGAAGAAGCTTATATTCGTCCGTCTGCATCTGGAGATACTTTAGGAGGTGTTGCTAATAAAACTGGTGAAACTATGTTGCTTTGTGAAGCAAATGGTTATGATGTTTTATTAATTGAAACTGTTGGAGTAGGGCAGAGTGAAACTGCTGTGCACGGTATGACAGATTTCTTTTTATTGTTAATGTTAGCTGGAGCCGGTGATGAATTGCAAGGTATTAAAAAAGGAATTATGGAAATGGCAGACATGGTTGTAATTAATAAAGCCGATGGTGATAATATTACTATGAGTAAAATGGCTAAACGTCAATATCAAAATGCATTACATATTTTCCCGTTAGCCGAATCTGGTTGGAGTCCTGTGGTAAGTACTGCTTCGGCAATAAAAGGTATTGGTATTGATAAAGTATGGGATGAGGTTAAAAACTTTAAAAAGTTAGTAGATGAAAATGGTTATTTTATAAAAAATAGAAATCACCAACAAATTCAATGGATGTATAATAATATTAATGAAGAATTAAAACATCTATTTTATGGTTCAAAAGACATTTCTAGCAAATTAAAAGTACTTGAAAAAGATATTATTTCATCAAAAATATCACCGGTAAAAGCCGCTCAAAATATACTTGATGATTTTAAAAAATCTTTTTAATAAATAATCCAGCGTCATACTGAACTTGGTTTGTAATGTTTTATAGTCAATTATTGTCATACCTGTATAGGCAGGTATCTAAAAGTGGTTTTTTAGCGATACTATTTTTTAGAAATATTTTTATAGGCAATAATTCTAGTGTATAACTTTCAGGTTAAAGAATTCATAATTAATCAGTATAGATTTTTGATTTTATAGGAATAACAAACTTAAATAGTTCTGGAATTTATTACTTGTTCAAGAATACATTCAACACCGCTTTCATCGTTGGTTTTTGTTAGAAAATTTGCGATATTTTTTACATTTTGGTGTGCATTTTCCATGGCATAACTAAAATCTGCTAACTCTAACATTTTTAAATCGTTGTTATAGTCTCCAAAAACCATGGTTTCTTCTTTAGCAATATTTAATTCTTTTTGAAAAATATTTAAAGCATACCCTTTATTTGCATTATTATGAGAAATATCTAGCCAATTTTTACCAGAAACAATTACTTGTAATTCATTTTCTAATTGTTTTACTGAAGGGTAAATGTAAGTTTCAGAACATTCAAAATGAAAAGCTGCAATTTTAAAAAAGGTATCATCTGTAACTTTGGTAAGATCATCAACCAATGTGTATTCAGAATAATAGTTTTTAAACATTGAAATAAAAGCTTCGTTTTCGGTTTCTATATAAGCAGCTTTTTTTCCGCAAAGTACTATTTGGGCATTTTTTACTTTTCTAAGAATCTCAATGCTTTTTGAAATGTATGCTGTTGGTAATTCTAACGTAAATAATTCTTTATTTCCGCGCATAGCAAATGCACCGTTTTCAGCAATAATAGTTATTTCATCTTGAATACTTTTATCAAATCTATCTACAATACTAAAATATTGCCTTCCGCTTGCAGCAATAAATTTTATATTATTTTTTTTAAGCTGCTTGTATAGTCCTAAAAAATGATCACTTATTTTACTTTCTGAATTTAGTAGCGTTCCATCCATATCTGTAACTACTAATTTTACCTTTGAAAAATCCATATTCTAAATTTGAAAAGCAAAAATAAGATTATTGTAACGATTTAGGATTAACTTAATGTTGTTAAAAAAAATAATTATAAAATAATAAAACCAAAGCGCTCAGATTGTTAAGAGATAATGTTGAAAAAACACTTTTTTACGCTATTAATAAAATAAAAATAAGGCGTTAAATATAAAGAGTTTTTTATCTTTGTAGCGCATTGGTTTAACTATGCTTTTCGGTATAGTTAATTAAGAGGGAATCAGGTGAAAATCCTGAACAAACCCGTTACTGTAAGTTCCATGCAACATTTTGACAGGTCTATAATTTTAGGCCAATCTTTTGCCACTGTCTCTATGATTTTGAGATGGGAAGGCGGTTCAAAATGGGAATAAGTCAGGATACCTGCCACTGTGTATAATTTTAGAGCTTTCGTGGAATAAAGCTTTGAAGCCAGATGCAGATCATCAAATTTTCATTTGATTTCATTTTTTCCATTAAAGTTATTTGATAACGATCAAATAGTTTTTATGTTTTTATGTAACAAAAGGCTTTTATGCCTTATCAGTGTTGGTGTTTTATTACAAACATTAGGTTTGTTGTTGAACCCAATTTATGCGCAAAATAAATCTTCAGAAGAGAAGGTTAATCTAAAACTTGATTCTATTAAAAGAATTGCGTTAGATGAGGTTGTTTTAACTGCAACTAAACGTAAATTTAAAATAGCTTCACCTATGCCAGCTCAAGTTTTATCTGGGCAGCAATTAGAGAAAATGAATAGCTTATCTGTTGCAGATGCTATACGTTATTTTTCTGGAGTGCAGTTAAAAGACTATGGAGGTGTTGGCGGAATAAAAACAATTAATGTAAGAAGTCTTGGTAGTGCTCATACTGCGGTTTTTTATGATGGAATGACTGTTGGGAATGCTCAAAATGGTCAAGTAGATTTAGGGAAATATTCGCTAGATAATATAGAATCTATTTCACTTTATAATGGTCAAAAATCATCTATTTTTCAACCTGCTCGTGGGTTTTTCTCTTCTAATACATTGTTTTTACAAACCAAAGTTCCAGATTTTTCAGAAACAGAAAAAACACATTTAAGAACAACGTTTAAAACGGGTTCATTTGGACTTTTTAATCCCGCGGTATTTTTTCAACATAAATTATCGGATAAAATATCTTTATCCGCAAGTGCTGAATGGGTAAAAGCTGACGGGGAATATAAATATAGGTATAGTAAAGATAATGGATATGATACTATTGCTGTTCGTCAGAATGGAGATATAACCGCATTACGTAGCGAAGTGTCTTTACACGCAAAATTAAAGAAAGGTGGACGAGCAATGTTAAAGGCATATATATATGATTCTGAACGAGGCTTGCCAGGAGCCATTGTTGCTAACAGATATGAACATGTGCAACGGCAATGGGATACGAATTTTTTTGTACATGGCTCGTTACAAAATTCATACTTCAATAAACACGAATTACTTTTCAACGTAAAATTTAGTAGAGATTATAGCAGGTATATAGATCCAGATTATAAAACGCTTAAAGGTGCTTTGGATAATAAATATTATCAAAATGAATTTTATACTTCTTTGGTAAATCAATATGAGATTAAAAATTGGTGGGATGTATCTATCGCAACCGATTTTTCAATAAATACGCTCGATGCAAACTTATATCGTTTCCCATATCCTACACGGTATTCATATTTAGGAGCCTTGTCTAGCCAAATGAATTGGGAACGGATTGATATTCAAGCAAACCTATTAGGTGCTTATATTGATGAGCAGGTAAAATACTACCAACAAGGCGATAGCCAAAGTGTTTTTTGCCCTGTATTATCAGTTTCTTATGAACCGTTTGACACAAATAAATTCAGAATAAGAGCATTTTATAAAGAGTCTTTTCGGATGCCTACATTTAATGATTTGTACTACACTTTTGTTGGTAACAGTTCTTTACGGCCAGAATTTACCACGCAGTATGATTTTGGTATAACTTATATACTTGAACCAAATGAACTTGTACAGTCAATTTCTTTTCAAGCCGATGTGTATTACAATCGTGTTAAAGATAAAATTGTAGCAATGCCTTCTTCTAATCTTTTCCGTTGGACAATGATGAATCTTGGAGAGGTTGAAATAAAAGGTTTGGAAGTAAATGCAAACTTAGGGCTTCAATTACCTGAAAATATACTGTTTGATTTAGGTGTTAATTATACTTTTCAACAAGCAATAGACATTACACCAGGTGGTACAACTTATGGAGACCAAATACCATACACCCCAAAACATAGCGGAACGTTAACTTCAACTATAAATTGGGAAAACTGGCAAATGAATTACAGTTTTATATATACAGGTGAACGTTATAGTCAAAAAGCGAATATTCCAGTAAACTATGTAAAGCCTTGGTATACGAGCGATTTAGCGCTTAACTGGGAAGGCGATTTTTTGAAGTTACCAATAAAAGTGGGATTGGAAGTAAATAATGTATTCAATCAATATTATGATGTAGTACTTAATTTTCCAATGCCTGGAAGAAATTACCGTTTTAATCTATCATTAAATTTTTAATAAATAACTACAATGAAAAAAAATTACAATTTTTGGTTAGTACTAGCTTTGTCTACTATTGCTTTAACTGCTTGTCGAGAAGATGATTTAATAATTTCTGAAGAGGAAGAAATATTGCCACCAGAAATAGTTACATCTGTTGAGGGATTTTATTTACTAAATGAAGGGAATATGAATATGAATAAAGCTTCACTCGATTATTACGATTATGAATCAGGAATTTATAGGCGTAATGTTTATGGAGAGGCAAATCCAGAATCTACTTTAGGTTTGGGAGATGTTGGTAACGACATTGCAATTTATGGCTCAAAACTATATGCTGTAATTAACAATTCTAATAAGGTAGAGGTTATGGATGTTAAAACTGCTGAACGCATTAAAGTAATTGACGTTAAAAATTGTAGATACCTTACCTTTTCTAATGGAAAAGCTTATGTTAGTGCTTATGATGGTGAAGTTGCTTTAGGAAATACTGCTGCCAATGGATTTGTTGCAGAAATTGATACTACATCGTTAGCTATAACTAGAACAGTAGAAGTAGGAAGACAGCCCGAAGAAATAGCTGTTGTTGGCGAAAAACTTTATGTTGCTAATTCTGGAGGTTACAGCCCACCAAATTACGAACGAACCGTTTCTGTAATTGAGCTTAATTCATTTACAAAAATTAATGATATAGATGTTGCAATAAATCTTCACCGTCTTAAAGCAGATGAAGATGGTGATTTGTATGTAAGCTCTCGTGGAGATTATTTTGAAAACCCTTCAAAATTATTTGTAATTGATACAGAAACAGATACTGTTAAAAACAGTTTCGATATTGCCTGCGCTAATTTAACAATTGCCGGAGATACGGCTTATATAATAGGATCAGAATTTAGCTACACTACATTCGATTGGACAATCAACTATTCTATGTTAGATGTAAAAACCGAAACGCTGCTTAGTGAAAGTTTTTTACCAGCAGAAGTTAGTGATGCCATAAAAACGCCATACGGTATTGCAGTAGATCCAATCTCTTCAAATATTTATATAACAGATGCTGGAGACTATGTTTCTCCAGGAACGCTTTATTGTATTGATAATAATGGTAATACCAAATTTACCGTAGCAACTGGAGATATTCCTGCACATTTTGCTTTTGAATTTAAAACAACAATAATAAACCAATAAACATGAAAAAAACAGTATTTTTATTAAGTACAATCTTATTACTATCAGGTTGTTACAAAGATGATATTAACGATTTAAAAGATGACGTTAATGAACTACAAGAACAAATGATTCAATATGAAACCTTGCTTAATGCATTAAGTGAAAGATTATATGTTGAAAGTTATGAAGCACAAGACGGAAGTTATGTAATTAATATGAGCGATGGCTCTCAACTTTTAGTTCGTAATACTTCTTCTTTTATAGAAATTGGAGATAATGGTAACTGGTGGATCGACGGTGTAGACTCTGGAGAGGTTGCAAAAGGAGAGACAGGAGAAGCTCCTGAAATAAAAATAGGTGATAATGGTAATTGGTTTATAGATAATGTAGATACGGGTGCTTCTGCTTCTGGACAAGACGGAAAAGATGCTTCAGATATAATATCTATTTCTTTAGCCAATGGTATTATGAGTTTTACCTTTGCTGATGGACGTACAATTAGTATAGAAGCAAGTGTTCCAGAAATAAAACTTATTGAACCAGTAGGAGGTATTGTTGTAGATCAGATGCAATGGTTACGTATTGCTCCAGAAGTAAGCTCTTCAAGTGAAGTAACTTACCAATGGTTGATTGATGATGAAGAAATTGCTACTACTAACGATTTATTACATGTATTTGCTAAAGAAGGAACTTTTTATTTAGAGTTTATAGCTAAAAATATGGTAGGTGAAAGTTCTAAAATAATTGCAGTAACTGTTGCAGCTAAAACCTATGAAAATAAAATAACTCAAGTTTTTGATTTTTTACCTGCTCCAGGACAGTTCACAAACTCTTTACCAGCAGCTACAGCCGAAGATACAGATGAAACAATGAGAGTTTTAGCAGAAAGTAAACTAACATCTGGAAGTATGATTAGCCTTGGTGGATTTGGTGGTTATGTAGAAATGGGATTTGACCATACAATTGTTAATAAAGAAGGTAATGATTTTGTAGTGCTAGGAAATGCTTTTTCTACTTGGGCAGAGCCAGGAATTATAATGGTATCATACGATGCTAATGCAAATGGAATAGCAGATGATGAATGGTACGAAATTGCGGGTTCTGAACACAATAAGGCGACTACAATTAAAAATTATGAGATCACTTATTACAAACCAGAAGCTGAGCCTGAAAATGCAACTGAACCAAATTATATTAGATGGACAGATAACCAAGGAGAAGAGGGTTATATTGCTAAAAATGCTTTTCATCAACAATCATATTATCCAATGTGGAAAGGAGAAACTATTACTTTTAAAGGGACATACCTAAAATCTAATATTTATGATCAGTCTGGAAAAGGAACTTATTGGGTAAACCCAGCTTACGATTGGGGTTACGCAGATAATTGGAGTAATAATGATGAAAAAGGTCAAATAGATATTAGTTGGGCAGTTAATAATGAAGGTGAATTAGTAGATCTTAAAGGTATAGATTTTGTAAAAGTATACAGTGCAAACCAAGCTGCTGGTGGTTGGTTAGGAGAGGTTTCAACTGAAGTAACTGGATTTAAAGATTTAAATTTAGAATAAACAAGGAATTTGAAAATCTAATTTTGATGTTAATAAACTTGTAAAGTGTAAAATTAGAGCTACAAAAAATCCCGAACAATTTAATTTGTTCGGGATTTTTAAAATTAAAAAAAATTAAAAACTTATTCTTGTTCTAAATATTTCTCCATTATTGTAATCGCTGATTCTGAAATAACAGTACCAGGACCAAATACAGCAGCTACTTTTCTTTCGAATAAGTAATCGTAGTCTTGAGCTGGAATAACTCCACCTGCAAATACCATAATATCAGGTCTGCCTAGTTTTTCTAATTCTTCAATTAATTGAGGAATTAATGTTTTATGACCCGCAGCTAAACTGGATGCGCCAACAAAGTGAACATCGTTTTCAATAGCTTGTTTTGCAACTTCTTCAGGAGTTTGGAATAAAGATCCCATATCCACATCAAAACCTAAATCAGCGAAACTAGATGCAACTACTTTTGCACCTCTATCGTGACCGTCTTGACCCATTTTTGCAATCATAACTCTTGGTCTTCTACCTTCTATTTCTGCAAATTTATCAGCTAATTTTTGAGCTTTTGCAAACGTACTATCGTTATCTACTTCTTTACCGTACACACCACTTATTAATTTAGTATCCGCTTTATGTCTTCCAAAGTGAACTTCTAAAGCATCAGAAATTTCACCTAAAGTAGCAAAATTTTCTGCAGCTTCAACTGCTAATTCTAATAAATTACCTTTAGCACCTCCAGCACAGTCTTCTAATGCTTTTAGTTTTGCAGCAACAACTTCTGAATTACGTTCAGCTTTTAATTTATTTAAACGAGCAATTTGAGAATCTCTTACAACTGTATTGTCAACCTCTAAAATTTCTATGTTAGATTTTTCAGCTGTTTGAAATTTGTTTACCCCAACTAAAATATCTTGACCAGAATCTAAACGCGCTTGTTTACGTGCAGAAGCTTCTTCAATACGTAGTTTTGGAACTCCAGTTTCAATAGCTTTCGCCATTCCACCAAGTTCTTCAACTTCTTCAATTAATTTCCAAGCTTTTTTAGCAATCTCTTGTGTTAAGTACTCAACATAGTAAGAACCAGCCCAAGGATCAACGGATTTAGTCATTTGCGTTTCATCTTGAATAAAGATTTGCGTGTTACGTGCAATTCTTGCAGAGAAATCTGTTGGTAAAGCAATAGCTTCATCCAATGCATTTGTGTGTAAACTTTGTGTTCCACCTAAACCAGCAGCCATTGCTTCAATACAAGTTCTAGCTACGTTATTGAAAGGATCTTGCTCACTTAAACTCCATCCAGATGTTTGACTATGCGTACGCAATGCCATTGACTTTGGATTTTTTGGGTTGAATGACTTAATAATTTTTGCCCAAAGCATACGTGCAGCACGCATTTTTGCAATTTCCATAAAGTGATTCATTCCTACTGCCCAGAAGAATGATAAACGTGGCGCAAATTCATCAATTTTTAAACCAGATTTTAATCCAGTTCTAATGTATTCCATACCATCTGCTAAAGTATAAGCCAATTCAATATCTGCAGTTGCTCCAGCTTCTTGCATATGGTAACCACTAATTGAAATTGAGTTAAACTTTGGCATATTTTGCGTTGTATAATCAAAAATATCTCCAATAATTCTCATTGAAGGAGCAGGTGGGTAAATGTATGTATTACGCACCATAAATTCTTTTAAAATATCATTCTGAATTGTTCCAGAAAGTTTGTCTAAAGAAACACCTTGTTTTCTTGCAGCAGCAATATAAAAGGCCATAATTGGTAATACAGCACCATTCATTGTCATAGAAACAGACATTTTATCTAATGGAATTTGATCGAACAAAATTTCCATATCTAAAATAGAATCTATAGCAACCCCAGCTTTACCAACATCACCAGTTACACGTGGGTGATCTGAATCGTATCCACGGTGCGTAGCTAAATCAAAAGCAACTGAAAGTCCTTTTTGACCTGCAGCTAAATTTCTTCTGTAAAAAGCATTGGATTCTTCTGCAGTTGAGAAACCTGCGTATTGACGAACCGTCCAAGGACGCATAGCATACATTGCACTATAAGGTCCTCTTAAAAATGGAGGTACACCAGCAGCATAACCTAAATGTTCGGCTTCTGAAATATCTTCTTTTGAAAATTGTTTTTTTACAGGGATTCCTTCAGGAGTATTCCAAACGTCTTGATTCTCTGAAGTTGCAGCTGTTTGTTTTACAGCTGAATTTAATTTAATATCTGAAAAATCTGGTTTCATATCCTTAGGCTTTTAATGTTTTTTGAACTTTTTCCTGAATCGCTGAAAGTGTTACAAGAACATCAGTTCTCATATTAACAACACCATCTAAACCAAATTCAGTTAATTCATCCATGTTTTTTGGAGCACCAGCTAATAACAATACTTTGTTTTTAGCAATAGCTCTAAATGCTTTTATAAATGCAACAGCACTTTCATCGTAATCTTGATCTGAACTACAGATTACCACTACGTGAGCGTCTGATTTTGCACTTTCTGTAGCAGCTTCTTCAGCGCTATTAAAACTTTCTTCTTGGTGAACGTCAAAACCACTAACACCAATAAAGTCGTAAGCAAAAGCAGCTCTAGCTTTACGCATATTTAAGTTACCGTAACTTGCTAACTGCACAATTGGACGTACATTGGTATCTGTAACTAATTGTTCTGTAACTCTTCGCATTGCTTCAATTTCTAATGAAGCTCTTCTTGGAGTTAATACTTTAGAATTTTCGGTTGGACCAGTAGAAAGTAAGTCTATAGCAACTTTTTCCATTAAGTTAGGGTATTTATTAATCCCTACCATTGGAGTTCTACGTTGGCTAATTAATTTTAATTTTTTAAGACGAATTTCAGCAACTTGTTGTTGAATTGTTTCATTTTCAAAAGCTGTGTAAAAACCACCATCGGCTTCAATAGATTTAAATAATTCTAAAGCTTTTTCAGCTATTTTTGAAGAAACTTCTTCAATATAATAGGAACCATCAACTGGGTTTGAAACTTTTCCGAAGTAAGATTCTTCTTTTAAAATAGTAGTTATATTACCAGCTATTCTACTTGAAAATTCAGAAGGTGCTTTAAATTCTTTATCGTAAGGATCAATTAAAATACCATCTACATTTCCTAAAATTGCAGACATAGCTTCAGTTGTACAACGCAATAAGTTAGTTTCAGCATCTGTTACAGATTTACTCCAAATTGAAGTTTTAGCTGTAATGGTGTTTGTAAGTTCAGAAACTCCGTATTTGGTAGCAACTTCAGCTAATAAACTGTTAAATGCTCTAAATTTACCAATTTCAATAAAGTACTCTAAACCAATAGCTAGTTTAAAGTTTAAATTGTTAAATATAGTTTGAGCTTCAACACCTTTTTCTGAAAGTTTTTCAATTAAGAAAACTAAAGAATTTAATGTGTAAGCAATTTCTTGAACTTGGTTTGCACCTGAATCTAAATATTCAGTTCCAGAAACTGTGATAGCTTTAAAGTTAGGAAAATCAGCAGTTAATTTTACAAGTTCTGCAATTACTTCAATTTGAGAAGCATTAAAAGAACCAGTAGTTACATAATTTGAAATAACTCCTGTATTAATATAACCTTTTAAATTGCTGTCTTTTGCAAAAGCAACTAAATCAGTTGTAAAAGCAATAGCATCATCTGTTATTTCAAAAGAAACAGTTGTTGCATTTAAATCTATTCCATTAAGAAGGTTTGCTATAGATACATTTTCTTTTAATTGAAAAATAATTCCATTCATTCCTTCCTCAACAGCTTTTATAGCTAATTTATTTCCATTTTCAGCTGTTGTAACTGTAATGCTACGATAGTTGACTAAAGATTGAGAGTTTTCTCCAGTATTTTGAAGCTGCTCAATTTTATTTTCTATGCTGTAACAAGGTTGAATATTGATACCAGTAAGGTTTTTCCAAACCAGTTTTTTATCAAAATCAGCTCCTTTTAAATCTGCGGTCACTCTTTCCATCCACTGTTCTGTTGAAACAGGAGGGAATTCAGAAAAAAGTGCTTTATTTTTATCGCTCATTATGTTTGAATTTAATATGAATTTAAAATTTAGAGTCTTTAAAATTAAAAAAATAAAGACTCTAATTTTAATAAATTTATTTAATCATTAAACTACTTCCAAAACGTTCGAAAATAGCTTTGTCTAATTCTTCTCTATGATCTGGGTGTGCGATGTCTCTAAGCGCATGAGCACGTTGTTTTAGGTTTTTACCAAACAGCTCTGCAACACCATATTCAGTTGCTATATAGCGTGCATGGGCACGAGTTGTTACTACACCAGCACCTACTTTTAAAGTTGGTGTAATCTTAGAAACACCTTTTAAAGTTGTAGATGTAATGGCACAAATTGGTTTTCCGCCTGGTGATAATGCTGCACCACGCATAAAGTCCATTTGACCACCTACACCAGAAAACATTCTTGTACCAATTGAATCTGCACAAATTTGTCCAGTTAAATCTACTTCAATAGCAGAGTTTATAGCTGTTGCTTTTGGGTTTTGACGAATAATTGACGTATCGTTTACATAAGCAATATCATTCATTTCAATTTCTGGATTGTCATCCATAAAATCGTATAAACGGCGTGTACCCATTGCAAACCCTGAAACTATTTTATAAGGATTTGTTTTCTTTTTAGATCCATTTACAATTCCTTTTTCAACTAAATCTACAATACCTTCAGAAAACATTTCTGTATGTACACCTAAGTTTTTATGGTTGTGTAAAAATGTTAATACAGCATTAGGAATACCTCCAATTCCCATTTGAAGTGTTGCTCCATCTTCAATAATTTCTGCTACATTTTTACCGATTGCTTTTTCTATATCAGAAGGGGCTACAAATTTCATTTCATAGATTTCTTCTTCAATTTCAACACATGCATCAAATCTGTTAATATGAACTTGCGCATCTCCGAAAGTACGAGGCATTAGTGGATTTATTTGTGCAATTATTTTTTTACCTCGTTCAATACCTGAGTGTACAATATCTACAGAAACTCCTAAAGAGCAAAATCCGTGTTTATCTGGAGGTGATACATTTATTAAAACAACATCTAAGTCCATATAACCTTCTCTAAATAAAGTTGGAATATCGCTTAAGAACATTGGAATGTAATCGGCAGTGTCTCCTATACTTTTTCTAATATTTCCTCCAATAAAGAAGGCGTTTGTATGGAAACTTTCTCTTAATTCTGGAGCTACATATCCACATTCACCTTCGGTATGTAGGTGGCAAATTTCTACACCTTTTAATTCAGGTGCTCTAGCTACCATTGCTTTAATTAAAGCTTGTGGTGTAGCAGATCCTCCTTGAATTAAAACTCTATCTCCTGATTTTATTAATTTAACAGCATTTTCGGCTGTCATTTTATTTGGTATATTCATTTTATAACGTTTATTATAAGTTGTTTCATCAACTTTTTTAATATTATTTATTTCACTATCCTAAGAAACTTAATATAATACCTGCTGCAATTGCAGAACCAATTACACCTGAAACATTAGGAGCCATTGCATGCATTAATAAGTAGTTACTTGGGTCAGATTTTAATCCTTCGTGGTGAACAACACGCGCACTATCTGGAACAGCAGAGACACCTGCAGCACCAATTAATGGGTTTATTTTATTATCTCCTTTAAGGAATAAATTCATAAACTTAGCGAATAATAATCCTCCACAAGTAGCAATAACAAATGAGATTGCTCCTAATCCAAAGATTAACATGGAATCTTCAGTAATAAAGATATCTGCTTGTGTAGAAGCACCTACTGTTACACCTAAAAGAATGGTTACAATATCAATTAATTTTGTTCTTGCAGTGTCAGCTAAACGTTCAGTTCTTCCAGATTCTTTTAATAAATTTCCAAAGAATAACATACCTAATAGTGGTAATGCACTAGGAGAGATGAATAATGTTAAAATTAAACCAACCACAGGGAAAATCATTTTTTCTTTTTGAGTTACAGCTCTTGGTGGTTTCATTTTAATTTTTCTATCCTTTTTTGAAATTAATAAACGCATTAAAGGAGGTTGAATTACCGGTACTAATGCCATATATGAATAGGCAGCAATTGCAATTGGCCCAATTAAGTTTTTAACCGTTGTACCATCTGCGAGTATATTTATACCGTTTGCTAATTTAGATGAAAGGAAAATAGCAGTTGGTCCATCAGCACCACCAATAATTCCAATAGCTCCAGCTTCAGGAAGACTAAAACCAAGGTAAAGTGCTCCCATAAATGTAGCAAATACACCAATTTGTGCTGCTGCACCTAAAAGCATTAGTTTAGGGTTTGCAATTAGTGATGAGAAATCTGTCATTGCTCCAATACCTAAGAAAATTAGAGGAGGATATACTCCTTTTACTACTCCAAAATATAAGTAGTTTAAAACAGAACCTGTTTCGTAAATTCCAGTTTGGTTACCTGCAACAAAGGGAATATTTCCCAGAATTACACCTGTTCCAATAGGTATTAAAAGCAGTGGCTCATAATCGTATTTTATTCCTAAAAATATAAATACAATCCCTATAATAATCATAATTACATGACCAGATGTTGCGTTTGCAAAACCGGTATAGTTATAAAATTGTTTTATTCCATTAAGAGCCCCAATCTTTGAGTCTGAATTTGCTGTGCTTTCAACTTGTTCAGTTTTAACAGCATCTTCTAAATTAGTTGCGTTTGTATTTGTACCTAACCCAAGTGCTGGTCTTATAAAGATCAACAGTGATAAAGCACAAAATATTATTATTACTTTCTTCATTTTTTTTCTTTTAGGGAATTATTTGAATTATTTAATTTAAAAACAGATAATTCAGAAATTTTTATTCTAGTTCAATCATTGCTTGGTCTTGAAGTACTTGTTGTCCAACCGTTACGTTAACGGCAGTAACAGTACCTGCTTTTTCACAAACAATATTGTTTTCCATTTTCATTGCTTCTAATACTAACATTCTGTCACCCACTTTAAGCGTATCACCTACTTTTACATCAAGAGATAACACAACTCCTGGAATTGGAGCAACAACTTTAGTTGTTTGAGATGCTGTTGGATTAACTTTTAAAGGTTCAGCAGGTCTTTTAGAAGCAGAGCGTACAAGTGTAGGAGTTTTAGTTTTTTTAATTTCCTTACTCATTTTTACAGCATAATTAGTACCGTTTACTTCTAAGTTAATAATATTATCTTCGTGTGACTTTACGTTTACTGTATAGCCATTTTCGTTTACTTTAAATTTATAAGTTTTCATGTTTTATAATCTGTTTTGCATTCCGTAAATTTTGGAACTCCAAGGTGAATATGTTTTTTTAACTTGCTTGATTGTTAAAATTGCGCTTTCGTGGTCGTGCTGTTCGCTTAAATACATATGTATAGATGCTCCAATAGCAGCAGCAATTTCTCCGGTAAAATCGTGATCGGCTTCTACTGGAATTTCACTTATTTTTTTATCTTTTCCTTTGGTAATTATTTTATAGATATAAAGTAATAATGGTAGTCCAAATTTAAAGAACATAGCTAGTATTACTAAAGCACTAAAAACAATTAACAATCCTGTTATCAATATAACGTATCCTTCGCTAATTTGATCTGACATTAAAGGTATAAACATAGTTATAGTGGTATATTTGAGTGTTTTTTTGGAGGGTTTACCTCTTTTTTATTTCTAAGTAATTCTAAGGCTCTAATAATTCTGAAACGCGTATTTCTAGGTTCTATTACATCATCAATAAATCCGTATTTTGCAGCTTCGTAAGGGTTTGCAAATTTCTTAGTGTATTCTTCTTCTTTTTTATCGATATACTCTTGTTTTTCTGCGGCGTTTTCTATTTTTCTAATATTAGAACCTTCTAAAACTTCTACGGCTCCTTTAGCTCCCATTACAGCAATTTCTGCAGTTGGCCAAGCATAATTTAAATCACCACGCAATTGTTTACAGCTCATTACATCGTGTGCTCCACCGTAAGATTTACGTAAGGTAATAGTTACTTTTGGTACTGTCGCTTCACCATAAGCAAATAATAATTTAGCTCCGTGTAAAATAATACCGCCATATTCTTGACCTGTTCCAGGTAAGAAACCTGGTACATCAACTAGTGTTACTAATGGAATGTTAAATGCATCACAGAAACGTACAAATCTAGCAGCTTTTCTAGAAGCTTCAATATCTAATACACCTGCATAATATTTTGGTTGGTTGGCAACAATACCTACTGGTTGTCCATTAAATCTTGCAAAACCTACACAAATATTGCGTGCATAACTTCTGTGTACTTCTGTAAATTCACCATTATCTGCAAGAATTGAAATTACATCAACAATATCATAAGGTTGATTTGGGTTTTCTGGAATAATTTCGTTTAAGGCATCTTCTAACCTGTCAATAGGATCTTCACAATTAATAATTGGAGCCTCTTCTAAATTGTTAGAAGGTAAATAGCTTAATATTTTACGAACCAATAATAAATTTTCTTCGTCGTTTTCAGCTAAGAAGTGTGATACACCAGATTTTGTTGAGTGTATTTTTGCACCACCTAATTGCTCTGTAGTTACAACTTCACCAGTTACTGTTTGTACTACTTTAGGACCAGTAACAAACATATAACTTGTTTCTTCGGTCATAATAGTAAAGTCTGTTAATGCAGGAGAATATACTGCACCACCAGCACAAGGACCTAAAATTGAAGAAATTTGAGGAATTACACCAGAAGCCATAATATTACGTTGGAAAATTTCTGCATAACCAGCTAAAGATCTAACACCTTCTTGAATACGTGCTCCACCAGAATCGTTTAATCCAATAACTGGAACTCCAATTTTCATAGCCATATCCATTACTTTACATATTTTTAATGCATAAGTTTCGGATAAAGAACCACCAAATACAGTAAAATCTTGTGCGAAAACATAGACAACTCTACCATCAATTGTTCCATGACCTGTAACAACACCATCAGAAAGATAGACTTGTTTATCCAATCCAAAAGATTTTGTTCTATGTGTTACAAACATATCAAATTCTTCAAAACTATCATCGTCTAAAAGTATGTCTATACGTTCACGTGCTGTTAATTTTCCTTTCGCGTGTTGTGATTCGATACGCTTTTCACCACCACCTAATTTTGCTTTAGCTCTTTTTTCAATGAGCTCGTTAATTTTATCTTGATTTGCCATTTTTATATGCTTATCTATTAAATTTATTTAAAATAGTATATTATTCTTTAGAACAAAGTTCGGTAAGTACACCTTGTGTAGATTTAGGGTGTAAAAATCCAATATTTAAACTTTCAGCACCTTTTCTAGAAACTTTATCTATAAGTCTTACACCGCGTTCTTCTGCAGTTTTTAGTGCTTCAGTTGCATTTGGTACAGCAAAAGCAATATGGTGTATTCCTTGCCCTCTTTTTTCTATAAATTTACCTATTGGACCATCTGGAGATGTGCTTTCTAATAATTCAATTTTAGTATCTCCAACTAAAAAAAAGGCTGTTTTCACTTTTTGATCAACAACCTCTTCAATACTATAACATTTAAGTCCTAAAACCTTTTCGTAGTATTCGATTGATTCTTCTAGATTATTTACTGCTATACCTAAATGTTCGATATGTGAAATATTCATAATTATTTAATGTTTTGTTTAATTTGTAAATTAATACTACAAATTTAGATGAACCTTAAATTTAAAGATATGATAGATGTCATATAATGGGTTATATCTACTAAAACGTTTTAGTAAAAAAGGAGCTAATTTTCAATAGGTTAAGAACGGGAAAAATTGTTTTTACAAACTAATTGTATGTTTTTTTAAAAAATGCAAGAAAAAAGAGGAAAAAATTTAACCTTATATTTTAGAGTTATTTTTTTAGATTTTTAATATTTTAAATTCATTTTGTTTAACGGAAACCCTATTTTTTTAACGCTGTCTAAAGTTGTTTTTTTAATTTGTTAAAATAACTTTTAAGGAATCTCATTGTTGATAATGAAATGTTATTAAATTATTATAGTTTTATCAAAACAATATTTTTTGGATATAACAGTTATTTTATTACTATTTTTGACAATAATTTAGTTTTGTAATGAGGTATTTATATAGTTTTTTAATAATAATTTTATTTTTTAATTTTTCTTGTATTAAAACAAAAAAAGTTGAAGAGGTGGCATCTGAAGCAGGTACTTTGGTAGTAGATACTACAGATAGAATTATAAATAATACCAGTGAAACTCTTATTCCAGAAGCAAAGCAAACCATAAAAGATTGGAAAGAATATCAGAAATTAGATCAATTTATGTTGAAATATTACAATGTTACTAATTTTGAAGCATTAAATAATGCAAAAGAATTGTCAGAATTAGTTCAACAGTTAAAAGATTCTATTCGCATAGATAAGTTAAAAACCCCAAATGTTGTTGCTAGATTTAATGTATTGCATAATGAAACTTTAAGGTTGGCAGATATGGCTACAATTTCTTCAATTACTAAAGAAGAAGTTAAAGAAGAAGTAAAAAAAATAATTGATTTATTTTCTGCAGTAAATTCTAAAATAAATACTATTTATACAGCTGAAACCTTACAAGAAAAATTAGAAATTGATACCGAAGAGCCTCTAGATAACTTTAATGCTGTTAAAAATAAGATTGAAGCAAATAGAAAAAAACCAATTAATAAAATTACACGCCAATAACACTCTTATAGATGAAATATAATACAATTTTGATTTTAATAGTAGTATTAATTTCATGTACAAAAAAAGAACAAAAAGAAGCACCTGTAGTTGATTTAAACACAGAAGAGGAGGTTATACAGTTGGTGCTTAATAATTGGCATAAAGATGCTTCTGAAGCTAATTTTGAAGCTTATTTTAAAGCAATGTCCAGTACAAGTGTTTTTATAGGAACAGATGCTTATGAAAATTGGAAGTTTAAAGCTTTTAAAAGTTTTAGTAAACCATATTTTGATAAAGGAAATGCATGGGATTTTACAAGCATAAGTAGAACTATTTATGTAGATGAAAAAGGTGAGATTGCCTGGTTTGATGAGCTTTTAGATACTTGGATGGGCGTTTGTAGGGGTTCTGGAGTATTAAAAAAGAGCAATAATTCTTGGAAAATAGAGCAATACGTACTTTCTTTAACAATACCAAACGATAATATTGAAGCTGTTATAAACTTAAACAGCAAACATGATTCTATTTTTTTAAAGAAGTTTAATAACTAATTTAATAACTGTCTTTCAGTTTATCTTGAATTTCTGATTCTTCAATTTTTACTATTTTATTGTTATTGTACACCACTTTTGTAATTTTATCTTTGTTCCAATATGTCCATACGCCAACTTTTAAACCATAATGGTAAGTGGCAAAACATTTAGGTGTTCCATCTTCATTATAGCTTTCCCAAGAGGAGTGTAGCTTGCCTTCTTTGGTATAATACCCATGTTGCATTATAGTGCCACTTTTATAAAATATGGTAATTTCTTGTAAATCACCTTCTGTTTTAATTTCAGGTAATTTAGTTTCTTGAGCATAAGAAGTTGTACATAAAAATACAAGAGTCAATAGCAATATTAATTTTTTCATAATTGTATTTTTATAAGTTGATTCTCAAATTTACAAAAATGAAACCTTAAATAAAATGATTAAAATCAGTATTTTATAGTTGATTTCAAATAAATACAAACTATTGGATTAACATTTTTACAGTTTTAAAAACCAATTCAGATTCAAAACCTTTTGAAATTAAAAATGAAGCTAATTTTGAGCTTTTTTTATATGAATTAGTTTCTTTTATAAGCGGTAATTTTTTTTCAGCAATAGATTGAAGTGTTGTTAGGTAAAGGTTTTCATCTATTTCTTTTAAACCAGATTTTATGTTATAATCGGAAATTCCTTTAAATTTTAACTGATTTATAATTTTAATTCTTCCCCATTTTTTTATTGAAAATTTGCCTCTAACAAAAGATTTAGCATAGCGTTCTTCATTTAAATAATTGTGTTGCAATAAATGTAAAATTATATGGTCTTTTGCTTCAGAAATCATATTTAAATCGTACAATTTTTGTTCAACTTCTTTATGGCAACGTTCTTGGTAAGCACAATAGTTTTCTAAAACTTTTGTAGCCTCATCAACGGTATATGATTTTTTTTTATTCACAATTAAGTACTCTTCTAAATATTTTTTAAAAATACTATTTTCTTATATAAAAAGATAATGCTTTTAAAAATCGGCTTTTTTATAAAATTTAAGCTGTTGTTTTGTTGTTGGGTGTACAAACTCTAGCGTGTCGGCATGTAAATATAAGCGATCTGCTTTTTTACCATACAAATCGTCACCTATAATAGGAATATTTAATCCTAGTTTATGCGCAGCATGTACTCGTAGTTGATGTGTTCTTCCTGAAATTGGATAAAAGTGTATTTTTGTTTTTCCGTTTTTCCGTTCAATTACTTCCCAATTTGTTTCAGCGGGTTTTCCATGTTCAAAACAAACTAATTGTCGTGGTCTATCGTCTAAATCTACACGAAGTGGTAAGTTTATTTTTCCTTTATCTTCAGTTACAATTCCATCTAATAAAGCAGTATACCTTTTTTGTACGGTTTTATTAATAAACTGACTTTGCAGGTTTTTATGTGCTTTTTTATTCTTTGCTAACACTAATAAACCAGAAGTAGACATGTCTAATCTATGCACTATAATTGGACCCGAAATGTTACTAATTTGTTGCTTAATTCTTGTATAAACTGAATCTTGAATATGAATTCCAGGAACGGACAAAAACTCAGCTGGTTTGTAAATAACAATTAATTGTTCGTCTTCAAAAATAGTTTCTAGTTCTTTACCAATTGCCGGATTTTGTAATAAGGGATCCGTGTCTAATTCCATTCCAGCTAACATATGTGTTAAAATAGGTTTGCATTTTCTTTGACAAGCAGGATAGAATTGTTTGTGTTTTCGTATTTCTTTATTGGGCGACTGACCCCACCAAAACTCAGCCATTGCAATTGGTTTTAAATTGTGTAAAAAAGCATATTGCATTAATTTTGGAGCTGCACATTCTCCGGAGCCAGCAGGTGGATTTTGTTCTGCAGTTTCTGCAAATAATTGCGATAAATTTTTGACTTCTTTTTTTGAATTTAAAAACTGATATTGTTCAAATAAATAGTTTTGTAATGCAGCAGATTTATTTTTTCGTTGCGCTTTTAAATCTGTTATTTTAGTTGTAAAAACATTTAATTTTTCTTTGTGAGCATTTAAAGTATGTTCCCAATAACGATTTACATTATTAAAAAAATATTTGGCTTCTAAACTCTCTTTACTTAGTGTTTTTGAAAATGCAGTATAAGCTTCTGTTGATAATTCAGGTTTAGCTTTTTCTCGTCTGAAATTACGATCTTTTTTAGCAGTTTTTAAAGCTTCTTTTTTTTCTTGAATATCAATAGTCGCTTTTTTCTTTTTCTGATTAAATTGATTTAAAAGCAATCGATATTCGGTATTGTTTTCTAAATGTTCTATCGCTAAGTTTATATCGTTTAAAACAGCTTCTTCTTTTAAGAAATACGAATCTTTTGAAAGCATATCATAAACTGGAGGTACAAATAATTTATGCTGATTTTTATCTGCTAATTTTCCTGAAACCGCTGTAATATATCCAATTTCGTTTTGTTCATTTTTAACTATTAATACACCAAACATTTTACCAATTACCAATCCTTTTTTAGAAGGATCTATTCCAAAATTATGTTCAAAATCGGTTTGTGTTTCTAAATAATACTGAACTTCTTGTGCTGCAATTTTGCATAAAGGATGTGGTTCATAATAAAAAGGAAACGTAAACTTGTTAGGAAGTTTAATGTGGTTGATAGGAGTAGAGAAGTGTTGAAAATACGTGTGCACAATTAGTATAATTTAGTTTTTGCAAATATACTTTTTTACATTTCAATTAAACTGTTTTGTGTGTTTTTGAATTGAGAGTTTACAAATTCATAAATAGATTTTTTTCATAAAAAAAACCTGAAATATACACATTTGAAATGTTCATATTTCAGGTTTATATTATTTTTTAATATAAAATTATTGTTTTCTTTTAAGTCTAAATTTTAGATTGTTTAACATAGAATACATTATTGGAACAATAACCAATGTTAAAAATGTAGCAAAGGTTAAACCAAAAATAATAGTCCAAGACATTGGTCCCCAGAACACCACATTTTCTCCGCCAATATAAAATTGAGGGTCGAATTCAGTAAACAAGGTCATAAAATTAATATTAATACCAATAGCTAAAGGAAGTAACCCTAAAATGGTTGTAATGGCTGTTAATAAAACAGGTCTTAAACGTGTTTTTCCACCTTCAACAATACTTTCGTAAATAAGTTCTTTTGTTAAAGCTCCAGGTTCTAAACCTTGTTCAGATCTTTTGCGTACCATTATTAAATTGGTGTAGTCAATTAAAACAATTGCGTTATTTACCACAATTCCTGCTAAGGAAATAACACCAATCATTGTCATCATAATAACAAATTCCATATTAAAAATAATTAAGCCAAGTAATACACCAATTAAACTTAATAGTACAGAAATTGAAATAATTACAGGTGTAGAAGTTGAATTAAATTGTCCTACAAGAATTAAAAATATTAAGAAAACTGCAATAAGAAGCGCTTTACTTAAAAAGGCCATTTCTTCGGCTTGAGATTCTTGTTCACCGGTAAACGAAATGGTAATACCTTTTGGCAAGGTATAGCTTTTTAAAGCATCTTTAATTTGATTATTTACATCGGTTGGATTGTAGTTTTCAATTACATTAGATGAGATTGTAATAACCCTATTTAAGTCTTTTCGTTTTACAGCACTAAATGTAGAAGAGGTTTCTGCATGTGCTACAGAAGATATAGGGACCTGTACAATTTGTCCATTACTTGCGTTTCTAAAAGTAATTTTCTGATTGATAAGTAAATCCTTATTGTAACGGTATTTGTCCATTAAACGAATGTTAATCGGATAATCATCTTCACCATCTTTAAACGTAGAAACTTCTTTTCCAAATATTGAAGTTCTTAAAGCATCTCCAATTTGACCGGTAGAAATATTTAGCCTTCTAGCCTTTTGACGGTCTATAATAATTGGCATTTCAGGTTTTCCTTGTTCTACATCTAATTTTAAATCTTCAATTCCTAAAATTGTTGTTTTGTTTATAAATTGACGAATATCATCAGCGGTTTCTAGTAATTCTTCATAATTATCTCCAGCAACTTCAATATTAATTGGAGCACCAGCTGGCGGTCCATCTGCAGGTCTATCAACAGTAATATTAACACCAGGAATTTCTTTTAATAAGTTTCTAATGTCAATTAAAACGTCGTCGGTTTCCACGCCACCTCTTTCTATAAATTTTACAAAATCTACAGTAATACGAGCTTTATTTGGAGTAGTTCCACCTTGCTGACCTTGATTTGGGTCGCTTGTACCTTCACCAACCTGACCAATAAGAGAAGTTATAAGGTTATTTTCACCATTAACTTCATATTTTTTTAAATATTCTTGAATTCTATTTTCTACTTCAATAGAAAGTTCGTTTGTTTTTTCAATGTCTGTTCCAATTGGATATTCTAAATAAACGTATACTTGTTTTGGAGGTGTTTCTGGAAAAAATAGCACTTTTGGTGGAAATGCTGCAAATAACATAAAAGCAAAAATTAATAAACCAAATGTTGCTACAAAGAAATAACCAGGTCTTTTTTTGTATAGTACAAATTTGAGAGTTTTCTCATACATGTATTCTAAACGAGGCAGAAATTTATTTTGAAACCAAGTAGTGGCAGGGGTAAGTAGCTTAGTGTTTATAATTCTTAGCAAACCTGCTAAAACTAATAGTAATCCAAAAGCATTTAATCCTCCAGATTTAATAGTAAGCCCTGCAATTATGAACAATACTCCAAATGCAAAAATTACGGAACTAAAAATTAATATTTTTTTAAAATTAACTTCATCTTCTTTAATTTTCATATATACTGAAGTTAACATTGGGTTGATAACCAAAGCAACAAATAAAGAAGAAGATAGCACTATAATTAGTGTAATTGGTAAATAGCGCATAAATTCTCCCATCATACCTGGCCAAAATGCAATTGGCAAAAATGCAGCAAGCGTAGTAGCCGTTGAAGCTATAATTGGCATAGCAACTTCACCAACACCATATTTTGCAGCATCTATGTTTGAATAGCCTTCATCTAGCAATCTATAAACATTTTCTACAACTACAATTCCATTATCTACCAACATTCCCAATGCTATTACTAACGAAAATAATACCATGGTATTTAAGGTTACACCTAATGCATTTAAAATTATAAACGAAATAAACATAGACAAAGGAATGGCAATACCTACAAACAAGGCATTTCTAATTCCAAGGAAAAATAATAAAACTAAAACTACTAATATTATTCCTAGAATAATGCTGTTTTCCAAATCGGCAACCATTGTTTTGGTGTCGTTAGTTTGATCGTTGGTTTTAGAAATATATAAGTTCGATGGAAAGTAATTTTCTTGTGCTTTAGCTATTATTTCATCTATTTGAGTAGAGGCATTAATTAAATTTTCACCACCTCTTTTAGTTACATCAAGCATAACTACTGGTTGTGAAAATTCACGTGCATAACTTTCTTTTTCTTGTTCTTTAAAGTTAACTTGTGCTATATCTCTAAGGTAAACAATGTTATTGTTTTCTTGTTTTACAATAATATCTTCAATTTCTTCAGCAGACTTAAATTCACCAACAATTCGTACATTTCTTCTAATTCCATTTTCTAGTAAATCTCCACCTGAAATGGTCATATTCTCGTTTTGAATAGCCATTGCAATATCATTAAAGCTGATTTTAGAAATTTCCATTTTGTATAAATCAACACTAATTTCCATCTCTTTATCTTGAATACCACGGATATCAACTTTAGAAATTTCTGGAACTTTCTCTATTTCATCTTCTAAATATTCTCCATATTCTTTAAGCTGATCCATAGAAAAATCTCCTGATAAATTAATATTCATTATCGGAATTAATTCTGCAAAGTTCAATTCTTGAACTGTTGGATCTGCAGGTAAATCGGTAGGGAAATCTTTATCAGACTTAGCAGCATCAACTTTATCTTTTACTTTTCTAAGGGCTTCAGTAGGCGTAACGCTAAAATCAAATTCTACTTGAATAGATGAAAATCCTTCAATAGATGTAGAGATTATTTCTTCAACTCCAGAAATACCATTTATTTCCTTTTCTAACGGACGAGTAATTAGTTTTTCAATATCTAAAGCAGAGTTTCCAGGATATGGAGTTGCAATATAAATTTGAGGTACAACAATTTCGGGAAAAGATTCTCTAGGCATGCTTTGGTACGAAAATATACCAGCCAAAAAAATCATTACTATAATTACAAACACAGTCATTTTGTTGTGAATTGACCATGTAGAGAGTTTAAATTCTTTTAATACTTTGCTCATTATAATGTCTGTTAGTTAAATGATTTTAATTTGTACGTATTTCTACAATATCTCCTTCTTTTATTAGACGAGCTCCAGCGTTTGCCAATACATCATTTTCGCTTATTCCTTCAGTTACAAATACATTGTGTTGGTATTCGTTAGTTATTGTAATTAAAGATTTTACAATTTTGTTTTGACCGTTTTCATTTTTAATTATAAAAACATAATCTGCTCCTGTTTGGTCTTGTTGCACTAAATTTGAAGGTATTTTAATTCCAGTAGCTTCAAAATCTAATATTTTTAAATCGGCCAATAAATTTGGTTTAATACTTTGGTCTTTGTTAGAAATATTTATACGAGTTTTAAAACTTCTGTTATCAGGATTAATATAATGTCCAATTTGAGCAATTTCTGAAGTTATTTCTTTATTAATTGATGGGAAGTTTAAAACAGTTTCTGTGCCAATTTTAATTACTGGTAAATAAGACTCTGTAATTTCGGCTTCAACATATACTTTGTCTAAGTTTATTAGGCGAATAACAGGCATTTGAGGATTTGTAAGTTCTCCATTTTTAGGGAAAATTTCGTCTACAATACCACTAAAAGGTGCAATAACTTTCATTTTATTGGCTTGTGTTTTTAGTGATGCTAAATTGTTTTCTAAACTTTCTTTTTGGGCTTTTGCTTGTAAATATTGCATTTCTGAACCAATTTTTTGATTCCAAAGACGTTCTTGACGTTCAAAAGTAGTTTTAGCTAAATTTAATTGTGTAGTAAGCTCATCTATACTGTTTTTAATAGATACATCATCTAATTGAATTAACAGTTGTCCTGCCTTAACTTTTTGACCTTCTTTTACTAATATTGAGCGTACTGTACCTCCTAATTCTGGACGAATTTCAATGTTTTTATCGGCTTGTACCACACCTTGAATTTCAATATAATGTTTAAAAACTTCATTTTTAACGGTAAAAGCAGTTACCACTGGGTGTTTTTTATTAGGGTCTATTTTTGTAATTTCATTTTCTAATGCTCTTAATTCATTTGTTAAACTGTCTATTTTTTTAGTTATTACTAAATGCTGTGCGTTCAAATCTTCTAATGTAGATTTATTGGTTTCTTCACCACAAGAAATTGTTACAATTGATGCTATAATTAATGCTATGTATTTTTTCATTTTGATTTATTTTAGTTGATTGAGATGTTTAATGCGTTGTCTAATGCGGCTTTAGTTGCAATAACATTTAGCATTGCTTGTAAATAATTTTGTTGCATGGTATATAATTGTCTTTGGGCTTCAGTTAATTCAAAACTTGTTGAAATACCTTCAAAAAATTTAATTTGTTGTTTATTTTCTATACGTTCTGCCAATGCTAAATTTTGTTTAGAAGTTTCTAGTTCTTCTAAACTATAGTTGTACTCTGTTTTTGCAGATTCTAATTGAAGTAATAATTTTTGTTCTGTTTCTGTTAAGTTTGTACGGGCTTTTTCTAATTCAATTTTTGCTTGTTGTGTTCTAGAACTTCTAGCTAAACTACTAAAAATAGGTATTTTTAAACTTACACCTAGCAATGAAGAATCGAACCATTGTTGATCTTTTTCTAAGAAATCGAAACTTTCACCATAACCAGCATATCCAAAGTTAATAAAACTACTTAATGTTGGTAGTGCTTTGCTTTGTTCTAGTTTTACTAATAATTCGTTTGATTTTTCGGTGTTTTTAGCAATTTTAAAATCAATATGATTTTCTATGGTTAATTCGGTTGAAAGTAAGCCTAAATTTGTATTTTTTTTAGAAAGACTACTTAAAGAATCTGTTAATACAACTGTTTTATTGATATCTAGTCCTAAAGTAATATTCAACATTTTATAAGCAATGTCTTTTAATTTTTTAGTTTTAGAAAGTTGACTTTTAATGGTAGCAAGAGTTATTTGTAGCTGTTCTACATTTTCTTCTTCAGTAAAACCATTTGCATATATTTGTGTTGTTTCTTCTAAGTTTTTTTCTAGCGTAATTATGTTTTTTTCTATAATTTTTATGCTTTCTTCACTTAAAAGTACATTTCCATAGGCGTTAATAACAGCTTCTCTAATACCTAAATCTGTTTTTTCTTTAGCATTTTCAGAAATTTGTAGGTATACTTTTGCAGACTGTAGTCCAACTAAATAAGAACCATCAAAAATTAATTGGTTTAAGGTTGCAGAAGCATTCATATTATGTTTTGTTCCAAATGCAATTTCAGCAAATTCACCTTCATTACCACCAAAAAATTCAGCTGGAATTAACGAAACTTGTTGTTTAATCCAATTTTGATAGTCTAGAGTAGCACTTATTTGTGGTAATCCAATGGTTGTTGTTTCCCATTTTTTCTTTTTTGCAGCTTCAATATCTCTAGAAGCATTTATTGCTGAATAACTATTTTCCATTGCATAACTTATTGCTTCATCTAAAGAAAGTGTAATGTTTTCTTGGGCAGTTAAATTAATACTTAACAGTAATGCAAAAATTAGTAATATACTTTTCTTCATTATGTAATTGAGTTTTTATCTAATTGTTCTTCTAAAATTTTTAATCCTTTTAATGTTGCAATTGCTCTAATATGATATTCCAGTGCTTTTAATTCTAACTTATTGATTGTGTTTTTGTTATAAGTGTGTAGATTAGTGTCGTGCACACTCATCATTAGTGAGAAATAAAATTTTGTTGTTAATTCTTTATCAATATTTTTTCTGTAAATTTCTTCTTCAATACCTTTTTCAATATTTTTTAGAATACAATCTTTAAACATTGAAAATTCATTTTTAATAATTTTTAAATGTATTTTAGGGTAATATTTTTGAAGCTGATACATTGGCGAATTATCTGCATGCTCAAATACTTTTGAAAAAATTTTTTTAATTTCAAAGTTTTCTTGAATAGCATTATATTTTTTATCACAAACACACATTACCGTGTTGTGTACCATTTCATGAAAATAACTAATAGTGTTTTCTACAAGTTCTACTTTATTTTTAAAATGCTTGTAAATTGTCTTTTTTGAAATAGCTAAATCATTGGCAATATCATCCATAGTAACACTTTTAAAGCCATACTTTAAAAATGATTCTCCTGCTTTTTTTATAATTTCTTCTTTCATTAGGAACGATTCCTTTTTTAAATTGCGTGCAAATATAGAAAAGGAAACTTTAGAAACAAAAAAAGTTTTCTAAGTATTAACAATTTTATAACATTCAAAAAAATATATGGATTATTAAATGTTAATTCAAAGCTGTATTTTTACAAAAAAATAGATTAAATGGATGTAGTTGCTACTTATAAAGAAGATTTTATTAGTTATTTAAATAAAAAAATTAAGGTAAAAGAGCCTGTAAATTTATACGAACCAATACATTATATTTTGCAGATAGGAGGTAAGCGTTTACGTCCAATTTTAACAATTATGATCTGCGATTTATTTGAAGGTAATACTGAACAAGCCTACGATGCGGCTTTAGCAATTGAGGTTTTTCATAATTTTACGTTAATACACGACGATATTATGGATAGTGCTCCAATTAGAAGAGGTAAAGAAACTGTTCATACAAAATGGGATGTGAATACCGGAATTTTATCTGGAGATGCTATGATGATTTTAGCATCGCAATGTTTTAATAAGTATGAACCTGAAATTTTTAAAAAATTACTGCTTTTATTCAATAAAACTGCTTTAGAAGTTTGTGAAGGACAACAGCTAGATATTGATTTTGAAACCAGAAACGATGTAAGTATTACGGAATATATTAAAATGATTACTTATAAAACATCTGTTTTAGTTGCAGCTGCAATGAAAATGGGTGCTATTATTGCTGATGTTTCTGATAGTGAAGCCGAAAAAATATATAATTTTGGTTTAAATCTAGGTATAGCATTTCAATTGCAAGACGACTTTTTAGATACCTTTGGTGATGCAGCAACTTTTGGAAAACAAATTGGAGGTGATATTCTTGAGAATAAAAAAACATTTTTATATCTAAAAGCTTTAGAAGTTTGTAATAAAGAAGATTTAGAGAAATTATTACACCTATATAATATAGAGAGTAAGTCCGAAACTAAAATAAAAGAAGTAACAGCTCTTTTTAATAAGTATAATATTGTTGATATTACAAAAAGTGAAATAGAAAATTATACTGAAGGTGCATTTGTAACTTTAGAAACGTTAGCTATTTCTGATGCTAAAAAACAACTATTAAAAAACTTTGGATTAAGTTTAATGAAGCGAAGTATTTAATGTTAAAATTAAAAAACTTAATAGTATTACAAGAAGCTGTTGAAACTAAAAATTTAGAGCTAAAATTAATAGAACAGCTTAATAAAGATTTTCATTTAAGTGGAATTTCAAAATTTTTTGATGTAACTAGTTCTTTTGAAAATTTAAAAGATGAATTGTCAGTAACACTTTTAAATCTTATACAATTTAAATACGATGATTATTTAAATTTAATATACCGAATTGATCTTTCAGAAAAAGAATTGGCAATTATTACCAATAGTAATTTAACAGATGTAGTAAATCAGCTTGTATTTCTTATCTTGAAAAGAGAGTTTCAAAAAATTTGGTTTAAGCAATACTATAAATAGCTGTTTTTTACAATGCATATAATTTAACTGAATATTTGGTAATCAAAACATTATAAGAGCAGTTAAAAGTTAAATAATTATTATTTATTAAAAAATGTAAAAAAGTGTTGTACATAAAATAAAAAGTAGTAATTTTGCACCCAGTTTTAGGTCCCATAGCTCAGCTGGTTAGAGCACCTGACTCATAATCAGGGGGTCCTTGGTTCGAGCCCAAGTGGGACCACTTTTATAAAACTCTAAACCTTACATTTCTTTAGATTTGTAAGGTTTTATTTTTTTAAAAAATTTAGTTTATCCGTAGCCAATAATTTAAAGAATTAATTATCTTTGCTATGCTAACTCATACATTATTATAGGTCTTTATTTGTAAAACATACTTTTACAAGTAATTTATTGTTTTAATAATTTTATTTAGCTAATTAATGCGTTTTTTTTTACTCTTATTATTAATTCCTTATTTGGTTTTTTCGCAAACCAATACCGACATTCAATCTAAAAAATTTGATTCTATATTCTACCAAGTTGCAGTAAATATATCTTCTGCAAATCCTACAAAAGCATTATACTTAGCAGATTCTCTTTCTATATATGCTGATAATGAACAACAAAAAATAAAATCGCAAATACTTTTTGCTGATATTTTAGCAAAGCAAGAAAAAAAGGGGGAAGCGATTAATAAACTATTAGAAGTTTTAGAAATTGCTAAACAAGAAAAAGAATATGCATATCAAGCCAGAATTTATGGTTTTTTATCTACCCTATACAGAGATATAGGTTTTATAGATAAAGGTAGAAATTTTATAAATAAAGGTATGAAGGTTAGCGATTTTATTTCTGATAATGATAGAAGGTTAAAATATATTGCATTGTGTAATCAAGAATTAGCTGAATATGCATTTGACGAAAAAAATTACAATAGAACTATAGAATATTTACATTTAGCTAATCTTACGTTTGAAAAAGAAGAAAATTTAGATCACAGAAACTTTGTATTGGCTACTACGCACGAAATGTTAGGCCATTCGTATGATGCTTTAGAAGTACGAGATAGTGCATTAGCGTATTTTTCAAAGGCTAATATTTTTATAAATAAAGCTGGAGCGGGTAGTTCAATTTGGGCTTCTTCTATTTACCATGGTTATGGAAAAGCTTTTCTAAAATTCAAAAATATTGATAGTGCTGGTGTATATTTAAAAAAAGCACTTGCAATTTCAGAAAAAAGTGAAAATCCAAATTTAAAAGAGCAAGTTTTTAAAAGTATTTCCGAATATTATAATCAAATTAAACAATTAGATAGTTTTACAAAGTACAATATCAAATATATTACTCAATTAAATGAGAATACAAAAAATAAAAAATTAATAGTAAACAGTGCATATAATGCACTTAACATAAATTCAAATAAAAGTGATGTTGTACCCAAAAGTGATAATTATATAGTTATATTTTCGGTTTTAGCTATAGCACTATTAATTTTTATGTATTTAAAAACAAAAAAAATATTCTCTAATACAAATAATAAAACTCTTATAATTGATAATAGTAAAACAACAGATATTGTGCTTCCTAAAAAAACAGAGGAAGATCTTGTTGAAAAATTAAAAGAGTTTGAAGCTTCCAATGGCTTTTTAGATAAAAACATGTCTTTGCCAACTCTAATAGGTTTGTTAAATACAAATACTAAATATTTTAGGAATTTTCTTAAAAATTATAAAAATACAGATTATACCCACTACATTAATAATTTAAGAATAAATTATATTAAAAATAAGCTAACTACAGATAAAGCTTATTTAAATTATAAAATAAGTTATTTGGCAGATGAATGTGGTTTTTCTTCTCATAGTAAATTTTCTGCATGTTTCAAAGATATAACTGGATATAGTCCTTCAGAATTTATTGAAGATATTAAAAACTCCAATTAATTTTATTCTCTACTTTCAGCTTTTAATTAATGTCTCTTTATTAAGTAAGTTTAAGCAACCTTCTGTGTTTTAATTTTTATTCTAAAGCCTTATATTCAATTCATAATATTTTATACTAGTATTAGTATATATCTTTTCTGTTATTCATTAAAATTTCAACAAGTGTAATAGTTGTTTTTCCGTTAATAAATACTCAATTTTTAAAAATTTATAGAAGTACGTGTGTTAAATCGTAAGTATAAGTTAATCAATAGTTTGTATTCTGTCTATTTAGCGGAAAACGGATATTATAACCATTTGTAACAAGAAACTCTTAACGTAATTTTGCCCGATAATATTTTTTAAAATAATTATAATGTTTACTTATAATAACCCCTAAAAAGTTAAACTACCAATTTTTGATTAGTTTAAATTTTAGGGTTTTTTATTGTGATTTTTTAAAATTTCTTGTGTTTATAAAGTATAGATATGTTTCTCATATTCAGAAAAAAAATAAAAGAATTTGAAGTACGTATACCTATAAATACAACTAATAAGTAATAAAAAATATAGATACTGCAATTTAGGTTGCGTTCTAAATTATAACAATGAATTAAAGAATAAATTTTATGAAAAAATTTTACGTATTACTTTATTTTACATTTTTAATAGCAATTACTTCTTCACAAACAGCCTACGCGCAGTGTACTGGTTGTGATGGTACTAATAATAGTACTAGCCCGATTTTTGCAGCAAATGAAACTAGGTGTTTTACTACAGGTACTACATCAATTTCTTCAGATATTACATTTGGTGATGGTGGTTCTATATGTGTCGCTTCAGATGCTGTATTAAATTTAGGGGCTAATAATTATTCTACATCTGGTTCAGGTACTTTTACAATATACGTAGAAGGTACATTAAATGTTCAGCAAAACACAACTTGGGCAGGTGATATGGATATTACCATTGCTCCTGGAGGTTTAATGACAACCAAAACATTAACCTTAAATGGTGATGTTATGAATATTACCAATAATGGAACTTTTAAACCAGAGACATTGCAGTTTTCTAACTCCAATGCCGTAATTACTATTGAGAATAACTCAAATATGACTGTTAGTAATAACCTTAATATTAGTAGTGGTAAAGCTCAATTTATAAATTCTGGAAATCTTACGGTGTCTGGTAATTATAACTCCAACAGTATTTCCTCATATATTAACTGTGGGATATATTCTGGTAAATTTAATTTAAATGGTGGAGGTCAAGTAATTAATACAGGAACCTTTAATACTGGTCAAATTGATTATGGAGGTGATACTTCTAAAGTTAGTAATTACGGTACTTTTAATATTACAGGAAATGTTAATTTAGGTAATGGAGGTACATTTTATAATCAAGGAGTGGTTATAACATCTGGTAGTGGAGTATTTTCATCTACAGGTAATTTTGTAGGGCCTTCAGACTCCAGTCTACAAGGGTATTTTGAATTTGAAAGTCTATCTTCTGTTAACGAAGGTAATATTGGGCCAAACTTAAATTTTACAAGTACGTCTTTAGGTTCAGGTACTGACGAGATTGGTGATCTGTTTCAAAATTACGGTAATCTTAATGTAGATTCAAGCGTTGTCTTTGGAGGTGTAGCGCCAACCATAGAACCAACCAATTGTCCAACGGCAGATGGTGGTGTTATCTATTCTGGTACTGTTTATAACGATACAAATGATAATGGTACCGTAGACGGAACAGGTATTGGTTCTCCAGGAAGTACTCAATTATATGTAAATGTTGTAGATTCAACAGGTAATGTAGTAGCTACAGCTGCTGTAGCAAGTGATGGTACTTATACTGTAACTTTAGACGATGCTTTAGTAGATTATACATTTGAATTAAGTACAAGCCAAGGAACGGAAGATAGTCCTGCGCCAACTAATGAATTACCATCAAATTGGGAATATACAAATGAAGGCGGAGTTGTTGATGGAAGTTTAAATGTGCCTAGTTTAACGGCTGGTTCTATAGATTTTGGTATTAAAGAAACTGTAGACCCTTGTACTGATCCGGCAGGAATAGACACTGATGGAGATGGAATAAATGATATTTGTGATTTAGATGATGATAATGATGGTATACCAGATATATTAGAGGATTCTTGTGATGATTCGTCTAAAGTAGATTATAATGTGGTGTATTCTGAAGATTTTGGAACAGGTGCAGGAAGATTTGAAGATTCAGCTGTTTTAAATCATACTTTTAAAAGTTCTGGACCCATTGGTGATGGGTCTTATGCTGTTGTAACATCTAATACAGAAGGATTGTCACAATACAATAGAACAGATAAAAATGGAAATGTTGATGCAAACATAGATGATGTCGATGGTCCTGCGGATGGTTCAACCGATGGAAGGTACTTAGCTATTAATATGAACGGTAATGGAAATTCATCGTATACAGGACCATCTACTTTTGAGTTCTATAGAAAGGAAGGTTTAACAACAGAGGCAGGACTTAATTACAGGTTTAGAGTAGATTTAGCAGGCTTGTGTAACGGTTGTGACGATATTCCTAAATTTACTTTACAAATTCAAGATTCAAACGGAACCGTTTTAGCATCTGCTACTTCAGAGGATATTGGTGTCGTTAACGATGACCTTTGGAGACGTACCACTCTTGATTTTAAGGCAACTACAGCTAGTGTTGATATAGTGCTTATAAATTCCCAACCAAATGGTGGTGCTGGAAATGATGTGGGTGTTGATAATATTGTTTTAGCTTCAATAGTTTGTGATACTGATCGTGATGGTATTCCGGATCATTTAGATTTAGATAGTGATAATGATGGATGTCCAGATGCAATTGAGGCTGATGGAAGTATAACAAATGATGATTTAAATTCAAATGGAAGTATTAATGGTACTGTTGATGCAAATGGAGTGCCAACAGCTGTAAGTGGAGGTCAAGATACTACTACAGCAGTGCTTACAAGTGATGTAATCAACTCAATAGTAATAGCACCAAGTACACCAGAAGTTTGTGTAGATTCAAACATTACTTTAGAAGCTACAATTGAAGGGAAAAGAGTTACAGATTTTGGAGCCTCAGGTTTAGAGGATGATGATACAACTATTGATATACCAGAAGCAGATTATACGTACCAATGGTATTTAGGAACTACAGAGTTAACAGATACAGCACCATATAGTGGAACAAGTACAGCAAGTTTAACCATAACAGAAACTCCGGAAGGCTTCGATGAAAATGAATATAGAGTAGAAGTTACAACAAGCAATAATAGTTGTGGTGCTGAAGAAAGTATTACCTTATCTGTTAATGACTTACCAACAGCAGCAACTATAAGTGCAAGTAGTTCAGTATGTTCAGGAGAAGATGCTGTGTTTACTATAGAAGGAGCAGCAGGAGATATAGTTACATATACTGGAGCAAAAGGTTTACCATCAAGTCCAGTAACTATAGGAGAAGATGGTACTGTACAAGTAACAGTCTCTGAAATAACTGCAGATACCACCTTAAATTTAACCAATGTAAATAATGGTACTTGTTATTTAGCATTAACAGATGTAAGTGCTACGGTAACAGTAAATACATTACCAATTGCAAATGCAGGAGAGGATGCTACTTTAGACTGTACAACAACAAGTGTAATGTTAGGAACTGCATCACAAGCAGGTTATAGCTACGAATGGTCACCAGCTACAGGATTAGATGATACAGCAGCTGCACAACCAGAAGCAACACCAAGCGAAACAACAACTTATACTTTAGTGGTTACGAATACAACAACAGGTTGTGTAAGTACTTCAGATTCTGTGACTATAACTGTAGAATGTTCACAGATTTCATTAGAGAAAGACGGTGTTTATGAAGATACTGATGGAGATTCTATGGTAAGTGTAGGAGATATAATAAAATATACATTTAGTGTAGAAAACACAGGAAATGTAACGGTGTCAGCTTTAACTATAGATGATACTACAATAGGAATTACAGGATTAGCAGTAACACCAAGTACATTAGCAGCTGGTGAAACAGGAACAGCAAGTTTAGATTATGCGATTACCGCAGCCGATATTGCAGCAGGATCCGTATCAAATACAGCGACAGCAAAAGGAACAGATCCAGATGGAGATCCCGTAACGGATGATTCAGAAGATCCAACACCATTAGATCCAAATGACCCAGCTTACGATTCATCTTGTCCAGATTGTACAGTAACACCATTAGAACAAACACCAATGATTTCATTAGAGAAAGACGGTGTTTATGAAGATACTGATGGAGATTCTATGGTAAGTGTAGGAGATATAATAAAATATACATTTAGTGTAGAAAACACAGGAAATGTAACGGTGTCAGCTTTAACTATAGATGATACTACAATAGGAATTACAGGATTAGCAGTAACACCAAGTACATTAGCAGCTGGTGAAACAGGAACAGCAAGTTTAGATTATGCGATTACCGCAGCCGATATTGCAGCAGGATCCGTATCAAATACAGCGACAGCAAAAGGAACAGATCCAGATGGAGATCCCGTAACGGATGATTCAGAAGATCCAACACCATTAGATCCAAATGACCCAGCTTACGATTCATCTTGTCCAGATTGTACAGTAACACCATTAGAACAAACACCAATGATTTCATTAGAGAAAGACGGTGTTTATGAAGATACTGATGGAGATTCTATGGTAAGTGTAGGAGATATAATAAAATATACATTTAGTGTAGAAAACACAGGAAATGTAACGGTGTCAGCTTTAACTATAGATGATACTACAATAGGAATTACAGGATTAGCAGTAACACCAAGTACATTAGCAGCTGGTGAAACAGGAACAGCAAGTTTAGATTATGCGATTACCGCAGCCGATATTGCAGCAGGATCCGTATCAAATACAGCGACAGCAAAAGGAACAGATCCAGATGGAGATCCCGTAACGGATGATTCAGAAGATCCAACACCATTAGATCCAAATGACCCAGCTTACGATTCATCTTGTCCAGATTGTACAGTAACACCATTAGAACAAACACCAATGATTTCATTAGAGAAAGACGGTGTTTATGAAGATACTGATGGAGATTCTATGGTAAGTGTAGGAGATATAATAAAATATACATTTAGTGTAGAAAACACAGGAAATGTAACGGTGTCAGCTTTAACTATAGATGATACTACAATAGGAATTACAGGATTAGCAGTAACACCAAGTACATTAGCAGCTGGTGAAACAGGAACAGCAAGTTTAGATTATGCGATTACCGCAGCCGATATTGCAGCAGGATCCGTATCAAATACAGCGACAGCAAAAGGAACAGATCCAGATGGAGATCCCGTAACGGATGATTCAGAAGATCCAACACCATTAGATCCAAATGACCCAGCTTACGATTCATCTTGTCCAGATTGTACAGTAACACCATTAGAACAAACACCAATGATTTCATTAGAGAAAGACGGTGTTTATGAAGATACTGATGGAGATTCTATGGTAAGTGTAGGAGATATAATAAAATATACATTTAGTGTAGAAAACACAGGAAATGTAACGGTGTCAGCTTTAACTATAGATGATACTACAATAGGAATTACAGGATTAGCAGTAACACCAAGTACATTAGCAGCTGGTGAAACAGGAACAGCAAGTTTAGATTATGCGATTACCGCAGCCGATATTGCAGCAGGATCCGTATCAAATACAGCGACAGCAAAAGGAACAGATCCAGATGGAGATCCCGTAACGGATGATTCAGAAGATCCAACACCATTAGATCCAAATGACCCAGCTTACGATTCATCTTGTCCAGATTGTACAGTAACACCATTAGAACAAACACCAATGATTTCATTAGAGAAAGACGGTGTTTATGAAGATACTGATGGAGATTCTATGGTAAGTGTAGGAGATATAATAAAATATACATTTAGTGTAGAAAACACAGGAAATGTAACGGTGTCAGCTTTAACTATAGATGATACTACAATAGGAATTACAGGATTAGCAGTAACACCAAGTACATTAGCAGCTGGTGAAACAGGAACAGCAAGTTTAGATTATGCGATTACCGCAGCCGATATTGCAGCAGGATCCGTATCAAATACAGCGACAGCAAAAGGAACAGATCCAGATGGAGATCCCGTAACGGATGATTCAGAAGATCCAACACCATTAGATCCAAATGACCCAGCTTACGATTCATCTTGTCCAGATTGTACAGTAACACCATTAGAACAAACACCAATGATTTCATTAGAGAAAGACGGTGTTTATGAAGATACTGATGGAGATTCTATGGTAAGTGTAGGAGATATAATAAAATATACATTTAGTGTAGAAAACACAGGAAATGTAACGGTGTCAGCTTTAACTATAGATGATACTACAATAGGAATTACAGGATTAGCAGTAACACCAAGTACATTAGCAGCTGGTGAAACAGGAACAGCAAGTTTAGATTATGCGATTACCGCAGCCGATATTGCAGCAGGATCCGTATCAAATACAGCGACAGCAAAAGGAACAGATCCAGATGGAGATCCCGTAACGGATGATTCAGAAGATCCAACACCATTAGATCCAAATGACCCAGCTTACGATTCATCTTGTCCAGATTGTACAGTAACACCATTAGAACAAACACCAATGATTTCATTAGAGAAAGACGGTGTTTATGAAGATACTGATGGAGATTCTATGGTAAGTGTAGGAGATATAATAAAATATACATTTAGTGTAGAAAACACAGGAAATGTAACGGTGTCAGCTTTAACTATAGATGATACTACAATAGGAATTACAGGATTAGCAGTAACACCAAGTACATTAGCAGCTGGTGAAACAGGAACAGCAAGTTTAGATTATGCGATTACCGCAGCCGATATTGCAGCAGGATCCGTATCAAATACAGCGACAGCAAAAGGAACAGATCCAGATGGAGATCCCGTAACGGATGATTCAGAAGATCCAACACCATTAGATCCAAATGACCCAGCTTACGATTCATCTTGTCCAGATTGTACAGTAACACCATTAGAACAAACACCAATGATTTCATTAGAGAAAGACGGTGTTTATGAAGATACTGATGGAGATTCTATGGTAAGTGTAGGAGATATAATAAAATATACATTTAGTGTAGAAAACACAGGAAATGTAACGGTGTCAGCTTTAACTATAGATGATACTACAATAGGAATTACAGGATTAGCAGTAACACCAAGTACATTAGCAGCTGGTGAAACAGGAACAGCAAGTTTAGATTATGCGATTACCGCAGCCGATATTGCAGCAGGATCCGTATCAAATACAGCGACAGCAAAAGGAACAGATCCAGATGGAGATCCCGTAACGGATGATTCAGAAGATCCAACACCATTAGATCCAAATGACCCAGCTTACGATTCATCTTGTCCAGATTGTACAGTAACACCATTAGAACAAACACCAATGATTTCATTAGAGAAAGACGGTGTTTATGAAGATACTGATGGAGATTCTATGGTAAGTGTAGGAGATATAATAAAATATACATTTAGTGTAGAAAACACAGGAAATGTAACGGTGTCAGCTTTAACTATAGATGATACTACAATAGGAATTACAGGATTAGCAGTAACACCAAGTACATTAGCAGCTGGTGAAACAGGAACAGCAAGTTTAGATTATGCGATTACCGCAGCCGATATTGCAGCAGGATCCGTATCAAATACAGCGACAGCAAAAGGAACAGATCCAGATGGAGATCCCGTAACGGATGATTCAGAAGATCCAACACCATTAGATCCAAATGACCCAGCTTACGATTCATCTTGTCCAGATTGTACAGTAACACCATTAGAACAAACACCAATGATTTCATTAGAGAAAGACGGTGTTTATGAAGATACTGATGGAGATTCTATGGTAAGTGTAGGAGATATAATAAAATATACATTTAGTGTAGAAAACACAGGAAATGTAACGGTGTCAGCTTTAACTATAGATGATACTACAATAGGAATTACAGGATTAGCAGTAACACCAAGTACATTAGCAGCTGGTGAAACAGGAACAGCAAGTTTAGATTATGCGATTACCGCAGCCGATATTGCAGCAGGATCCGTATCAAATACAGCGACAGCAAAAGGAACAGATCCAGATGGAGATCCCGTAACGGATGATTCAGAAGATCCAACACCATTAGATCCAAATGACCCAGCTTACGATTCATCTTGTCCAGATTGTACAGTAACACCATTAGAACAAACACCAATGATTTCATTAGAGAAAGACGGTGTTTATGAAGATACTGATGGAGATTCTATGGTAAGTGTAGGAGATATAATAAAATATACATTTAGTGTAGAAAACACAGGAAATGTAACGGTGTCAGCTTTAACTATAGATGATACTACAATAGGAATTACAGGATTAGCAGTAACACCAAGTACATTAGCAGCTGGTGAAACAGGAACAGCAAGTTTAGATTATGCGATTACCGCAGCCGATATTGCAGCAGGATCCGTATCAAATACAGCGACAGCAAAAGGAACAGATCCAGATGGAGATCCCGTAACGGATGATTCAGAAGATCCAACACCATTAGATCCAAATGACCCAGCTTACGATTCATCTTGTCCAGATTGTACAGTAACACCATTAGAACAAACACCAATGATTTCATTAGAGAAAGACGGTGTTTATGAAGATACTGATGGAGATTCTATGGTAAGTGTAGGAGATATAATAAAATATACATTTAGTGTAGAAAACACAGGAAATGTAACGGTGTCAGCTTTAACTATAGATGATACTACAATAGGAATTACAGGATTAGCAGTAACACCAAGTACATTAGCAGCTGGTGAAACAGGAACAGCAAGTTTAGATTATGCGATTACCGCAGCCGATATTGCAGCAGGATCCGTATCAAATACAGCGACAGCAAAAGGAACAGATCCAGATGGAGATCCCGTAACGGATGATTCAGAAGATCCAACACCATTAGATCCAAATGACCCAGCTTACGATTCATCTTGTCCAGATTGTACAGTAACACCATTAGAACAAACACCAATGATTTCATTAGAGAAAGACGGTGTTTATGAAGATACTGATGGAGATTCTATGGTAAGTGTAGGAGATATAATAAAATATACATTTAGTGTAGAAAACACAGGAAATGTAACGGTGTCAGCTTTAACTATAGATGATACTACAATAGGAATTACAGGATTAGCAGTAACACCAAGTACATTAGCAGCTGGTGAAACAGGAACAGCAAGTTTAGATTATGCGATTACCGCAGCCGATATTGCAGCAGGATCCGTATCAAATACAGCGACAGCAAAAGGAACAGATCCAGATGGAGATCCCGTAACGGATGATTCAGAAGATCCAACACCATTAGATCCAAATGACCCAGCTTACGATTCATCTTGTCCAGATTGTACAGTAACACCATTAGAACAAACACCAATGATTTCATTAGAGAAAGACGGTGTTTATGAAGATACTGATGGAGATTCTATGGTAAGTGTAGGAGATATAATAAAATATACATTTAGTGTAGAAAACACAGGAAATGTAACGGTGTCAGCTTTAACTATAGATGATACTACAATAGGAATTACAGGATTAGCAGTAACACCAAGTACATTAGCAGCTGGTGAAACAGGAACAGCAAGTTTAGATTACGCGATTACAGCAGCCGATATTGCAGCAGGATCCGTATCAAATACAGCGACAGCAAAAGGAACAGATCCAGATGGAGATCCCGTAACGGATGATTCAGAAGATCCAACACCATTAGATCCAAATGACCCAGCTTACGATTCATCTTGTCCAGATTGTACAGTAACACCATTAGAACAAACACCAATGATTTCATTAGAGAAAGACGGTGTTTATGTAGATACTAATAATGATGGAATAACAAATGTAGGCGATGAAGTACATTATGTATTTACAGTAGTTAACACAGGAAATGTAACGGTTACAGGAATAACAGTAACAGATGACAATGCAACCGTAACAGGAGGATCAATAGATTTAGTACCAGGCGCAACAGACAGTACTACTTTTACAGCTGTACATACCTTAACACAAACTGATATAAATACAGGTTATGTATATAATATAGCTACGGCAACAGGAAAAGATCCAAGTGGCGATCCAGTAACGGATGAATCAGAAGATCCAACACCAGCAGATCCAAGTGATCCAGGTTATGATGCTGGTTGTCCTAACTGTACGGTAGTAGAGATACCTAATACTACTAATGCAATTAATGACATTAACAATACGTTTGTAGATGTTCCAGTAGATGGAAATGTGTTAACAAATGACTTTGATTTAGAAGGTAATGCACAAGAGGTAACATTAAATACAGAACCTACAAGTGGAAGAGTTGTTGTAAGCACGGACGGAAGTTATACATACACCCCAGATCCAGGATTTATAGGAACAGATACCTTTAGCTATACAATATGTGATGATGGAATACCAGAGGCGTGTGATTCAGCAACTGTAACAGTAGAAGTATTAGAAGATCCGTATGCTGATATTAATGAAGTTGTAGCAAATAATGATACCGCAACAACAGAAGAAGATCAACCAGTAGAAGGAAATTTACTATCAAATGATTTTGATCCAGAAGGAGATGAGCTTATAGTAAATGAAACACCAGTAACAGGTCCAACCAATGGTTCAGTAACAATAGATCCAAACGGAACGTTTGTTTACACACCAAATCCAGGATTCGAAGGAGAAGATACATTTGTATATGAAGTATGTGATGATGGAACACCATCTGTATGTGATGAAGCAACAGTAACTATTATAGTAAATCCAGATAATGGTGTAAATGACACGTATGCAAATGATGATGCTTATAATGGAAATCCAAACAAGGATATCACAGGAAGTTTATTAGATAATGATACTGATCCAGAAGGATATGTTTTAGAAGTTGTAACATTAATTTCAGGAGTTGACCCTTCAGAAGGAGCCTTAACATTGAGATCAGATGGTACTTTTACTTTTATACCAGCAAGAGGCTTTAAAGGAGCAACAAGTTTTGTATATGAAGTTTGCGATGGAGATACACCACAAGCCTGTGATAAAGCAACAGTTTATTTGACAGTAAATCCAATCAATAATACATACGCTATCAACGATATCAACAATACATTTGTAGATACATCGGTAGCAGGAAATGTATTAACAAATGATTTTGATCCAGAAGGAGATTCAGTAAGTGTAAACCCTTATGATGGAGTAACAACAGAAGGCGGAACAGTTATAATGAACACAGATGGAAGTTACATTTATACACCAGGATTAGGATTTATAGGAGAAGATACCTTTAGTTATACAATTTGTGATGATGGAATTCCAGAGGCGTGCGATACAGCCACGGTAACAATTACTGTAATCGACACGATTTTAGGATTAGAAAACAATCCACCGGTAGCGAATGATGATACAGCAATAACCGAGGTTGGTGTAGAAGTTGAAATACATGTTATATCAAATGATTTTGATCCAGATAGTGAGGATACTATTACGGTAACACCAGGAAGCGTAACAACTCCAGTAAATGGAAGTGTAATAGACAATGGAGATGGAACGTTTACTTATACACCAAATGCGGATTTTGAAGGAAAAGATTCTTTTACATATCAGATATGTGATGATGGAACACCATCATTATGTGACACCGCTACGGTAACGGTAACAGTTTTACCTGACGATGGTGGCGATAATGATACATATGCAAATGATGATACTTATAATGGAGATCCAGAAACAATTATTTCAGGAAATGTAGTAGATAATGATACTGATCCAGAAGGCGATGAGCAAACGGTAACTACTGTACCAGTAGTTGATGTTTCAAATGGAACATTAGTGTTAAATGGTGATGGAACTTTTGAGTACACACCAGATGAAGATTTTGTAGGCACAGACAGTTTTGTATATGAAGTTTGTGATACAGGGTCTCCACAGGTTTGTGATCAGGCAACAGTTTATTTAACTGTGAATATTCCAAACTCTTATGCAGAATTAGCGATAGAAAAAGAAATTAGTGTACCAGCAAATGGAGTAAACCATATAGTTGGAGAAGAGATAACGTTTACTATAACATTAGTAAATAATGGACCAGGAAATGCTACAGGAATAGATGTAGTAGATCAACTACCTAGTGGCTATAGTTTATCAACAGTTACTGCGCCAGTTGCAAGTATAGGTACAACGTATGATTCAGATTCAGGCTTATGGGCTGTAGGAGATTTAACAGTTTATGATAATACAGATGCTGCAAGTATAGCAGCTACAACAGCAACATTAACAGTTACAGCAATTATAAATGAATCAGGAAATTATACAAATATTGCAGAAGTAACAGATGCAGATCAAAAAGATCCAAATGGAGTTGTTCATGGGAACAATACTCCAGGAGAGATTGATCAAGATGAAGTGACTATAGTTCCAACTGCTATTACAGATTTAGTTACAACAAAAGTTGTAGATAATGCAACTCCAAATACAGGAGATACGATTACTTATACGCTAACGGTTGTAAATAATGGACCAAGTGTAGCTACAGAAGTAAGTTTAATTGATAATCTACCAGCAGGTCTTGAGTATGTTACTCATATAGCTACAGGAGGTTCAGTGAATACTTACGCTGATGTTGCTGGAGATATGACTTGGTCAATAGGTAAAATTGATATTGGAGAATCTGCAACTTTAACTATAGATGCGTTGGTTACTGCACAAGGGACATTGGCTCAAACACCAATAACTAATATTACAACTCCAGCTTCAGGAGATCAATTAGATCCAACAACAGATGGGGATGATTTAGAAGAGAACATTATAGTAACAAGTTCAGACTTAGTAACAGTAAAAACGGTAAGTGATCCTACACCAAATGAAGGAGATACAATTACTTATAGTATAGCAGTTACTAATAATGGACCAAGTGATGCAACAGATGTAAGTTTAACAGACTTATTACCAGCAGGAGTTACTTACGTAAGTGATGATCAATCTGGAGCATATAATAGAGGTTCAGGAATATGGACAGTTGGTGCCATTGCAAATGGAGCAACAGTAACCTTAAATATTACAGCTACAGTTGATATTGATACTGCAGGAGAAACAATAACGAATATAACTACAGCAGCAACAGGAGATCAATCTGACCCAACAACAGAAGGAGATGATTTAGAAGCTACTATTGAAGTTGAGAATTATGCAGACATTGTTTTAACTAAAGTAGTAGACAATGCTACACCAAATGTTGGAGATACCGTAACTTATACGGTAACAGTTACTAATAACGGACCTGCAAAAGTTACAGGTTTAGTTGTAACAGATGCTTTACCTACAGGATTAACTTATGGTATTGTTTCACCGAGTGATGGAACTTGGACAGCACCAAACTGGAGCATTGATTTATTAGAATCAGGAGAAGAAGAAACAATAGTAATTGAAGCTGTTGTAGGAATGGATCAAGGAGGAATGACATTAACAAATGTAGTGTCAAACACACAAGATCAAGTAGATTCAGACTTAACAGAAGATGATGATAGAGAAACAATTGTAGTAACAAGTTCAGATCTTGTAACCGTAAAAACAGTAAGTGATCCTACACCAAATGAAGGAGATACAATTACTTATAGTATAGCAGTTACAAATAATGGACCAAGTGATGCAACGGGTGTAAGTTTAACAGACTTATTGCCAGCAGGAGTTACTTACGTAAGTGATGATCAATCTGGAGCATATAATAGTGGTTCAGGAATATGGACAGTTGGTGCCATTGCAAATGGGGCAACAGCAACCTTAAATATTACAGCAACTGTTAATGTAGATACCACAGGAGAAACAATAACGAATATAACTACTGCAGCAACAGGAGATCAATCTGACCCAACAACAGAAGGAGATGATTTAGAAGCTATTATTAAAGTTGAAAATTATTCAGATATTGTATTAACTAAGGTTGTAGACAATGAAACACCAAATGCTGGAGATATAGTAACCTATACCGTAACCGTTAGAAATAATGGACCAGCAAAAGTTACCAACTTAGTAGTAACGGATGTTTTACCAGCAGGCTTGACTTATACAGCGAATGTTATGCCAAGTGATGGAGTTTGGACAGCACCAACTTGGAATATAGATTTACTAGAGTCAGGAGAAGAAGAAAGCATTGTGTTAGAAGTACTTGTAGGAATGGATCAAGGAGGTGTGACATTGACAAATGTAGTTTCAAATACCCAAGACCAAGTAGATGCAAACTTAACAGAAGATGATGATAACGCAACAATTGTAGTAACAAGTTCAGATTTAGCAACTGTAAAAACAGTAAGTAATGCAACACCAAATGAGGGAGATATCATTACTTATACAATAACAGTTACTAATAACGGACCAAGTGCTGCAACCGGAGTAAGTTTAGTAGATAAATTGCCAGTAGGAGTAACTTTTGTAAGTAGTTCAACAGAAGCATACAATTATGGATCAGGATTATGGAATATTGGAACTATAGCAAATGGAGCAACTGTAACATTAAACATTACTGCAACAGTTAATGATGGAACATTAGGACAAACAATTACAAACACAACAAGTGAATTAATTGCAGATCAAACAGATTCTGATACTACTAATAACGTAGGTAGTGCTTCAATTGTACCAACAGCATATATCGATTTAAGTTTAACTAAATGGGTTGTTAATGATGTTGTTAATCCTGAAGTTGGAGATATGATTACATTTGAAATTAGAGTTGAGAATGATGGACCAACAATGGCAACAGGCGTTCAAGTAACAGATTTAATTCCTTCAGGATATGACTTTGTCAACTATAGTCCATCGATAGGAACTTATGATGATGAATCTGGTATTTGGGATATAGGCTTTATTGAAGTTGGAAATACAGCAGTATTACTTATTGATGTAATAGTAAATGATAGTGGAGACTATATTAATATTGCTGAAATTACTGCAGCCAATGAAATTGATATAGATTCTACGCCTAATAATGGTGATGTAAATGAAGATGATTATGATAGTGCTTCTGCACCACCATATCAAGAACTTGATTTACGAGTTGAAAAAACTGTTATGGCAAATAATTTAGAACCATTGGTTGGAGATGAAGTTTCTTTTGAAATTAGATTGATTAATGATGGTAATATAGATGGTACAGAAGTAGTTGTTGCAGATCTATTACCTACTGGTTATACCTATGTTACCCATGGATTATCTAAAGGTGTATATGATTATGAAACTGGAAATTGGATAGTTGGAACTATCTTAAATGGAGAAACAGAAACACTGTTTATTGATGCAATTGTTAATGCAACAGGTGATTATTTAAACTGTGCAACAATTACAGCAATGCACCAAACAGATCCAGACTTAAGTAATAATACAAGTTGTATTGCTACAGATCCAATTAAGGTTGTTGATTTAGAGTTAACAAAAGAAGTTGCTTTATCTCTTGGAAACCAAGGTCCAGTTAGTACAACAGGTGTTTTACAACCATATGCAGAAACTAACGTTGATTTTACCATTACGGTAACAAACAACGGACTTAGTGATGCTACTGGAGTACAAGTACAAGATCAATTACCAAGTGGTTATAATTTTGTGAATGTAACTGTATCTACGGGATCTTATGATGATGGTTCTGGAATTTGGAATGTAGGCACTATAGCAAATGGTGCATCAGAAACTATGGTAATTACAGCTTATGTTAATCCATTAGGAGATTGGTTAAATGTTGCCGAAGTAATTTCAGTAAATGAATTAGACCTAGATTCTACTCCAGGTAATGGAGATATATTTGAAGATGATATGGATGAAATAGCTACAGACCCAATTATTCAATTAACAATTCCAGAAGGATTTACACCAAATGGAGATGGAATAAATGATGTGTTTGAAATAGAACATTTAGAAGTATTGTATCCTAATTTCTCAATGGAAATTGTAAATAGATATGGTAACAAAGTTTATGACTATAAACATAACGGAGACCCATATCAAACACCAACATGGTGGGATGGATATTCAACAGGAAGATGGAACTTCTCAAGTGATATGCTTCCAACAGGAACTTATTTCTACACTATTTATTTCAATAATGATGAAAGAAAACCACAAACAGGTTGGATTTATTTAAGAAAGTAAAAACACTAATTTTAGGAAAGAGAGGGTTAATAAAACTCTCTTTCCTTTCATATTTTATAAAGCATGTTTATGAAAAAATTCAGATTAATTTTAGGGGTTTTCGCCTTAATGTCACTAACAACGGTTTTTGGACAGCAAGATCCACAATATACTCAGTATATGTATAATATGAATATACTAAACCCGGCCTATGCAGGCTCAAAAGGAGTAACAAGTATAGGATTATTAGGAAGAACACAGTGGGTTGGAGTAGAAGGAGCACCACAAACCTTTACTTTAGCTATGCATTCTCCAGTAGGTCGCGCTGTAGGATTAGGATTATCCGTAATTCACGATGAAATAGGACCAGTAAAGGAAGATAATGTTTATGCAGATTTTTCATATACAATTTTCACCTCAAGCACAGGAAGGTTGGCGTTTGGATTAAAAGCCGGAGTTACTTTTATGGATGTACGTGAATTGTTAATGATAGATCCAGACCCATTAAATATACCAGTTCATGAAACCTCACCGAATTTTGGAGCCGGTGTGTATTATTATACAGATAGGTTTTATGCAGGATTATCAGTACCAAATTTTTTAGAGACACGTCACTTAGAAAAAGATGGAGGAATTGTAAGTACAGCCTCAGAAAAGATGCACTATTTCTTGACTTCAGGTTATGTGTTTGATATTGCAGACAATTTAAAATTAAAGCCATCTACTATGCTAAAAGCCACAGCAGGAGCACCATTATCTGTAGATTTATCACTAAATCTATTAATAGATGAACGTGTCGAATTAGGATTGTCTCATAGGTTTGATGATTCTATAAGTGGAATGATTGGCTTTCAGGTAAATAACGATTTTAGAGTTGGTTATGCCTACGATTATACAACTTCAAAATTCGGAGATTTCAATTCAGGCTCACATGAAATACTTTTATTATTTGATTTTAATAGAAAAAAACTGAAGAGTCCAAGATTCTTTTAAAAATAAAAAAACAGAAATATGAAAAAAATTACACTACTTATACTATTATTTTGTGCAGGGTTTATCAATGCACAAGAAGTAAGTTATAGCATAAAAAACATTTCTGAGAACACAAAATTGGCAGATTTTGGAGTAACCTATTATGGAGAAAATGAAGCCGTATTTGCATCATCACGAAAAGATAAATCAATAAGAAAAAGAAACTGGTATTACAACCATCAACCTTATTTAGAATTATTTAAAGGAACCATAGGCGAAGAAGGAGAATTAATAGATGTAGAGCGTTTTTCAGAAGTAATCAATACAAAATATCACGAATCTAACGTAGCCTTTACCAAAGATTTAAAAACGGTTTATTTCTCAAGAAATAACTATATAAATAAATCGATAACAAAAGACGAAGAAGGTTGGGTTTTAATCCAATTATACAAAGCAACTGTAGGTGAAGATGGCGAATGGACTGATATTACCCCTATGCCATTTAATAGTGATAATTACCAAACAGGACATCCATCGTTAAATGCAGAAGAAGACAAGTTGTATTTTACATCAGATATGCCAGGCACATTAGGTTCTACAGATATATTTGTAGTGGCAATAAATGAAGATGGAAGTTATGGAACACCACAAAATTTAGGGCCAAATGTAAATACCTCAGGAAAAGAGATGTTTCCATTTATAGACGAGCATAATGTGCTTTATTACTCATCAGATGGTTATTTTGAAGGCAATGGAGGATTAGATGTATATGCAGTTCAAATAGAAGAAGAAGGAGCCTTAACAGCATCAAAAAACTTAGGATATCCAATAAATAGTGTAGGCGATGATTTTTCATTTGTAAAGAAGCCAGGCCAAAATTGGGGACATTTTTCATCAAATAGAGACGGAGGAAACGGAGATGATGATATTTATTATTTTGAAGCAACAGAAAGCGTTTTACCTTGTGAGCAGTTAGTAGCAGGTCAAGTACGTGAAAAACAATCAGGAGCATTATTACCAGGAGCTTTAGTAACATTATATGATGCAGAAGGAGAAAAACTAGAAAGTGTAATAGCCGATAAGTTTGCCACTTTTAGTTTTAAAGTAGATTGTGAAACAGCATATAAAGTTGTTGGAACAAAAGAAAGTTACAGTGAAGATAGTGAGGTGTTTACAACCACAGATGAACGCGATTTAGAATTGGAATTAGGCTTAAGTTTAGATTCTAATGAGTTTGTAAATGTAGATGGTAGATTATTAGTAAAAATAGATCCAATATACTTTGATTTAGACAAGTCATTTATACGTCCAGATGCTGCAATAGAATTAGCAAAAGTGGTACAAATAATGAAAAAATACCCGAATATAAAAATAGCTTCAGGATCTCATACAGACAGTCGAGCATCAGACCAATACAACTGGGCATTATCAAACAGAAGAGCAAAATCATCTGTAGAATGGATAATCTCACAAGGTATAGATCCTTCAAGAATAACAGGACAAGGTTATGGAGAAACACAATTGGTAAACAGATGTTCTGATGGCGTTAAATGTTCAGAAGCAGAACACCAATTAAACAGAAGAACAGAATTTGTGATTGTAAACCCTGAGGTAATCAATCAGTAAATCATATTGTTTGTTAAAACGATAGAAGATTCCATCTATTTGTAACTTTTATTGTTTAATAGGGACAATAAATTTGAAACATGAAAGTGTCTTAAAAACATGAAAATGATTTCAAATTAGCTTTTAAAGCAAACAACAATTAATTGGGGATAAAAATAAGGTCCAATAATAAAAGATTTATACTTGATTAGTATAGGTTTATTTATTGGACTTTATTTGGTATTTAAATATTAAATTATCCTTATATATAAAATTTAATTTACAAACTAATTTTCACTTATTTCATAAGTTTTCATTTGTTTTATATATGCTGTTTATTAAAAGAATTTATACTTAAAATATCATAAGGTTATTGTTGTAACTGAATATAATATCATTAAACTTATATAGATATAATGAAAAAAAATGAGTTTTTGTTTACTATTGATAGTGTACAAAATTTTAGGTCTTTACTCGAAATTATTTTACCTATAGAGTATAAGCCTATTCGTATCGAAAAAAAAGATTTTTATTTTTTAGCTAAAATAAAAAATAGTTTTAGAAGTAAAACTTCCTATTATTTAGCTTTAAGCGCTAAAAAAAAGCCTATAAATCAGTTAGCAAAAAAAATAGACACTTTTATTGAAAATAATTATAATGAAAAGCCTAAAGAAAGCAAATTTCACTACCATAAACGTTCAAAATATAAAATTGAAAAAACAACTATATATACTATTTCTAGGTTTAAACTAATTCAGTACCGTATTTCAAATATAAAGCTTGATGAAGAAAAATTAGACTGCGCTATATTTAATTTTAATAGTAATCTAGATAAGTAGCATACTAAAAATTTATTTGTTTAATAATTTTGCTACATATTTTCCAATAACATCAAATTCCAAATTTACAACAGTTCCTTTTTTAAATGTATGGAAATTTGTAAAATCATACGTATACGGTATAATTGCAACAGAAAAAGTATTGCCTTTAGAATTAACAACTGTTAAACTGGTTCCGTTTACTGTAATTGATCCTTTTTCAATAGTAATATTATTTAGAGAATTATCGTACTCAAAAGTAAAAACCCAGCTACCATCTTCTTTGGTAACATTTGTACAAACAGCGGTTTGATCTACATGACCTTGTACAATGTGTCCATCTAGTCTAGCGCCAAGAATCATTGCGCGTTCTAAATTTACTTTGTCACCAATTTTTAAATGTTTAAAATTAGATTTATCTAAGGTTTCTTTAATTGCTGTTACAGTATACTCTTTTCCGTCTATAGCCACAGTTGTTAAACAAACACCATTATGTGCAACACTTTGGTCTATTTTTAGTTCAGAAGTAAAATCACTTTCTATGGTAATATGTATATTATCACCTTCTTTAATAATATTTTTAACAACTCCTAAGCTTTCTATTATACCTGTAAACATACTTTTATTAATTTATTTGATTACTTTTGAAGTCTCAAAATTAAGCATTATAACCTTATTTATGGATAAATTTGAAAAAATAAAATTAGGAATTTCTATTGGAGATTTTAATGGTATTGGAATAGAAATAATCTTGAAAACCTTTTCAGACAAACGCATGTTAGATTTTTGTACACCAATAATATTTGGAAGTACAAAATTAATTAACAATTATAAAAAAAGCATGAACCTTAATGTGCCATTTAATGGTATTAGACAAATAGATAAAGCTGTTCCTGGTAAAGTAAATATTTTAAACATATGGAAAGAAGATATTGAATTAAAATTAGGAGAACCAACAGAATTGTCGGGTAAATTAGCTTTCGAATCTCTTGAAGCTGCAACTGCTGAACTAGCTAACGAAACAATAGATGTTTTAGTAACTGCTCCAATTAATAAAGATAATATACAATCTGAAAATTTTAAATTTCCTGGCCATACAGAATTTTTAGAATCTAAATTAGAAGGAGAGAGTTTAATGATTTTAATGACAGATTCAATTAGAATAGGTCTAATTACCGGGCATATACCAATTGCAAAGGTTTCAGAAAATATTACACCAGATTTAATTAAGAAAAAAGTAGCAATACTTTATAAAACTCTTGTAGAAGATTTTGCTATTTCTAAGCCAAAAATTGCAATTTTAGGACTTAATCCGCATTGTGGAGACCACGGAGTAATAGGTAATGAAGATGATGATGTTATTAGACCAACTATTTCAGAAATTCAAGATGAAGGTAAATTAGTATATGGCCCTTATGCTGCCGATAGTTTTTTTGGTTCAAGTAATTATAAAAATTTTGATGGTATTTTAGCCATGTATCACGATCAAGGTTTAGCGCCTTTTAAAACACTATCTTTTGGAGAAGGAGTTAATTTTACAGCGGGTTTAAGCCGTTTAAGAACATCTCCAGACCATGGTACAGCTTATGAAATAGCAGGGAAAGGTATTGCAAATAACAATTCTTTTAAAGAAGCAGTATTTACTGCAATAAAAGTTTTTAAAACCCGTGAAGAGTATAAAAGTTTGACTGAAAACATTTTAAAATCCAATCAAAGAAAATAATTTTATAAAATTATTGATTTAAATTAAAAAATGTATGTTTAATTTTTATATCTTTGCACGCTCAAATTGAAGTTTCTATTATGAAAGATTTAAAAAATTTCGATATTTCTTTTATAGGTTTAAAAGATGGAATGCATCAGTTTGATTATAATATAGATAAAGAGTTCTTTGATTTTTTTAATTATGAAGAGTTTTACAATTCAAATGTAAATGTAAGTTTGTCTTTTTTAAAGAAACCTACATTGTTTGAATTAAGTTTTTCGTTTTCTGGTAGTGTAGAAGTTGCTTGTGATATTACAAACGAGTTATTTCAACAACCAATAGAAACGGAAATGTTTTTAATTGTAAAATTTGGGGATGAATTTAATAATGAAAATGATGAATTATTAATTATTCCACATTCAGATTATAAACTAAATATAGCACAGTATATATATGAAGCAATTGTTTTAGCAGTACCAATAAAAAAAGTACATCCAGGTGTAGAAGACGGTACATTAAAATCTGAAATATTAGATAAATTAAATGAATTTGAAATAAAAGATAATAAAACAGAAAAAAATCATTTAGATGTCGATTCAGATGATATTGACCCTAGATGGAATAAATTAAAGAGCATACTAATAGAAAAAAATAAGAGTAATGGCACATCCTAAAAGAAAAATTTCAAAAACAAGAAGAGATAAAAGAAGAACTCATTATAAAGCTGTAGCTCCTCAAGTAGCTGTTGATCCTACAACAGGAGAGGCTCATTTATACCACAGAGCTCATTGGCACGAAGGAAAGCTATATTATAGAGGTCAAATAGTAATAGATTCAGTTGAAAGTCAAGCTTAATTTATTATAATATAACATGGTAAAAAACTCTCATTTTGAGGGTTTTTTTTGTTTTTTATAATCATTTTTTTAAAAAATGATGAAATTGGCAAATAATTAAAAATAAATTTCATTACTTTGAAACTCTTTCTTTATTAAAAAGAAACCGTATTATGACAAAAATAACCGCAGCAATTACAGCCGTAGGGAAATATGTTCCAGAAGATGTTTTAACTAACCAAATGTTAGAAAAAATGGTCGATACTAATGATGAATGGATAACATCAAGAACTGGAATTAAAGAACGAAGAATTTTAAAGGGAGAAGGATTAGGAACTTCATTTATGGCTATTAAAGCTGCTCAAGAACTTATTGATAAAAAAAAATTAGACCCAAAAGAAATTGAACTTGTTATTGTTGCAACGGCAACTCCAGATATGCAAGCAGCTGCAACAGCAGCTTTTGTAGCAACTGAAATTGGTGCAATAAACGCTTTTGGATTTGATTTAGAAGCAGCTTGTTCAGGTTTTTTATATGGAATGTCAGTAGCATCTAGATATATAGAATCTGGAAGGTATAAAAAAGTATTGCTTATAGGGGCAGACAAATGTTCTTCTATGATTGATTATACCGATAGAGCAACCTGTATTATTTTTGGAGATGGAGCAGGCGCTGCATTGTTTGAACCAAATGAAGAAGGACTTGGCTTGCAAGACGAGTATTTAAGAAGTGATGGATCTGGAAGAGATTTTTTAAGAGCAAAAGCAGGAGGTTCTTGTTATCCTATAACAAAAGAAGTATTAGATAAAAGAGAAAATTTTGTTTTTCAAGAAGGAAAAACAGTATTTAAAAATGCAGTTTTTAATATGGCAGATGTTGCGGTAAAAATAATAGAACGCAACAATTTAACTAAAGAAACTGTAGATTGGCTTGCAGCACATCAAGCTAATAAAAGAATAATAGAAGCAACTGCTAATAGAATTGAATTAGATAAATCTAAGGTTATGATGAATATTCAAAACTATGGAAATACTACTTCAGCTACATTGCCATTGCTTTTAGCAGATTACGAAAAACAACTTAAAAAAGGAGATAAAATAATTTTTGCTGCATTTGGTGGTGGTTTCACATGGGGATCTATTTACTTTAAATGGGCATATAACTCTTAAATTAATTAACTTTTAAAAACTAAGTGAATATTATGGAATTAAAAGATATTCAAAATCTAATTAAATTTGTAGCTAAATCTGGTGCAAGTGAAGTTAAATTAGAAATGGAAGACATTAAAATTACCATTAAAACTGGGTCTGAAAAAACAGAGACTACAATTGTACAACAAGCACCTTTAGGTATGCCTCAAATGGCAATGCCTAATCAAATTGTTACTCCAACCCAACCACAAGAAACACAACAAGCAGCTAATGCTACTACAGAAGAGTCTAAATTTATTGAAATTACTTCGCCAATAATTGGAACTTTTTATAGAAAACCATCTCCAGATAAACCTGTTTTTGTTGAAGTTGGAGATAATGTATCTACAAATACTGTAGTTTGTATGGTTGAAGCAATGAAACTTTTTAATGAAATTGAAGCTGAAGTTACTGGTAAAATTGTTAAAATTCTTGTAGAAGATGGTACGCCAGTTGAATTTGGTCAACCTCTATTTTTAGTAGATCCATCATAATTAAAACCACAATTTTTAATTTTCAATTTCCAAAGAATTTTGGATATTGTTTTTTAAATTTTGACAAACAGAAGTAAGTATGTTTAAAAAAATATTAATAGCCAATAGAGGTGAGATTGCACTGCGAGTTATTAGAACTTGTAGAGAAATTGGAGTTAAAACAGTAGCTGTATATTCAACTGCAGATGCAGAAAGTTTACATGTGCGTTTTGCTGATGAAGCAGTTTGTATTGGACCACCATCTAGTGGTGAATCATATTTAAAAATGTCAGCAATTTTAGCTGCAGCCGAAATAACAAATGCCGATGCAATTCATCCGGGTTATGGTTTTTTAGCTGAAAATGCTAAATTTTCTAAATTATGTGAAGAACACGGAATAAAATTTATTGGTGCTACAGCTGAGATGATTAGTCAAATGGGTGATAAAGCTTCTGCAAGAGCAACAATGAAAGCCGCAGGTGTACCAACTATTCCTGGTTCAGAAGGTATTTTAGAAACATTTGAAGAAGCTGAAGCCTTAGCAGATGAAATGGGATACCCTGTAATGTTAAAAGCAACAGCAGGTGGTGGTGGAAAAGGAATGCGTGCTGTATGGGAAAAAGAAAAGTTAAGAATACATTGGGATGCAGCTCGCCAAGAAGCGGGTGCAGCATTTGGTAATGAAGATATGTATCTAGAGAAATTGATTGAAGAACCTAGACATATCGAAATTCAAATAATTGGTGACTCTTTTGGAAAAGCTTGTCATTTATCTGAAAGAGACTGTTCAATACAACGTCGCCATCAAAAACTTACAGAAGAAGCGCCATCTCCATTTATGACTGCTCAATTAAGAAAAAAAATGGGAGAAGCTGCTGTAAAAGCCGCAGAACATATTTCTTATGAAGGAGCTGGAACAATAGAATTTTTAGTTGATAAACATAAGAATTTCTATTTTATGGAAATGAATACGCGTATTCAAGTAGAACACCCAATTACTGAACAAGTTATTGACTACGATTTAATTTACGAACAAATTAAAGTAGCGGCAGGTATTCCAATTTCAGGTAAAAATTATTTTCCAAAATTACATTCAATTGAATGTAGAATTAATGCGGAAGATCCTTTTAACGACTTTAGACCTTCACCGGGAAGAATAACAACATTACATGTTCCAGGTGGACATGGAATTAGAGTAGATTCTCACGTATATGCTGGGTATTCAATACCTCCAAATTACGATTCTATGATAGCAAAATTAATTACTACTGCTCAAACTAGAGAAGAAGCAATTAATAAAATGCGTAGAGCTCTTAATGAATTTGTAATTGAAGGTGTAAAAACCACAATACCATTCCATAGACAATTAATGGAGAACCCAGATTATATTTCTGGAAACTATACCACAAAATTTATGGAAGATTTTAAAATCCAACCAGTTGAGGAGGATGAATAAATTTTTAAATTAAAATTAAAAAAGGTTGTTTTAAATATTTAAAACAACCTTTTTTTTAGACTTTTTTTAAATAATAGAATTATGAAGCATCAAAACGTAGTAATTGACGGTATAGATAAAATTATTTTAAAACATTTAATGCACGATGCTAGAACTTCAATTTTAGGGATTGCTAGGGAAATTGGAATTTCTGGTGCGGCAATTCATCAAAGATTGCGAAAATTAGAATCTAGTGGATTAATAGCAGGATCAAAGCTTATAATAAACCCAAAAATCCTTGGATATACTACTATGGCTTATGTTGGTGTGCATTTAGATAATGCCAGTAAATATACTTCGGTAATAAAAAGGTTAAAAGAAATTCCAGAAGTAGTTGAGAGTCATTATACCACAGGAAATTGGTCTGTTTTTATAAAAATATTGTGTAAAAACAATACACATTTAATGAAGGTTTTAAATGAAGAAATTCAATTTATTAAAGGAGTTGCTCGTACAGAAACGTTTATTTCATTAGATCAACCAATAGATAGGCAAATAACTTTATAAAAAAACCTAGCAATTATTAAAACTGTTAGGTCTTTTTAAATATGTAATTTATAACTCGTAATTATTTTTAATCTCTAGATCCAAAAATTCTTAAACCCCAATAAAATAACATTGCTAACGATCCTAATGCAGCAACTAAATAAGTTCTAGCCGCCCATTTTAAGGCATCTTTAGCGCCATCTTGTTCTGTGTTGGTAAGCATATTATTTGTTTTTAACCAAGCCAATGCTCTATTACTTGCATCATATTCAACAGGTAAGGTAATAAAACTAAAAATAGTTGCTAAGGCCATCATAGCCAAACCAATTACAGCAATTGTGAATCCAATTGGAGAATTACCAGACGCAGCACCTAAAACTACGCCACCAATAACTAACCACATAGAAAATTTAGAGGTAATGCTAACAGCAGGAACTAATTTAGAACGCATTTGCAACCATTGATAAGCTTGTGCGTGTTGTACAGCGTGCCCAACCTCGTGAGAAGCAACAGCAGCAGCAGATGCATTACGTTCATTGTAAACGGCCTCACTTAAATTAACGGTTTTATTAGTAGGGTTGTAGTGGTCTGTTAACCTTCCTGGAGTAGAAATTACTTTAACATCGTAAATTCCATTATCACGAAGCATTTTTTCAGCAATTTCTCTTCCGCTTAAACCATTTTGTAATCTAACTTTAGAGTAGTAGTTAAATTTTCTTTTTAATTGTTGGCTTACCAACCAACTTACTAATGAAATACCACCAATTATTATATAATATCCTATCATAATTTCTTTTTTAGTTAATGTATTTTAATTTGGTAAATTTACAGCATAAATTATTCCAAATATAAGCATTAAGACAAAATGACAAAAATTCCTAAAATACTTTTAATATATACAGGCGGAACCATTGGTATGGTTAAAGATTTTAATACAGGAGCATTAAAAACATTTAATTTTGATAAACTTTTAACGCATATACCAGAAATAAACCTATTGCATTGTAATATTGAAAGTGTTTCTTTTGAAGAGCCTATAGATTCTTCAAATATGAATATTTCAAACTGGGTGATTTTAGCTGAAATAATTGAGGAAAATTATTACAATTTTGATGGTTTTGTTATTTTACATGGTTCCGACACCATGTCTTATACTGCATCTGCAATTAGTTTTATGTTTGAAAACTTATCAAAACCAATAATTTTCACAGGTTCTCAATTACCTATAGGAGATTTAAGAACCGATGCTAAAGAAAATTTGATTACAGCTATTCAAATAGCATCTTCACAAGAACAAGAATTGCCTGTTATTTCTGAAGTTTGCCTGTATTTCGAATACAAATTATATAGAGCAAATAGAACAACAAAAGTTAATGCAGAACATTTTCAAGCATTTTATTCCCCAAATTTTCCACCCTTAGGAGAAAGCGGTGTTTATTTAAAGTTCTCTAAAGAGCTATTGTTTAAATCAAATGTAGATGATAAGCCTTTAAAAGTTAGAAAAAACTTAGATAATAATATAGCTATTTTGAAAATATTTCCAGGAATAACAGAAGTAGTAATACATGCTATTTTATCTATAGAAAATTTAAAAGGCGTTATTATTGAAACCTATGGTTCTGGTAATGCTCCAACACAAAGTTGGTTTATTAATTTGTTGAAAAAGGCAATAAGTAAAGGAATATACATTGTAAATGTTACACAATGTATTAGTGGAAGTGTAATTTTAGGGCATTATGAAACGAGTGAACACTTAAAAAATATAGGAATTATTAATGGAAAAGACATCACTACAGAGTCTGCATTGGCAAAATTAATGTATTTATTGGGCGAAAATCTTCCTAAAAATGAGTTTAAAGCAGTATTTGAGAAATCTTTGCGAGGTGAAATGCGTGAAGATTTATAGGCTTTTTTAAATAAAAAACAACAATTTATTTTTTTTAATAATGAATTATTAAAATAAACAGTGTTTTTTGTATAAATAGAAAAATAATATATTATTGTAAATAAAAAATTTAAAGTGCGTCTAAAATTTTCAAAATTCAACAATTTTTTGTTACTTGCCTTCGCAAAAGTTTGATACGAAAAGAGACTTTTGATAGTCATTAAGACTTTTAAACTTACTCTTTATACTATTACTATTTGTTTAAAAAATTATATATTTAACCGTAAAATTAATAAATTAACTATTACACACGATGAAAAGAGTATTTACTATCCTTGCAATTACAGGGTTATTGTTATTTGGAGCAGCACCTAAAGCTATTGCACAAGATGCAGCAAACACAGAACAAGTTGCAAACGACGAAACAAAAACATTTCACCAAGAATTAAAACAACGTTTTATTGAGGGTGGACCATTTTTTATGGGAATTGTATTAGTAGCCTTAATTTTAGGGTTAGCAATTGCTATTGAAAGAATTATTTATTTAAACATGGCTACTACAAATACTAAGAAATTAGTTAATAAAGTTGATGATGCACTAGCATCTGGTGGTGTAGAGGCAGCCAAAGAGGTTTGTAGAAATACAAAAGGGCCTGTTGCTTCTATATTTTACCAAGGTTTAGATAGAATGGATGAAGGTGTAGATGCAGCTGAAAAAGCAGTTGTTGGTTATGGTGGAGTTCAAATGGGTCTATTAGAGAAAAACATTTCTTGGCTTTCTTTATTTATCGCATTAGCACCAATGCTTGGTTTCATGGGAACAGTAATTGGTATGATTAGCGCGTTCGATTCAATTCAACAAGCTGGTGATATTTCTCCAACAGTTGTTGCCGGTGGTATTAAAGTAGCATTATTAACAACAGTATTTGGTTTAATTGTTGCAATTATTCTTCAAATTTTTTATAACTACATTATCTCTAAAGTAGATAGTATCGTAAACAATATGGAAGACGCTTCAATTTCACTTGTTGACCTTTTGGTTAAACACAAAAAATAAGAGAAATTATGAATAAGAAATTTTCAAAAATATTAACCTTAATAGCAGGTCTTATTGGATTAATAGCATTCTATTTTTTCGTTAGAATTGTTATGGTAGGTGATGAAACAATTGAAACCGATGCCGAAGTTCAGGCAAGTATCGTTTCTCCATTTATTAGTTTTGCTAATATTGTACTAATAGCAACGGCAGTAATTGCAGTGGTATTTTCAATGTTGAATTTAGTAAAACATCCACAAGTATTAAAAAGAACATTAATTGGTATTGTAGCTTTAGCGGTAATATTAATTATTGCATATTCTGTTTCTTCAGATGCAGCTGTTTTAGATGTTAGTGGAAGAGTTTTAGAAGATGGTGAAGCAGGAGCTGTTTCAAAATGGGTAAGTACAGGGATTAACTTTAGCGCTATTTTAGGTGTTGTAGGTTTAGGATTCTTTGTAGTTGATTTTGTAAGATCATTAGCAAAATAATAACACTATGGCAAGAAGAGAAAATTCAGAAATAAATGCTGGTTCAATGGCAGACATTGCGTTCTTGCTTTTAATATTTTTCTTAGTTACAACAACTATGGATGTTGACTCTGGTATTTCTAGAAAATTACCTGAAAAATCAGAAGATACTCCTGAAGTAACTATTAAAGAAAAGAATGTATTAGACATTACTGTAAATAGAAACAATCAAATTCTTATTGAAGGAACTGATTTTGTAGAGGTTACAGATATTCGCAAAATTGCGATGGATTTTATTGATAATGGTGGTGGTTTATCTGTTGCTAAAGATGGTAAACCAGCAGAACCTTGTGATTACTGTCAAGGAGCAAAAGATCCAGCATCGTCAGATCATCCAACAAAAGCAATTATATCTTTACAAAGCGATAGAGGAACAACTTACGGAATGTATGTTTCTATTCAAAATGAAATAGAAGCTGCATACAATGAGTTGAGAAACAGAATGGCTTTAGAGAAATATAATAGAACTTATAGTGATTTGTTAAAAGAGTATAACGATAACGGTGGAGATAGTTTGAAGGAAAAAATAGACTTTTTAAAGGATAGTTATCCTCAAATTATTACCGAACCAGAACCAATTAAATAATATCAGAATATGAGTAAGTTTAAAAAGAAGAAAAAAGGATTACCGGCTATTTCTACGGCATCTTTACCTGATATTGTATTTATGTTGTTATTCTTTTTTATGGTGTCAACTACTATGAGAGAAACAGATTTACTAATTAAAAAACCAATACTTCCTGCTGCTAGTGAAGTAAAAAAACTAGAGATGAAAAGTTTGGTTAGTACTATTTATGTTGGTAAATCTAAAGATGCAAGAATTGGTGGGGATAAAATTCAAGTAAATGATAAAATTATAGACGTTAACGATGTTCCTAGTTTTATTTTTGCTGAAAGAGCTTTAAGAAAAGAAGAAGAGGTTAAATTTATGACTACTTCTATTAAAGCTGATAAAGAAGCCAATGTAGGTACAATCTTAGATATTAAAGAGCAATTAAGAGACATTAATGCATTAAAAGTTAGTTTTTCAACTACTAAAAGTAACGACATAAAAGGTAACTTTTAAAAAGCATATAACTTTAATTTTAAAGAGGCAATCAATTTTGATTGCCTCTTTTGTTTTTAAAAAGTATATTTGTTTATACACAATGTTTTAATTTAACTTACAAGTTAATTATAGATTTAAAACAATTAATGCCTAATGAAACATATATTCTTAGTAGTAGTTTTAATACTTTTTAGTAGTGTATTTGTTCGAGCTCAAATACAGAATGATTCCATAAGTTATAATGCGGCTTATTTAGAAGATCAATTGTATCTGGCTTTAACATATAACGCTTTAACAGAAAAGCCTAATGACGTATCTCAAAATGGATTTTCAGGTGGTGTTGCAGTAGGTTTTATTAAAGATATACCATTAAACACTAGAAGATCTTTTGGTGTTGCATTAGGTTTAGGATATCAATACAACGCATATATTCAAAATTTAAAGATTTCAAAAGCTTTAAATAACAATGTGTTCTCTATTGCTAAAGATTACGAATCTAATTGGCTTAGATTGCATGCTATTGATATTCCTTTTGAACTTAGATGGAGAACTTCAACTGCTACCAAATATAAATTTTGGCGAATTTATACTGGCATAAAAGCTTCTTATATTTTTGCTTCAAAATCCAAATTTACAGATGTTAATGAAACACTATATGTTAAAAATATTGATGAAATTAATAAATTGCAACTTGGAGTAACACTTTCAGCTGGTTTTAGCACTTGGAATTTATATGTTTATTATGGTTTAAACCCAATTTTTGAAAATGCATTTATTAATGATACTACAAGTCCGGTTAATTTTAGAGATTTTAGTGTAGGACTAAAATTTTATATAATGTAATAGATGCCGTAAATAAAAAATTGACTAATTATACTTATAAAAAAACCTAAAAAAACTTCTAAAAGTGTATTTGCTTTTAATCGAATTCTTGTGGAAGCAATAACACCACTTAAAACAAAAAAGAAGGCTATAATTAATATTAAATTTATTTCGTAATAATAGCTAAAGTAAATTAAGAAGCCTATTAAACCACCTATAGCACCCGTATGTAAGCTTATCTTTTGATTAAAATAAAGAAGCACATAAGAAATTAAAAAAGCTATGGTATAGCCAAAAAATAACAATGCTAGTAAATTTACTATATTAGATTTAAAAAGTAAATTACCAACTAAAAGTGAAATTGTTGTAAATAAAATAGTAGGAAATTTTCGTTCTTCAATTGATACTATTTTATAACTATGTATCATCTTATAGTGTTTTAATATAACCAAAAATACAATTGGAAAAATATAAGTACCTACTAATATTATAGATAAAATGGTATATTCTTGAGGTTTAAAAATATATTTTGGTCTAAATAGAAAATATATAAAAGCCCCAATAATTGGAAAATTTATTGGATTAAAAAAAGTTGAAATAAATTTAGAAAACTTCATAAGTTTATAGGTTTTCTTAAATCTCTTTTCTTAATCGAGCTACAGGAATATCTAATTGTTCTCTATATTTTGCAACAGTTCTTCTTGCAATTGGATATCCTTTTTCTTTTAATAGAATAGATAATTTATCGTCTGTTAAAGGTTTCTTTTTATTCTCATTTGAAATAACAGTAGCTAATATATTTTTAATTTCACGTGTTGAAACATCTTCACCTTGATCGTTTTTCATCGATTCTGAGAAGAATTCTTTAATTAATTTTGTTCCGTAAGGTGTATTTACATATTTGCTATTTGCTACTCTAGAAACTGTTGAAACGTCCATATTAATAACATCTGCAATATCTTTTAAAATCATAGGTTTTAACTTTCGTTCGTCACCTGTTAAAAAATATTCTTTTTGATGAAGCATAATTGCATTCATATTTAAAAGTAATGTTTGTTGACGTTGTTTAATGGCATCTATAAACCATTTAGCTGAGTCTAATTTTTGTTTTATAAATTGTATCGCTTCTTTTTGAGATTTGGATTTTTCTTTAGAATCTTTATAGCCTAATAACAAATCATTATATTCTCTTGAAATATGGAGTTCTGGAGCATTTCTAGAGTTAAGCGTAAGTTCTAGTTCACCTTCAACAATTCTAATTGTAAAATCTGGAACAATTTGCTCTGCTATTTTATTATTTCCTACGTAAGATCCTCCAGGTTTTGGATTCAACTTTTCAATTTGTTGAATAGCCTCTTTAAGTTGCTCTTCAGAAATATGGTGTTTTTGTAATAATTTTTTATAGTGTTTTTTAGCAAAATGTTCAAAAGAATTTTCTAGAATATCAATAGCTAAAAGTCTGCTAGGTTTTTCTGTTTTTCTTTTTAATTGAAGAATTAGACATTCTTTTAAATTTCTAGCACCTACACCTGCAGGGTCTAATTGTTGAACTAAATTTAATAGTCTTTCTAATTCTTCTATAGTTGTAAATATGTTTTGGGTAAAAGCTAAATCATCTAATATATCTATTAAATCGCGTCTTATATAGCCACTATCATCTATACTTCCAATAAGAAAATCTGTAATAATTTCTTCATTTTCACTTAAACGATAGGTATTCATTTGTGTAGTTAAATGCTGTGTAAATGAAGTTCCTGATGCATACGGAATACTTTTTTCATCATCATCTGATGAATAGTTGTTTGCATGGGTTTTATAACTTGGTACCTCATCATCACTTAAATACTCATCAATATTTATGTCTTCTGTACTTATATTTTCGTTACCAGAGTCATCGTATTCATCATTTTGATGATCTTCAAACTCGTCAGTATTTTCCTTACCGCTATCTAAAGCAGGATTTTCCTCTAGTTCTTGTTTTAACTTTTGTTCAAATGCTTGTGTAGGCAATTGAATCAATTTCATTAATTGAATTTGCTGAGGGGATAATTTCTGTAATAACTTAAAATTTAAGCTTTGTTTTAGCATATATTAATTGTGACTTTTTATAAAAATACAAAAAAACATAGAACTTCTCAAGTTCTGTTTTTAATTTCTAAATATGTGTATTTAGTTTTAAGTTTCCGCAAATTAAAACTCTGCGTTTTGAGGAGTTCTAGGGTAAGGTATTACATCTCTAATATTACCCATACCGGTTGTAAATTGCACCAAGCGTTCAAAACCTAATCCAAAACCACTATGCACTGCTGTTCCAAATTTTCTAGTATCTAAATACCACCATAATTCTTTTTCATCAATTTTTAGTGCTTCCATTTTTTGTTTTAATACATCTAAGCGCTCTTCACGTTGGCTGCCTCCAACAATTTCACCAATTCCTGGAAACAATACATCCATTGCTCTTACAGTTTTACCATCGTCATTTAAACGCATGTAAAAGGCTTTAATATTGGCAGGGTAATCAAATAAAATTACAGGACATTTAAAATGTTTTTCTACTAAAAAGCGTTCGTGTTCACTTTGTAAATCTGCACCCCATTCATTAATAAGGTATTGAAATTTTTTCTTTTTATTAGGTTTGCAATTTCTTAAAATTTCAAAAGCTTCTGTATACGAAACTCTTTTAAAGTTATTTTCAACCACAAAGTTTAATTTCTCAAGCAAAGTCATTTCACTGCGTTGTAATGCAGGTTTTGTTTTTTCTTCTTGGTTGAATCTATTATCTAAAAATGTAATATCATCTTTACAAGTATCTAACACGTAATTTATAACAGATTTAATAAAATCTTCTGCTAAATCCATATTGTCATCTAAATTATTAAATGCAACCTCTGGTTCAATCATCCAAAATTCTGATAGGTGACGTGTAGTGTTTGAGTTTTCTGCTCTAAAAGTTGGTCCAAAAGTATAAACTTTACCCAATGCCATTGCATAGGTTTCTGCTTCTAATTGACCAGAAACGGTAAGGTTTGTTGTTTTTCCAAAAAAGTCTTTAGAAGTATCTACTTTACCAGCTTCGGTTTTAGGTGGGTTTTCAACATCTAATGTGGTTACTTTAAACATTTCACCAGCTCCTTCAGCATCAGACCCTGTAATTATAGGTGCGTGAAAATTATAAAAACCATTTTCAGTAAAATATTTATGAACTGCAAAAGATAAAGCAGATCGTACTCGCATTACTGCACTAAATGTATTTGTTCTTACTCTTAAATGTGCATGTTCACGTAAAAATTCGAAGCTATGTTTTTTTGGTTGAATAGGGTATTCTTCTGGATTAGAGTCTCCTAATATTTCAATTTCATTAACTTGAATCTCTATAGATTGTCCTTTTCCTTGACTTTCAGTTAAAGTACCTTTTACAGAAACTGCAGCGCCTGTAGTTATACGTTTTAAAACGGATTCGTCAGTCTTTTCAAAGTCAACAACACATTGTATATTGTTAATTGTTGAACCATCGTTTAAAGCTATAAATCTATTAGCTCTAAAGGTTCTAACCCAACCCTTAAGGGTTACATCTTGTAAAAAATTATTTGAACTTAAAAGTTCAGCTACAGTACTTTTATTCATGTTTAAAATTTTAAGAGTTACAAAGATACATTAACTAATGAAAGTTGGAAAATCTAATTGTGTAAAAGTGATTTTATAAAAATGTTTTATAAAATCACTAATTATTTATTTTAAAAATAGGTGTATTTAAAAGCTAAATAGCTTATTTATCTATGTTTTGATCTTCTGGTGTAAGAATATCTAAAGTTGGTTCTTTAAAGGTTTTTTTATTGGCAATTTTTTTCTCTAAAGAAAGTAGTAACGAAGGAAGTAATAATAAATTAGAGACCATTGCAAATAAAAGTGTTATTGAAACCAAACCTCCTAAGGCAATAGTACCTCCAAAACTTGAAACTGTAAAGACTAAGAAACCGAAAAATAAGACTATTGATGTATAAAACATGCTTACCCCAGTTTCTCTTAAAGCTGCGTAAACAGATTGTTTAATTTTCCAATTATTAGTCATTAATTCTTGTCTATATTTTGCTAAAAAGTGTATAGTATCATCTACAGATATACCAAAAGCAATACTAAAAACTAAAATTGTTGATGGTTTTATAGGAACACCTAAATAGCCCATTAAACCAGCAGTAATAAGTAGTGGAAATATATTAGGAATTAATGAAATTACAATCATTCTAAAAGAACGAAATAAGAACGCCATAAAAATAGCGATTAATATAATGGCTAATGAAAGTGAAATAACCAGGTTATTTATTAAAAAGGTGGTTCCTTTTAAAAATACTAAAGCACCTCCTGTCATGCTAACATTATAATCTTCTTTTGGAAACTCCTTATCAATTTTTTGAATTAGGCGGTCTTCAATTATTTCCATTTTATCAGTTCCAATATCTTTCATAAAGGTTGTTATTCTTGCATAACGTCCAGTTGAATCAACAAAGTTGTTCAATAAATTGCTATCTGTTGTTGCTTTTTTAGAATAAGATAGTATCCAATTTTTTTCTTGATTGTTTGGTAATTCGTAAAATTGTGGTTTTCCGTTGTAAAATGCTTGTTTAGAATATTTAACTAAATTTAAAACTGAAATAGATTTTGAAAGTTGAGGAATTTCATCAATAGTTTCATCTAATTTATTCATGCGTTGTAATGTACTAAGTTTCATTACACCATTTTCAGTCTTAGTATCAATTACAATTTCAAGCGGCATTATACCTCCAAATTCTTCTTCAAAAAATACAATATCTTTAAAAAATGGTTTGCCTTTAGGCATGTCTTCAATTAAACTTCCAGATATTTTAATCATATAAATACCTATCATACTTACAATAATTAAAATAACAGTTGTTGCATATACTGTTAATCTATGGTGTCTAACTATAGATTCCATCCAAGTAACAATGGTGTCAATCCATTTGCGTTCTAAATGTTTTAGGTGTTTTTCTTTTGGTAACGGTAAAAAACTGTATATAATAGGTATAATTAATAATGCTAAAACAAAAATTGCTAAAATATTAATAGAAGCAATAGTACCAAATTCTCGTAATAACTGACTTTTTGTGAAAATAAATGTTGCAAAACCAGAGGCTGTTGTAACATTAGTCATTAAAGTTGCGTTTCCAACTTTAGAAATTACACGTTGTAAAGATTTAGCTTGATTTCCGTGTTTTTTTACTTCTTGTTGGTATTTATTTATTAAAAATATGGCGTTTGGCACTCCAATTACAATAATTAATGGTGGAATTAATGCCATTAGAACGCTAATTTCATACCTAAATAATCCAATAAAACCAAAAGCCCAAATAACACCAATACTAACTACTATTAAAGTAATAAAAGTTGCTCTAAAAGATCTAAAGAAGAAAAAGAAAATAAGTGCGGTTACACCTAAGGCAAGTGCAACAAAAATACCTATTTCATCTATAATATTTTGAGCGTTCATGGTACGAATGTACGGCATACCAGATACTCTGATATCTATATTATAATCTTTTTCAAATGTTTCTATTGCGGGATTTAGAGCATCAAAAATAAAATCTTTACGAACAGCAGTATTTACAATGTCTTTTTTTAGGTAGACAATTGTTCTAATAGTTTCAGACTTTTTATTAAATAAAAAATTATCGTAAAAAGGAAGGTTTTCAAAGAGTTCAGTTTTTATTTTTAAAACATCTTCTACTGTTTCAGGTGCTTCAGTGTATAAAGGTACTAGGTCAAACTTTTGTTCTGTTTTGTTCTTTGTTAATTTTTGAATATCACCTATTGCAACAGTAAAATCTACTTCTGCAAAACTATCTAGTTGTTTAGATAAATTATTCCAAGCTTTAAATTTTTCGGGAGTAAATATTGAAGGGTCTTCAGTTGCTAAAATTATTAGATTTCCTTCTTCTCCAAAAAGATCTAAAAATTTATTATATTCTATGTTTACTTGATGGTTGTCAGGTAAAAGGTTGGCTTCTGTATATGAAAAACGCATATACTGCATTTGTGTAGCCAAAAGGAAGGTGCAAATTGCAATTAAAAGAATTATAATATACCGACCTTTTAAAATCAGTCTAGAAATATGAGCCCAGAAATTCATTAAAAAAAATTTCTTGCAAAGTTAATAAAATAGTTGAGCTTTTAATTACCTAATAGTTAAAAACCAATCCTTAATTTATAGGTTAATTTTATAGCTAAATTATCGCTCCAAAGGGTATTTTTATATACTCCGTATCTATAAAAACCGCTTAAGCCAAAGCCTTTAAATAAGTTATTAAATTCTAAACCGCTTTCTAAATAAGCTTTGTTTAAACCTTTAAAAATTAGTCCATTATGGTATTCTGGGTTGCTAATTTTTCCAATAGCAACTCTGGTTACTGCTGTTAATTGAGGTTTGAATTTTTTACTAACAATAAAAGGTCTTAATTGATGTTTAACATGCAATGCAGCAAATTTATCTGATATAAACTCATTATATCCCATAGTTTCAAAACTATTTTTACCCGCAAAAGTAATACGCTTGCTCCAAGGGCTTTTAAATGTATAGTTAGGTGTTGCATTAAATAAGTGCGAAATTGGTGTGTCTCCAAATACAATACCTCCTTCAGCTAAAATAGTTGTTGTTGCTTTTTTTAGAGGTTTTATTTCATGTGAAATTCTTAAATTTATTTGTGTAAAATCGAAATCACTCTGAAATATATCTTCAAAACTTTTTGTAAATTGAAATGTAAATTGAGGAAAAACATTTTTTATTTTAAGCTTTCCAACAGGAGAATTCATGTATTCGTTTTTAGGATTGTATTGAAATCCTAAAGTTGCTAAACTTAATTTATATGCTGTTAAGTTTTTATCTAAAGAGTTAAATTGATATTCAAAAACAGGTAAATAATCTCCACTACTAACTTGAAGTTTTGCTTCCAAATTTGGTTGAATATCGTGCGATATAAAAGCTTTTGCCACTTTATAATTGTAAAACTTATCGATATTTAAGTTTCTAGGATTTACAGGAGAAAACGAGTTGTTTTCTTTTATAAAATCTAACGCAGCAGCTTCTTTTAAATCATTTGTATAGCTACCACCTATCCAAGTATTATTGTTTTTATTAACTCTAGTTGATGCTCCAATACTGTATTTAAAGTCTTTATCTTTTGTACCATACGCTATGTACGCTTCTATTTTAAAAATAGATGAAAAATCTGTATTTGTTTCTCCTCCAAAGCCTAAACGAACACCTTCATAATTATTTAAATTTAATATTTTGCCTAGGTTAAGATTAATGTATTTAGTAGGGAAGTAGCCTTTTAAAATATTACGAGCAAAATTTATTTTTTTTTCAACACCTTCAGTTTTAGCTACACTATCTAAATAAATGTATGTATTTTTTCCTCGTTGTGTAAGTGAATCGGTTCTGTATAAATTCCAAAAGTCAGCTCGTTTTTTATGGGCATCATCGTTAAATTGTATTGTAGTGGAAGATTTTTTTATAGACACAGGCGTGTTAATATAAATATTTGAATTTGATGATTTGGAAATAAAATAAGTAACATCACTTTCTTCCTTTGTGTTTGTTTTAATTAGAGAGTCGTTTTTCTTGCTTTCTGAAACTTTAATGGCACCTCCAAACAATGCGATACTTTCTTTATTTTTACCTTTTCTTAGTACTACATTCATAGTTTTAGGAAACCAAATTTGATGTTTTTCTTGGTAGCTAAAATTTTGAGTTGCTTTAATATTTACCAAACCCTTTAATTCTGCAATAGCTTTGGTAATTGCAAATTGTTTGGTGTCTATAAATAAAACACCTTCTATACCTAAATTTCCTGTTTCTTTTTTAGGTTTATAATAAATTAAAATTGAACTTCCGTGTCCGTTATCTATGGTGTCTAAAATTTTGTAGTTGTATTTTTTTAAGGCATTATTGGCAATGGGGTTTGTATATTTTGTACCGGCTAATGTGTAAAACTCATGATAAAAAGAAAGGTCTTGAAATGTAACAGCTAACAATTCGTATATAGGTTGTTTTAATCCGGCCATTCTAAAGGCTAGAACAACTTCTTTTTGTTTTTTACCTTTTTCAAATTTAAATTCAGAGATTTTTTCAGAAATAAATAAATGTTGTTTTATTAGATCTTTTTTAAATTTATAGTTTGAAGAATCTATAGATATAAATTGCTTTTCTCCATCTTTTTTTAGTTTATAAATAGAATCAATTTTTCCATTAATAGAATCTGGGTTAGCAGTTACCAAAATTTTATTATAAGTATTAAACTTAAAGGTGTTTAATGCTTTTTCTATATTGTTTTTAGGTTTGTTTTTAATGGTGTTTTTAATAATTTCTAAAGCAGGATTTTCTTTAGCGGTAATTAAAATTTCGTTTAAGCTTTCAACAGAACTTGTTAATTTTATGGAAAGAAAAGGAGTGTTGTTTTTTATAGGAATTTCTATAGTTGAATAACCTATGTATGAAATTTTAATAAAATTAAAGCTGTTTTTTGTTTCTATAGAAAAAGTTCCATCAACATCTGTTAAAACGCCAAAGCCAGTATTTGTTATTATAGATGCAAAAGGTAAGGGCTTATCCGTTTTACTATCTGTTATAATTCCACTAATTTGGTTTTGAGAAACCACTAAAAGAGGAAGGATGCATGCTAATAAAGTTAGTACCTTTTTCATTAAAATATTTTTAGTGCTTAGAAAATAAAAATATATGAATAAAAAAGGCTATCTATTATGTTATAGAATTCACTAAATACGAATTATAAGAAATAATCTTTTTTTAAATATGATAAATATAGATTATTTCAAGTTTCGCAATTAGGATATATACATTTTAGATAGCCTTTTTGCTTTTAGAATGAATTAATTAGAAAGGGTGAAATTACACCTTCATAATTTCAGCATCTTTTATTTTATAAAGATTGTCAACTTCTTCACTAAATTTATCAGTTAAAGCTTGAATGTTTTCTTCAACAATAGATTTCATATCTTCAGAAGCATCAATTTTTTTAATTTCTTGCATTGCTTCTCTTCGGTCGTTTCTAATGCTTACTTTAGCGTTTTCGGCTGTTGCTTTTGCATGTTTAGATAAGTTTCTACGTCGTTCTTCGGTTAAAACAGGCACGTTAATAATAACAACTTCACCATTATTCATAGGGTTAAAACCTAAATTAGAATTCATAATGGCTTTTTCAATTTCGTGTAGCATGTTTTTCTCCCAAGGTTGTACAGTAATTGTATGTGCATCCATTGTACCAACATTAGCAACTTGTGCTAAAGGTGTTTGAGAACCATAATAATCTACGGTTACGCTGGCTAACATTGTAGGGCTAGCTTTACCTGCTCTAATGTTTCTGAATTCTTTTTCTAAATGCACAATTGCTTCTTGCATTGCTTCTTTTGTACTATCTATAATAAAGTCTAATTCTTCATTCATAATTAAAAAATTTTAATTTCTAACTAATTATCAACTTTTGTTCCAATACTTTCTCCTGAAATTACTTTTTCTAGGTTTCCTTTTGTATTCATATCAAAAACAATAATTGGTAAATTATTTTCTTGACTTAAAGCAAAGGCAGTCATATCCATAACTTTTAAACCTTTATTCATCACCTCTTTATAAGAAATGGAATCGAACTTAATGGCGTTATCATTTTTTTCAGGATCCTTATTGTAAATACCATCTACACGAGTTCCTTTTAAAATAACTTCTGCACCTATTTCTATTGCTCTTAAAACAGCGGCAGTATCAGTTGTAAAATACGGATTTCCAGTTCCACAACCAAAAATAACTACTCTTCCTTTTTCTAAATGACGTACTGCTCTTCTTTTAATAAAAGGTTCTGCAACTTGCTCCATTTTTATAGCGGTAAGCAACCTAGTTTTTATACCAGCAGTTTCAATAGCACTTTGTAATGCTAACCCATTTATGGCAGTGGCTAACATACCCATATAATCTCCTTGAACTCTATCTATACCATTACTTGCTCCGGCAACACCTCTAAAAATATTTCCACCACCAATAACTATGGCAACTTCAATACCTTTATCTACAATATTTTTTATTTCTTGAGCATATTCTGCTAATCTTTTTGGGTCTATTCCGTGTTGTTGGTCGCCCATAAGCGCTTCACCACTTAATTTTAATAGAATTCTTTTATAAGTCATAATTTCTTTGAAAGTTATGCAAATATAATAAATACTTTAGAAGTATAAATGGAATGTTTGGCATGAATTGATGGAATATTTAATACAGTTTTGCATTTTTAGGTTAATTTAAAATTTTAATTAAAGGTTTGGTTTGTGTTTTTTTATAATTTTTTTGTTTAATCACTTTTAAGTTTTCTAAAAAAATGAAACTTAAAAACAGGCTTTTCTAGAACAATTTTATTAAATTTATGATGGTAATTATATTTGAAAATTAAGGATGTATTTCTTGGTTTTTAATTTTAGTTATTTTAATAATTATAAATTTTAAAAAAAGAGTATGGCTGTATCCCAAAGATTAATTGCTTTAGATGTTTTAAGAGGTTTAACTATTGCTTTAATGATTATGGTAAATACTCCCGGTAGTTGGAGTTACGTTTATCCACCATTATTACATGCCAAATGGCATGGGTGTACGCCTACAGATTTAGTGTTTCCTTTTTTTCTTTTTATTGTAGGGGTTTCTATGTTTTATTCTTTTAAAAAGTTTGAAAAAGGCATTACTAAGGCTAGTTTTAAAAAAGTAATAAAGCGGACTTTAATTATTTTTTTATTAGGCCTATTTTTAAATTTATTTCCAAAGTTTAATTTTGAAAATGTACGTTTTTTAGGAGTCTTACAAAGGATTGCAATAGCATATGGATTAACGGCTTTGTTGTGTTTACAGTTTAATGTAAAAGTTTTAAAATATATTTTTGTGTCTATTTTATTGGGTTATTGGGCTCTTTTATACTTTGGAAATCCAATAGATCCTTACGCTCCAACAGAAAATTTAGTGCAATTAGTTGACTTAGCAATTTTGGGAGAAAATCATATGTATAAAGGATTAGGTTTTACTTTTGATCCCGAAGGTTTATTGTCTTCATTGCCATCAATAGCAACAGTTTTATTAGGTTATTTTTCCGGAAATATTATTGAAATTTCTAGTAGTACAATGGAAACTATTAAAAAGTTTGTAATATACGGACTTATTTTAGTAGTTGTAGGTTTAGCTTGGGGTACTATTTTTCCAATAAATAAATCGTTATGGACTAGTACTTATGTACTTTATGCTGGTGGTTTGGCTTTATTGTTTTTAGGTTTATTGTTATGGATAATTGATGTGAAAGGCTTTAATAAATGGTCTACACCATTTATTCATTTTGGAACAAATCCATTATTTATTTTTATGTTCTCAGGTGTTTATGTAAAAACAATAATTTATTTAGTAAAAATAACAGGGCCAAATGGAGAAGGACTTACAGGTTATAGTTATTTATATAAGCATGTGTTTGTGCCAATTGCTGGAGCTATGAATGGATCATTATTATTTGCTATAGCACATATAGTGTTCTTTTGGTTTTTAACTTATGTATTGTATAGAAGGAAGGTATTTATAAAAATTTAATAATAGCATCATTTTTAAAAAGGCATAAAAAAAACCTCGTATTTAGCGAGGTTTTTTTTATTGAAATTTAATAGTATATTATACTAAAGAAACTCTTTTAAAATCAGTTACTGTAATATCTCCAATAGATTTTACATATTCAGCAACAGTAATTTTTTCATCTTTAATAAAATTTTGATCAAGAAGACATTGTTCGTGATCTAATGTAGTATTATCAGAAATAAAACGTTCTAATTTTCCAGGAAGAATTCTATCCCAAATAGCTTCTGGTTTACCTTCAGCTTTTAATTCTTCTTTTAATTTTAATTTAGTTTGTTCAATAACTTCATCAGTTAATTGAGATCTAGAAATAAAAGTAGGAACATTTTTAAGTGTTTTACCTAATCTAGCAAGTTCAATATTATCTTTTTCAATTGCTGCAATTCTAGCTTCAGTTTCAGAAGCAACATAAGCAGGATCGAAATCTTTGTAAGATAATGTAGTAGCTCCCATTGCAGCTACTTGCATAGATACATCTTTAGCAACAACATCTGAACCTTCAATATTAGCAGATAAAACCGTTAAACTAGCAATTTTATTACCAACGTGAATATAAGAACCAACATAAGGACCTGATACTTTTTCAAATCCACCAATTTCTAATTTTTCACCAATTACTCCAGTTTGCTCAATTAATTTTTCAGCAACAGTCATTCCTCCAAAATCAGCAGCTAAAAAAGCTTCTTTAGAGTCACAATTTACTGCAACTTTAGCTAATTCTGTAGCTAAAGCAACAAAAGCATCGTTTTTAGCAACAAAATCAGTTTCACAATTAAGAGAAATAATAGCACCTTGTGTATTGTCATCATTTACGTATGCAATAGCAGCACCTTCAGAAGAATCTCTGTCTGCTCTTTTTGCTGCAACTTTTTGACCTTTTTTACGTAAAATATCAACTGCTTTGTCAAAATCTCCTTCTGCTTCAACAAGTGCATTTTTACAATCCATCATACCTGCGCCTGTAGATTGTCTTAATTTATTTACTTCTTGGGCTGTAATTTTCGCCATTTTATTATTGTTTTTTGTTGAATTTAGGCATTCAACTATTTTACTTTAATTATTTTTTTACTTCTTTTTTAGTTTCAGCTTTTGCTTCAGCAACCTTTTCTTTACCAGCTTTTCTTTCTGATAATCCTTCAGCAACTGCATCAACAACATGTCCTAAAACTTTTTCAATAGATTTTGAAGCATCATCATTAGCAGGTACAACATAATCAATTCCTCTTGGGTCAGAGTTTGTATCAATCATTGCAAAGATTGGAATGTTTAATTTTTTAGCTTCAGCAACTGCAATGTGTTCTTTTTTTACATCAACTACAAAAATTGCACCTGGTAAACGTGTCATATCTGTAATAGAACCTAAGTTTTTTTCTAGTTTTTCACGTTGACGGTTAATTTGTAATTGTTCTCTTTTAGAAAGTGCTGCAAAAGATCCATCTTGTTTCATTCTATCAATAGTCGCCATTTTTTTAACAGCTTTTCTAATAGTAACAAAGTTAGTTAGCATTCCACCTGGCCATCTTTCTGTGATGTAAGGCATGTTAACACTTTTAGATTTGTCTGCAATAATTTCTTTTGCTTGTTTTTTTGTAGCTACAAAAAGGATTTTTCTACCTGAAGATGCAATTTTCTTTAAAGCTTCAGAAGCTTCTTCGATTTTTGCTGCGGTTTTGTAAAGGTCAATAATATGTACACCGTTACGTTCTCCGTAAATGTAAGGAGCCATGTTTGGATCCCATTTTCTTGTTAGGTGACCGAAATGTACACCTGCGTCTAATAAATCTTTAATTTCAATATTTGCCATTTGTATTTAGTTTACGTTCCGTTGAGTTAGCAATAGGGAAGTAGCGAATACTCGATCTTCCCTATTTGGATGCTAAACTTTTTACAGTCATTGACTGATCAACGACAACTTTGTTTTTAATTTCAATGAACCACCAAAAAAATTGGTGTACCAATACTTGTATAAAACGATTAACGTTTTGAGAATTGGAATTTTTTTCTTGCTTTCTTTTGACCGAATTTTTTACGTTCAACCATTCTTGGGTCTCTTGTAAGTAATCCTTCTGGTTTAAGAATTGCTCTGTTTTCTGGGTCTAACTCAACTAAAACTCTAGAAATTGCTAAACGAATAGCTTCTGCTTGTCCAGTAATTCCACCTCCAAAAACATTAACTTTAATATCAAATGCTTCTGCATTATCTGTTAAGTTTAAAGCTTGTAAGATTTTGTATTGTAAGTGAGGAGTAGTAAAATACTCTTTATAATCTTTTTTGTTAACCGTAATATTTCCTTTTCCTTCAGAAACATATACACGTGCAACAGCTGTTTTTCTTCTACCTATTTTGTGAATTGTATCCATTATTTAAGATCGTTAAGGTTAATAGTTTTAGGTGTTTGTGCAGTTTGATCGTGATCAGTTCCAGCATAAACATATAAATTACTGTACAATGTACTACCTAATTTGTTTTTAGGTAACATACCTTTTACTGCTTTTTCTACAAGACGACAAGGGTCTTTTTCAAACATTTCTGTTGCAGTTAATGATCTTTGTCCACCTGGATAACCTGTGTGACGAATGTAAGATTTGTCACTCCACTTTTTACCAGTTAAATTAATTTTTTCCGCGTTGATTACCACTACATTGTCTCCACAATCTACGTGAGGAGTGTAATTTGGTTTGTATTTACCTCTAATTAGCATTGCTATTTTAGAAGCTAGACGACCCAACGTTTGCCCGTCTGCATCAACTAATACCCACTCTTTAGTAGCTGTATTTTTGTTAGCTGATACTGTTTTGTAACTTAATTTACTCACAATTAAATTCTTTGTTATTGTTAAACATTTATTTTTTGTCCCTAAAAAGGGAGTGCAAATGTACAAACTATTATTTATATAACAAGCGGTAAAAAGTCTAAAGTTTAAAACTTTAAAGATTTCTTAGTTGAATGGTGTAATTCATTCACATTTAAAAGCTTAGATGTAGAATGTTTTACTATGTAAAAGTTGAAAGTTAGAAATTGTAAATTAATAGCTATTTAGTTATATATTATTAAATAGCTATATACATTTCTAATGAAATAATTATTAATTTTTAAAAATATTAATGCGCCTCCAACCAATTTTGTCCTTCACCTAAATCTACAATCAATGGTACAGAAAGTTTAAATGCACTTTCCATTTTTTGTTTAATTATTGGTTTTAAAAGTTCGGCTTCATCATTATGCATATCAAAAACCAATTCATCATGCACTTGTAGTAACATTTTAGTTTTGTAATTTCCTTCTGTTAAAAATGTATGGATTTGAATCATAGCAATTTTAATAATGTCAGCAGCACTTCCTTGAATTGGAGCATTTACAGCATTTCTTTCGTCACCAGAACGCACAATGGCATTTTGTGAGTTGATGTTTTTTAAATACCTACGGCGTGCTAATATAGTTTCTACATAACCATTATCACGGGCAAAATCTACTTGATGTGCTATGTATTGCTTTAGTTTTGGGAAATTTTTATAATAATTATCTATTAATTCTTTTGCTTCGGTTCTAGATTTATTTAATTGTTGCGCTAGTGTAAATGCACCTTGACCGTAAATAATACCAAAGTTTACGGCTTTTGCATCTCCACGTTGTGAGCGGGTAACTTCAGCCAATGGTACATTAAAAACTTTTGCAGCTGTGGCAGCGTGAATATCTTCTCCTTTATTAAAAGATGCAATCATACTTTCATCTTTACTTAATGCTGCAATTATGCGTAATTCAATTTGAGAATAATCGGCGGCAACCAATGTGTAATTTTTATCTCTGGGTATAAATGCTTTTCTAACTTCTCTACCTCTTTCTGTTCTAATTGGAATATTTTGAAGATTTGGATTGTTAGAGCTTAACCTTCCAGTTGCTGCAACAGCTTGACTGTAAGTTGTGTGGATTCTATTTGTTACTGGATTTACTTCTTTTGGTAAAGCATCTATATAGGTGTTTTTTAGTTTTACCAAACCTCTCCATTCTAATATTTCTTGAACAATTTGATGTTTAGGTGCTAATTTTGATAAAATCTCTTCACCAGTAGCATATTGACCGGTTTTTGTTTTTTTAGGTTTATCTAGTAATTTTAAATGGTCAAATAGTACATCGCCTAACTGTTTTGGTGAAGCTAAATTAAAACTTACGCCAGCTTCTTTGTAAATAGCATCTTCAAGTTTTTGAATGTCGTTTGTTAATTTTTCTGCTAATGAATTTAAAAACACGTCATCTAATTTAATGCCTTCTAACTCCATTGAAGCTAAAACTCTTAGTACAGGCATTTCAATTTTATTGTAGAGTTTTGTTAACTTAAATTTTTCTAAATCTTTTTGAAAGATCTCTTTAAGTTGAAAAATAATAGCCGCCTTTTCAACCGTATATTCGGTTAATTTAGCAATGTCTATAGCTTTAATTGAAAGTTGGTTCTTACCTTTTCTCCCAATTAAATCAGTATTATTTATAGGTTGGTAATTTAAATAAGTTTCAGAAAGCACATTCATATCATGACGCATATCTGGGTGTAATAAATAATGGGCTAATTGAGTGTCGAATAAATTTCCTTTAAGTTGAATGTTAAAGGTATTAAGTACTTTTATGGTGAATTTTAATTCGTGGCCAATTTTTTCAATAGTTTCATTTTCGAAAAAAGGAATAAATTCTTCTAAAATTGTTTTTGTATTTTCTTTATTTTCAACTGTAACAAAATATCCTTTTCCGTTTTCATAAGAGAAAGATATTCCAACTATTTCAGCTTCAAAAGCATTAAATCCAATGGTTTCAATATGAAAACTTACAGATTTTTGTTGCAATAATTTTTGAAGTAATAATTTTCTAGAAAGCGGTGTGTTTATATGTTGATAAAGGTGATCTGTATTTTCGTAATTTTTATAACCTGTAATTCCTGTTTCTTCTGTATTATTAGCTGCTGCAGTAGCAAATAAATCGAATTGTTGGTTAGCTTCTTCTGGTGATTTATTAGCTTGTTTTGTATTAGAATTGTTTATTCCACTTGTTGTTTCTGTAGCTGGAACTTTAAATATTTTATTTAGACTTTCTGCAATTCTTCTAAATTCTAATTCTTTAAAAATCTCATTTGTTTTTTCAAAATCAGGATGGTTTAATTCAAAATCTTTTTCGTTAAAAGTAACAGGGCAATCTAGAATAATAGTTGCTAATTCTTTTGAAAGTAAGCCAAGTTCTTTATTAGCTTCAACTTTTTCTTTCATTTTACCTTTTAGCTCGTGTGTATTTGCCAAAAGATTTTCCATACTTCCGTATTGTTTTAAGAATTTTTTAGCTGTTTTGTCTCCAACACCTGGAAGTCCCGGAATATTATCAACAGCATCTCCCATCATTCCTAAATAATCAATTACTTGTTCTGGGCGTTCAACTTCAAACTTTTTTTGAACTTCTGGAATACCCCAAATTTCTATACCATTTCCCATTCGGGCAGGTTTGTACATAAAAATGTTTTCAGAAACCAACTGTGCAAAATCTTTATCGGGTGTTACCATAAAGGTTTGAAATCCTGCTTTTTCTGCTTGTTTTGAAAGTGTTCCAATTAAATCATCTGCTTCAAATCCCTCTTTTTCAATAATAGGAATGTGCATTGCTTTTAAAATTTCATGAATATAAGGAATAGCAATTTTTATAGCTTCAGGTGTTTCACTTCTGTTAGATTTATATTCAGGAAACGCTTCATTTCTAGAATTAGATCCTCCTTTATCAAATGCTACAGCTAAATGATCTGGATTTTCTCGTTTAATTACATCTAATAAAGAGTTTGTAAATCCTAAAATGGCGGAAGTATCCATACCTTTTGAATTAATTCTAGGATTTTTTATAAGTGCATAATAACCACGAAATATTAATGCAAAAGCATCTAAAAGGAAAAGGCGTTTTTGTGCAGACATCTATTTTTTATTGAAATTTTTAATTGCAGTAAAAGTACTAAAATCAATTTTAACAATTTATTAATTCAGATGTTTTACAAATTTGAATGTAGATTTTATTTAATAATAGTGTTAGTAATTAAATTTTTACAATTTGGTAAGAATTAAAAGCATTTGTTGAAATATCTTTTATTACAAAAAAATAGGAGCCTCTTGCTAATCTCGAGATATCTATTAATTTTTCTTGAGTTTTTAAAACCATCTGACCAATAGCATTATAAACATTTATTTCAATATCTAGTGTTGTGTTTATATAAACATTGTTTATTACTGGGTTAGGATATATTTGTAAGTTTAGTTTTGCAAAATCTTTTATAGCCAATGTAGCTCCAGTTGAACTCGCCGTTATAGATGAAAAATCGGTAGCAGATCCAAATGTAAAAGTTAAAGTGTTTAAAGAAGTGTTTAAAGTGCCTGTATAAGAGTTCCAAATATTTAAACCGTTTTTAACCTGTAGTACTAAATCTGCTTCAGTTAGGCTATTTAATTCAGTATCTTCATAAAATAAAATAAGTTCTCCTTGAAATCCTGAAGCAAAAGAATCAAAGGTAAAAACCCTCTCAATACTTTCTTCAGATAAGGCTGTACTTGTTTTTGTTATGGCATTTTCTCCGTTAATTGTAAAATCTGAACTAGGTGTTAAGGCTAGACCATTTACATATAAAGTAGCACCATTTTTTATTGTAATTGACTCTGTACCAGCAATAGTTAAATCTTGTCCATAAAACAAAGAAGTAATTAAAAAAAAGGTAAAGAAGCACACTTTTTTTATTAGGGGTTTCATATTTATTGGGGTTGAAATTAAATAATAATTAATTCTAAGATTTCAAATATATGAAAACAATTTTAATAAGCAATATTGTAATTGATTATAGGTCAAATTGTTAAGAGTGTTAATTTTTAAAATTAAAAAATAAATATGGCTTAAGTTAAATTATATTTCATATGTTTAGAGGCTTAAAAAATTGAAAATAGAATCAACCCTATAAAAACCCTAAACTAAAACTAACTAAATAAAGACTTATGAAATTGAAAAAAGATTTATTAATAGTTATGCTATTGATATTTGTTAATTTGAGTATTTTTTCTCAAATAGGAATAGGAACTACAAACCCTCATGTATCTTCTGTTTTAGATATGACATCAACAACACAAGGTGTTTTAACACCTAGAATGACATCAGCTCAACGGCTTGCAATTTTATCACCAATAGAAGGATTATTGGTTTTTGATAATGAAGAGGATGCTTTTTATTATTACAATGGTAGTGTTTGGGTAAAACTAGAAGGTGCTATACAAAGAGATAATTATAAACTTGTAAAGGATATTTCGGATCTAGCAGATGAATTAAGCGGTTCTAAATATGTATTATCCGACAGTTATACTTATGAAATTAACGGTAAAATAACGTTTGATTATCCTGTTGAATTAAATGGTGCTAATATTATAGGAAGAGATACTGGAGAAGATATCCTTGAAAATGCATCAGGATCAACTTTTTTTACGGGTACAAAAGGTGGGAGATTTAAAGACCTTGTAATTGAAGGTGGTGATAATCCAGTTTTTAATATTTCAGGTGGGGCTGGAACTGGTAGTGTAGCAGGGTATAGTGTTCTTATAAAAAATGCTTCTTCTTTAGGAACTATTAGTGATTTATTCTCTGTGTTTTTTGAAGTTTTACAAGTAACAGATACAGATAACGGGTTTGATATTTCTGATATTACTTCTTTTTTTATGGATAAAATATTTTGGACAGGTGGTAATAAAGGAACCTTTTTAAAACTTTCAGGAACGTTTGGTAATTTGCAAATAGCTAATGGAAGAGTGGTTGCAGACTCTGGAGAAATAGGGGTAGATGTAAGTGCTAACCCTTCAATTTCTGTTTCAGCATCCTTGTCTGAAGTCAGTTTTACTGGGTCAGGAGATCTTATTAAGTCGTATACTTCAGGAAGCTATTCTGGGTATAATTTTACAAATGATTGGGATGTAGATTGTCCTGGTATTCCTGTTGAAACTGATGGTAATGCTACAGGAAATATTAATTTGGATTATGCTGTTGGGTCTGGGGCAAATACAACATTTTCTGGTACAGGAACATCTAGTAGAATAAAAATAGCAGGCAATACAACGTCAACTAATTTATTTAGATTTAGTTCACCAATAAATAATAGAATAACTTATAAAGGAAGTAAAACAAGATATTTTAGTCTTTCAGCAAGTCTGTCTTTTCAAGGAGATAATAATAATACCATATTTATATTTTATATGAGCAAAAATAATACTATTATTGAAGAGACTAAGGTATATAGAGAGGTTGGTGAAAATAATGATGTTGGAGCTTTACCGATAGTTGGTACAGTTGAATTAGCACCTAATGATTATATAGAGGTTTGGGCCGAACGTTACAGTGGTAGCGGAGATTTACTAGCGGTATCTTTAAACTTAATAATAAGGTAAATAAATGTTAATTGCATCTTAATTTTAAAATTGAACGCTGTAAAAATCATAAAATAAAGTAGATTTGTTTTTATGGTTAGATGGCTTTTTTTTATAGTAATTGTATTTTTTATAGATCTTTATGCGTTTCAAAGCGTTAAAACAATAACTAAACATAAAATTGTATTTGTATTATATTGGTTAATATCAATTGCTGTAATTGTAAATGTTATTTATAGTGTTAATTCTATTGAAGCATCTAAAGGATTAAATCAGCAGGTAATGCTTTCATTTGGATTGCTAATTCTTACAATAGCACCAAAAATTATAGCACTTATTGTATTGTTTAGTGAAGATATTTTTAGAATTTTTAAATCTGTTTTTAATTATTTTTCAACTACAGCAGGTTATTTTCCAGACAGAAGAGTTTTTGTTAGTAAAGTAGCTTTGGGTTTGGCTGCAATTCCTTTTTCGTCGATTTTGTACGGAATGGTAAAGGGAAAATACAATTTTAAAGTTATAAAGCACACCTTGTTTTTTGATGATTTACCAAGTGCTTTTGATGGTTTTAAGTTAACGCACCTTTCAGATATACATAGTGGAAGTTTTGATAATGAAGAGAAAATTGCCTATGCAATAGATTTAATTAATGAACAAGAATCGGATGTTATTTTATTTACAGGAGATATTGTAAATAATATTGCTGATGAAATGAATCCTTGGATTCCATATTTCAAAAAAATAAAAGCTAAAGATGGCAAATATTCTGTTTTAGGAAATCACGATTATGGTGAGTATGTTCGTTGGAATTCTGCTGAAGAAAAAGAACAAAATTTTCAGGCCATAAAAGATATTCACCCTAAAATTGGATTTAATTTATTGTTGAATGATAGTGTTTATTTAGAGAAAGAAAACGATAAAATTGCGTTAATTGGTGTTGAAAATTGGGGAACACGCTTTAAAAAAGCCGGTGATTTAAATTTGGCATCATCAAAAATCAATAAAGAAGATTTTAAAATATTAATGAGTCATGATCCTTCGCATTGGGAACATGAGGTAAAAACACATGAAAAAAATTACCATTTAACGTTAAGTGGACATACTCACGGAATGCAATTTGGAATTGAAATCCCAGGTGTAAAATGGAGCCCAATTAAATATGTTTATAAACATTGGGCTGGTATGTATAAAGAGCTTGGAAAATATATAAATGTAAATAGAGGATTTGGATTTTTAGCATTTCCTGGTAGAATAGGTATTTGGCCAGAAATTACAGTAATTACACTGAAAAAGAAGTAACTATCTATTTTTTTAATTTAAAATAGTACATTTGTATATGTACAGCCTGTTTTTTTTGCAGCTATAGTCTATAAAAATATAATAAATTATGACAAAATTTGGAGAATTAATAAGTTCTGAGATTCCTGTTTTAATCGATTTTTATGCGGAATGGGAAGACGACTCTGATAATTTGCATTCTGTATTAAGAGATGTTGCCGCTGCGCTTGGAGATAAAGCTAAGGTGATAAAAATTGATATTGAAAAAAATGAAATATTAGCAAATGCATTAAGAATCAAAGGAAATCCAACCTTTATTATTTATAAAGATGGAGAAATGAAATGGAGACAATCCGGTGATCAAGATGCAAATTCATTAATTACTTTAGTGCAGCAATATGTTTAGGCTGCTGTTGCTCTTATTTATTGTAATTAGTATGATAGTAATTACGTATACAATCTAGTGTTTTCTTAAAATTACTATAGTAAAAACCTCTTTCTAGTAGTTAATAATATTATTTTACCCTAAGATTGTTATTTATTAAAAAAAATAGATTAATATTGGTGTGTATTTTTGTTTAGTAAAACAGACATATGAAAAATTATAAATCAATAATAATGATTAATAGCAAACAACTTCTTCTTGTTAAAGCAAAATAATATAACACATGAAAGTTTTACCTTTTACTATTCCAAAACCTAAAAATGTTACAATGTATGCGGAGCATTACAAAGGTGAAAACTTTTACGAAAAATTACACCAACATAAAGAAATTCAAATTAGTTTAGTTCTTGCAGGAGAAGGCACTTTTGTAATTGGTGACTGTGTAGGTAGTTTTAAGAAAAATGATATTTTTGTTTTAGGTGAAAATTTACCTCATGTTTTTAAACGTGATGTTGCTTTTGAAGAAGAAACTGAAATGGTAACCCTATTTTTTGCCAAAAATTGTTTTGGAGAAGTTTTTTTTGATTTACCAGAGTTTGAGAGTTTTACAGGTTTTTTTGATAGTGCGGTTTTAGGATATTCGGTTCTGTCAAATAAAAAAGAGATTACATCAATTTTTTCCAAGATTAAGTCGTATTCAAAATACCAACAATTTATAAATTTTTTAGAAGTTTTACGTTTAATTTCTGGTGCAAAAAAACGCAAATTATCTTCGTTAATAAATTTAAAAAAATATGCGGGAAATGAAGGAAAACGAATGAGCGATATTTTTCAATATACAATGGATAATTTTCATAAGGAAATAAGCTTGCACGATGTTGCAAATATTGCAAATATGACTCCTAATGCATTTTGTAGGTATTTTAAACAACGAACAACAAAAACATTTGTAAATTTTTTAATTGATATTAGAATAGGAAATGCTTGTAAATTATTAGCTAAGAAAAACGATTTAAGTATTACTGAGATTTCTTACAAATCTGGTTTTAATAATTTGGCAAATTTTAATAGAAAGTTTAAATTTATAAAAGGTGTAACACCTTCAGAATACAGAAAAAAACATAATTATTAAAGAAAACCTAATTCTTTTTGAAGCTTTTTTGTAAGCCCGTTTACAACTAAGTTGTATGAGTGGTCTATTAATTCTTCAATTAATTTGTTGGATAAATTACTAGTTATAGTTACAGTGTTCCAATGTTTTTTGCTCATATGATAGCCTGCAATAATTTCTGAATATTCTTCGCGTAGCTGTATAGCTCTTTCAGGGTTGCATTTTAAATTTACTGTTGTAGGTTGTTTGTTTAAATTGGTTAGTGCAAATAATTTATTAGCTACTTTAAAAACCAAGGTTGCATCATCAAAAGGAAAACTTTCGGTAACATGTTTTTTAGATAAGCAGTAAGTTCTAAATTGCTCTATATTCATAAATTACTTACTTAGTTCTTTAAGTTCTCCGTTTGGTAATATTAATTGAGAATAATTTAATTTCCAACCAGAAGTTTCTAGCATTTTTTCAATCATTAAAATGGTATCTAAAGCTTCTTTTTTTGCTGAATTTAACAATCCTGTTTCAGGAATTTTAGCTACAATAAATTGTTTTGCTTCTTTTTGAAGATCGGTTAAATCTGAAGCTTCAAATTTGTTAAAAATACCATCTTTTTTATCGTAATATTTTACATCGGTTTCAACAGAAAGGATTTTTGGTTCAGGAAAATGAGTTAAAACAATTTCTTTAG